>NZ_CP014518.1:1260068-1890103 GCF_001577305.1 Sinomonas atrocyanea
TGCGCACGCGGGAGGACTTCCGCGACCTCGCCGCAGCCTACCTGCGCCGGGCCGCGGCCGAGGGCGTGCGGCACGCCGAGCTGTTCTTCGACGCCCAGGCCCATGCCGCCCGTGGCGTCCCGTACGCGGAGATCGTGGCCGGGCTGCGCGAGGCGCTCGACGACGCCGCGCGCCAGGGCGTCACCGGCGGCCTCATCCTGTGCTTCCTCCGCGACGCCCCGGTGGAGGAGGCCGAGGCCGTGTGGGCCGAGGCAAAGCAGAGCCCGGGGGAGCTGCTCGGCGTGGGCCTGGACTCGGCCGAGGTGGGCCACCGGGTCGGGCCGTTCGCGCACATCTTCGGCGAGGCCCGAGAGCTCGGCCTGCACGCCGTGGCGCACGCGGGGGAGGAGGGCGGCGCGGACTACGTCTGGGAGGCGCTGCGGGAGCTCGGCGCGGAGCGGATCGACCACGGCATCAGGTCCCTCGAGGACCCCGAGCTGGTCCGCCACCTCGCCGAGGAGCACGTGCCGCTGACCGTGTGCCCCTTCTCCAACGTGCGCCTGCGGGCCGTGGACACGCTCGCCGACCATCCCCTGCCGGCCATGCTCGCCGCGGGCCTGCATGTGACCGTCAACTCGGACGACCCGGCGTACTTCGGCGGCTACGCGGGGGAGAACCTCGCCGCCGTGGCCGAGCAGTTCGGCCTGGGCCGCGCGGAGCTGGCCCTGCTGGCCCGCAACTCGGTCACCGGCAGCTTCGCCCCCGAGGCCCGGCGGCGCGAGCTCCTGGCCCAGGTCGACGCGTGGGAGACCTCGGCCCGCTAGCCACCGCCCGGGCGATGGCCGCCGCAGCCGCCGGGTCGATCGCCCCGTGCGCCCCGCGCGCCGAGGCGTGCACCGCGTGCACGCCGGCGTCGACCAGCGCGGGCACGAGGCCGGCGGTCACCCCGCCGCCGGCCATGATCTGCAGGTCCGGCGCGTGCTCCCGCGCCAGCACGACGAGGTCGCGCAGGCCGCGGAGCCCCTGGCCGCAGTCCGGGGCGCCGGCGCTGGTCAGCACCCGGTCCGCCCCGGCCGCCGCGAGCCGGGCGAGGGCC
Organism: Sinomonas atrocyanea; assembly: GCF_001577305.1. NCBI lineage: Bacteria > Bacillati > Actinomycetota > Actinomycetes > Micrococcales > Micrococcaceae > Sinomonas > Sinomonas atrocyanea. Next base: position 1,261,144 of record NZ_CP014518.1, read on the forward strand.
CCGGCGGGGTCCGCGCCCCCGGCCAGCGCGGCGTCGAACGCGCGGTGGAACGTCACCTCCGCGCTGGGCTCCTGTCCGCGCACGACGCCGGCCGCCCGCCGGAGCGCCTCGGCGTCGGGGCCGCCGTCGGGCGCCAGCATCCCCACGACCACCCCTGCCGCGCCGGCCCGGAGGGCGAGGACGCAGTCCCGCTCGATGGCGCGCGCCTCCTCGGGCGAGTAGGCGAAGCCGCCGGGCCGCGGGCGGACGAGCACGTGCACGGGGAGCCCCACCGCGCAGGCCGCCTCGATCGTGGCCTGGCTCGGCGTGATGCCGCCGGTCGCGGCCAGCGCCGCGCACAGTTCCACGCGCGCGGCGCCCGCGGCGGCCGCGATCCGCACCCCGGCGGCGGACTCCACGGCGAACTCGAGGGCCGGCGAGGTCAGAAGCCCTGCCACGCCGGCTTCCGGCCGTAGGTGTACTGGTAGTACTCCGTATGCGCGAGCTCCGCGGCCGCGGCCGCGTCGACGAGCACCGTCACGTGCGGGTGCAGCTGGAGGGCCGAGGCGGGGCAGATCGCGGCGACGGGGCCCTCGACGGCGGCCGCGACCGCAGCGGCCTTCGCCTCCCCGAGCCCGAGGAGCAGGAGGTGGCGCGCCTCGAGGATGGTGCCGAGCCCCTGGGTCAGGACGTGCTCGGGGACCTCGTCCGGGCTGGCGAAGAAGCGCGCGTTGTCCCGCCGCGTCTGCTCGGTGAGGGTCTTGATCCGGGTGCGCGAGGCGAGCGAGCTCATGGGCTCGTTGAACCCGATGTGCCCGTCGGTGCCGATGCCGAGCAGCTGGACGTCCACCCCTCCGGCGGCGGCGATCGAGGCCTCGTAGCGGGCGGCCTCGGCGGCCGGGTCGGCGGCCTCGCCGTCGAGCCCGTGCACGGCGTCCGCCGCGAAGTCCACGTGCCCGGCGAACTCGCGCCGGATCACCGAGCGGTACGACTCGGGGTGCGCAGCGGGCAGGCCCACGTACTCGTCGAGCAGGAACGCCTGGGCCTCGGCGAAGCTGAGGCCGTGCCGGTGCCGTTCGATGAGCTCGCGGTACGTGCCCAGCGGGGTGGACCCGGTCGCGAGGCCCAGGACCGAGGGGCCGCGGCGCACCCGCTCCTCGATGATGTCCGCGGCCGTGCGCGCCACGGCGTCGGGGTCGGGAAGGACGATGATCTCCATGCCTACTTGGCCGCCTCGGTCTCGACCGTGACCTCGTCGTCCTCGCGCCCCGGCGTGCGCAGGTTCCAGCGCTTGATCACGAACGAGAAGAGGAAGTAGTACACGAGGCCGTAGCCGATGCCGATCGGGATGAGCAGCCACGCGTTCTGGGCCTTGCCGAAGTTGAGGATGTAGTCGATCAGGCCGGCCGAGAACGTGAAGCCATCGTGGATGCCGAGGGCGTTGACCAGGGCCAGCGAGGTCCCGGTGAGGAACGCGTGGACGATGTACAGCGGGAACGCGACGAACATGAACGAGTACTCGAGCGGCTCGGTGATGCCCGTGAGGAACGCGGTGAGCGCGGTGGAGAGCATGATGCCGCCCACGATCTTCTTCTGCGACGGCTTCGCGTGCCGCCAGATGGCCAGCGCGGCGGCCGGCAGACCGAACATCATGATCGGGAAGAAGCCGGTCATGAACACGCCCGCGGAGGGGTCGCCGGCGAAGAAGCGGTTGAGGTCGCCGCGGACGAGGTGGCCGGAGGCATCCGTGTAGTCGCCGATGAGGAACCAGACCACGGAGTTGAGGATGTGGTGCAGGCCGGCTGGGATGAGCATGCGGTTGGCGAACCCGTACACGCCGCCGCCCACCACGGAGTTCGAGGCCACGGCCTGGCCCACCCACGAGAGGGCCGAGTTGAAGAGCGGGTAGAGCAGGGAGAGCACGACGCCGGTCACGAGGCTGGTCACGGAGGTCAGGATCGGCACGAGCCGGCGTCCGGAGAAGAAGCCGAGGAAGTCGGGCAACTTGGTCCGGTAGAACCTCTGCCAGAGGCTCGCGGAGAAGAGGCCGACGATGATGCCGGCGAGGACGCCGTAGTTGATGACCGCCGGCTTGCCGGTCGGGTCCACCTGCCCGGCGAGGACGATCGGGGACATGGCCTTGAACACGCCGTCGATCACCATGTAGCCCACCACCGCGGCGAGCGCCGTGGAGCCGTCGGCCTTCTTCGCCCAGCCGATCGCGATGCCGACGGCGAAGATGAGCGGGAGCCACTGGAACACGGCGTTGCCGGCGGCCGAGATGACCGCCGCGCCCTGGCCGAAGCCGGGGATCGCGCCGAGGAGGTCGGCCTGTCCGAGGCGCAGGAGGATGCCCGCGGCGGGCAGGACCGCGATGGGCAGCATGAGCGTGCGGCCGAGCCGCTGCAGGGTCGCGAAGACCACGTTGGGCTTCTTTTCCGGCGCCTGGGCCGAGGTGTCAGTCGACATGGGATGCACCTTTGCGGGTTCGGGTCTGGGGGTCTTGTGGCCAACCGGTCTCTGCCGGTACTGTCTGGTTATGACCAGTTCAGTGTGAGACGGGCCACCGGGGGGTGTCAAGGGGGTGACCCCGCCGGCAGTACCGCCCACACTGGTCACAGACGGGAACCGGCTGGTCCCGGCATCACCGTCAGACCAGCAGCACAGTCAGAGAGGACATGCCATGTCGAAGGCAGAGAAGATCGTCGCGGGCCTGGGCGGCGCCGCCAACATCGTCGAGGTGGAGGCGTGCATCACGCGCTTGCGGACCGAGGTGAAGGACGCCTCGCTCGTGGACGAGTCCGCGCTCAAGGCGGCCGGGGCGCACGGCGTGCTCGCGGCGGGCCGCGCGGTCCAGGTCATCGTGGGGCCCGAGGCGGACACCCTCGCCGAGGACATCGAGGACCTCCTCTGATGGCCCAGGCGCTCGTGGTCCTGGCCCCGCTCGCGGGCCGCTCCCTGCCGCTCGCCGAGGTGCCGGACCCCGTGTTCGCGGCCCAGATGGTCGGCTCGGGCGCGGCCGTCGAGCCGCCCGCGGGCGAGCGGTTCGAGGTCGTCTCCCCGGTGGCGGGAACGATCGTCAAGCTCCTGCCGCACGCCTTCGTGGTGGTCGACGGCTCGGGCCGCGGCGTCCTCACCCACGTGGGGATCGACACCGTGAAGCTCAAGGGCGAGGGCTTCGAGCTGCTCGCCGCCAAGGGGGACACGGTCGACGCCGGCGCGCCCGTCATGCGGGTCGACCCGGCCGCCGCGGTGGCCGCCGGCTACTCGATGGTGAGCCCCGTCGTCGTGCTCGACACGAAGCCGGACACGGCGACCGTGCTGGCCTCCGGCCACGTGGACGCCGGGGCCGAGCTGTTCTCGGTCAACGGCGCCGGCTGAGGCAGCCCGGCAGCTGGGCGCGGCCGGAGCACCGGCGAGCCTACAGCCGCACCTCCATGCTGAGCGCGTACCGGTCCGAGCGGTACCACGAGCGGGCATGCTCGATCGGCAGCTCGCCCGAGTAGGAGACGCGGTTGAAGAACAGGATCGGGGCGCCGGTCCCGGTGCCCAGGAGCACGCCGATGTCCGAGGGTGCCCCCTCGGCGCGGACGGTCTGGCGGGCGCGGTCGATCTGGTGGCCGAACTCGGTGGCGAGCGCCTTGTACACCGAGCCGGTCAGGTCGATGCCCAGGAGGCCCGCCGCGTGCACCGGGTGGTACCAGGCGTCGTCGACGCTCACCGGGCGGCCGTCGGCCAGCCGCAGGCGCCGCAGATGGATCGCGTCGGTGCCCGGGGCGAGGCCGAGCGCCTCGGCGGTGTCCTCGGGCGCGGCCGACTGTTCGGCAGTGAGCACCACGGTGCTGGCGGTGAGCCCGCGGCCCTCCATCTCCTGGGTGAAGGAGGCCAGGTGGAGGGTGGACTGGATGGCGGAGTCCGCCACGAAGGTGCCCTTGCCCGGGGCGCGCACCAGGTGCCCCTCCGTGACGAGCCGGCCGATCGCGGCGCGCACGGTGATGCGCGAGACCCCGTAGGCGTCCATGAGCGCCCGTTCGCTGGGCAGCCGGTCGCCCGGGGCCAGCTCCTCCTTGGCGAGCCTGAGGATGATCGAGCGCAGCTGCTCGTGCTTGGGCACGCTCGAGTTGTTGATGGCGCCGCCCGCGGCCCGCACGTCAGACTCAGTCGCTGGCACCGGGGCCTCCTCGCTCGTGGTTCGCTACTCGTGGTTCGATCCAGATAGGACCACTAGGGGGATTATGCCATGTACCGTGGTGACACAGGAGGAGGATCCATGACCTTTGAGACCGTTTCCGCCCGCGCCGTCCTGCTCGACATGGACGGCACGCTCGTGAACTCCGACGCCGTGGTCGAGCGGCTCTGGGCCGAGTGGGCCGCCGAGCAGGGCCTCGCCTGGGACACCGTGGAGCCGCTCATCCACGGCCGGCAGGGATGGCTGACCATGTCCCTGCTGCTGCCGGAGCGGGCGCACGCCGCGAATCTCGCCGACGAGGCGCGCATGCTCGACGCCTCCCGCGAGGACACCGCCGGCGTGGTGCCGGTGCCGGGCGCCGCGGAGCTCCTCGCCGCGCTCGCGGGCATCCCGCACGCCCTCGTCACCTCCGCCGACGACGACCTCGCGCGCCGCCGCATGGCGGCCGCGGGGCTGCCCTTCCCGGAGCTGGCCGTGACCGCCGAGATGGTCGCCGCGAGCAAGCCCGACCCCGAGGGCTTCCTCCTCGCCGCCTCGAAGCTGGGCGCGCCGGCGGCCGAGTGCCTCGTCCTCGAGGACTCGGAGGCCGGGATCATGGCCGGGCTCGCCGCAGGGGCGAGGGTGCTCGGCGTCGGCGGGCGCGCCGCGTCCTACGCGCCGACCTACTGGGTTCCGGACCTGACGGCCGTCACCCTAGAACGGGCGGACGACGGCGCCGCCCTCCTCATGCTCGCGGGCTGAAGGTTCCGCGTCCGCCGGCTCGCGGCCCGCTACTTCGGGGGCCCCTGCTTCGGCGGCAGCGACGCCGCGTAGTCGACCCCGATCCGCACCCAGCGGGCAAGGTCCTCGTCCGCGGCGACCGCGGCATCGTCCACGCGCAGCCAGCCGTCCATGGGCCTGCCGCGCATCACCGCGCGCTCCACTCCCGGATGGGCGCACAGCGCATCGCTCGCCGCCGGGTCGGCGCGCAGGAGCAGGCCGCCCCGCGCCGCCGCGCTTACGGCCATGTTCCCGCCGACGAGGAAGGCGAGGCCTCCGAACATCTGCTGCTCCGTGGCGCCGCGGGCGCCGTCGATCCCGGCCAGGACAGCGCGGATGCGGTCCGCCAGCTCGTTGCAGTACACCACGCGCCCATGGTCGCAGGGGGCTCGGCCGCGGACAATGGGTGACCGCGGCGGTTCCCGGGTACGAGAACCAGCGTTTGGACGAGGCGACACAGGAGGACTACATGGCAACCACGGCAGCAGTGCTCGGGACCGGCATCATGGGCGCGGGGATGGCGAAGAACCTGGCGAAGGCGGGCTTCGACGTCGTCGTCTGGAACCGCAGCCATGACAAGGCCGCGGCGCTCGCGGACAGCGTCTCGCGCGTCGCCGAGAGCCCCGCGGACGCGGTCTCCGGGGCCGACATCGTGGTGACGATGCTCTTCAACGAGGACGCGGTCGCCCAGGTCATGGGCGAGGCGCTGCCCGCCATGAAGGACGGCGCGGTGTGGGTACAGAGCGCCACCGTGGGCGTCGACGGGGTGCAGCGGCTCGCCGAGCAGGCCCGCGCCGGCGGGGTCGACTTCGTGGACGCCCCGGTCGTCGGCACGCGACAGCCCGCCGAGGACGGGAAGCTCGTGGTCGTGGCCGGCTGCCCGTCCGACCTGCGCGAGGCCGTCAGCCCCGTCTTCGACGCGGTCGGGGCGAAGACGGTGTGGGTCGGCGACCAGCCCGGCGACGGGCAGCGGCTCAAGCTCGTGATGAACTCCTGGGTGCTCACGATCGTGGGCGGCACGGCCCAGGCGATCAGCCTCGCCCGCGGGCTGGGGATCGACCCGCAGCTCTTCCTCGACTCGATCGCGGGCGGCGGGACGGACAGCCCCTACGCCCAGCTGAAGGGCAAGGCCATGATCGCCGGCGAGTTCCCGCCCGCGTTCCCGCTCGACGGCGCCGCGAAGGACGCCGGGCTCATCGCCGACGCCCTGCGCGCCACCGGGGTGAGCCCCGAGCTGATGGACGCGCTGCGAGGCCGCTTCGAGGCGGGCATCGCCGCAGGCCACGGAGGCGAGGACATGGCCTCCGTCGTCGAGGCGTTCCGGCAGTAGGCGCCCCCGGACGCCCGGGGGCGGCCCGGGCTCAGGACCGCGCCCTGCGGTAGGAGTGCTCGCGCAGGCGGCGCGTCCATCCGTACGTGCCGGCCGTGGGCAGCGGGCTGAGCAGGGGGTCGAAGCGCAGCTCGGTGTCCACGACCGCGCCGTCGGGGCCGAGGGCGGGCACCAGGTGCAGCGCGCCGAAGCGGTGCCAGCGGCCCAGCGGGGTGGCCCAGGAGAGCGCGAGGTTCCACGTCGCCGTGTCTTTGACCCGCCCGGGCGCCCCCGGGTCGGGGCCGAGCGTCCGCGCCCCGATGAGGACCGGGCCGTGCGGACCCCGGTACGGCATGAGCGAGGTCAGGGCGGCGGCGCCCACCGTGCGGTGCGCCGTCAGGCAGAAGCGGCCGGGCACCCGCCAGCCCGTCGAGGCGAGCAGGAGGTCGGCGGCGCCGTCGTCCGTGGGGAAGCGCATCGCGAGCCCGAGGATGTCCGGCCAGCGCACCGGCAGGCCGAGCGAGCGGGACAGGCGCGCCGCCACCGTCCTCGAGGAGGGCGTGTCGAGGAAGGGGATGCCCGAGGCGCCCCCGGTGATCTCGAGCGTCCCGTTCATCGCAGCGCCCTGCGGGTGGATGGGGCGGTCCGGCCGGAGGGCCTTCACGGCGCCGAAGCCGGCGGCGAACAGGCGCCCGAAGGCGGTGGTCGGGTGGTGGGCCATGGCAGCGTCCCTCTCGGATCGGTGGGGCGGCGGAGCCGGTGGGTCACTCGGCCACCGTCTGGGTAATACCCACCGGCATCCCAGCAACCGAGACGTGGAGGAAGAATGAGCAGGATCTTGATGATCGTCACCGGCGCCACAGAGCTCCGCCTCGCCGACGGCACCTCGCACCCCACCGGCTTCTGGGCCGAGGAACTCGCCACCGCCCGCCGCGAACTGACCCGGGCCGGCCACTCCGTCGTGATCGCGACGCCGGACGGCGTGACCCCCACCCCGGATGCGGTCAGCCTCGACGCCGAGCAGGTCGGCTCCCAGGAGAAGGCCGACGACCTCGCAGCCTACCTCCGCGAGATCTCCGGGGAGCTGGAGGCCGCGGTGCCCATCTCCTCGGTGGACGCCTCCGAGTTCGACGCCGTGGTGCTCCCCGGCGGCCACGGCCCCATGACCGACCTCGCCTTCGACCCGCACACCGGCCGCGTGCTCGCCGCGGCGGACGCGGCCGGCACGGTCATCGCCCCGTTCTGCCACGGTCCGGCAGCCCTCCTGGCCGCCAAGGCCGAGGACGGCACCAACGTGTTCGCCGGGCGGCGGGTGACGGCGTTCACCGACGAGGAGGAGCGCACGGGCGGCACGGGTGAGAAGACCCCGTGGTGGGTCGAGTCCGCGCTGCGGGACGCCGGCCTCGAGGTCGAGACGGCGCCGGCCTGGAGCGACCACGTGGTCGTGGACGGGAACCTCATCTCGGGCCAGAACCCCCAGTCGAGCGCGTCCGTGGCCCGCGAGGTCATCGAGGCCCTCGGGCGCGGCACCGCCGGCTGAGGTTCCGGGCGCGCCCCGCCGCCCGCGCGGCGCTTGGCGGGGCGCGCCCGGCCTGCTTGACTGCCAGCAGCACACCCGTCCCGCCGAAGGAGTCCGCATGCCCGCCACCCGCCCCATCCGCGGCGCCGTCCTCAACAGCATGGGCGCCGAACCGCCCTACGCGGACTCGCGCCCCATCACCGTGGACGAGCTCGAGCTGGAGGGCCCCGGCCCCGGCGAGCTCATGGTCCGGATCGAGGCGGCCGGGCTGTGCCACTCGGACCTGTCCGTGGTCAACGGCTCGCGCCCCCGCCCGCTGCCCATGCTCCTGGGGCACGAGGCCGCCGGGATCGTGGAGGAGGTGGGCGACGGCGTCGAGTCCGTGCGCCCGGGGCAGCGCGTGGTCATGACGTTCCTGCCGCGCTGCGGCGAATGCGCCGCGTGCGCCACCGAGGGCAGGCTGCCCTGTGAGCGGGGCAGTGCGGCCAACGCGGCCGGCACCCTGCTCACCGGCGCGCGCCGGCTCACGCGCGCGGGGGAGACGGTCCAGCACCATCTGGGGGTCTCCGGCTTCGCGACCCACGCCGTGGTCGACGAGCGCTCCGTGGTCCCGGTCGGCGACGACGTCCCGCCGCACGTCGCCGCGCTGCTCGGCTGCGCCGTGCTCACCGGCGGCGGCGCGCTGCTGAACGCGGGCAGGATCACGCCCGAGACGACGGTGGCCGTGGTGGGGCTCGGGGGAGTGGGCATGGCGGGGCTGCTCACGGCGCTCGCGACGGGGTGCCGGGTCGTGGCGGTGGACGCGCAGGAGTCCAAGCTCGCCACTGCCCGCGAGTGGGGCGCGGCGGAGGCCCTCACGCCGGCCGAGGCGATGGAGCAGGGCGTGGAGGCCGACGTGGTCCTCGAGGCGGTGGGGCACCCCCGCGCGTTCGAGACCGCCTACCGGCTCCTCGGCCTCGGCGGCACGCTCGTGACCGTCGGGCTGCCGGCCCCCGGCGCGACCGCTCAGATCGAGCCGCTGCAGCTCACCGCCAAGGCCCAGACGGTGGTGGGCAGCTACCTCGGCTCGGCGGTGCCGAAGCGGGACGTGCCCGCGTTCGAGCGGCTCTGGCGCGAGGGCCGGCTCCCGCTCGAGCGGCTCGTCTCGCGCCGGATCGGCCTCGAGGAGATCAACGAGGGCATGGATGCGCTCGCCTCGGGCTCGGTGATCCGCCAGGTCGTGACGTTCGACGGCGCGTAGCCGCCCCCGCGCGGACCTCGCCCGGGCCCCGGCTCCGGGTCAGGCGTGGGCGTCGAGGAACTTGGCCCAGTCGCGCCGGAACCGGGCGCGGGCCTCGGCGGCGCGCTGCTCCTCGAGTGCGTGCAGGCGCCCGAAGCTGAACGCGCTCTCCCCGCTGGCCTGGGCGGCGGCCGCGAGCTCGAGCAGGTGGGCCCGGCTCACCACCGTGTCCTGCAGCTCGCCGAGCGTGTCCTGGATCCGCTCGGCGGACGCCGCGAGCCTGCTGGCGCGCTTTCCGAGGACGGGCTCGGCCGCCTCTCCCGCATAGCGCAGCCGCTTGGCGCTCTTGCGCACCTCGTGGAGGGCCGCCTCGAGCGCGGTGACGTCCGCGGCCTCGGCGCCGTCGAGGTCCTCGGCGACCCGGACGGCGTCCTGCAGGCGCCGGACGTCCCTCGCGAGCCGGCGGGCCACCGCCTTCCGTGCCGTCTTCCGGCCGCGGTCGGTGAGCGGGGGCGCGTCGAGGAAGGCGTCGAGCGAGTCGAGGAGGCGGAGGTAGCGCTCGCTGTCCAAGGCGACCAGGCCGGCGTCGTGCGCCTGCCGGTAGCGGAAGTCCGACTCCTCCTCGATCCGCGCCAGGACCGGGCCGAGCAGCAGGGCGGCCGGCTGGGAGGCCGCCAGATCGGCCAGCCGCGCGCGCATGACCTCGACGTCCCGGGCCCCTCCGACCGTGCCCGCGAGCCACTGGAGCTCGTCGCGGAGCCGGTTCGCGGCGTCCGCGTCGACGAACTTCCGGAACGAGGCGAGGGCCGAGCGCATGCGGCGGGCGCTGACGCGCAGCTGGTGCACCGCGTCGGGGGCGTCCAGGCGGACGCCGGGGTCACGGGCCAGGAGCTCCTCGGCGTGCTGGCGGAGGTAGGCCAGGAGCACGACGCCGGCCTCCCCCTTCCGCTCGGGCGTCGCCTGCTGTGGGGCGGCGTGCTGGAGCGCGGGCCCGAGGGCGCGGACGAGCTTGGAGGGGAGCGCGGCGGGGTGGATGCCGGCGGCGGCGAACAGCTCGTCGGCCGCCTCGAGCAGGTCCTCGGAGCCCGTGACGAGTTCGAGCTCCCATTCGCGCCACCGCTGCCCGGGGCCGATGCCCGGCGGGACCTGGGACTCGACATGGTCGTCGCTGAACTCGGCCAGGGCATGGCCGGCGGCGTCGAAGAGCTCGGTGGCGGTGCGGCGGGTGGACAGGCGTGCGATCGGCACGAGTCCGGCGCCGCGGGTGTGGGCGGCGACGAGGTTCCTGAGCCGGTCCGGGACGGTTGCGGTGTCCAGGCGCAGGGGCTCGTGGATCTCCTGCCGGGCGCCCGAGGCGGCCGGGAGCTTGAGGTGCCAGCCGGCGTCCGGGCCGCCGGTGCGGCGGCGCAGGGTGATCCGGTGCCGGGCCAGGGCGAAGTCCTGGGTGTCGAAGTACACGGCATCGAGCTGGCGGGTCTGGGGCGTGCCGATCCGGTCGACGCCGGGGAGCCCGGCGAGGTCGGGGACAGGGGTGTCCGTCTCGACGCTGTACTTGCGTTCTACCTCGAGGGCGTCCTGGCCGGCCATGCGCCCAGCCTACGGGGAGGCGGCAGGCAGCGCACCGGGCGCGGCCGGAGGAACGGGGCCGGTGGCCGCGCAGGCCGCCGCGATCCCGGGGGCGACCGCCCGGAAGACGGTGGTGCCCCCGGGCATGACCATGGAGGCGAGGAACTCCTCGTCGAAGGTGGTGATCCCCGCGTCGACCGCGTCGAGCTTGGCGCGGATGAGCGCGGAGAGCTGGCGCCACCCGCGCCGGGCGGACTCCTGGGCGCGGGGCAGATCAGAGGACGCGGCCGGGAGGGCCAGGAGGAAGTGGCGGCCTCCCGAACGGAAGGTGATCCTGGTCTTCCCGCGCTCGGAGGCGAACCGGATCCCGGTGGCCCCGGCGGCGGCGAGCATCGCCTGGATCTCGGCCTGGGAGGCCGAGCAGGTGACGGAGGCCCCGCGGATGTAGTTGCTTCTCATGGCTCGGAGTGCTCCCGAGGGCCTGCCCAGGTTCCGGGCGGCAATGTCGCAGCCTGCACATTCGGCACCGCGCTGGAATGCGGTCTGCGCGCTGCAGGGTGGGACATCACGCGCGCCGGTACTGGGCGGTGATGGGGCACTCGAACGGATCGCGGGCGGCGAGCCCGACCCGGTTGAGGTAGGCGATGACGATCCCGTAGGAGCGCCACAGGGTCGTCTCGGTGTAGGGGACCGCGAGGGTGCGGCACTGGTCGCGGACGATCCTGCGTGCCCGGCCCAGATGGGGCCGGGGCATGCTGGGGAAGAGGTGGTGCTCGACCTGGTAGTTCAGGCCGCCCATGAGCCACGTGGCCCACCAACCGCCGGAGATGTTGCGGGAGGTGCGGACCTGCTTGCTGAAGAAGTCGAGCCTCGCCTCGCGGGCGATCACCGGCATCCCCTTGTGGTTGGGGGCGAAGGTGGCGCCCATGTAGAGGCCGAAGACGGCGAGCTGGACGCCGAGGAACGCGAAGGCCATGCCGACGGGGAGGAGCCAGAAGAGCGGGACCAGCAGGATGCCGAACCGCAGCGTCAGGAGGCCGAGCTCAGCCCACCGTCCGCGGACGGGGCCGCGGGAGACCAGGTGGCGGAAGCTGAGGAAATGGAGGTTGAGGCCCTCGAGCGTCAGCAGGGGGAAGAACAGCCAGCCCTGGTGCCGCGTGATGACTCTGCGCAGGCCGCGGGCCTGGGACGCGTCCTCCTCGACGAACGAGATGGTGTCCACCTCGATGTCCGGGTCGCGGCCCACCCGGTTCGGGTTGGCGTGGTGCCGGGAGTGCTTCGAGTCCCACCACGAGTAGCTCATCCCGACGACGGCCGCGAGTGCACGGGCGAGCCTGTCGTTGGCGGGCCCCGTGGAGAGGATCTGCCGGTGGGCGGCCTCGTGGGCCATGAAGGCGACCTGGGTGAAGAGGATCCCCAGCCCTGCGGCGATGAGGAGCTGGAACCAGCTCTGGCCGAGGAGGAAGGAGCCGGTGAGGAAGCCGCCGAGAACGGTGAGGAGTGCCGCACCGAGGAGCGAATAGAACCACGGCGTACGCCGCAGCAGTCCGTCCTCGCGCACCTTCTGGGCCACCTGGAGGTAGGCCTTGGTCAGCGGCGGGAAGGTCTCGGTGCCCGCGTGGGGCGCACGAGTCGAGGGGACTGCGGGGCTGGAAACTGTGGTTATCAGGAGACCTTCAGGTGGGGGGAGGTGCTGGGGGTGGAAACGATGCCTGCGGGCGGGCCGCCGGTGGGGGCCCGCCCGCGGCGTCGTTCAGATCAGAGGGCGCGGATGTTCGCAGCCTGGGGGCCCTTGGGGCCGCGCTCGGAATCGAACTCGACGCGCTGGCCCTCTTCGAGGGAGCGGTAGCCGGACGAGTTGATGGCGCTGTAGTGGGCGAAGACGTCGGGAGTGCCGTCTTCAGGCGCGATGAAGCCGAAGCCCTTTTCGGAGTTGAACCATTTCACGGTGCCAGTGGCCATGTTGCTTTCCTTCTGTGTGGATGTGACCCCTGTGCAGGGGCCGGTTGCCGGGCCGACGACGTCGGCGCGGACAGCTGTGGTGGTGAGGGGAATGATGTGCGAGGCGCTGTGCGCGGTGCGGGCGGCCACACGGGGCCGCGGCCCGGCGGCCGAAGGCCTGGCAGCAAGAAGTCTGAAGGGGCCCTCAACCTGAGGGCGGTGACCAGCCGCTCTTCTGACAGCTGGCGTTTGTATCACTCTACAGGTTTCCCGGCCCTGTGTCCCGTCAGCCCCAGAAGGGCGATGCCGACGGCGGCGATCCACACCCACAGGAGCGGTCCGTAGACCGCGTAGAGGGCGGTGACGGCGAACCGCAGCACCTCGCTCGCCAGGCCGAGCGCCCCGGTCGCGATCCCGAGCCAGCCGATCCAGCCGGGGAGCGGGCCCCGGACCATCGGCAGGCTGATGAGGAGCACGCCCAGCGGAGTGAGGGTCCCGGCGAGGGCGACGGTGTTGTTCTCGGCCACGAGCGCCTCCGCGGCCGCAGCGAAGGCCGGCCGCGCGGCGTCGTCGGCGGCGGACCACGCATCGCTGAGGGTGACGAGGGAGAGGCTGCCCACGCTCGAGGTCGGCACCGCGAGCAGCGCCGTCCACGATGCCGCGCCCACCGCGAAGCCCAGCAGCGCGAGGCTCGGGTTCGTGGGCAGGAGGGCGACCAGGAGCGCGGCGAACACCACGAGCCCGAACAGCGACGGGACGAGCCAGAGCAGCTGCTGGGCGATGTAGGAGGCCTTGTGCCCGGCGATGAAGCGCAGCGTCGCCTCGCCGCCCGAGACTGGGGGCGCGTCCACGGTGTAGAGGGCGAGCGCGGCCAGGTCGAAGAGCACGAGCAGGAGCGCGGCGACGCCCGCGACCCGGTAGAGGGGAATCCAGGAGAGGGAGGCCCACCAGGCGCGGGCACTGGGCTGGGCTGGCGCCGTCATGCTCTTCAGGCTAGGGCCGGCGGCGTGAAGCTGCTGGGGGCGAAGGGCTCTGAACGTCGGCCCGCGCCCGGCCTAGCCTGAAGATCAGGTTCCGCGCAGAGTCCGGGAGTGATCGCCATGAATCCGTTGGTCCAGATGGTGGTGTTCTTCATCTTTGCCGTCCCCGCGTTCCTCGGCAGCGTCCTGGCGGCCTGGTTCCCGTGGGCGCAGTGGGTGGGGCGCGTGGGGACGGGGCTGACCATGCTGCTCGGCGGGGCCGCCGTGAACGCCTCGTTCCTGATCGGGGGCGCCACCTACGCAGACTTCGCCGACGATGCGAAGTTCGCCTGGGTGACCTATGCCTGGCGGGCCGTGGTGCCCGGGAACTACGCGCTCTGGATCGGGCTGCTCATCGCGTTCGAGGCCGTGACGGGCCTCCTGATCCTCTCCGGCGGCTGGCCGACCCGCGCCGGGCTCGTGGCGGCGATGGCGTTCCACCTGGGGCTGGGGACGTTCTTCTCCTGGTTCCTGACCTACTACGCGGCGGTCATGCTCGTGGGCATGGCGCTCCTGCTGCGCGCCGAGTGGAGGGGGCAGATCGCGACCGGCCCGGCGCCGCGGCGGCGGCACCGCCTCGCATAGGCGCGGACCCTAGTCCTCGTCGTCGTCCTCGTCCTCCGCCTCGGCCAGGTTGAGGGAGGCCGCCTGCAGGATGCCCGCGACGTCCGCGTCCGGCGCGTCCTGCCGGTAGGCCTCGGCCACGGACTTGAATCCGATCGCCATCCCGAGGACCAGGCGCGTGTAGTCGGGGGCCAGCGCCTCGATGATCTGCCGGATCACCTGGGGCAGGACCTCGCGCAGCGCCGCCGCCTGCTCGGGCGAGCCGCCGCTGAACGTCACCGAGACCGCATCGTCCACCCGGGCGAGGGTCTTGAGGGATTCCTTGAACATTTCGGTTGCCGCAGGGTCTTCCGGTTCCCAGGACAGGGCTGCCGTGAGGACGCCGATGCCGCGCTGGATCATCTCCGTGTCATCACTCATGCCTCCATCCTGCCCCGCGGCGCCCCGCCGCAATCCGTGCGGCGCGGGGATTCGATGGCGCCTGCCGTAAACCAGCCGGTTCGGGCGCCGGACAGGCTGTCTCTTGGCGGCGCGTCAGCTCGGGCCGACGGCCTCCAGCGCGCGCACGACGGCGGCCCTCGCCTCCGCGTCCAGCGGCCGCAGGGGCCGGGGGAGGCTGGGGGACGCCGTGAGCCCGAGGACCTCGGCCGCCGCGGCGGCCACGCGCAGGCTCCCGTGCTCGGCGAAGAGGTCCCAGACGGGCGCGAGCCGGGCCGAGAGCGCGCGGGCCGGATCGGCGTCGTCCGCGCCTGCCGCGCCACTTGGCCGCCCCGGCCCGCGCAGGGCCGCGCGCGTGAGCGCGACGCAGACCTCCGGCAGGATCCCTGCGAGCACGCTGCACCAGGCGTCGGCGCCGTGGGCGAGGGCCGTCGCGGCGCACGCGTCGCCGCTGATGCCGATCGTCACCGTGTCCGGGAGGAGGGCCCGGAGCGCGCCGAGGCGTGCAGCGGCGGCGTCCGGATCCGCCGGCACGGGCGGGATCTTCACGGACGCGACGCCGGGGAGCGTGGCGATCGCGGCGTGGAGCTCGTCGGTGAAGGCGAAGCCGGTGGTGCGCGGGTTGTCGTAGACCACGAGCGGGACGGAGAGCTCCGCGGCGGCGTCCTCGTAGAGGCCGTACACCTCCTCCGGTGTGAGCGGCTGGTAGGAGACGGGCGCGAGCAGGACGGCGGCGGCGCCGGCCTCCTGCGCGTCCGCTGCGTGGGCGAGGACGTCGCGGGTGCGGAGCGCGCCGATGCCGGCCAGCACCGGCGTCGCCCCGGCATGGGCGACCGCGGTATCGAGCACGCGGCGGCGCTCCTCGCGGCCCAGGTACGCGTAGCTGCCCGTGGAGCCGAGCACGCCGAAGCTGTCGACGCCGGCCGCGGCCGCGCGCTGCACGAGCCGGCCGAGCGCGGCCTCGTCGATCCCGTGCTCGTCGAGCGGGGTCAGGGGGAAGGCGCTCAGGCCGGTGAACACGGGCGGTCTCCTCGGATCAGGTGCTGTCCCAGCAACCTACCCGACGCCAGCCGGTGCGCCCGGGCGGCTCAGCCGAGGGCGACCGTGAGCTCGGGGGAGTGGGTCAGGGTCGCATGGACGGGACAGTGCTGGCCCGCGCGCAGGAGCGCCTCCCGGTGCTTCTCGCTCAGGCCCTCCGGGAGCACGAGCTCCACGCGGATCTCGCCCACGCGCCGCGGCCGGCTGGCCATGGCCCCGGCTACCCTGACGCTGACCTCGCCGGGGAGCCCGATCCCGTTGCGCTCGGCGTAGTCCACCACCGTCCACAGGATGCACGAGCTCAGCGAGGCCAGCAGCAGTTCGCTCGGCCGCAGCCCCGTGTCCGAGACGACGGTCGTGGTGCCGGTGGACACGGTGAACTGCTCGGTCCCGGTGCGGGTCGCGGTGGCGGTGTAGGAGTCGGCCATGGGGGTCCCTTCGGTTGGATGGTGCAGCGTGTGGGCGCTGCGGCGCCGCTCGCACCTACTCGAGAACGGGAGGGAGGCGCGACCCTATTCCCCGGCGAGGGCCCTCGCCGAAGCGTCCAGCTCTTGACCGGGGCGGGGTGGATCCCTAGTCTGATATATGAGACGTATGTCACGCTGCCGTCCCCGACTGGAGGTCCTGATCTCGACGGGTCGGCGCGAAGGTGCGGGAAACTGAGCGGCTGTCCGCGTCCAGGCAATGGCGCTCTCGCGCCGTCAGTGGATTGTGCTGAAGCCAGAAGGGAACACATCTCAATGATCTATCCGACCAGGACAACGGCGTCCGTCGACACCTCGATGTTGAAAGAGACCAGCTCCACGTTCAAACGCCGCTTCATGGTGCGGCTTGTCGCTGTGTTCATCGGCGGGATGTTCCTCGACGGTTACATCCTCGGAATCATCGGCCCCGTCACCGGACCCATGCGGTCAGATCTCCAGCTCGACTCACTGTCCCTGGGGATGATCGCTGCAGGCCCGCTGGCAGGTATCTTCGTCGGCGCGCCGCTGGCTGGCTGGGCCACTGACAAGTTCGGGCGCAAGCCCATGTTCCTCGTGGACATGGGCCTGTTCCTGCTCGCCTCAGCGGCCCAGTTCTTCGTAGCCTCCGGAGACGGGGCCGTGGTCCAGCTGGCCGTCATCCGGTTCTTGATGGGCGTCGCGATCGGCGGCGAGTACTCAATTGGTGGACCCCTGCTGTCAGAGTTCTCCCCGCCAAAGCTCCGCGGGCGCTTGCTCGGGCTGACTCTGATCGCCTGGTACGTCGGCTTCATGATGGCATTCATCATCGGCACCCTCCTGCACGACGCCGGAACCCCATGGCGCCTCGTCATCGGCACGAGCACGATCCTCGCCCTGGTCCTGTTCCTCGCCCGCTTCGGCCTCCCCGAATCGCCGAGCTGGCTCATCACGAAGGGACGGCGCGAGGAAGCGCTCGCGATCGCACGCAGATACGTCGAATCGCCCCAGATGCACCACAGCATCACCGAAGAGATCGATCTGAGGAGGATCCAGGAGGCCCAGGCCGCGCAGGGCAGGACAAAGATCAAGAGCGCCTCCGTCGGAATGCTGTTCTCGAGGCAGCACTGGCGCGCCACCCTCTTCACCTCAGGTTTCTGGTTCTGCGCGGTCACTCCGTACTTCGCGATCGCGACCTTCGCCGACGACGTGCTCAACCATTTCGGCTTCGGCGGCGGCTGGGCCGGCGGAGTGGGCCTGTCCGCCCTTGCGACCGCGGGCGTTGTCACCACTGTGCTTCTGATTGACAAGCTCGGCCGCCGAATCCTCACCGTGCCCGGGCAGTGGCTCTGCGCAGGCATCCTGCTGGTCATCGGACTCTGGGGGAACGCACCGGCGATCCTCGTGCTCGCCCTGTTCCTCGCCTTCTCCTACTTCAATGCCGGCTACACCACGCTGACCCAGGTCTATCCGGCCGAGGTATTCCCCGGCCACCTGCGCGGCATCGGCATGGGCTTCGCCGCGGCCTTCAGCCGCATCGGAGCCGCACTCGGCACCTTCGCCCTGCCATGGGCGATCAGCAACATCGGCATGGGCCCAAGCATGGTCGCCGCCGCCGCCGTCGCATTGCTCGGCGCAGTCCTCTCGCAATGGCTCGCACCTGAAACAAAGGGGCGCACCCTCGCAGAGATCTCCGCAAACTTCTCCCACTGACACCGGGACTGCCCGGTGACGACGTGCTGACGGCGCGGCCGGACCTGCCGATAGGAGGGAGATGCAACATCGGTCGGACCACAACGCGCTGCCAAGCATCAGGGGGGCTCCATGAAGGGCATCATCTTCAACCTGCTCGAGGAAGCCGTCGTGGAGCGCCACGGCGCCGACGCCTGGGACGGGCTGCTCGACGGCCTCGGCCTGGACGGGGTCTACACCTCGCTGGGCAGCTACCCCGACGCGGAGGTCTACCAGATCGTCGAAGGCGCCGGCCGCCTGGCCGGGCTGAGCCCCGCCGAGGCGCTGCGCTGGTTCGGCCGCGAGGCCATGGCGCTAATGGCGGGACGGTTCCCCGCCTACTTCTCCGCCCACACCACGGCGCTTCCCTTCCTGCTCAGCGTCAACAGCATGATCCATCCGGAGGTGCGCAAGATCTATCCCGGTGCCGACGTGCCCACCTTCGGGTTCCGCACGGAACCGTCCGGGGCGCTGCTGATGGCCTACACCTCCCCGCGGCGGCTCTGCGCGCTCGCCCATGGATTCATCGACGGCGCGGCGGCTCACTTCGGGGAGACGGCCCAAGTGGACCACCTCGAGTGCATGCACCGGGGCGACAGCGAGTGCCTCTGCCGGGTCACCTTCCGCGCCGCGGAGGCAGCGTGAGCGGGCTGCCGGCGCAGCATGAGGCGCAGATCGCCGCGCTCGAGCGCCGCCTCGAGCGCGAGCGGCGCACCCGCCTCGCGGCCGAGCGGATCGCGGAGAAGGGGCTGCGGGAGCTCTACGACCGGCAGCAGCAGCTGGGGCTGCTCGAGGCGGTCGCCGATGCGGCCAACCAGTCGAGCACCGTGGCAGAGGCCCTGCAGTACGGGGTGCGGACGGTGTGCGAGTTCAGCGACTGGGAGATCGGCCACGCCTACCTGCTCGACGAGGGCGGCCGGAGCATGCGGCCCACCGCCATCTGGCACGGGGTGGGGGAGGGCCGGTTCAGGGACTTCTACGGGGCCACCGAGGCCACCGGCTTCGAGGCGGGGCAGGGGCTGCCCGGGCGGGTGCTGGCCAGCGGCGCCCCGGCGTGGATCCCGGACATCGCCGCAGACCCCGGGTTCCCGCGGGCCGAGGCGGCCCTGCGCGACGGGCTCCGCTCGGCGGTGGCCTTCCCGATCCTGCTCGGGACGGAGGTCACCGCGGTCCTGGAGTTCTTCGCCGCCCACACCCTCGAGCCCGACGAGACGCTCCTGCGGCTGCTGGCGAAGATCGGCGCCCAGCTGGGCCGCGTCGCGGAGCGCGAGCGCGCCCGGGACCGCCTCCTGCACGACGCCCTCCATGATGCCCTCACCGGGCTGCCCAACCGGGCCCTCCTCGCGGACCGGCTCGCCCATGCCGTGGCCCGCACCGTCCGGGACCAGGGGAGCTCCTTCGCCGTCCTCTTCGCCGACCTGGACCGGTTCAAGCTCGTCAACGACAGCCTCGGCCACCCGGTCGGGGACGCCCTCATCACCGAGGTCGCCCGGCGGTGGGGCCGTGCGCTGCGCCCCGGGGACACGCTGGCGAGGATCGGGGGCGACGAGTTCACGGTCCTGCTGGACGGGATCGAGGACGTCAACGACGCCGTGCGCACCGCGGCGGGCATGATGGAGGCCCTCGCCGAGCCGGTCCTCATCGGCGGCCAGCAGCTGTTCGTCAGCGCGAGCATCGGCATCGCCACCAGCGCCATGGGCTACGACTCGGCGGACGAGATCCTCCGCCACGCGGACCTGGCCATGTACCGGGCGAAGGTGCTGGGCAAGGGCCGCTACGAGATCTACGATCCCGTGATGCACGAGCTCGCCGTGGGCCGTCTCTCGCTCGAGTCGAGGCTGCGCCAGGCCCTGCACGAGGAGGAGTTCGTGCTCCACTACCAGCCGATCGTCTCCCTGGAGGACGGGGCGATCGTGGGGGTCGAGGCGCTGGTGAGGTGGCGCAGGTCCGAGTCGGAGCTGGTCTACCCGGACCAGTTCATCGCGGTGGCGGAGGAGACGGGGATCATCGTCTTCCTCGGCATCTGGGTGCTGCGCGAGGCGTGCCGGACCATGGTCCGCTGGCAGCAGGAGTTCCCCCGCGACCCTGCCCTCACGGTGGCCGTCAACGTCTCGGCCCGGCAGTTCGCCCAGCACGACTTCGTCGAGCAGGTGGCCCGGGTTTTGGCCGAGACCGGCATCCGCCCGGACACGGTCAAGCTCGAGATCACCGAGAGCGTGTCGATGATGGACACCGAGTACACCGTCGAGGTCCTCACCCAGCTCCAGCGGCTCGGCGTCTGCGTGAGCATCGACGACTTCGGCACGGGGTACTCGTCGCTCGCGTACCTGCACAGCTTCCCGATGGACACGCTCAAGATCGACCGCTCCTTCGTGGCCCAGCTCGACCGCGGCGAGCAGGGCCGGCAGATCGTGGGGACCATCATGAACCTGGCCCGGGACCTGAGGATCCGGGTCATCGCGGAGGGGGCCGAGACGTCCCGGCACGTGGAGGAGCTGAAGACGCTGGGGTGCGACTTCGCGCAGGGGTACTACTTCTCCCGGCCCGTGGAGCCGGCCGTGATCTCGGGCCTGCTCGCGGCCCGTCCCGCGGCCGGGTCAGCCCAGGGACCGCTGGATCGCGAGGCAGGCCGCGCCGCGGGCCCAGAGGTTCACGTCGGCGGAGTCGATGCGCAGCCGCTCGAGCGCCCGGGCGCCCTCGAAGGCGCAGCTGCCCAGGCCTGAGGCGATCCCCTCGGAGAGCAGGTCGTAGGCGGCGATGCCCTCGCCGGAGAGGAGGATCAGCTCCGGCGCAAGGATGTTGTCGATGACGGCCAGCCCACGGCCGATCCACTCGCCGGCGCCGCGGAAGGCGCGGCGGGCGCTCCGCTGCGCGGTGCCCTCGCCGCTGCGGGCGAGGTCTGCCGCCGCGGCGACGCTGGGCATGCCCGCCGCCCGGGCGATCGCGTCGTCGCCCGCCAGCGCCTCGAGGCAGCCCCGCCGCCCGCAGTGGCACTGCGGCCCCTCCGGCAGCAGGGGGATGTGGCCGAACTCGCCCGCGAGCCCCTCGGCGCCGTCGTGCAGGCGGCCGCCGATCACGAGGCCGAGCCCGATCCCGGGGCCGAGGGTGACGACGGCGAAGTCCTCCGCCTCCCGCCCCGCGCCGAAGAGGTACTCGGCCACGGCGAGGGTGTTGACGTCGTTGTGCACGCTCACGGGAAGGCCGGCCGCCCGGCCGAGGGGGGTGGCGATGTCGACGTCGTGCCAGCCGAGGATGGGGGAGAACCGGCACGTGCCGGTGGGCGGGTCCACGTGCCCGCTGACGCCGACGCCGATGCCGAGGGCGCGCTCGCGGGACCCGGGCACCGCGTCCAGGAGGCTGCCGACGAGCTCGGCGACGGCGGCCAGCGCCTCCTCGGGGCCCGGCCGGTCCACGGCCGTCTCCTGCCGGGCGATCACCTTGGCCCCGAGATCGGTCAGGACCCCCGAGATGGCGTGGGGGCCGATCTTGATGCCCACCGCGCACAGCTTCTCGACCGCCACGCGGATGACCCGCCGGGGCCGGCCACGGCCGGCGGGGGCGGCGGGGGACTCGGTGACGTAGCCGCTGTCGATGAGCGGCTTGAGGGTGCGGGTGACGGTGGACTGGTCGAGCGAGGCGAGCTCGGCCAGATCGGCGCGGGTGAGCGGCTCGTTGCGGAGGACCAGGGAGAAGAGCTCTGCCCGGTGCGGGTCCTTCACCGCGGGAAGGTGGAAGGCCAGTCGCCCGGCTGCCTCCATACCCATGGCCTCCACTCTATCGGCAGGGGCGGCCGCCGCCTCCACGGGCGGCTCCCGGCTGGGAGCGCCCGTGGAGGCGGCGCCGCACCTAGGCGCCCAGCTCGATCCAGTTCAGGTTCACGGCGCCCACGTCGGAGCGGCCGCGGCCGAGCGTGATGAGGTTGTCGCCGGCCTCCAGGGTGATCCCGGCGGTCGCCACGCCCCAGGTGTCCCACGTGGCGAGCGCAGGGAAGTCGACGTGCCGGGGCCCGTCGACCACCGAGTGGTCGGCCCGCTCCGCGGAGACGGTCAGGGTGCTCGTGGCCCCGGTGGCGTTCGCGTAGCGGTACCGGATCGTGTACTCGCCGCGGCGGGGGGCCCGGACGGCGAAGGTCACGAGGGGGTCGGCGCTGCCCGCGGTGGCGGCGAGCCCGTCGACGAAGCCGCTGCCGTCGTGGCCGGCGTGGTCGTTGTTGAAGCCGGCGCCGCCTCCCCACGCGGCGTAGGCGGCGGGGTAGCGGGTGGCGCCCCGGTCCTTCAGCGGGGTGATGCGGAACAGGGCCGAGGCGTGCGGGGCGAGCGTGGCCGTGGCCTCGGTCCGGACGCCGAGGTCCCGGTGGGCCCACAGGTCCCTGACGTTCGCCGCGCCGGAGAGCCCGAGGTCGTTGGCGAAGTCGATGGTCTTGGTCTGGGTGGTGCTGTCGGAGCGGTTGAAGAGCGCCACCGCCCAGGACCCGTCGGGGAGCTGGCCGGCCCAGCGCTCGCTGTCCCGGGAGCCGGGGTCGACCGAGTAGGGGGTGGCGGAGCGGTAGAGCGGCTTGCCGACCAGGCCCTCCTGGTTGAGCTCGAGCACGTCCTTGTTCGTGTAGACCCAGGCGTCGTTGCCGATCTGCTGGTACGTGTCCGCGATGGCCAGGGGCGATCCGGCGATGACCATGAGGTTCATCATGGTCCGGCGCTCGTCGTCGCTGGCGAAGGTGCTGGCGCGCATGAAGTCGCCGTCGAGGATCAGCTGCCCGCGCCCGTTGCGGTGCGACCAGCCCGTGAAGCCCGCGAACGGGTTGAACCAGTTGGGCCAGGCGTCCTGCCAGCCCTGGCGGCCGCCGCTGAGCCGGTCCCAGCCGCCGCGGTCGGCGTCGGCGTCGATCCGGACGAGGTCGCCGTTGGCGAGCTCGGCGGAGGCGTCGTCGAACAGGTGCGGCATCACGAGGGAGAGCTCGAGGTCCTCGCCGGCGGCCTCGTTGAGCCAGGCCAGGGCCGTCTCGTAGTTGGCGCGCCCGTGCGGGGCGTTGACCTGCCCGATGTTGGCGTCCATCCCGTTCTCGTACCAGGAGAGGAAGTCCACGCGCAGGTATGGGACCCGGAGGCGCTTGAAGTAGGCCACATAGCCCTGGAGGTACTCCTTGGCACCGGGGCGCGTCACGTCCAGCCAGTAGAGGGTGTTGCCGCCGATGTTCTTGGCGAAGAAGTCGCCCGGGGCGACGATGTCCGCGATCTTGATGTCCGGCCGGCCCACCACGGTCTTGGACGGGTCCTCGACGGCCGCCTTGTGGACCCAGAGCGGGTTGTAGTAGACCCCGAGCTTCATGCCGCGTTCGGCAAGGTAGTGGGACCAGTAGGCCCAGTCGTGCTGCCACGAGTCGTTGTAGGTGACGATGTAGCCGTTGGGGGTGGTGCGGCTCGAGCCCTCGATCCACCCGTCCGTGCAGGCCATGTCGTAGCCGTACGGGGCGAGGTCGGAGGCGAGCCAGTCGATGTTGGCCTTCCACTCGTCCTCGGGGATCGGGGCGTTGTGCGGGAAGGCGTAGCCGTAGATGTTCCAGTACCGGGGGCCGGCGCCGCGGCGGGTGAACACGCTGTTGCGGCTCGCGAGCCTCAGCGGCGGCGCGGGGGACGTGGGCACCGTCAGGTCCGTCGAGGCGGCGCGGGCGGGGGCCTCGACCGCCGCCGTGCACGCGAGCGCGGCTGCGCCCCCGAAGGCCAAGAGGGAGCGTCGGGACAGGTTCTTCATCGATCAGTCCTTTGGGAGGGGTTGCGGTCACCACAGTCTGCTTGCGAGCATATAAATGCGTCAAGCATAAAAATAGAAGGTGTTCGGACTCCGCCCCGCGGACGGCCCACGGACGCCGCCAAGGAGAAGCCATGACCGCCGCAGGCACCGCCCGTCCCCACACCGATTCCGCCGCCGATCCGCAGTGGTTCCGCAGCGCGGTCGTGTACCAGATCTACCCGCGCAGCTTCGCGGACTCGGACGGCGACGGGGTGGGCGACCTGCGGGGGATCATCGGCAGGCTGGACTACCTCCATCGTCTCGGGGTCGACGTCGTGTGGCTCTCGCCCGTATACCGCTCCCCGCAGGACGACAACGGCTACGACATCAGCGACTACCGGGACGTCGACCCGATCTTCGGCTCGCTCGCCGACCTCGACGAGCTCATCGAGGGCCTGCACGCCCGTGGGATGAAGCTCGTCATGGACCTCGTGGTCAACCACACCTCGGACGAGCACCCCTGGTTCGCCGAGTCCCGCGCCTCGAAGGACTCGCCCAAGCGCGACTGGTACTGGTGGCGCCCCGCCCGGCCCGGCCACGAGCCCGGCACCCCCGGCGCCGAGCCGAACAACTGGGCCTCCTTCTTCTCCGGGCCCGTCTGGGAGTTCGACGAGGCCAGCGGCGAGTACTACCTCCACCTCTTCTCCCGCAAGCAGCCGGACCTGAACTGGGAGAACCCCGAGGTCCGCCGGGCCGTCTACGCGATGATGAACTGGTGGCTGGACCGGGGCGTGGACGGCTTCCGCATGGACGTCATCAACTTCCTCTCGAAGGACCCCGCGCTCGCGGACAGGCCCCTCGCCCAGGGGGAGCTCTACAGCCACGACCGCAGTGGCTACGTCTGCGGCCCGCGCATCCACGAGTTCCTCCAGGAGATGCACCGCGAGGTGTTCGCCGAGCGCGGGGCCGGCCTGCTCCGGGTGGGCGAGATGCCGAGCGTGACCGTCGAGGATGCTGTCCTCTTCACCGACCCCGCCCGCGGGGAGCTGGACATGGTCTTCCAGTTCGAGCACGTGAACCTGGACCACGGCAACGGCAGCAAGTGGCAGCCCGGCACGCTCCGCCTCACCGAGCTCAAGGCCTCGCTCAACCGCTGGCAGGAGGGCCTCGAGGAGCGCGGCTGGAACAGCCTCTACTGGGGCAACCACGACCAGCCGCGCGCCGTCTCCCGCTTCGGCGACGACGGGGAGCACCGCGAGCTCTCGGCGAAGATGCTCGCCGGCGTCCAGCACCTGCACCGCGGCACGCCCTACGTCTACCAGGGCGAGGAGCTGGGCATGACCAACATGGCCTTCGGCGGGATCGACGCGCACCGGGACATCGAGGTCCTCAACCACTACCGCGAGGCCACCGACGGGCTCGGCCTCGACCCGGTCCAGGTCCTCGAGGCCATCGCCCCGCTCAACCGGGACAATGCGCGCACCCCTGTCCAGTGGGACGCCGGCCCCAACGCCGGGTTCACCACCGGCACGCCGTGGATCGCGGTCAATCCCAACGCGGCGGAGATCAACGCCGCCGACCAGGTGGACCGTGACGACTCCGTCTTCGCCTTCTATCGCGAGCTCATCCGGCTCCGCCACGAGCTGCCGGTCATCGCGGACGGCGATTTCACGATGCTCCTGCCCGAGCACGAGGCCGTCTACGCATTCACCCGCCGCCTCGACGGCACCGAGCTGCTCGTCCTCGGCAACTTCTCCGGCGAGCCCCAGCGGGTCGACGTGGGAGACCCGGGCTGGGCCGACGCCGAGGTGCTGCTCGGCAACTACCCCGACAGCCCCGGGCTGGACCTGCGGCCGTGGGAGTTCACCTGCCGCCTCCGCACCGTGGCGGCCGGCTGAGAGGGGCCGGAACCACGACGCCGGTGACGCGCCCGCGCGGGTGCGTCACCGGCGTCGTGCGCGGGTAAGGGGAGTGGGTTGCGGCCCTGACGGGCCGGAGGCAATAATTTAGCTCGGCCATCTAGCAATACGACAGTCGAGAAGAATTCCTCGGCTTCCCCCAGTCGGCGCCAAGGCGCCATTGCTAGCCTGTGCCGCGGTCAAGCAAGCCCTTCGACGAAAGGTGTCCCCATGCGAGCCATCCAGATCCCCGCCGCCGGCGAGTCCCTCGAAGCCGTGGACCGCGACGTCCCCGAGGTCCCGCGCGGGCATGTGCTCGTGCGCGTCTCCGCGTGCGGCGTCTGCCACAGCGACGTGATGCCGGGCGCCGGCATGGCGTCCTCCTACCCGCGCATCCCCGGGCACGAGGTGGCCGGCACCGTCGAGTCCGTCGGCGAGGGCGTGGAGCAGTGGAAGCCCGGCCAGCGGGTGGGCGTGGGCTGGTTCGGCGGCGCGTGCTTCGTGTGCGACGCCTGCCGCGACGGCGACTTCATCTCCTGCCGCGTCGGCAAGGTCACCGGCCTGACGTCCGACGGCGGCTATGCCGAGTTCGTCGTCGCCCCCGCGGACGCGCTCGCCGCCGTCCCGGACGGGCTCAGCGACGCCGAGGCCGCCCCGCTCATGTGCGCCGGCGTGACCACCTTCAACGGGCTGCGCGAGAGCGGCGCCCGCCCCGGCGACGTCGTGGCCGTCCTGGGCCTCGGCGGCCTCGGCCACCTCGGCGTGCAGTTCGCGGCCCGCATGGGCTTCGAGACGGTCGCGATCGCCCGCGGGGCCGAGAAGGAGAAGTTCGCCCGCGAGCTCGGCGCCCATCACTACATCGACAGCACGGCGGACGACGTCGCGGGCTCGCTCGCCGCGCTCGGCGGCGCCACGGTGGTGCTCGCCACCGTGACGGACGCCGAGGCGATGACCGCCACGATCGGCGGCCTCGCGCCGCGCGGGAAGCTCGTGGTGCTCGGCGTCCCGCAGGAGCCGCTCTCCGTCCACGCCGGGGCCATCATCGGCGGCAGCCAGGCGGTGGCCGGGCACGCGTCCGGGTCCGCGAAGGACTCCGAGGACACCCTGAAGTTCGCGGCGCTGACCGGCGTGCGCCCGCTCATCGAGGAGTACCCGCTCGAGAAGGCCGCCGACGGATTCGACCGCATGATGTCCGGCAAGGCCCGCTTCCGCGTGGTCCTCACCGTCGACTGACGCCGACTGGACGGAGCGCGGCAGGGTGGAAACCTGCGGCCTGGAGGCGGCGCCCCTACGCGGGTGTCGCCTCCAGCTCTGCCGCGAAGTCCTCGGCGAACCGCCGCACGCCGTCCCACTCCGTGTAGACGTAGTCGCGCGAGGTGTCGGTGCCGAGGTCCCCGGGCTTGTCCTCCACGATCCGCTTCATCACGTGCCGCATGAGGAAGTTCAGGTGCTTGTAGGGCAGGCCGCCGCCGAACAGGGCGATCCTCTTGGGGAGCCAGCCTGACTGCTCCTCGAACTTCTTGACGTAGCCCTCCGCCTCCTCGGTGTCGCCGCCCGCCGCGGAGAGGCTGACCGAGAAGAACGCCGACGGCACGCCGACGAGGGCGTGGCGGTTGCGGCGGACGTAGTCGACCACGTGCTTGTCGTGCTTGCCGCCGTGGACGGACCCGCCCACGATCACGCCGTCATAGTCGAAGAGCGCGGGATCGGCGCTCTCCTTGACGTCGCAGGTGTCGGCCTCGACGCCCCGGGTGCGCAGGACGCCTGCGATGAAGTCCGCGATCTTCGCCGTCTGCCCCTCGTGGGTGCTGTAGGCGACCAGGACCTTGCTCATGGCGGTTCCTCCTCGGGCTGGGGCTGGCTTCATGCTGCGCCCGGCTCGGCCCGGCATGAAGTGTCCAAGGTCCCGCGCCGGTCAGCCGTGGAGGACGGGGTAAGCGGCTGCACAACTATGCGTTCGCCTAGTTCATCCGCGAAGAGGGGGCCGGAAAGATGCTGACGGCGTCAGCGCCGGTCCAGCAGCTCCCCGAGCCGCACGATCGCCGCCACGATCTCGTCGCGCGAGGAGACGGTGAGCTGCTGGAGGACGAGGCCGTCGAGCGCGGCGAACACGGCGCGCGCTGCCGCGCGGTCCGGGCGGTGGCCGTAGTGGGCGAGGAAGTGCTCGACCAGGCTGATGTAGCTCTCGTAGAGGTTGTTGGCCATCCTGCGCAGCTCGGGACTGCGCCGCGAGGCCAGGATCATGTAGTACTGGAAAATCTGGAGGTTCGGCTCGTCGGCCACGACGCGCGTGAGCGACGAGGCGAAGTCCGCGTCCAGTTCCGAAGCGAGGGTCAGGTCGGCGAGCTGCTGCGACCTCTGGACTGCCCACACGGTCGCGGCCTCCAGGAGGGCTTCTTTCGAGCCGAAGTGGTGGGAGATGAGCGTGTTGTTCACCCCTGCCCGCTGGGCGACCTTCCGGTAGCTCAGTCCGTTCAGGCCTTCCTCGGCGACGACGTCCACCACGGCCCGGATGAGCGCCTCTCGGCCTGAGCCGTACCGGACCTCGCTGATCGTCATGGGAGCGATCCTACCGGCGATGCCCTAGAAACTCTGCACCTGCAGAGCTTGACACTGCAAACTAAGCAAGTGCAGAGTTGAGGAACGTGATGCACGCCACCACAAGGCGGCACATGACCCAAGCCATCCCCTTCGCAGAGGAGCGACCCCATGAGCGCCCCCATCTTCCACACAGCCACCGACCGCGCGCTGGCCGAGCCCTTCGCGGTGGGCCGCGTCCAGTGGCTCCGCAAGCCGGGCGACGGCGAGCGGCCTGAGCTCTCCGGCGGGCTCTGGACCGTGACGCCCGAGGACGCGCCGGAGACGTTCGACCTCATCTTCGACGAGGACGAGACGCTCTACATCGTCGAGGGCCACCTGCGCATCGAGGTGATCGGCGGCGAGACCTTCGACCTCACCGACGGGAGCATGGCCTCGTTCAACAAGGGGGCAAAGACGCGCTGGACCGTGGTCAAGCCGACCACCGAGTTCTTCGTCTACAGCTGACGGGACCGAGCGACCATGCAGAACACCTCAGACGTCATCGTCATCGGCGCCGGCTTCGCCGGCCTCGTCGCAGCCCGCGAGCTGGGACGGAAGGGCCTGAGCGTCCAGATCCTCGAGGCCCGCGACCGCATCGCCGGCCGGACTTGGCTCGAGCCTCGGATGGGCCGCACCCTCGAACTCGGCGGGACCTGGGTCCACTGGAGCCAGCCCCATGTCTGGGCAGAGCTCACCCGCTACGGCATCGGCGTGGTCACGGCCCCGGAGTTCGAGAAGGCCTACTGGCATGCCGACGGCAGGCTCCACGCGGGCACGCCGGATGAGCTGATGGCGATCCTCGATGGGCCGAACCGCAGTTTCCTCGCCCCGTCCCGGCAGCTCATCCCCCTGCCGTACGAGCCGCTCTCCAACCCGGCGGTGAAGGAGGCGGACCAGCTGACTGTCGCCGAGAAGATCGACGAACTCGGCCTCGACACGGTCGCGGACGAGCTCATGCGCAGCTTCTGGGCCCTGAACTTCAACGGTCGCATCCAGGATGCCGCCTACACTCAGGCCCTCCGCTGGGCCGCGGCCGCCTTCCATGAGTGGCCCGTCATGTTCGAGACCTGCGCGACCTACAAGGTCCAAGGCGGCACCCAGGCCCTCGCCCGGGCCATCCTCGACGACAGTGGCGCAACGCTGACGCTCAACACCCCCGTCGCACAGGTGCGCCACGACGAGAAGGGGGCCGTCGCCGTCGGACGCGACGGCACCGAGTACACCGCCCGGGCCATGGTCGTGACCGTGCCCCTGCACACCCTGGACGGCATCCGCTTCGAGCCGGAGCTCTCCGCCGGCAAGCGGGAGGCCGCCGAGCGCGGACAGCTCGGCCTCGGGGCCAAGCTCTGGGTCAAGGTCAAGGGCCGCCACGAGCGCTTCGTGGCCATGGGCCCCCAGGAGTGGCCGCTGAACTTCGTCCAGGCCGAGTACCTCGATGCCGAGAGCACCACGCTCGTGGCCTTCGGCCCGGACGGGCGCGCGGTCGACGTCGAGGACGCCGCAGCCGCCCAGGAGATCCTGCGCCGGTGGATTCCCGAGATCGAGGTCCTCGAGGTCTCCGGCCACAGCTGGGTCGAGGACGAGTATGCCCGGGAGACCTGGCCCATGCACCGTGCCGGCTACCTCTCCGAGAGCCTGTCCGAGCTCCAGCGTCCCGAGGGCCGGATCCACCTCGCCGGGTCCGACTACGCCAACGGCTGGGGCGGATTCATCGACGGCGCCATCGAGAGCGGGCTCACCGCAGCCCGGAACATCACCGAGCAGCTCCACATCCGGCAGCGGCAACAGGCCGCCAACCCGGCCCGGTGGGCAGGCTAGTCGCGTGTCCCAGAGGGGGTGCCGACCGCGACACCCAGGGCCTCGACCGCCTCCGAGAGCTGTTCCGCGGTGATCGCCCTGCAGAAGTACTGCAGTGTGAGCCCGTCCAGGGCGGCGAACATGGCCAGGTTCAGGCCGGGGTTGTCCTCGGCCCCGAGGGCAGCGCGGCCTGCCGCCAGGGCTGCCACGTACCGGCCGTACAGCTTGCGGACGGCGTCCTGGAGCTCGGGCCTCCGCGTCGCCTCGATGACCATCTCGAACTGGAAGATCTCGATGTCCGGTTGGGACAGGACGTTCCGTACGAGGGCCTCGCGGAAGGCAGTGGAGTCAGTGGCGTACTCACTGAGGTCCGCGGCACTGATCAGCCGGTCGACGGTCCATTCCAGGGCTGCGGCGAGCAGGCGGTCCCGGGTGCCGAAGTGGTGCGCGATGAGGCTGTTGTTCAGGCCGGCTTCCTCTGCCACGGCGCGGAAGGTCAGCCCGCGCAGGCCCCTGCGGGCTCCCACCCGCACAGCGGCCTCGAGGAGCGCCTCCCTGCCCTCGCCGTGGCTGGGCTGTCGTTTCTCGCGGCTCACAGCTTCAGCTTAGGCGGTCCTGGAGCATCGCAGGCCCCCTTGACACCCCGTCCAGGCACTCGTAATCTCTATCACTAAGCAGATGCTCAATATGGGTCCAGGGATCCCATTCCGCATCGGACGTCCAGCTCGCAGCCTCGGCACTCGCGCCCGACGAGGCGTCCCAAACTCTCCCGCCCACTCAGGGCTATCGCAGTAGGTCCAAAGGAGGACCCGTGAGCAATACCCAGCACGAGGTCGTGGTGCCGCCGTCCGTCGGCGAGACACGACTGAAGTCCAACAGCCTCGGCTTCATCGGAATCGCCTTCTTCGTGGTCTCCGCCGCGGCGCCAATGGCGGCGTTCGTCGGTGCGAGCCCGGTGATCTTCTCCGTCATGGGCCCGGGCGTCCCGCTCGTCTACGTCCTGGTCGCCCTCGTGATCGCAATCTTCGCGGTCGGCTACCTGAAGATGAGCCGCCACATCGTCAGCGCGGGGGGCTTCGTCGCCTACATCTCGCGCGGCCTCGGGCGGCACGCGGCCACCGGCGCGGCAGGGATCGTGATCGTCACCTACGTCTCGCTCCAGGTGGGCCTGTGGGCCCAGTTCGCGGTGTTCGCACAGCAGCTCGCCTCGCGCCTGTTCGGCCTCGACCTCCCGGTGTGGGGGTGGGTGCTGGCATTCCTCATCATCACTACGGCGCTCACCATGCGCGGGGTGGACCTGAACCTGCGCATCCTCGGGGTGCTGCTGGTCCTGGAGATCATCGCCATCGCGGCCCTGGTCATCGGGATCGTCGCGGGATCGGGCGGCAAGGACATGTCGCTGGTGAGCTTTGCCCCGTCACAGCTCGTCCAGCCCGGACTCGGCGTGGCCGTGCTGTTCGTCTTCGCCTGCTTCACGACCTTCGAGGCCACGACCGTCTTCGCCGAGGAAGCCCGCGAGCCCCGCCGCACCATTCCCCGCGCGCTGTTCGCCGTGATCGTCTTCGTCGGGATCTTCTACACGGTGGCAACATGGGCCGTCAGCGTGGCGGTCGGCCCGGACAAGGTCCAGGACGCAGCGACGAACGACCTGGCCGGCATCATCTTCTCGGTCGCCGCCAAGTACGTCGGACCGTGGCTGGACATCACGATGCAGGTCCTGGTTGTCTCGAGCTTCATCGCGATGCTCATCGGGGTGCAGAACATGTTCTCCCGCTACGTCTTCGCCCTCGCACGCGGAGGGGCACTGCCCAGGCAGCTCTCACGGGTCTCGAAGAAGGCCCAGGTCCCCGCCACTGCTGCGCTGGTGAACGGCATCGTGATCGCCGTGATCCTCATGGCCTTCCTCTGGTCCGGAGCAGACCCGATCGTGATCGTCTTCTCCTGGTTCGTCGCCCTGGGCACCGTGGGCTTCATCGTCATGATGGGCTTCGCCTCCGTCTCCATCCTCGTCTTCTTCATCCGCGAGAAGCTCGAGCGCGGATTCTGGAGCACCCGGGTCGCCCCCGCCGCCGCGATCGTGCTCATGGTCACCGTCCTGGTGATCGCCATCGCGAACTACGACGCGATGCTCTCCGGCGACGGCTCCATCGCCAGGCAGCTGCTGTGGTTCATCCCCTTCGCCTTCGCCGGCGGGGCGGTCCTTCCCCTGGTCAAGAAGGACATCGACTTCGACCGCATCGCCACGGCGGGCGGCTGACCGGGCCTCGGCGCCCATCTCACGCTCCTCTGCAGAACCACCAACGTAAGGAACCTCCATGTCGACCACCCCCCAGCAGCTCGCCCCGACCGAACAGGGCTACGTCCCCACGGACCAGTGGCCCGACGTCACCGTGATGCTCGACGGCTTCGGCGAGCCCACCCTGCCGGCCAGCGACAGCCTCGAGGGAGCACCCCTCGAGGTCCGCTTCGAGAACGGCTGGACGATCGAGCACACGTTCGCCGACGGACAGATCACCTGGACGATCACCGACGGTGAGGGCGCCGGGCAGTCGGGCACCCACCCCTACCGCGCCGTCGAGGTCCGCCCGGGCATCTTCTTCGTCGACTTCGTCAAGGGCGACGGCGCCCACTCCAGCGATGTCTCCATGGTCATCGACCAGTCGGACGGACGGGTGACCGTCGCGGACTCCTCCTTCGTCGACCGCGACGGCAAGGTCCGCATGCACACCGAGATCCTCTCCGGCCGCGTCGCCGGCACCGGCGAGATCGAGCCCCGCCGGCGGACCAGCGAACTCGTCGGCAAGCGGATCTA
This sequence comes from Sinomonas atrocyanea, assembly GCF_001577305.1. NCBI lineage: Bacteria > Bacillati > Actinomycetota > Actinomycetes > Micrococcales > Micrococcaceae > Sinomonas > Sinomonas atrocyanea. The sequence continues at coordinate 1,293,669 of NZ_CP014518.1, forward strand.
CTACCGCTACAGCCCGACCGAGCACTACGAGCACATCTACCTCAACTCCGGCACCTTCGTCTGGCACTGCGTCAAGGGCGGCGAAGTGGGCCTCGCCGACGCAGACCCCATCCAGGTCTTCGAGCTCGCCGACGGCATCGTCATCCTCCACTGGAGCGAGACCGTCATGCCCGTCGAGTCGATCGTCGTCATCGACCTGGCCAACAAGCGCTCCATCGGCCGGATGTTCTGCTGGGACGGCCCGACCCTGGACACCGTCCACCTGCCCTTCGACAGCCAGTTCACCATCCTCGAGGACACCGCCTACCCGGCCGAATGAGCCCCAGGCGAAGCCCACGAGAGCACTACAGGAGATCACCATGACCACCACGACGTCGTCGATCCTCGACGCCATCACCGTCCCCGAAGGCCACGGCCGCCCCATCCCCGATGCAGCGACCCGCGAGACCATCGGCCATGCCCCCGTCCACGGGCTCGACGACCTCGAGGCAGCGATCGCCGCCGCCCGGGAATCCCAGCCGGCCTGGAACGCCCTCGGTCACGCAGAGCGGTCCCGCATCCTCAACGCCATCGCGGACGACCTCGAGGCCAACCTCGAAGAACTCGCCCGCATCCTCTCCCGCGAGCAGGGCAAGCCCCTCGACGGACCGAACGCCCGCTTCGAGGTCGGCGCCTGCGCAGTGTGGACCCGCAACGCCGCGAACACCGTCCTCGAACCCGAGGTCGTCTTCGAGGCAGGCGCCGCCCGCTCCGAGGTGCACTACGACGCCCTCGGCGTCGTCGGGGCCATCGGACCGTGGAACTGGCCGATGATGATCACGGTCTGGCAGATCGCCCCCTCCCTGCGCATGGGCAACACGGTCGTGGCCAAGCCGAGCAGCTTCACCCCTCTGTCCGTCCTGGCCCTCGCCGAGATCTTCAACCGCCACCTGCCCCAGGGCGTCCTCACCGTGGTGTCCGGCGACCGGGAGGTCGGCGCCGCGATCGCCGCCCACCGCGGCCTGGACAAGATCATGTTCACCGGCTCGACCGAGGCCGGACGCAAGATCGTCGCGTCCTCGGCCCAGAACCTGGCCCGGCTCACCCTCGAGCTCGGCGGCAACGACGCGGGCATCGTACTGCCCGGCACCGACGTCACGGGGATCGCGGAGAACCTGTTCTGGGGGTGCTTCATCAACACCGGCCAGACGTGTGCCGCGCTCAAGCGCCTCTACGTCCACGACTCCGTCTACGACGACGTGGTGGAGGCCCTCGCCGAGCTCGCCCGCGCACTGCCCATGGGGCCCGGCCTGCAGGACGGCAACGTCCTCGGCCCGCTGCAGAACCAGAGCCAGTTCGACATCGTCAAGGACCTGGTCGACGACGCCCGCGCGCGCGGCGCCCGCATTGTGGCCGGCGGAGAGCCCGCCCCCGAACTCGGGCCCCTCTTCTACAAGGCCACCGTCGTCGCCGACATCGAGGACGGCGCGCGCCTCGTGGACGAGGAGCAGTTCGGGCCGGCCATCCCCGTCATCAGGTACACCGACGTCGACGACGCCATCCGCCGCGCCAACGCCTCGGAGCAAGGACTCGGCGCGTCGGTCTGGTCCGACGACCTCGATGCCGCGGTCGCGGTCGCCAAGCTGGTCCAGGCCGGAACCGTGTGGATCAACCAGCACGGCACCCTCAACCCGGATGTGCCCTTCGGCGGGACCAAGCAGTCCGGCTACGGCCAGGAATTCGGCGTTGCCGGCCTCAAGGCCGTCGCTGCCCCCAAGGTCATCAGCCGCTGACCCGGGGGGAGAGGCCTCCGCACCGGGCCACGCGCCGTCGTCGGACGCGGCCCGGTGCGGAGGCGCGCCATCCACCACCACCAGGATTCGGAGGAACACACCATGGCCTACGCCGGCTCCCACGTCGACGGGCACGTCGTCGTCGTCACCGGGGGCGGCACCGGGATAGGTGCCGGCATCGCCGCCCGCTACGCCGCAGAAGGCGCCCATGTCGTCATCCTCGGGCGCCGTCCGGGGCCTTTGGAGGCCGTGGCAGCCGAGATCGGCGCCCACCCTCTCGTCGCCGACGCCGACGCCGGCGACCCGGCAGCCGTGGAAGCGGCTCTCGCCGCCGTCCTCGAGCGGTACGGCCGCGTCGACACACTCGTCTGCAACGCAGGCGGCCCCGGCTTCACCTCAGTGGGCGAGACCAGCGACGCCGGCTGGGCCGAGGCGCTTCACTCCAACCTCACCACCTCGTTTGCCATCGTCCGCGGATTCCTCCCCGCGCTGATCGAATCGGCCGGCCGGATCGTGATCGTCTCATCGCTCTCCGGACTCTTCGCCGGCCCCTCGATGGCCGGCTACGTCACGGCCAAGCACGCCCTGATCGGGCTGACCAAGTCCCTCGCCCGCGACTACGGCAGGCACGGCATGCGCGTGAACGCCGTCTGCCCGGGATGGGTGCGTACGCAGATGGCCGACGAGGAAATGGACGAGCTCGTCCAGAACACCGGGCTTCAGACGCGGCAGGCCGCCTACGACGCCGTGACCGCCGACCTGCCGCTGCGGCGCCCGGCGGCGGCCGCCGAAATCGCCGCCGCCGTCCGCTTCCTCGGCTCTGACGAATCCTCCTACATGACCGGCGCCACCCTCGTCGTCGACGGCGGAGCCCACATCGTCGACCTGCCCACCCTGGCCTTCGACAAGGCCCGGGCGGGCCAGAAGGGAGTCACCTCCGCATGGAACTGAATCTGGACGGACGCGTGGCACTGATCACCGGTGGCGCCTCCGGCATCGGACTCGCCTGCGTGGACGCCTTCGTCGCCGAGGGCGCGCGTGTCACCATCATCGACCGCTCCTCCGAGGGCCACGGCATCGCCGAGGCCCATCGGGAACGCGGCGCTGACGTGGACTTCGTCCAGGCCGACCTCACTGACGAGGGCGACGTCGGACGCGCCGTCCAGCGCATCGTCGCCGCCCGCGGTCAGATCGACACCGTGGTCGGCTGCGCCGGAGTGTCAGGCCCCGTGGGGGCCCGCCTCGAGGAGATCGGCGCCAGCGACTGGGACCAGGTCATGGCGGTCAACGTCCGCGGCAACTTCCTGGTCACCAAGCACACCCTTCCGCACCTGCAGGCAAGCAGCGTCGGCACCGTCGTCTACCTCGCCTCCGACTCGGCCTTCGTCGCCTACGAGGGCATGGCTGCGTACAGCGCCTCGAAGGGTGCCGTCGTGATGCTGACCAAGGCCGTCACCGCCGACTACCCCTCCATCCGCGCCAATGCGCTGTGCCCGGGCATCGTCGACACCCCCATGTCGCGGGCCGACATGGGCCACCGCGAGGGCTTTGACGGAACAGGCTTTCCCGTCATCCCGGCCCGTCAGATCGCGAACCACGTCCTGTTCCTCGCCTCGCCCGCCAGCGCGCCGATCAACGGGACAACCCTTGTCTCCGACTTCGGCTACCTCGCCCGGCCCGCCCTCGGTTCCCTCGACTTCGCAGCCCTAGGGTAGCTCGGAGCTCCTCCGGCGAGCCGGTTCTTGAACCCGTCCGCCCGCCGGTGTCCGATAGGGGCAGGCCCGTTCGTTGCAGGGGTGAGCGGCCGCCCGTCCAGGGCGCCACCGAACCACAGGAGATGATCCTCATGCAGTACCTGGTGTCCGTCCTCAACGACAGCAACGAGCTCGCGACCCCCGAAGAGGACGCCGCGATCGACGCCTTCAACGACAAGCTGCAGGCCGAGGGCCACTGGGTCTTCGCCGGAGGCCTCGGCGCCCCCGCCTCCGCCACCGTCATCGACAGCCGCAACGGCGAGCCGGTCATGACCGACGGTCCCTTCGTGGAGACCAAGGAGTGGATCGTGGGCTTCTGGATCATGGAGGCCCCGGACCTGGGCGCCGCGCTCAGGCTCGCCGCCGAGGGCTCCAAGGCCTGCAACCGCAGGATCGAGGTCCGGCCGTTCCTGTGAGCGCCGCCGACGCCGGGGAGGCGGGGGAGGCGCTCGCCCGGACCCACCGCCAGGAGTGGGTGCGGGTGGTCGCCTCGCTCGCACGGCGCTTCGGCGACCTCGACGTGGCCGAGGAGGCGGCGGCCGAGGCGTTCGCGGTCGCCGTCGAGCGGTGGCCCCACGACGGCGTGCCGCCCAACCCCGGTGCGTGGCTGACCACCACCGCGAACCGCAAGGCGATCGACCGGATCCGCCGCGAGAACAGGCGCGACGACAAGCAGCAGGAGGCCCTCATGCTGCGCGACGAGGCACCGCCGGAACCGCTCGGCGCGGTCGACGACGACCGGCTCCGGCTGATCTTCACCTGCTGCCACCCTGCCCTGGCGATGGAGGCCCGGGTGGCGCTGACCCTGCGGATGGTCGGCGGGCTGACCGTGCCGGAAATCGCCCGCGCGTTCCTCGTACAGGAGCGCGCCATGGCGCGGCGCATCACCCGCGCGAAGGCGAAGATCGCGCAGGCCCGCATCCCGTACCGCGTGGCGTCCGCCGAGGACCTCCCGGCCCGCGTCTCGGGCGTGCTCGCGGTCCTGTTCCTCGTGTTCAACGAGGGCTACCTGGCGACCGGACCGTATACCGACCCCCTCCGGCCGTCCCTGACGGCCGAGGCGATCCGGCTCGCCCGCCTGGTGCGGGACCTCCTCCCGGACGACGGCGAGGCGGCCGGCCTGCTTGCGCTCATGCTGCTGACCGAGGCGCGGCGCACGGCCCGGGTTGCGGACGACGGCGCACTGGTCCCCTTGGGCGAGCAGGACCGTTCGGCCTGGGACACCGCGCTCATCGCCGAGGGCCACCGTCTGGTGCGCGAGCGCCTGGCCTCCGGCGAGGCGCCCGGGCGGTACCAGCTCCTCGCGGCCGTCAACGCCGTCCACACCTCCGCCCGCCGAGCAGGGGACACCGACTGGCGGCAGGTCGTGGCCCTCTACGACCAGCTCGTCCGCCTCGACCCCTCGCCCGTGGTCGCGCTCAACCGGGCCGTGGCGGTGGCCGAACTCGACGGCCCCCAGGTCGGGCTGGCGCTGATGGAGCCGCTGGGGGAGGCCCTGGCCGGGTACCGGGCGTACCACGCCGCCCGCGCCGAGCTGCTGCGCCGCCTCGGCCGCAGTGCGGAGGCCCACGCGGCGTATGACGCTGCGATCGGGCTGCCGGGCAACGCCGCCGAGACTGCGTATCTGAGACGCCGCAGGGACGGGGCCTGAGCGGGGGGGGCAAAGCCGGGCGCCCAGACCGCCCAGCAGGTGTCGGCCGCCTTACCGGGCGGCCTTCTCCAGCCCGGCGGCGAAGTCCTCGGCGAACTGCCGGACGCCGTCCCACTCGGTGTAGACGTAGTCGCGGGAGACGTCTGTGCCGAGGTCCCCGGGCTTGCTCTGGACGATCTTCTTCATCATGTACCGCATGACGAAGTTGAGGTGCGTGTAGGGCAGGCCGCCGCCGAAGAGGCCGATTCTGCCCGGCCGCCACCCGGTCTGCTCCTCGAACCGCTCGACGTGGCCCTCCGCCTCCTCGATGTCGTGCCCCGCGGCGGCCAGGCTCACTGAGAAGAAGGCCGAGGGCGCTCCCGCCAGCGCGTCGAGGTTCTTGCGGACGTAGTCGACGACGCGCTTGTCGTGCTTGCCGCCGTGGACCGAGCCGCCGACCATCACGCCGTCGTAGCCGGACGGAACGGGTTCGGCCGGGTCCTTGAGGTCCGAGACGGTGACCTCGAGGCCGTGGCCGCGCAGGATCTCGGCGATGAAGTGCGCGATCTTCGCGGTCTGGCCTTCGTGCGTGCTGTAGACGACGAGAACCTTGCTCATGGCGGTGCCTCCTGGGGGCGTTTTCCCCATGGTCCGCCCGTCGTTGACGGCCTTGCAGTGGCGAAGGTCCCGCGGGCGCGGCCCGCTGTCGCCCGCAGAGACGCAGGCATTCGTCGGAAGAACCGAACGGTACAGTTCGGAAAAAGTTGCTTTACCTGATGGGATGGATCTCCGGATACTGTTCAAGGTCGATGTGGCCGGCGTCACGTTCGATGGGGAAGTCGCCGCCCGCGCAGGCCGCAGAGTTCGTAAGGGCCCGAACCGCGGGTCCGAAGCACAGGGTGGGAGTTCTCGATGAGTGGGCAGAATCCTCAATCAGTGTGGCGCCGCAAGCCACTGGAGGAGATGGAAGACGAGACGGTCAAGAGCGGGCTGTTCAGGAGCCTCGGGCTCTGGCAGCTCACGGCGATCGGCGTCGGCGGGATCATCGGCGTCGGCATCTTCTCTCTCGCCGGGCTCGTGGCGCACGGCGACGCCGACAACCCCGGGGTGGGCCCGGCGGTCCTGATCTCGTTCCTCGTCGCGGGCCTGGCCTCGGCCGCTGCGGCGCTCTCCTACGCCGAGTTCGCCGGGATGATCCCGCGCGCCGGGTCGGCGTACACCTACGGCTACGTGGCGCTGGGGGAGATCACCGGCTGGTTCATCGGCTGGGACCTGCTGCTGGAGTACATCGCCATCGTGGCGGTCGTGGCCATCGGCATCTCCGGCTACCTGGATGCGTTCCTGGGCGGCTTCGGTGTGCACCTGCCGGCGTGGATGGCCTCCACGGTGGATGAGGGCAAGGGCGGCCTCATCAACCTGCCGGCCATTCTTATCTGCCTGCTCGTCACGCTGATCCTCAGCCGCGGGACCAAGGCGTTCGGCCGCTTCGAGCTCGCCGTGGTGGCGATCAAGGTGGTCCTGATCCTGTTCATCGTGGGCCTGGGCATCTTCTACATCAACACCAACAACTACACCCCGTTCATGCCCAGCGGCTTCGGCCCGGTGATGAGCGGCGCCGCCACGGTCTTCTTCGCCGTCTTCGGCTATGACGCCATGAGCACCGCGGCCGAGGAGGCCACCGAGGGCAAGAAGCACATGCCCAAGGCGATCGTGCTGTCCCTCATCATTGCGATGCTCCTCTACGTCGCCGCGACCCTCGTCCTGACCGGCATGCAGAACTACAAGGACATCGACCCCAAGGCCGGCTTCGCCTCCGCCTTCGCCGGGGTGGGCCTGCCGGTGATCGCGAGCATCATCTCCGTCTTCGCCGTGCTCTCCATCCTCACCGTGATGTTGACCTTCCTCCTCGGCGTGACCCGCGTGTGGTTCTCGATGAGCCGCGATGGCCTGCTGCCGAAGTGGTTCTCCAAGGTGGACCGCGGGGGCACCCCGCAGCGTGTCACCTGGATCGCGGGCCTCGGCTCGGCGTTCCTGGCCGGCGTGTTCCCGATCCGCGCAGTGGCGGATCTGACCAACATCGGCATCCTCGCCGCCTTCGTGGTGGTCTGCGTCTCCGTGATCGTGTTCCGCCGGACCAAGCCGAACGTCCCGCGCACCTTCCGCCTGCCGTGGATGCCGGTGGTCCCCGCCTTCGGCGTCCTGGCCTCGCTGTTCCTGATCTCCCAGCTGCACTGGGAGACCTGGCTGCGCTTCGTGGTCTGGCTCGCGATCGGGCTGGCCATCTACTTCGGCTACGGGCGCAAGCACTCGCTCATGAACCCGGACAGCCCGCGCCGCCTGGAGGAGGCGAGCCAGCGCGGCTGACGCCCCCCCTCTGCGAGGCGGGCGGACGACGGCGGGCGCGCGCCCGCCGTCGTCCGCCCGCCTTTCGCGGTGGCGCTACTTACGCTTCGCGCGGGATTCCGTCATGGCCGCCGCCAGGATGGCGGCGGCGAGCTTCGGGGCATCCTCCCTGCGGAAGTGGATGGTGCGGCTCGTCTCGCACATGCACGCGTGGTCCGGGTCGATCTGCAGGAGCGGGTCGTCACCGGGCAGGATGGCCGGCCACACCGCGAGCACGTCGCCCATCTCCTCCGAATCCTTGTAGACAATGGTGGGGACCACCGGGTTCTTGGCGGGCTTGGACTTGCACTTGGCCATGGGGCTTCCTTTCACTGGCGGCTGCTGCCGCTACGCGGAACGCGCTCCGCGTAGACCCCACTGATTGCGCAGGGGCCTTCCCAGAGGTGAAGAGCAAGTCGGTGCCATACGAGGAGGGTGGCACACGCCTCCGACATTCCTCGGCACCTAGGCCTCAGCCCTGCGCGGCCTTCCACGCCCGCCCGGCCTCCATGAGGATCTGGCCCATGGCCGCCCCGGCTGGCGAGAGCCGCTCGCCGCGCCGGCGGGCGAGGACGATCCGGCGCGTCGGCGGGCGGGGCGTGACGGCGCTGATCACCGCGATGTCCTCGCGCAGGCTGTAGAGGGAGAGCTGGGGGACGAGTGCGATGCCCATGCCGACGGCCACCATGGCCTGAGCCTCCTGGTAGCTGCGCGCCTCGAAGGAGACGATCGGGGCGAAGCCGGCGGCCTCGCACGCCTCCTCGAGCACGGCCAGCACGTTGGGGGAGGTGCGGATGATCCAGGGCTCGTGCCGGAGGTCCTCCATCTTCACCGTGCGCCGCTGCGCGAGCTCGTGGCCCGCGGGCACGAGGAGCACGTTGGGCTCGCGGAAGATCAGCTCGGTGCTCGTGCCGGCGGTGTCCGAGGTGTCCTGCACCTCCCGCATCCACGTGATCGCGAGGTCGATCTCGCGCGCCTCGAGCAGGTGCCCGATCCCGGAGCGCTGGGCGCTGTGGATCCGCAGGTCCACGCGGGGGTGGCGCTCGCGGAAGGCCGCGATCGCCGCGGGCAGGAAGGACTCGGTGACGGTCGGGATCGTGCCCAGCCGCAGCGTCCCGGTGCGCAGTCCGGCGATCTCCTCGAGCTCCTCATGCGCGGCCTGCACCGCCCGCTCGATCTGCTCCGCGTGGCGCACCACCGCGCGCCCTGACTCGGTGAGCGTCACCCCGCGCGGCCTGCGCTCCACGAGCGGCTGGCCCGCCTCGTCCTCGAGCTGGCCGATCTGCTGCGAGACCGCCGAGACCGTGTAGTTGAGCCGCGCGGCCGCGGCCGTGAGCGACCCCGCCCGCGCCACCACGACCAGCACCAGCATCCGCCGGATGTCCATCGCCATGGCCTCAGCCTACAGCAGCGCTTAAAGAGCCTTCAGAAACTTTAGCTGGTGCGGAGCCACCGGCGGTCCCACGATGAAGTGAGGAACAGCCCAAGAGCCTGAAGGAGTACACCGGTGGAGGAACTGAACGGGACCGTCGAGGTCGCGGCGGCGTGGGTGCGCGGCGGGACCAGCAAGTGCTGGATCTTCGCCGCCGAGGCCGTCGACGCCGCGCCGCTGGCTCTGGAGACGCTGCTGGAGAACGCGCTCGGCTCCGGCGACGCGCGGCAGATCGACGGCGTGGGCGGCGCGACGTCCACCACCTCCAAGATCGCGGTCGTCGCCCGCTCGGAGCACGCCGGGGCGGACGTGGACTACCTCTTCGGCCAGGTCGGCATCGCGGACCGAGTGGTGGAGTGGGGCAGCAACTGCGGCAACTGCGCCACCGCGGTGGGGCTCTACGCGGTCCAGGAGGGCCTCGTCCGGCTCGGCGCGGAGCAGACCACCGTCCGGCTCCGCAACGTCAACACCGGCGCCATCCTGCGCACCTCCGTGCCCACCCCCGGCGGCCGCGCCCCCGAGCGGGGCGAGGCGCACGTGCCCGGCGTCGCCTCCGGCGGCGTCCCCGTGGACCTCACCTTCGAGGGCCCGTTCGGCCGCGAGGGGGCATTCCCCACCGGCCGCACGTCCGAGGGCGTCCAGGCGGGCGGCCGCACCGCCGAGGCCACCATCGTCAGCGCGGGGGCTCCCGCCCTCCTGCTCGACGCCGCGGGCCTCGGCCTCACCGGGGCGGAGGGCACCGCGGAGCTCACCGAGCGCGTGCCGATGCTCACCCCCTTCCGCGCCGAGGGCGCCGTGCTCCACGGCATCATCGCCCCCGGGGAGCCGGCGCCGAACGCGGTGCCGAAGACCGGCGTCGTGGGCCCCGCCCGCGACTACGTCGCCTCGGACGGGACCGCCGTGGCCGCGGGGGAGTACGACGTCTCCGTGCGCATGCTCTCCATGCACGCCCCGCACCCGGCGATCGGCCTCACCTCCGCCGTCGCCGTGGCCGTCGCCGCCGCGACCCCGGGCACGGTGGTCAGCCGCTACCTGCCGGCGGACGCCCGCACGGTGCGGATCGGCACGGCGTCCGGCGTCGTGGAGGCCTCGTGGACCACCGCGCCGGACGGGACGGTCGAGGCCGTCTCGCTCCACCGCGCCGCCCGCCGCCTCGCCACGGCGGTGCTGCACGTGCCGACCGCCGGCGCCGCCGGCCAGCCGGAAGCCCCAGCGGAAGGAGCCCAGCGCCGCCCCGCCGCGGCACCCCTCGCCGTCCCGGCCTGACCGGCCTTCCTGACCCGCACCACCTCTGGCGCAGACCATCCCGGGCTGCTTCCATCAAACTGAACTTCTATCAAGGAGGATAGAGTTGCTCACCGCATCTTCGGCGGCCGCCCGCGTGGACCGCCTGCCCATCACCAGAGCGCACAAGATCGCGCTCGTCACCCTGGCCTTCGTGTTCCTCTTCGAGTTCGGGGACCTGAACACCTTCGCCTACGTGGCCCCGGCCCTCGTCAAGCACCTCGCCTTCTCCGTCCAGGACGTCGCCACCGTCACCTCGGCGGCCTTCCTCGGCATGGCCATCGGCGCGATCTTCGGCGGCCGCATCTCGGACCTGATCGGCCGCAAGCGGGCCCTGCTCTTCTCGACGCTGATGTTCTCGACCTTCTCGCTCGTCAACGCCGCCGGGATCAACGTCCCCACGTTCTTCCTGTTCCGGTTCCTCACCGGCGTGGGCCTCTCCGCCATGGTCGTGGCCGCCACCACCTACATCTCCGAGGTGATGCCGGGGGCGCGCCGCGGCCGCATGCAGGCCGCCGTCATGGCCGTGGGCCTGGCCGGCATCCCGGCCATGTCCTTCTCCGCCCGGGGCATCGTCCCCCTCGGGCACGACACGTGGCGCTGGGTGTTCGTGCTCGGCAGCCTGGCCCTGCTCGCGGTCCCCGCCCTCCTTGTCCTGCCCGAGAGCCCGCGCTGGCTTGTGCACCGCAACCGCCTCGACGCCGCCGAGGCCTCGCTCGCCCGGCTCGAGGCCGGCGCCGGGCAGCTCCCGCCGCTCGCCGCCATCCCGGAGCGGACGACGCCGGCCGGTTCCGCGGGCGCGTCCAGCTACCGCGCGCTGTTCACCGGCAAGACGGGCCGGACCACGCTCTTCCTCGCCGTCGTGTGGATCTTCCAGACCCTCGGCTTCTACGGGTTCGTGGCCTGGGTGCCCACGCTGCTGGCCCAGCACGGCTTCAGCGTGGCCGAGTCGCTCGGGTTCTCCGCGCTGACCACCATCGGCGCGGTCCCCGGTGCCCTGCTCGCGTGGCCCGTGACGGACAGGTTCGGGCGGAAGCTGCCGATCGTCGTCGTCAGCCTCGCCACCGCGGCGAGCGGCCTCGCCTACGGGCTGACGTTCAACCCCGTGGCGATCGTGGTGTTCGGCTTCTGCGTGAACCTGCTCATCCAGACCTTCGCGACCCTGCTCTACACCTACAGCCCCGAGCTGTTCCCCACCGCCCTCCGCAACGCCGGGCACGGCCTCGTCTACGGCACCGGGCGCCTGGCGAACATCTTCGGGCCGATGATCGTCGCCGCGATCTTCTCCTCCTTCGGCTACCAGGCGGTGTTCGTCTACATCGCCGCGTGCTGGCTCATCGTCGCGGTGGCCGTGGCCGTGTTCGGCCCGCGCACCGGCCGGCGGCCGCTCGAGGAGGTCTCCGAGGAGGGCGTGGGGCTCCCCCGCTCCGCGGCCGCCGTCCGCACGGAGTCCTCGCCCGCCTAGGGCCGGCACCCCGCGCCCCGGCACCACCCGAAAGCACCACCCCACCCGGATAGAACGGAACATCTCTGTGACTGAGTCGAACCTGCCCCGCACCCAGGCCAAGGCGGCGGACGTGATCGTGGTCGGGGGCGGCAACGCCGCCTTCACCGCGGCCCACGCCGCCACCGTGCGGGGCCGCAAGGTCCTCCTGCTCGAGAAGGCGCCCCGCGAGCTCTTCGGCGGCAACAGCTACTACACCGCCGGCGCCACCCGGATCGCCCACGCGGGCCTGCCGGACCTGGTGGACTTCATCGAGCCGGACGAGAGGCACGCGGTCACCGAGGTGCCCCCGTACAGCGAGGCCGACTACGTGCAGGACATGGAGAAGGTCACCGACGGGCGCAACGACCCGGCCCTGACCGAGGTGCTCGCCGCCGAGGCCGCGCCCGGCCTGCGCTGGCTGCACTCCCTGGGGCTGAAGTACCGGCTCATGTACGAGCGGCAGGCCTACGAGCGCGCCGACGGCAGCTACCTCTTCTGGGGCGGGCTGCACGTGGGCAACGTGGGCGGCGGCGAGGGCCTCATGCAGGACCACCTCGCGGTCGCGCTGCGGCTCGGCACCGAGGTCCGGTTCGGGCAGGACGTGGTGGGGCTCGTGAGCGAGGGCGGGGCCGTGGTGGGCGTGACCGTCCGCGAGGCCGACGGCACCGAGGCTGAGCTGCGCGCCGACTCGGTGGTCCTGGGGGCGGGCGGCTTCGAGGCCAGCCGGGAGCTGCGCGCCGAGCACCTCGGGCCCGGGTGGGAGAACGCCAAGGTGCGCGGCACCCCGTTCAACACCGGCCAGATGCTCACCGCGGCCCTCGAGCTCGGCGCCGACCGGGCGGGGGACTGGGCCACGTGCCACTCCACCCAGTGGGACGCGTTCACCCCCGGCAACGAGTCCAACCGCGAGCTGACCAACCGGCTTACGCGCCAGAGCTACCCGCTGGGCATCATCGTCAACGCCCGCGGGGAGCGGTTCGTGGACGAGGGCGAGGACTTCCGCAACTACACCTACGCGAAGCTCGGCCGGGCGGTGCTCGAGCAGCCGGGGTCGGTGGCGTACCAGATCTTCGACGCGGCCCTGCGGCCCATGCTGCGCTCCGAGGAGTACGACATGCCGGGCGTCTCCGTCGAGACCGCGCCCACGCTCGAGGCGCTCGCGGAGCGGATCGGGGTGGACCCGGAGGCGCTGGCCAAGACGGTCAACGACTACAACACCTCGATCGACCTCTCCATCCCGTTCGACCCCAACGTCAAGGACGGCCGCCGCGCCCGGACCACTCCGGTCAAGAGCAACTGGGCCACACCGCTCACTGAGGGCCCGTTCTACGCCTACCCGGTCACCTGCGGGATCACGTTCACGTTCGGCGGGCTGAAGTCGGACACCCACGGCCGGGTCCTAGACACCGCCGGCGAGCCGATTCCCGGGCTCTACGCGTGCGGGGAGATGCTCGGCGGCCTGTTCGCGGGGAACTACCCGGGCGGGTCCGGCCTCGCGGCCGGGGTCGTGTTCGGACGGCGGGTGGGCTCGCTCGCCTGACGTCTCGCTCATGTTGGGGGGCGGACGACGGCGGGTGGGGACCCGCCGTCGTCCGCTGGGACAGGGTGTATATCAGTCGATATAATGGTGCCGTGGACGAAATCCGTCGGCTGCGCATGGCAGCCGGGCTCACGCAGGCAGAGCTGGCCGCGCGCTCGGGCGTCGCCCAGCCGAATATTGCGGCGTACGAGAGCGGGCAGCGCAGACCCTCCGCGGCCATGCTGGATCGTCTGAGGCGCGCGGCGCGGCCCCGCCCCTCGGCGGTCATCGCAGAGAAGCGCGGGCAGATCATCGCCATCGCCAGAAAGCACAAGGCCAGCAACGTGCGGGTCTTCGGCTCAGCAGCCCGAGGGGACGACACGTCGGGGAGCGACCTCGACCTGCTCGTGACGCTGGCGCCCGACGCCACCGTCTTCGATCTCGCGGAGTTCACGGTCGAGCTCGAAGAGATGACCGGCCTCCATGTGGACGTGGTCTCGGAAGGCGGCCTGCGCCCCGGGGTGAATCGCATCCGGGACGAAGCAGTCGCGCTGTGACGACGAGGGAGCAGGAGCGGACGGTTGCCTGTCTGCGAGACTTCCTCAGATTCAGCGACACCGCGGCGCGGGTCATCGTGGCCCGAGGCAAGGCGGCCTATGACGCTGACGAGGCACTCCGCCTCGCCGCAGAATCGATCCTCCACAAGCTCGGCGAAGCCGTCGCCCGGTTGCCCGACGACTTCACTGCCGCCAACCCGGAGGTCTCGTGGCGGGCGATGAAAGCAACGCGGAATCTCGTCGCGCACGGGTGCGACCACGTTGACTACGACATTCTGTGGGCTGCGTTGGCTCACCGGCTGCCGCTCGAGGCCGAGCGCGTGCGCAGGATCCTCGACCAGTTGAGCCCGTGACGGGACGCCCGGCTGCACTCTGAGGTCCTCGGCGACCTCCCTCGGGTCCGAGCCAGCGGGTTCTCGGGCGTCACAGGGTGCGAGTCAGTGGGGAAGGGGCTGTGCATGGCTGCGGACGACGGCGAGTGGGAGCCCGCCGCCGTCGGTCCAGCTCGGGGGTTGGTGGCGGACCTCAATCTCAGGGTGGTTCTTAACAACCCACTCGGCCATTCGGCGCCCCCGCCGTGCAACGAATTCCAGCGTGGCCTCCCGGTAAGTCACATACTCGGTCGCGGTGACCGGTGTCCTGGGATGCTCGAAGCTCTCAAACGGCAGGTAGAACTGGATCTTTGAGTAATCCGGCGTTACCAAGTCCTGCAGGTGGAAGAAGTCCACAAACTCTTCGAACCCGTTGAAGAGGCCGAGGAAATCCGCATAGGCGTTGAGGACCGCAGTCAGGGGGCTTTCGCCCTCTCCAGCGTAGTGACGACGGATGCACTCAAGGGTGAGGTCCATGCGGTCACCGATCGATCGACGGGCTTTGTTGATGGTGTACGGCTCCTGCGATTTCACGGGCCAGATCATGGCGCTACCGATCGTGTACGGCGGGTTGAGGTAGCGCGACCGTTGGGCTGGGCTGAGCGAGGCGACTGCGCCGGCCAGAGAGTTCGGAGTCAGCCACCCGGTGTAGGAATTGGTGATGGCATCGCTTCCGTACCAGTGCCTCTCCCCAGAGGCATCTGTGTAGATGAGGTAGCCGTTCCGGCGGGCCGATGGCGCCGTCGGGGCGAACAGCACGCCGGAGTTCAGTTTCTTGGTCCATAGCAGCTCGTGATCCACGCGGAGCTGCGGACTGTCGTTGTCCGCGTCGGGCCTGGATTTCGCGGGCTTGTCAGTCTTGTAGTCGAACGAAGTATCGAATACGCGCATGCCGGAAGCTTATGCATACGCGACGTCTTGAGTCAGCCTTTATTCTTATCCGGCTGGGCGCCATCAATTCATCACCACTGGTTCTGGTCAAACGCGCTCCATCGGTGCGTGCACCTCGTCCGGCCGCCACTTGGCGGGGATTGACGAGCCGACGCACAGCGGCACCTCCCCGGCAGGCTCAGCACAGGTGCCCTCGCCGCGCAACCCCACCCCTTTGTAGCGATCGATCCATAGACCGCCGTCATCCGTGGTCGGTTCCCTACAAAACGGACGCGGACCGCGCTTCGTAGCCTTCTTCCAGCACGCTTTCCCGGACCTGTTGGAGGAATCATGAGCAACCCGACGACGCCCGCCCCCGCGCCCCACCGCCCGGCCGAGGGCGGCCCGCGCAAGCCGCGCAGGATGTGGGACTCGCAGTCGCTGGCCCTCGTCTCCGTGTTCGCCGCGCTCATCGCGGCCTCGGCCGTCGTCCCGGGCATCCCGGTCGGCAGCTTCGGGGTGCCGATCACGCTGCAGACCTTCGCGATCATGCTCACCGGCCTGGTCCTCGGCGGGGCGCGCGGCGCCGCCGCGGTGGGGCTCTACCTCGTGGTGGCGTTCGCCGGGCTGCCGATCTTCTCCGGCGGCCGGGCGGGGCTGCAGGTCATGGCCGGCGGCTCCGCCGGGTACATCGTCGGGTTCGTCCTCGCCGCGTTCCTCGTGGGCGTCGCCGCCGAGCAGGTCATCCGGCGCGCCTCGGCCAAGCGCCGGGCCGTGTGGTTCTTCCTCGCCGCGGCCGTGGTCACCGTGGTCGCCTCGCACCTGCCGGGCGTGCTCGGCATGATGCTCAACCTCAAGCTCTCCTGGCAGGCGGCCTTCGCCGCCGACCTCGTCTTCTACCCGGGCGACCTCCTCAAGGACGCCGTCGCCGCCGTCGCCGCGGTGGCCGTGCACCGGGCGTTCCCGGATGTGCTCGTCCGCCGCGTGAAGTGAGGCGAGTGGGGTGAGCGGGGGAGTGCGGGCCGTGCGGGTCTTCGGCGCCACCGTGGACGACCAGACCCGGTGCGTCCACTACCGCACCGAGGTGGACGTGGTGGCCATGAAGTTCGCCTGCTGCGGGCGGTACTACCCGTGCCACCTGTGCCACGCCGAGGACGCGGACCACGAGGCGCAGACGTGGCCGCCGGAGCAGTGGTCGGAGCCGGCGGTGCTGTGCGGGGTGTGCAAGGGCGAGATGGCCATCGAGGACTATCTTGCGGCCACGTCGTGCCCGAGCTGCGGGGCGCGGTTCAACGAGCGGTGCGCGGCGCACCGGCACCTGTACTTCGGGTGAATTGCCTTCCTCCGGCCTAGCCGGTGGTCAGTGTCTTGGCACGTAGGCGGCCGGCACGCTGTAGGAGCGGGCCCACGGCGCAAGCCGCGGTGCTGGGTGGGGCGAGTTCGCCAGCCAAGAGTTGCTGATCTCACTCGCGCGCTGGGCCTGCAGCGAGAGCTTGGCTGCGAGCGCCGAGCCGGTGATCTTGGCATAACAGACGGCGAGCTCGCCAACGGTTTCCGTGTGTTCCAGCAGCGGCAAGTAGTGAGGCGAGGTGGTGCCGCTGAGTTCTCCGACCCGGTCCACGTCGAGACGCACCTCAACGAATGATCGGAGCGTCCCGTTCTTGAGTGTGCGCGTCGCCTTGTGGAGGCTCACGAGCACCAGGCCGACCCCCTCCTCGGGGATGTAGTCGAAGAGCGTGCTGAAGTGGTCCTCGGTCCGGAGCACCTGCACCGCTGCTCCCCACGGCACCAACGTGTGAGTGGTTGCGGGCGGCTCGTTGAGCGGCGCAATCAGCTCCGGCTCTGGGAGAGCCACCGTCACTCGGGCATCCGTCATCTGCGCTCCGTCCCACGCCCAGATCCGGGCGGCAGACACCGGGGCGAACCCGCTGGCGGTGATGCGGCGCACGGGTTGTGAGTACCGGGCAGCATCTTCTCGACTCAGGTATCCGATAGTCCTACCCGCCCACCGGACGCTGATGGCGTTGGAGTCGTAGGGGTTGTCGGGTTCGGGCACCAGCACGACCCGGAGGCCCTCCGCTTCTCTGGACGGCCCGCTCGCGATGCCCGAGGTTGCCGCCGAGCTCAGAGCTGCTCGTACCGCCGGAAGATAGTGCTGCACGCCAACGAGATCCACGTTGGGCCATTCTCCGCGCCCCAGCGATATCTGATACTCGGGGCCAGTGGGACATGGGCTTTGGGGAGCCCACGCCCCTGCGCTTGAGAGTGCTGGCGCGAGGCTCGTCGCCGAGTGCTCGCGATCCGCGTGGCCGGTGAAGGTCGGCGCCCAGTGCTCGTCTTCCCAAGCCTGCCGGAAGCGCCGTCGCCTGCGCCGCCAGACGACGATGGCGACGAGCGCGGCCGCAACAAGCACGCCCGGCGGCGCCGCAACGGTTACGAGCAGAAGAAGTGCAGCGAACATCGTCCACTTGCTGACAGTGGCCCATTTCTCGACTCGGGGATTCCCGCGGCCGAATCGATGAAGCTGAGCCGGATCGGCGCCCACGAACGCCAGTATGCGTTCCGCCTGGGCGATGGTCAGGCGCATCAGACTCGGACGGCACCCTGTGACCCGGGAGACCGCTGCACGGACGTAGTCCCGTTGAAATGACGAGGCAGGCGGAGTGGAGTCCGGCACCAGCATCGCCTGCCAGACGGCGTCGGCGACCGGCGGTCTGCTCGGACGAGGGGATTTCCTGGTTGGCGCGGAGGCCTGCTTCAGTCGTTTGCGCGAATTCCCGGCTCCCGTACTGCTCGTCGACACGTACGAGAGCCCGGTGCCTGGGACGCGCACCGTTTTGGTGATGCGTCCTCTGCTGGAAGCTGTCACCCGGAATGGGCCGCTGCCGGCGCTCACGCTCAGGCCTCGCTTGGATGCAGTCACCCGAATTGGCCCAAAGCTCTTCGACTTGCGAAACCTGAAACCCATAGCGCCGCCTGTTTCCCTTGCCATCGGTGCCGATCACCCTAGCCGGCTCCTCGCGAGTGGCCCTCGCCAGATCCGCCCTGCGTCGAGCCAGGAGCCGTTGGGGGAGGACACCTCAGAGTTTCATTTTACATGTCAAATACAAGTATGATCTGCTGTGCTCGACGCATTCATACAAGCCGCTATCGGCTTTCTGAGGAGAGTGCGGAAAGTTCGATCTTAGGGGGCAGTATGAAAAAGGTTCTGGCAGCCGTCGCGCTGAGCGCGTTGGCCTTGGCGGGATGCTCGGCACACCCGACCGCTTCGGTCGGGAACGCTGCGTCGGCGAGCCCGAGCGCGACAGCGACGACCGAATGTCCTTCACCGATGCCGACTGTCACAGTCACGATCAAGGCCACGCCGGCTTCAACCGATTCCTCGGTCGAGCCTTCGGCTACCTCGACTCCGGACACGACGTCCTTGGGTTGCCCAACCTCGACCGCGACGGTGGTGGCTGCGCTTTACTCAGACGGTGACGCCTGCACGGACGTCGGGGAGCGCTACACCCTGGCCGGGGCGGATCTGGCCTGCACGAAGGACCGTGACGGTTCGATCGTGTGGATGACCAAGTCAAAGGCAGACAAGCTCGCAGCCGATCTCGCCGCGGAGAAGGCTGCCGCCGACGCGAAGGCTGCTGCGGACGCCAAGGCGGCAGCCGATGCCAAGGCCGCCGCCGATGCGAAGGCTGCTGCGGATGCGAAGGCCGCTGCTGACGCGCAGGCGGCTGCGCAGCAGGCTCAGCAGCAGGCGGCCCAGCAGCAGGCCTCGTCCGTGTACTACGCGAACTGCACCGCCGCCCGTGCCGCCGGCGCGGCCCCGCTGTACGCGGGTCAGCCCGGGTACCGGATCGGCCTTGACCGTGACCACGACGGGGTCGCCTGCGAACGCTAAGACCTCGAGGGGGTCCTCAGGACCGCCGCTCACAGACGACGACGCCGGTGACCCGCCCGCTTGGGCGAGCCACCGGCGTCGTGCAATGTGTCTCAGCCGCGCTCGCATCGGGCGCACTATGCCAGAGGTGGGGCTAAGGCGACCTCTTCAATGACGCCATCGCCGCCCTCGCCGCTCAACGAGCGGTGCGCCGCGCACCGGCACCTGTACTTCGGGTGAAGCGACGCAGACGACGGCGGGTGCGCACCCGCCGTCGTCCGCTCGCCAGTTCTGTCGGTGGGGTGTGCTCTGATGAGCCCATGACGAAGACTTCACGCTGTGTCCCGGTGCTGCTGTCGCGGACGGCCGACCGCCCTGCGTCCGGGAGTCACCCGGATGATCGGCGGTCCTACCGTGAAAGGACACCAGCATGAACAGCGTGTGGCACATCTCGGCGGACATCCGCCTCCTCCACGTTCCTGGCGATCCCTCGCCAAGCCCGGTGGAGAGGGTCCGGGCCGTCATGGGGCCCGTGACGGAGGCCGGGGCTGAGACGTTCAGCTTCTCGCCGGACGCCGAGAGGCCCGAGATCGGCGTCGGCTTCAGCGTGGATGCCGAGGCCTTCGAGGAAGCGTGGAGCTTCGCCCGTGGGTGGTCGAGCTCCTCGGCGACCTCGTCGGCCCGGCGGAGGTCGTCGCCCTGCGCGTCTGCGATTACGCGCAGTGGCGCAGCGAGACCGAGCGCAGCTCCGGGAAGCCCGTCCTGCTGAGCCGGATTTGGCCGCCGGCTCGGTGGTTCAAGCGCGCCTAGCCTCGATCAACGTGAACAGCGGGACGGGGGCTTCATACGCGACGCATGCCCGTCCCGCTGTTGTTGGGTTGAGCATCAGGATGGCTCTCGTCAGCGATACTCAGTTCATGGTCATCAACATCAGGCTCATTGACCGCCAGGCTGCAGACCCAGCTGATCCTCTTGGTCGTGATTGGTGGGGCTACGACCCTGACGTCACGCCTGAGGTGCTGTGGGCGAACAACCGTGGCGACTGGCGATTAGATAGGACACGGATCGCAGTTGAGCGCTGGGCAGCGTTCAACTACCAGGATCGGGTGGTGCTGGTGGCGGAACTCGACGGGCCTGAGCATGAGACCGTTCCGGATATGCGTACAGGGAAACCGAAAAGGGCACTCATTGGTCGCCCTCTCTCCGCGGGCCACCCGGTACACGAGGCCTTGATTGGGGCTCAGGTCGAGTACCGGAGAAATCCGATATCGTATGGCCCGGATCCCGTCACAGTCGAAGCCGCAGCCACGGCTGAGAATCCAGATTTGCCGAGGGGAGCGGGCCAAGGCCGACAGATGGACCCAGGCATCCGTAGAGCGATTGAAGACGCTGCCCAAGACCGGCTGATGGACCATTATCGGAATCGGGGCTGGACCGTTACCGACACCAGACTGAACCGCCCTTATGACGCCGTCGCTCTTAGAGGCTTCAAGCGGCTCTACCTCGAAGCTAAAGGTACCCAGAGCCTAGGAGGCTCGGTCGTAGTCACGCGCAACGAGGTGGAACACGCGCGTCAGCATCCGGGAATGTGTTTCATGGGTGTGTGGTCTGGGATGCGTTTGGTGGACGGGAAAGTGGATCGGCACGCCGGGGAATTCAGGGTCGTTCGGTTCGATCCTGATGAAGGGCGCCTCAACGCGCGTGATTTCGATTGGACGGTTCCAGAAGGGACGTCGTGACCTGTAGGCCGTTTTACCTGATCGACCTAGGGTCGCCGCAGGACCGACGCCACCGCACGAGGTAGGGCGCGCAGCTGCTCCGCAGTCAGGTCACGTGCCGGCCGGTTGGGACGCTTCTTGAAGTCCAGCCTTCGCGCTTCTTGAACCAGCTCAACCATGCCCGCTTGAGCTTCGATGGAGTCGGCGATCGCTGGCGCCAGCCCATCTAGCTCCCTGTAATAGAGAAACCTCACCTCTACTGCCGCCGTCTTCGAAAGTCCCGATCCATATGTGAAAAGCGCCAGAGGCCACGTCAAGCCGATGCCATCGGCTGTGATCCCGAAATTCAGAGAAGGAGAGGCGCCCTTCCCGCCCTCGATCTGGAACCCAGCTTGCTTGGCCGCTGTGATCAGTTCGGCCACCTGCTTTGAAGACGCCGGATCGTAGTCCTCGCAGCTCTTTAGATATTCCTCCACGGTCCACGTCCTGCCGCTCGTCCTCGGCGCAGCGGCCTTCGCTTCGACCAAGTCCGCACCGTAAGAGGTAGGGATAAGTATCTCGACCTCCGCTTCACGGGCGTGGGCGAACTCAGCCACTATCACGCCAGTCTCCGGGAGCGTGACGGCGTTGAGGAACTCAACGATGCGCTTGACGTCGTCGTTGAGCCCATCGACTGCGAGTACTAAGTTGAAGTGCCCGCTTGCCAGGTGTTCCGCGACCGCAGCCCTTACCGCACCGTCATCGCTCAGTGCTTCAAAGGGGGACAAGCCGCCGTTGGCTTGCTTCCAGCGCTGCTCGAACTCTTCGACGTCCATACGCCAGATCCGGGATGCATAGTCGAGGACCTGACCGATCACCTCTCGACGGATCTGGGGGTTGGCGCCCAGCTTGCATTCCACGAGCGTGAGCTTCCCGTCCGAGTCGACGATGACAATGTCAGCCCGTCCGGCGCCGGACTGGAACTCGATGCAAGCGACCGCGTCCGCTGATACTCCGGGGACGAGCGACGGGTGGTCGTGGAGGATGTGCTGCAGTGCAGCCTCGCTGTCATAACCCTGAGTGCCAGGCTCATGCCACTGGCCCCCGGGTTGTCTGATCAAAACTCCCATACTGAGCCTAGCGTGCGCATGATCGAAGCATAGGGCTAGTTGGCTAATTGGGCCGTCCTTCAAGCGCCCGGGACGCCATCTGCCCGTCAGGTGTTAGTTGAGCGCCGCCCGCCCGAACGCCCATCGTTCAACGAGATCAGCGGTGCAGCCTGTGAGCTCGGGGTGGCCAGAATCTCGAGCTGACGCGGCGATCGCTTCTAGGGCGGAGCAAGCACGCAAATACGTTTCGCGTGGGTAGTTTGCCGCCGTGGAAAGTCCAGACCCAGGCTCGGTTCCTGCAAGAGTGGCGAGGACGCGGCGGTCGACGATGAGCGCGGGGTGCGTGGGCCTACCCTGTCCCGCGAAGTACATGAGTTTGGTGAAGTAGGCCGGACCCAGATAGGCAAAGGTATTGCGCCCTCGCGAGCGGAAGGCATCGAAAGCAGTCGAGGGACTGGTCTGTGCGGCCTGGAGTGCGTCCAGGAGGGCAGGCGAGGTTGTAGGTGCGATCAACGAGTCAATTCGGCCCCGGTTGTTTCTGCGAGTAGTCCCAGAACCCCACAGAAGCACATGGAAAGTGAAGTCACGGGGATCCCGGCTGCCGTCGATGACCTCGGATGCGAGCGCGAAGAGCGTCCTCCTGTCGAGATAGATGGAAGTGCTGTCTCCACCTAATGGAGGCAGCACTTCCATTCCCGCTCGCCGCAGTTCGTCCCGCCACCACGAGGTACCGAGTTCGAAGCCTTGGTTGAGCACATCCTTCTCGCGGGAGAGGCTGGTCAGCTCGTGGTGTACCTGATCGAGCGTCAGCGTCTCCATCGCGGGGTCCTCTCATCGAACGACTTCTTTTGTACATGTCTATCAGAGGAGCCTACGATCATGCAGGACTGGGTGATGCAGGTATAGGCGGCTCTGCCGGCAGGATGTCTCGTTGGGCTCCCTGAATTTCCCGGATCGTCACGTCTTTTCACTCTGTGTTGACGCTGCATGCCCGCGGCGTCGTTTGGGAAGGTAAGGAAATGAAGAACAGTCTTGGCAGCCAGCTGCCGCCTGCCGCAAAAGGTCCACGCCGTCGGACCTGGCGGATTCTGCTCACCGCAGTTGTGGCAGTCGTACTGCTCTTCACTGCTCCTGTCCTTCTGTGGCTCGTCGCAGTTGTTGTGTTCGTCGTCGGACTTGTGCGTCTGCTTTCTCGGAAGAAGCCGCGCAAACGTGCCGCCCTTGCGGTCATGCTGGCCGCAGGTGCAACCTTCATCGCCGCGTCAGTAGCTGTCGCGGCGACTGCGCCCCCGAACCCCGCGGTCGCAACGAGGTCAACTTCGTCCCCCTCGGCGGCGGCAGTTGTAGCAACTCCGAGCTGCCCGTCGTCGACACCGACCGCCACTGTGACGATCACTGCCACGCCCGCTGCGCCCAATTCCTCTGCGACGCCCGCTGCGCCCGGTTCTTCTGCCACACCGTCGGTTACCTCGACTCCGGACGCGGCGTCGATAGGATGTCCGACCTCAACTGCCACGGTGGTGGCTGCGCTCTACTCAGACGGTGACGCCTGCGCGAAGGTGGGGGAGCGCTACACCCTGGCGGGGACGGATCTTGCCTGCACGAAGGACCGCGACGGTTCAATCGTGTGGATGGCCAAGTCCAAGGCCGACAAGCTCGCTGCCGATCTCGCCGCGGAGAAGGCCGCAGCCGACGCGAAGGCCGCGGCGGACGCCAAGGCTGCTGCGGATGCGAAGGCGGCAGCCGATGCGAAGGCGGCTGCTGACGCGAAGGCTGCTGCTGATGCGAAAGCCGCTGCTGACGCGCAGGCGGCTGCTGACGCGCAAGCGGCCGCCCAGCAGGCAGCTCAGCAGCAGCAGGTCTCGCCGGCGGGAGCAACGGCACTGTGCGTAGACGGAACGTACTCGTACTCGGCGAACCACAGTGGAACGTGCTCGCACCACCATGGAGTCGCTGTCTGGTACAAGTAGCTCCGCGGTTCGTGGGTGGGGGCTGCACCGCCCGCGCCAAAGCGCCAAGAGCCCGCTCGCCCTCTCCGTTGACCTCGTCTTCTACCCGGGCGACCGCTCGGCATTGCGCTTGAGAACCGCGAGCATCCGGGCCTGCATCACCCACACGATCGGGGGGAAGATCCACTGCGAGAGCAGCCAGCGGGCTGCTCGCGGCCGGAAGGTCTCGTAGCCGCCGATCACGAGGCGCGTCCTGCCGCCGGCGAACTCCTTGAGCTGGAAGCCCCAGAGGCCTTCCGTGTAGGCCGAGGGGCGAGGCTGCGCGGGGTCGAGGGGCCTCCCCATGAGGTCGCTGAGCCCGTGGAGCCCGAGGAAGCGGTTCGGCTCGAGGGCGGCGACGGTCCAGGCGTCCACCGCCCCGTAGCGCTTGGTCCAGTACTTCACGGTGTCGCCGCGCTTGAGGTCCTGCCATTCGGGATGGATCCGGTCGGCGCTCGGCCGGCCGCCGTTGTCGAGGCGGTCCCACGAATACCAGCCGCCGCGGTCGCCCCCGAGCTGGACGAGCCAGGGCCAGACAGCCTCGGGCGGCGCATCGATCGTCACGGCCATCGTCGCGCCCCGTTCGCCGTCGGGGACGATGTCCGCCCCCGGGTAGGGGCCGGCGACCTCGTCACGGGTCGCGCCCCAATGCCGGAACAGGGGGCGGAGGGCTGCAAGGCACGCGATGGCCGCCGCGGTGGACGTGCCGAGGGCGGTGAGCACCTTCTTCATGCGTCCAGCGTCCCGAGCGACCCATGGACCCGCAAGGGGACAACGTCACCGCACGGTGCAGGGCCGTCTAAGGGCCGCAGACGTCGACTTGGCGCTCTATCAGCTCGGCCGGTAGGACGTACACGCGGCTGGTTATGTCTTGCCGGGAATTGTCCGGTGAGGCGCACGCGGCCTGTGCGGGGGAGAGCTGCGCCGGTGGCCGCCCCGCCTGGGTGGCCCGAGGGACTGGAGGTAGCCGGCGGGGGAGCCGGCGCGCCCGATGCCCAGCTCCTCGGCGGCTGCGTGAGCTGAGCTTTTGGCGCCGACCCCGTGACGCCCGCCGCTTCGATTGCGGCGATAGGCTCGGGGTGTACTCAGGGGGGGTGGCCATGATCGATCCGCGCGCCGAGGCGCTCCTTGTCTGGTCGACGGACCGAGGCGACTGGCAGGACAAGACCGCCGAGGTCGACTCTTACCATCGGGAGGGCCAGCACTTTCTCGTCCGGTTCGTGAGGGGAACCAGAACGTACCGCTATGGCCCGCAGAAGGTCCTGGTTCTCCAGCACCCGTCCTCGATGAGCCTCGAGGGCGCGTGGGTAGAGGCCGCCGGCCGGCGGGTCCCGGACCCCCGAGCGGCCTACCGGTTCGACGGACCCTCCGGAGCCTGGGTGCGGATCTTTGAGCGGCGCGGGGAGACTGAGCTGCACCACCTGCACCCCGAGCACAGGGTGCGCATCGAGGAAGACGTCGAACAGGCAGGGCTGGCGGGGCACGTTCTCGCCTACTGGCGGTCCATCGTCGCCGCCCTTCCGTCAGGGCCGCAGGGCCCCGACCCCCTCAAGCGTGAGTACGAACGCCTCACGACCGTGCATCCGGACAGCGTGCTTGCCCGGTACCTCACGGCGAAGCCGCTTGAACCCGCCGAACACGACGCCGTTCCGATCGCGCCGTTCTCCTCGAATCTCAGCCAACGTGCGGCCGTGGAGAAGGCGCTGCGCTTCCCCATCTCGGTGATCGAGGGGCCGCCCGGGACCGGCAAGACGCAGACGATCCTCAACCTCATTGCCACGCTGATCGCGAGTCCCGGCGCGTCGGTCGGTGTCGTCGCGTCTAACAACGCCGCCGTCGAGAACGTTCGGGACAAGCTGGCAGGGAGGGGCATCGGCTATGTCGTCGCGGATCTGGGGCGCGCCGAGAAGCGGGAGAACTTCCTCAAGAGCCAGGCGAACCGCAACCATGCGATCGGCGAGATGCTCGCCGAATCGACGGACGACCCCGCGGATCCGACGAAGATCCGGGCGCTCGCCGAGCGGCTCACCACGGCCCAGCGAGCCGAATGGAACCTCGCGACGCTCCGGCAGGAGCGAGATGCCTACGGTCTGGAACGCGAGCATTTCCTAGAGTTCCTCCGGAGCCAGGACGTCGTCGGCGGCGGCCCGCTGCCCCTGCTTGGCCGGTCCTCAGAGACACTCATCGACTTCCTCGTTGAGGCGGCGCTCGAAGGCACGCGGCCCAAGCGGTTCCGTTGGTTGCGAAGCATCGTACGCCGGCTCAAGTACGGGTCGCTAGGCGGTGCCGCGCTGGGGGATACCGACCTGAAGCTGCGCGTCCAGGCGGCGTTCTACGACCGCCGCATCGCTGAACTGGACCGGGACATCGCGGACCACGAACGCCGGGTGGAGGACGGCGGCCTCGCCGGCATGCTCGCCGACCACCGGCTCCTGTCGGAGCGCTTCCTGCGCTCGGCCCTCCGCGGGCGCTACGGCTCACGCGGGCGCGTCCAGTACAGTCCGGACGCGATCCGGGCCGGTTTCCGCGCTTTCACCGTCGACTATCCCGTCATCCTGAGCACGTGCCACTCCCTCCGCCGCAGCATCGGCCAGGACAACCTGCTCGACTGCCTGATCATCGACGAGGCCTCCCAGGCGGACCTGCTCACCTCTGCACTTGCGATGGCCTCATGCCGGCGCATCGTGGTCGTCGGAGACCAACGACAGCTGCCACCCATCGTCGGGGAGCGGCCCGGCGCAGGCGAGGTGCCGCCCGCGCCGTCGTACGACTACCGCACGCACAGCATCATGTCCTCGCTCCGACAGCTCTATGGAGATGCCCTGCCAGTCACGATGCTCCGCGAGCATTACCGCTGCGATCCGGCCATCATCGGGTTCTGCAATGAGAAGTTCTACGACGGCCAGCTCATCCCGCTCACTGAGGGCCCGCGCCGGCCACGGCCGATGATGGTTGTGAGGACGGCCGAGGGAAACCACATGAGGCAATTCCGCGACGGCGGTCGGGTCAACCGGCGAGAAGTTGACGCCATCATCGACGAGGTGATCTCCACGCACTGCGCCGGTATCCCCCGGGCAGAGATCGGCATCACGACGCCGTACCGGCGGCAGCTCACGGAGCTGCAGGGCCGCCTGGGCTCGGCGGCAGACCTCATGGACATCGAGGCAGACACGGTTCATCGGTACCAAGGCCGCGAGAAGCGTGCGGTCATTATGAGCGCTGTCCTCGACGACACCGCGGCCGGTCGAAGCGGCGTGAAGTTCGTCGACGATGCCCGTCTCGTGAACGTCGCCGTTTCTCGCGCGAGAGAGCGTTTCATCCTCGTCACCGATCACCGAATGCTGCCGACGAGCAGGAATCTGCGCGACCTGATGGGCTACATCCAGTACCAGGATCCGGCTCAGCTCGTCGACAGCAGCATCGTGTCCGTCTTCGACCTGCTCTACAGCAGCTTCTCCGCGCGCCTCCGGCCGCTTGCGGGGCGGGTGGCAGGGCATCTCGGGCAACGGTCGGAGGACATCGCCTGGACGGTGCTGCACGGCATGCTCGGCGAGGAGCCGTACCGGGGCCTCAAGGCGGTGCCCCAGGTGCTCCTTCGCCACCTCGTGCCCAGCCGCGCTCGGCTGAGCGCGGACCAGGCGGGATTCGTGCGCCGCGGGTCCTCGCTCGACATCGTGGTCTACAACCGGCTCACCCGGGCCCCGGTCCTGGCGATCGAGGTGGACGGCTTCGCGTTCCACGACGACAACCCCGTCCAGCTGGCGAGGGACGAGCTCAAGGACCGGGTCCTAGTCGCGATCGGGCTGCCGTTGTTACGGCTCTCCACGACCGGCAGCGGCGAGGAGGAGCGGATCAGGAATGCGCTGGACGCGGCGCTCGCGGGGATGCACCATGGCGTGCGATAGCCGGCGGCGGAACGGGACCTAGAAGTGCCGGGTGGGGTCCATGCGTTGGTGCAGGATGCGGATCACGTCGACCGTCGTATCGGTCTCGACGTAGAAGATCAGGTGGCTGCCGATCGCGTAGCGCCGGTACCCGGCGCGGATCTCGTCGCAGGGGCGGCCGCGATCGGGGCGGTCCGCGACCCGTTCGATGGCGCCGCGCAGCTCTCCTACGTAGATCTCGGCCTGGCCGAGACCCCAGCGGTCGGCTGTGTAGTCCCAGATGGATGAGAGGTCCTGTACCGCGGCCGGCGTGAGCCGGTACTGCTTCACGGGCGCTTCGCGGCGATGAACGCGTCGAAGTCGAAGGGTTCCGGCTCGCCGCTGGCCTCGCCCGCGCTCAGGGCTGAGCGCAGCGCGGAGAGTCGGGCCTCCTGATCCTCCAGAAGCCGGAGGCCGGCACGGACAACCTCGCTCGCGGACCCGTAGCGGCCCGTCGCGACCTCGTGGGCGAGGAAATCGGAGAAGTGGGCATCCAGGCTGATCGACGTATTGCGCGCCATGGACCAATGATACCAAAGCTTGGTACCCGGGACGCCAGATTTACGCCAGCAGGCTTTGCTATGCCGCCGTCGACGCCCCGAGCAGCCCCGACAGTGCGGCCGCGGAGGCCTTCAGGTCGGTGATGTGGCGCCCCTCCGCCGAGGTGTCCAGCACCCCGACGGGGGCAACGAGGGCGAGGGTCGCGATGATACTCCCGCCGGCGTCGAACACCGGCGCGGCGACCGCGGCAACGCCGTCGATCACCGCCTCGCTCACCGCGAACCCGGCGCCGAGGGCCTCTGTGAGCTTCCGCTCCACCTCGCCACGCGAGGTCCCGAGCTTCGCCAGCGCCCGCTCCCGCACGGCCGGCGAGCCCCACGCGAGGAACGCGAGCCCCTGGGCGGACTGCGGCCCGAGCGGCGCCCCGATCCGCACCGTCATGTTCACGGACTTCCCGGCAGGCTCCTTGGACGCGACGGCCACGGCGCTGGAGCCCGTCCAGAGCCCCAGCACCGCCGTCTGGCCCGTGCGCTCGGCGAGCGTGGCGAGGAGCGGCTCGGCCACGTCGATGATCTTGGGCCCGGTCAGCATCGACGCGGCGATGCCCATGATGAGGGGCCCGGGCCGGTAGTCGTTGTCGTTGATCCGCTGCAGGAACCCCTCGGAGGCGAGGGACTGGAGGTAGCGGTGGGCGGAGGTCCGCCCGATCCCCAGCTCCTCGGCGACGTCGTTGATGCGCACCTCGGTGCGGTCGGAGCTGAACATCCGCAGGATCTGCGCGCTCCGGCTCACCACCTGCAGCCCGCCGGCCGGCGCGGCGTCGTCCCTCTCCGTTGGCATAGCCCACACTCTAGCCCGTGCCACGGCCCGCACCGGCGCGGCCGTCACGGCCGACGCTCTGCGGCGATCGTGTGCTCGGCGAGGTTGCGGTCCTTGGTCTCCGGTCCCCACAGCGCCCCGACGATGAGGCAGATCCCGCCGACGCCGAGCAGCACCGTGGGCGTGAGCTTGAGCGGCATGAGCCCGGACAGCGCGGCCATGTAGAAGGCGTAGAACGAGGGGATGATGAGCGCCAGGGAGTAGCCGACGCCGTAGCCGGTCGCCCGGATCTCCACGGGGAACCGCTCGGACATGTACGCCCCGATGGCCCCGAACGCGGGCACGCCCAGGAGCGCGATCGCGGCGACGGCCACGGTCGCGGCCCAGAAGCCCCTGACCGCCCCGGAGGCGAAGAGCACGAACAGCGGGATCGCCAGCAGCGAGCCGACGCCGCACAGGACGAAGAACGCCCGGCGGCCGATCCGCTGCGAGAGCATCCCGAACAGCGGGTAGGCCACGGTCACCACGGCGAATGCGATGATCATCAGCGTCGAGGTCTGCACCGCGCTGAGCCCGGTCGTGGTCGCGATGGTGGGCGGCAGGATCACGATCGAGGCGTTCGAGGAGAACCACACGCCGGTCATGAGCAGGAACGCCTGCGCGAGCGGCTTGCGGTTGGGCCCGGCGAGGAGCTCCTTGAACGGGTTGACCCGCTTGGTGGACGTGTTCTCCCAGGCCGGGCTCTCCTCGACGCCGCGGGCGTACGCGATGGCGAAGCCGATCGAGATGATAGCGCCCACGATGAACGCGATCCGCCAGCCCCACTGCGAGTAGGCCGACGTCGG
Organism: Sinomonas atrocyanea; assembly: GCF_001577305.1. Classification (NCBI taxonomy): domain Bacteria; kingdom Bacillati; phylum Actinomycetota; class Actinomycetes; order Micrococcales; family Micrococcaceae; genus Sinomonas; species Sinomonas atrocyanea. The sequence continues at coordinate 1,323,482 of NZ_CP014518.1, forward strand.
GCTGCCGGCGGGGGCGAACGTGAGCACGAGCAGCGTCAGCGCCGAGATCACCACGTAGGAGGACGGGAAGCCGAGCGCGATCAGGCCGGCGTTGCGGCCGCGGTTGCGCTTGGCCGAGTGCTCCATCGCGAGCGGCACCGCGCCGGTGTACTCGCCGCCGAGGAACACCCCGCCGATGAACCGCAGCACGATCAGCGCCACCACGCCGGCGATCCCCACGCTCTGGTAGCCCGGCAGCGCCGCGATGAGCCCGGTGGCCACTCCGGCGCCGGCGACGGCGACGACGGTCGCCTTCTTGCGGCCCACCTTGTCCCCGAGCCAGCCGAAGATGATGGACCCGAGTGGGCGCGCCACCAGGGTGGAGGCGAAGACGAGGCCGCCGAGGATCGCCGTCGTGGCCGGCCCAATCGAGGCGGGGGTGAAGAACGCCATCGCCGGGGCGAGGGCGATCACCGGCAGGTAGATGTCGAACATGTCGATGAAGAACCCGGCGCTCGCGCCCACCACGGCGCGGCGCTCGTGCCCGGATGCCGCGGTGCCCACGGTCCCAGTGTGGCCGTGCAGAGCCGGCGCCGTCATGACTGCGCCCCGATCGTGAGCGGCTCCTTGTGGGCCAGGTTCGCCACCCAGGCGGTGAGGTGGGCGTAGTCGGCCCGCGGCGGGACAAAGATGTCGATGTTTACGCACGGCCCGGAGGTCACGTCGATGTAGTGCTCCTTGCCGCGCTGAACGAGCATGAGGTCGCGCGGGCCCATGTGGTGGGCCACGCCGTCCACGTAGTAGTCGGCCTCGCCCTCGAGGATGAACACGAGCTGGTCGAAGTCCTCGTGCGAGTGGGGGCGGAGCTCGAGGCCCTTCTCCACGGTGTTCCACACGATCATGACCTCGTCCGTGGCGTAGGCCTTGCGGGTGATGCCCGGGCGGGCGACTTCGAGCGGGACGTCGTCGAAGCTGACGACCTCCGAGTAGAGCGATTCGTTGAGGGACACCGCGATCTCCTTTGACCTTGTGTTCCGTTTATCGGAACAGCTTGTGCGCAATGTGGAACGAGCGTAGCATCGCGATCACGGTCACTGTCAATGCCCCTCGAGGGCGGAACCAACGGAAGGACAGCAACGATGCTGAAGCCCGAAGGCCACGAGCCCGTCACCATCGACGACCCGGAGGTCGCCGCGATGCTGGACGGCGCCGTCGACCTCCACGTCCACCCCAGCCCCTCGCCGTTCCCGCGCCGGCTGCCCATCGCCGAGGCGGCGTGGCAGGCGCACGAGGCCGGGTTCCGCGCGATCCTGGTCAAGAGCCACCACCACTCGATGGTCACGGACATCCGCGCGGCGTCCGAGGCGCTCGGCGGCCTGCCGATCCCGGTGGTCTCCGGGGTGGCGCTGAACAACTACGTGGGCGGCCTCAACCCGTACGCGGCCGAGCTCGCGCTCGCCCAGGGCGGCCGGATGGTCTGGTTCCCCACGATCTCCTCGCACGCCCACATCTGCGTGCACGAGGCCGAGGGCCAGAACATGCGCTTCCCCACCAACAACCTGGGCCTGCGCCACACCACCGAGATCGGCATCCTCGACGCCGAGGGCGCCCTCAAGCCCGAGGTCCTGGACATCCTCGAGGTCATCAAGGCCCACGACGCGATCATGTCCTGCGGCCACCTCGACGCCGACCAGACGGAGCGGCTCATCGAACAGGCCTCCTCCATGGGCATCAAGCGGATCCTCGTGAACCACCCGAACTTCGTGATCGGCGCCGAGCCCGAGCGGGTGCGCCGCTGGGTGGGGCTCGGGGCGCGGATCGAGCACTCGATCTGCCAGTACGACGACCGCACCTCGTTCTACCAGTGGGGCCTGGACACCCTGCTCGGCTTCGTCCAGGCCGCCGGCGTGGAGAACACGCTGCTCGGCTCCGACCTGGGCCAGGCGAACAACCCGCTGCCGGTGGACGCCTACGCGCGGATGGTCCGCGGCCTGCTGGACGCGGGCGTGTCCAAGGAGGATGTACGCCGGCTCATCGCCGACAACCCCGCCGATCTGCTGGGGATCTGATGTCGCTGCCTGTGTCCCTGCGCGAGCTCATGGCCGAGCGACCCGTCCTCGGCACGTTCCTGAAGATCCCGCGGTTCGAGATCGTGGACGTCCTGGCCCTCTCCGGGTTCGACTTCGTGGTCTGCGACTACGAGCACTCGCAGATGTCGGTGGGGGAGGCGTGCGACGTGGTCCGGGCCGGCCGGGCGCGCGGCCTGCCGGTCCTCGTCCGGGTCCCCGCCCTCGACCGCGGCGACATCAACCGCCTGCTCGAGGCCGGCGCGGCGGGGATTCAGCTGGCCCGCGGCTCCGGGCGCGCGGCGGGGGAGCTGCGGAAGCTGGTCTCCTACCCGCCGCTGGGGACCCGGTCGGTGTCGCTGGCGCAGCCGGCGGCGGACTATGGGATGGGGGTTTCCTTGGCTGCGCACTTCGAGCGGTCGAACTCCACGGTGCTGGCCGTGGGGCAGTTCGAGACCGCCGACTACGGCGACGGGATCGACGCAGCCATGGCCGCCCTGGACGTGGCGTTCATCGGACCGGTGGACCTGTCCGTGGACCTTGGCACGCCGGGGCAGCTGGACTCCGCGCCCATGCGCGCGGCGGCGGAAGCGCTCGAGGCTGCCGCTGCGGCCCGCGGGGTGCCGATGGGGATCTTCGCCGGCTCGGCGGAGGCCGCGGCCGACGCGGTGGCGCGCGGCTACCGCTACATCGTCGCCGGCTCGGACCTGACGATGCTCGCCGGCGGGGCGACGCAGTTCAGTGGGCTGCTGCAGCCCGCGGCTGGTTGAGCAGAGTCACGGTGGTTGAGCGGAGTCGAAAACACGGACGACGGCGGGTGCCCGGCGCGGCGGGGCCGCTCGGCGATCACGTGGCGCGAGGGATGAACCGACTCAGGTACGCGCGAAGGGCGGGATCGCAGACGTAGACGTAGGTGCCTCGCATTCCACGGGTGAGCAGAACGCCGTAGATGTTGACGATGTACTCCAGTAGCTGCTCGTCTGAATACACGATGCCGAGACGGGGGTTGTTCTCCTTGCCCTTCTTGTCGTGATAGCTGCTGCGGTCCGACACGATGCGCTGCAGCATGGGGTCGTACTTCAGTTCGGGCCCGATGATGACCCCGGCGTAGTTGAGGTCGTACCCCTGGACTGTGTGGATCGACCCGACTTCGTTGACCGATTTCGGTGAGTTGATCCAGTCGCGGTCCGTCGAGTTCCAACGGAGCCGGCAGCCGTCGATCTCGATGTCGTATGCCTTGGGATTCTTCTTGCTGACCCAAGGCCAGGCATACCCAGCGACGAGTCTCGCCAGCTTGGACTCATGCTCCTTCTCACGGATCTTCCCGAGCATGTCTGTCAGATCCTCGTAGAGCGCGAACTCGTACTCGTCGAACCGCTGGGGCTCGGGCGCAGATTGCGTGAGCATCGACCTGACGTAGGTAACGTAGTCCTCACCAGCGTGAAGGCGCATCTGGGTCAGCAGGCGGTACAGACGGTGGTCGTCCTTGGCCCCGGAGAGCAGAGATTCCATGCGCTCTCTAGGCAGGTCGGCAGGACGGACGCTTTGGGCGGCGTCGACCAGGAAGATCTGGTGGGTGCTCTGCTTCTTGATCCAATCGAGCTGCGTAAGCGCGTCGTCGTCCGACCCGAACAGGCGCTCGTTGATCGTTTGGAAGTCCCTGTTGCGCACACCTGAGGACTGGTTCGCGCGTTGCGAGAGCCGATGGGCCTCGTCGACGATCAGCAGATCGTATGGTGCTTCGCTGAAGCCGACGTCGAACTGCGATACGACCATATTCTTTGTCAGGCCCGGTGTCTTGGCGAAGACATTCTGGAGCGACTGGCGTAGCGATTGCTGAGGTACCACAATTGCCACGCGGAAGTCGCGGAGAAGGTCGGGATACCCCTCCAGAAAATACTCCGCGAAGATCGAGTCACTCTCCACGACGTCTTCGTTGTGGTGCGATCGGATGTCGCTGAGCAGCTTCATAAGGTAGATCGCAACGATGGTCTTGCCCGTGCCGGGGTCACCTTGGATGACGATGGTGCTCGGCCGGCCGTCCTCAAGATCCTCGAAGAGGCCCTCCAAGATGTCGTTGACGGCTCCCGCCTGGTCTTGGGTCAGCGCCTTGAATGGAGAGAGCTTGAAGAGGTCGCTGTTGACGATCTGAGGAATCGTCTGACTGAACATGCCCTCCTTGCGGAGGGTCTCGAAGACCTGGTCGAACGTCTGCTGGTACTGGCCTCTGTCGTAGTAATCGGCATCGGTGATGCCCTCATTGCGGTTCTCCACCGTGAACTTGCCGTCGCCCGCGAAGAACCGAATGAGGTAAGACTCGAGATCGAGGCATGCTGACTTGTTGAAGCGGTCGTCCACGATGACCCGAACGGCGTTGAGGCTGCCGCGGCCGTTTGCGATGTGCTGCGTCATACGGGTCGCCGCATTTAAGGACTCGCCGACGTAGATGCTGCTGTCGTTGTTTAGCGTGTAGACCACCGGCCAGTTGCGGTGGCGTGTGTCCCCCGCAGCCCATAGTTTGACTGAGTCACTGTCGAGCGCGAGGCGCTCGATCCTAAAGCTGGTCATGCTTGGTGCTCCGTCCCCGCGAAAGCTCGACTGGGTATTTAGCGCGGGTGACCTCCAGCTTCTCGAGCACGACGTCTAGCGGGTCCAGTCCCAATCGGTCCGCGAGGAGCAGGCAATAGGTGAGCACATCGGCGAGCTCCTCCTGTACGCGTGAGCTATCCTCCGGTGGCCCCCACTGGTAGCACCCCAGCAGCTCACCGGCTTCAATGGACACACTCTTTGCGAGGTTCTCGGGTGAATGAAATTGCTGCCAGTCGCGCTCACGAACGAATTCGCGGAGCTCTCGCAGAAGGCGTTCGAGACGGTCCTGACTCACGCGCTCCACGCTATCAACAGCGTGCGACAATTCGGGCTGGCTGGAACTGGTGGCGGCTCGGACCTGGGCCAGGCGAACAACCCGCTGCCGGTGGACGCCTACGCGCGGATGGTCCGCGGCCTGCTGGACGCGGGGGTGTCCAAGGAGGACCTGCGCCGGCTCATCGCGGACAGCCCCGCCGATCTGCTGGGGATCTGATGTCGCTGCCTGTGTCCCTGCGCGGGCTGATGGCCGAGCGACCCGTCCTCGGCACCTTCCTGAAGATCCCGCGGTTCGAGATCGTGGACGTCCTGGCCCTCTCCGGGTTCGACTTCGTGGTCTGCGACTACGAGCACTCGCAGATGTCGGTGGGGGATGGGTGCGACGTCGTGCGGGCCGGCCGGGCGCGCGGGCTTCCGGTTCTGGTGCGGGTCCCCGCCCTGGACCGCGGCGACGTCAACCGCCTGCTCGAGGCCGGCGCCGCCGGGATTCGGCTGGCCCGCGGCTCCGGGGCGGCGGCGGGGGAGCTGCGGAAGCTGGTCTCGTACCCGCCGCTGGGCACCCTGTCGGTCTCGCTCGCGCAGCCTGCAGCGGACGACGGCATGGGGGTTTCCCTGGCCGGGCACTTCGAGCGGTCCAACTCGACTGTGCTGGCGGTGGGGCAGTTCGAGACCGCCGACTACGGCGACGGGATCGACGCAGCCATGGCCGCCCTGGATGTGGCGTTTATCGGGCCCGTGGACCTGTCCGTGGACCTCGGCACGCCGGGGGAGCTGGACTCGGCCCCGATGCGTGCCGCGGCGGAGACGATCGAGGCGGACTACGCATGGCAGGCCACCGGCAAATAGGAGGTTCCCTAGACCGGACCGCCGGAAGTCAACGATGAGCTGGCCGTCGCGCATGGCCTCCTCCATCAGAGCTTGATCGCACTCGCGGTCCGTCGACTACCTTGATTGCGACGGGGCTGTACGGCTGCCCGGCACAGCGACGAGCACCATGTGTCGACTTACCGGGTCACCCTCGATTTCGAACTCAGTGTGACTGATGAGCGTTTTGATGTGAGGGGGCGGACCTGTGGGATCGAAGGCCTTGTGCCGGAGAGCGACGAGGAACCCAATACGGATGTCGTTGCCCTGGTAAGTGGCGGCCTGCTTGAGATACGCAGTCCGATCTTCCATAGGAACGCGAGTAGCGTCGACCTTCATCTCGATGTGGAGGGCGAAGCCATCAAACGTCAGGCGGATGTCGACGCGGCCTCCGCCGATGTGCGAAACTTCGTACTCCGCGCGATTGCCGAGGTTTCCGACGAGGAAGTTATACAGGTCGTCGTGGATGGCATTTTCGTTAGCCGCGGGGTCGAACAGGTACTTGTAGTGATTCGACTGGCCGTTGGTCCGACTGGCCACGAAGTTGATGATGAGGACCAGGATCTCGTCGACGATCGGGATGACATCGCCCTTATAGTCCGGGCTCCTCGCGAGTTTCTTGCGGAGGATGTCGAGCAGCTCGGTGTGCACGAGATTGAGGTGACGGCGTGCGGTCGCCACGTGGTCGAGCCGTTCTTCGATCGCGGCGAGCGTCGCCGGTGTCATCTGTGCGATGAGTGAGGCGTCAGGCGAACCTGGGGGAACTAGCGTTCCGATCACGGGCGGTAGCGGCGCCGACCGGACGGCGCCGTCGACTTTTCCCGACGTCTCGCCACCCTTCGCCGCGCCTCGTGCCACTTTCAGGATCGTTCTCGCGGCGTCTAACCGCTCATGCAGATCCTTATCGTCACATGTGGTCGCGGTGCTGGCGAGCTCTGCCGTGTACTCCGCAAGGTTGCAGAGATGACTCGAGTTTGAAGCGAAGCCACACTCTATGACTGGCTGGATGAGGTCTTGAACGCCAGCAATATCAGCATCTCGACTGCCCACGCGGAATGTACGGGAACTGAGGTAGACGTTGAGGAGGCCATTGATAACGACCTCGGTTTGGTAAAATCCGTCCTTGCCCAACTGTGTATGCAGTTCATTGAGGTCGGCGGCGAGACTAGCCCAAGCCCTCAGCGCTGCGGTCTTGCTATTGCTATACCAGTGATCCAACCCGCTCGAGTCGACGCAGAATTGGCGCACTTGGTCCCGGATGCCACCGAGCGCGTCAGCAGAGAGAGATTGACCGCCGAACGCATCCATAGGATCGCCCGTAAGAATGCCTGCGAGTAGGTCCCGCAATCCGAGGATGATCGCGAACATCGGACGGGCGTCGGGGCGCCGGTAGGTTGTGGCCGCCACCTCAAAATACTTGGCCGCCTCTTCGAGACGCGGGTCCATGTCGGTGAGTGTTGGCGCCCGCAAAGCGGCGACGAGCGCTGCCATTGCAAGCGCCCATGCCGCGTCAGATTCAACCTCTTCGGCAAGGACTCTGTCACCACCATCTACTGGATCGATACCGCCGACAACACGAACCACGCGCAAGAGTGTCTCAGCCTGCGGCGAGATGTCGATCGCTGTGCTGATTGATCGGATCACGGCGCGCGCCATCGGCGCAACCACAGGCTTCTTGAATTTTTCAAGGATCGCCAATAGCCCAAAAAGAGAACCATGCCCGGCTGCAACTAAACAGGTTAGAGCCTCAAGGGCGCCAGCAGACAGCAAATCGGGTATGGGACCACGGGCGGGGTGCGCAAGGAACGCTGCGGCCTTGAGCTCTAGGCCAGCGGCCAGCGTGTCGCCAGCAAGTTTAACGGCGAACGCGCTGGTGAGCAGCGGCTCGATGGAGGCCGCGAACACTGCCGGCTGGTCAGTAATGAGAATTGCGTCTGCCACAGCCGAAAACGCAGCCGCAACGTCCTCACCGCCAAGATTTGCCTCACGTACGATGAGATTCGACACGATAGGAAGGGCAGGGGTCCCGGCAAGGGCTGTGGCTTCCGCAGCGACGCGAGTCCAGCCACCAAGGTCGGCCACCGCGGTGGGCGGGAACGGCTTCCCGCCGGAGGCCCGCGCCATATCCAGAACAGCATCAGCGAGGCAGTTGCTCATGTCCCTCCGTCCGTAATGTTGTTGCGCGCCATTTCTGCCCAAGGACTACCAGGGGTCACCAGACGAAGCTGTCGCCCTCAGCGATAAGCCGGTTATTCCCGGGCAACAACTCCACCAAGGGACCTGTGCTCCTGGTGGCGACGATGATCTGCATTGGTGCCTCCCGGGCCACATCCAGCAACGCCGACAGCATCGTGGCTAAATCTCCGTCCGGCATCTCCTCGGCGGCCGGCGAATCAAGCAGCAAGAAGCCTGGATGTCGTCCGATTCCCTCGATGTATCCGTGCTTGATCAGCGAGATAACAGTGGCAATCTTCAGCCGAAGTTGTTCACCGTGTGTCACCTGACCGTACGTCGATTGGTCGCCGTTCTGCCGCAACGTCATGTTTGCTGCGCCGTCGAGCTTGATGTTGCTCAAGCTGTCCGCTCCGAAGTTCACAACCAAGCGTTCGATCTCAGCCGAGATTCTTGCCAGTAGGGGGTCCTGATGGCCCTTTACCCATCTGCTGAGGACCCTCTCCGCGGCCTCGGCGACGGCCAACTGGATTGGGTCGATCGGAGATACATCAACGGGTGAGGCAGGAGTGGCGAGAGCTTGCGCCGCGCCTTCTGCGCGAGCCAATTCGATCTCGAGCAGCCGACGATCCTCGACCGCCTGAGCCAACACCGCATCCAGTGCGGTCTCGGTGACGAGCCCGTCGTGGGTCACCTGAAGCTCGTCGATCTGTTTCCGCAGTCCAGCCATGACGATCTCGACCCGCGCGGCGGCTTCCTCAAGCGCCTCGATCTCTGTCTTTGGTGCTAATTCCTCCCCATTGTCCTCGGACACGGCGGCAGTCGCCCCCACCAATGCGGTGGTGACCGCTTCGTCGACAGAGCTGGCAACGACGACGTTCACCTTCAAAGCTTCAAGGTTCAGGTCGCTAGTGCAGACCGAGCACTTATGCTGCTCCGGCTCGGCGGCTCGCCTGTCCGCCGTCACCCCGGCGGTACACCGAGGACACACGGTCGGCTCCATTTGATGGAAGAACTTGGTCAGCAACGCGTGCTCGTACTCGGTGTGATGTCGTGCCCTCGCCGCTTTTAACTGCTGCCGGACGGTGTCTGCGGCGACCGACTGGCTCAGCAGTTGCGTCTCCGATTCATGTATTTGGCGTACGAGGTCGCTGATTCTGGCATTCGTCTGCGCGAGTTTTGCTGGGTCGGGAGTGCCCTCCGGGAGTTCAGCGATTTTCGCCTCTACCGCCTTCGCAGCCTTCTGTGCGGCAGCCAGAGACCCTTCCATCGCTTCAGTCGCGGTCTTCGTTCGCTCAGCTGCGGCCTTCCGCTTCGCTTCTAGGGACCCGGCAACAGTCGATGCGGTGGCCAGAACTGGTACCCAGTCGGTACCGATGAACATCTGCATAAGCCGGACGCTGAGGGTCGCCTCCTTGCCGATGATCGACTTCAGGTCCTTCGGCCGAACCCACAGCGCGTTGACATATGAAGCCCACTTGTGAGTAACCGGCTTCCCTGATTGCGACACCGTGAAGCTCTCCAGGCGCAGCCGGTTCAACATCACCGAGCTCATCGCATCCTCGAATGCTTCGTCGTCGTCGAATGTCGCTATGACGGGGCCATGCGCCCCATTCTCTTCGATGACAGTTACCGAGCCGTTGCTAACATTGCCGTTGTCTGCATCGAATGCGACGCGAAGCCTCTCAGTGCCAACAACCCAGTCGATCTCCACGTGCTCGACCCACCGGCGTACTGCGACGGAGAACACCGCGCAACGGCCTGATAAGGACCACAGGAGAATCTCCACGACGCTCGACTTGCCTCGCAGGTTGCTGCCTGAACCGATGCCGTTCACACCGTCAGGAGGCTCCCACATGAAAGCGAAGGGCACTAGCGCCTGAAAAACAGCAGTATTGGACTCCACTCTCTCGGTGCCATCGCCCCGGTAAACATCCGGATCAGCGCCCACGATTTCCGCACAGCCGCCGCCCACGCTCACGATCTGTTGCTTGTCCGGGTCACCACCCATTTTCTCTAGAGGAAAACCGGCCGCCTCTGGATGCGAAGGGTGCAGCCGCTTCGTCCCTGAGAACGACACCCGGGACACTCTCAGATGAACTGGCACGCCCTTAGAAGCCGACGTAGGTATCCCCAGATCGTCCAGTATCGTGTCAACTGCGCGCACCTCTAGCTCTAGCCGGTTCTCCTTCTGGCGGCGCCGTAGGACCTTGACGATCTCCTCCGCGAGCGTGCTCACAGGCCGCTACCCCCGGCCCCAGCGACGTCTAGCGCCAGACTGTCCAGGCGCTTCCGCACGTGCTCAGCGATCGGCGCAATATCCAAGCCGAGCTCCGTGCCCGCGTAGGTCGCCTGCTCGTACTGCCGTTCTTTCAGCTTGCTACCCACTGTGTCTCCCGCTACCTTCGCCACCAAATCCGCCTGCCGCGCGTACCATCCAAGGACTGGGTCGGTCGTCAGCTCGACCACCGCCTGTTCTCCCGCAGGCGTCAGAAACATCTGGTTCCGATGGCTCTTGGCTCCTGGCTCTCCTGACCGCCGGAAGGTCGCCAAGCCGTATGTCTCCAAGAGTGCCATCGCGTCGTCGATTGCTTCGTATGCGCCGTAGAACCACCGCGGCATCGGGTAGTAGTGCAGATCCGGCTCGGGGTCGTTGAGCAGGCTCCGGGCTATGGTCAACATCTCCGTTCCCAGGGCACCTGAAGCAACCGCCGAAATCAATTCGTCAGCCAAGTAGTCCGGGTTCCTCATCCAGAAATCCATTGCTTGCAGGCGCAACTCGCTTCGAACCGCCTTCACCGCCGAAGGCGGATCAGCATCAGCCACCGCCTCCCCCGTCCGGTCCATCAGCACGAGGAGGCGGATCGCGTGCTGCGTGCGCGTGTGGGCCGGTCGTTCGATCGGAATGGCGACGTCTACCGCCATCAAGCACCCCCGTCTACTATGACCGTTCTGATCCCATCGAAAATATCGAGAAGAGTCGTCTTCAGCTGTAATTTTGGCGCGTGTCGCGGTGGCTCAAGTTGTTCGAACTATACTCGCGGCCGTCATGACGGACCCAACGACCCCCCTGATCGAGGATGGGCCGGCATAGCGGCTGGTGTCTCCGGGGTGATGAGCGCGAACGCGCCCGTCGCCTCCCGCCGCGTGGTGATCGGGTGGCCGGGGCGCCGGAGGGCAGCACGTCCCCGGACGGCGCCCAGCCGAGCGAGCCGAAGAAGCGCAGTACGTCCGCGGCGCGCTTCACCTCGCCACCGGCCTCGACCAGAGTCTTGCCCTCCTCGCGCACGAGGTCCGCGGCCACCTGCCCGGCGCGCTCCTCGAGCAGCGTCGCGGCCTTGAGCAGGACCGCGCCGCGGGCCGGGGCGGGCAGCGCGGCCCAGGCAGGCTGGGCGCGCACGGCCGCGGCGACGGCGGCACATCCCGGACAGCACTCGTCACAAGGGCGTGCTGCCGGACCCAGTCCGCAAGCGGGATCTCGCGGCGGGTCAAAAAGTCTTGACGGCCCTTGTGCGCGGGTCCACTCTTGACCTTGCTCAGCTCAATGGCGATCCCCAAACAAGGTCTTCGGCGGCGCGAGCTGCAATTGACTACAACTGTATCCATTGGGGGAGCGATGAACGCAACACGCAATTGGGGTCCGTCAACTTGGGTGGGTGCGTCGATAGTCGCACTGTTGCTCCTGCTGACCTTCTTCACTCCCATCTCTTTTGTCTGGGTCTTCTTCCTTTTCGGCACCACGTTGGTGACGGCTCTCTACGCGCTCATCACGGGACGACATTCCTGGTTGCGGTTCGGGGGTCGCAAAGTGGCGGCGATCGGGGTCGCCGCGTCCATCGTCGTCGGCTTCACGTCGATGGCGGCGGCCGCCGCCACCATGCCAGTACCGGCGGCAGTCAAGGCCTCTCGGAGCGATACCGCCCCCCAGGCCACAAGCAGCGCGACCGCGTCACCCGCATTGTCACAGACAACGCAGCTCTCACCCTCGCCGACGCCAACGCCCCAGTCTTCGACCGCCGAGCCCTCTACGACGGCATCGTCCGCAGTGACCACATCGCCGTCCGCGGCGCCGCAAGTGGCCTATTCAGCCGCTGTGCGAGCTGCGGGCGGTGCGGTTCTTCCGGACAAGGCCACTACTCCTGGGGCGACCAACCCCGCGGTCACCCAATCCACCATTGGTGCAACCATCTGCGTGACGGGCTGGACGGCACAGGTCCGGCCCCCTGAGGAGTACACCTCGAACCTCAAGGTCTCCCAGCTCGCCGGGGGATACACGTATAGCGGCGGCACCAATCCAGCTGACTACGAGGAAGATCACCTGATTCCGCTCGAATTGGGTGGCGCTCCGTCTGACATCCACAATCTCTGGCCAGAGCCGTCCAACCTCACCTCAGGAGGAGCCAAGTCGAAGGACGAGCTTGAGAACAAGCTCCACGAACTCGTATGTGCCGGAACTCTGGGGCTCGGGACGGCCCAACAGGCCATCGCCTCTGACTGGTGGGCCGCCTACGGCACCTACGTCGTGGCTCCGGCAGCGCCAGCGCCGGCTGCTCCGGCCCCGGCAGTACCCGCCCCTGCGGCTCCGGTTCCTGCCCCAGCTGGAGGGCCGGCGGGAGCCACCGCACTGTGCGTAGACGGCACATACTCGTATTCGGCGCACCATAGCGGAACGTGTTCGCACCACCATGGAGTCGCGGTCTGGTACAAGTAGCTCCGCGGCCTACGCGGTCGAGGCCAAGACATTGAATCGTTAGACGCGGGAACAGGCCGTCCCCAGGGAAGGGTGCGGCGATCGCCTCCCCCCGGGCTCAGGATTGGCTCAGGAGATCGTGAGAAACCGGAGCTGAGGGAGCACTGCCCAGCACAATGGGGGCGAAGACTCACTCACATCCCGGGGGAACACTCAATGCCGCACCTGCACCGCCCGCACCCAGCCACCGCCAAGCGCCCGCTCGCCCTCTCCGCCTTCCTGGCAGCCTCACTCGCTGTGGCGAGCAGCGCTGGGGCGACGGCCGCGCCCGCCCAGGCGGCCGGCGTCGTGCCTCAGACCACGACGACCACCACCTACGCCGCCCCGAACCCGGAGCCGGTCTACGGCACCGAAGCGGCCGCCCTCCTCGAGACCATCCCGGTCAAGGGCCGCGCCCCCAAGACGGGCTACGACCGCTCCCAGTTCGGCTCGGCCTGGCTCGACGTGGACGGGAACGGCTGCGATACCCGCAACGACATGCTCAACCGCGACCTGACGGACATCGCCTACGTCACCTCCGTCCCCTGCACGGTCGCCTCCGGCACCCTCGCCGACCCCTACACCGCCACCAGCATCGCGTTCCTCCGCGGGATGGGCACGAGCGACGCCGTGCAGATCGACCACGTCGTCGCCCTCTCCGACGCTTGGCAGAAGGGCGCCCAGCAGCTCACCTATGAGCAGCGCGTGGCCCTGGCCAACGACCCGCTGAACCTCCAGTCCACCGACGGGCCCACCAACGAGCAGAAGGGCGACGGCGACGCCGCCACCTGGCTGCCGCCGAACAGCGCCTTCCGCTGCGCGTACGTCGCCCGCCAGGTCTCCGTGAAGGCCACCTACAGCCTGTGGGTCACGCAAGCCGAGCACGATGCCATCGCCGGCATCCTCGCCCAGTGCCCCGGGCAGCTGGCCCCCACGGACCAGCCCGATCCGTCCGCGCCGCAGGCCCCCGCCCCGGCGCCGGCGCTGCCCACCGTCACGCCCGGCTCCTACTGCAGCACGGCGGGTGCCCAGGGCGTGAGCTCCACCGGCGTGCTCTACACCTGCAAGACCTCGGCCACGGACACGCGGCTGCGCTGGCGGCAGTAGCCGGCACGTAGCACGGGCGGGCTACGTCACGCCCGCGGCGAGAACATCGGTGGCTCGGGCGAGGAGAACACGCCGCCGATGCAGCGCCGGTCCCACTCCGAGCCCTGGGCGGCCCCGGCCGCGTCGGCCGGCAGCTCGCCGGCGTAGGCCTCGGCGTCGTCCTCGGGGAAGAAGCCGATGGCCCGGCCGCCGTCGGGGGAGAGGTAGCCGCGGGTGTTGCGGGAGACGCCCCACACGATCCGGAAGCCCTTCGCCGCCTCGGAGAGGGCGGCCTCGAACAGGCGCCCGGCGTCGGCGGGGGAGAGCCAGGTGCTGAGCATGCGCTCGTTCTCGGGCCTGGCGAACCTCGAGGCGATCCGCAGGCACACCACGTCCAGGCCGTGCCGGTCCGCGTAGAGGCTCCCGAGCGCCTCGACCGCGGCCTTGGACACCCCGTAGAAGGTGTTCGGGCGGACGGGGACGTCGTCTGGCAGCAGGTCGCCCTCCGCGGGCACCGGTGTGTAGCCGGTGGCGTGGATCGAGCTCGCGAGCACCGCCTTGGGCACGTCGGCCGCGCGCGCCGCCTCGAGCACCGCCTGGGTGCCGTCGATGTTGGTCCGGGAGATCTCCTCCCAGCTCGCCTCGAGGGGGATGCCGGCGAGGTGGACGACGGCGGCGCAGCCGGCGAACGCTTCCCGCAGCCGGTCGGCGTCGTGGATCGAGCCGATGACCCACTCGCAGCCCATCGGGTCGGCCGGCTCGGCCTGGTCGAGGCAGACCAGCTCGTACCCGCAGCGGCGCAGGTGGGGGATGATGTCGCGCGCGAGGCTCCCGGCGGCGCCGGTGAGGGCGATGCGCCCGCGGCGTGCGGGCTGGGGTTCGGTCATCGGGTCGGGGCTCCTTTCGCCACGGGCCAGTCTGCCAGTGGCCCGCGGAGTCCCGCGGGAGGCGGAGCGCGCCTACGCCGCCTGCGCGAGGAACCGGCGGAAGGCGGAGAGGATCACCTCCGAGGGCCGGTGCAGGGCGCCGTGGCCGGCCCGCGGGACCACGAGGCTGGTGCTGCCCGGGAGGGCCGCGGCGACGCCGGCGGCGATGGTGCGGAAGTAGCCGGGGCTGTGGGCGCCGGCCAGGAGCAGGAGGGGGACCGCGATGCCGGCGTACCGCTCGGCGGTCTCGCGGCTGCCGTCCAGCAGCGCGAGCTCGTGCGCCAGGGAGGGCACCATCTCCCTCCAGGCGTGCCCGTCCCTGGTCAGGTGGGCGACGCTCCACACGAGCGCCCGCGCGGCCGGGTCGGGCAGCGGCACCCTCGCCATCACGGGGTCGATCTCCCGGGAGAAGACCACGACGGCGCCCACGTGGTCGCCCCTCGCGGCCGCGGCGGTGAGGGCGGGGAGCATGCTGGTCGGCAGGCACCCGCCGACGTTGACGGCCGGGTCGTAGACCGCCACCCGGCTCACCGGCAGCCGCAGCGCCGCCTCGAGCGCGATGCCCCCGCCGAAGCTGTGGCCCAGGACCACCGAGCTGCCCGTTGCGTCGAGGACCGCCTGGAGGTCCGCCAGCTCGGTCTCCATCGAGTAGTCGGCCGGCTGCGGGCCGGAGCCGCCGCGGCCCCGGCGGTCGTACAGGTGGATCGGGAGGGTCGCCGAGAGGCCCCGGGCGAACCTCGCGTAGGCGGCGGTGCGGATCAGGCTGCCCCCGGCGAGGACCGCGCCTGGCCCGCTGCCGTAGCTGTAGAGGCGCAGGGAGCCGCCGTCTGCGGTTCTGATCGAACGGATCTGGACGGCGACCACGGCGGGCTTCTTCCTCGATGAGTGCGCTCCCAGCCGCGACGATGTGGGGACATGGTAGGCCCGGACAGGCCTCGCCGTCACCAGCCCGCGCGGGTGGGCGTGTGCCCCTCCCTGGCATCCTCGGGCATCGCCAGCTCCGCCCGCAGGCCGAGGAGCCGGATCGGGCGCCCGGGCTCGATCGAGGCCGCGAGCTCGAGGGCGCGGGCGACGACCTCCCCAGGGTCCGAGGTCTCGGGGATCTTGCCCCCGTGCGTCGTCGTGTCGAACGGGGCATACCGGACCTTCAGGGTGAGCCCCACCACCGGCCGCCCCTCGGCCGCGACGTCCTCCAGGACGCGCGCCGCCAGCTCCCGCACGGCCGCGTCCACCTGCACCAGGTCGGTCAGGTCGCGCTGGAAGGTCGTCTCGCGGCTGTGCCCGCGCGCCACCCAGGGCGTGCTGTCCACCACGCTCGAGCCGTCCCCGCGCCCCAGCTGCGCGTACCACGGGCCCATCTTGGGGCCGAACTCGGGGACCAGGTCCTGGGGATCGGCGGCGGCCAGCTCGGCGACGGTCCGGATGCCGAGGGTGGCCAGCCGGGCCGAGACCCTGGAGCCGACGCCCCACAGCTCCCTGGTGGGCCTGCCGCCCATGACCTCGAGCCAGTTTCCGGCGGTGAGCCGGAAGACGCCGGCCGGCTTGCCGAAGCCGGTGGCCACCTTGGCCCGGACCAGGGTGTCGCCGATCCCCACGCTGCAGTGCAGCCGCGTCCGCTCCAGGACGGCGGCCTGCAAGGATCGCGCGTAGGCCTCCGGATCGTCGGTCTCGACGCCCACGAAGGCCTCGTCCCAGCCCAGCACCTGCACGGTCGCTCCGGGCTGGGCGCGCAGGGTGGCCATCACGGCGTCGGACGCCTCGAGGTAGGCCTCCCGGTCCACCGGGAGGAAGACGGCGTCAGGCACCTTCCGCGCGGCGATCCGCAGCGGCATGCCGGAGCGCACCCCGTAGACCCGGGCCTCGTAGGACGCGGTCGAGACCACGGCGCGCTCCGTCGGGTCCCCCCGGCCGCCCACGATGACGGGCCTGCCCGCGAGCTCGGGCCTGCGCAGCACCTCGACCGCTGCGAGGAACTGGTCGAGGTCCACGTGCAGCACCCACGGGTTCTGGCTCACCCCCTCAGTGTGCCCTCCTGGAGCGCCCGGGCGGAGCAGGCCGACGACGGCGGCTCGGCCCGCCGTCGTCGGCCCACCTCAGACCCGCACCCAGGCGGTCGCCTCGCCGGGCAGCTTGCCGCCCTCGACGGGGGCGCTGGCCAGGAGCACCTCGCCCTCGGGCAGCTCGACGGGCGCCTCGCCGAAGTTGGCCACGACGTGCCAGCCGCCCGGGCGGGCGAAGTGCAGGACGTCGCCGGACGAGGCCTGCCAGTCGAGCTCCTCGGCCCCCTGCAGCCGGTGGCGCAGCGCCAGCGCCCGCCGGTAGAAGGCGAGGGTGGAGCCGGCGTCGGCGGTCTGGACGCTCGCGGCGTAGTCCCGGAACCAGGCCGGCTGGAGGAGATGGGAGCCGTCGGCGCCGAAGCCGAACGAGGTGCCGGTGGGCTCCCACGGGAGGGGGACGCGGCAGCCGTCGCGGCCCACCTCGTTGGCCCCGTTGCGGAAGTAGATGGGGTCCTGGCGGTCCGCGGCCGGGATCTGCCCCACCTCCGGCAGGCCGAGCTCCTCGCCCTGGTACAGGTAGGCCGAGCCGGGCAGGGCGAGCATGAGCAGCGTCGCCGCCTTCGCCCGGCGCAGGCCCCGCTCGGCGTCGACCTCGCCCGGGTCGCCGCCGGCGAGCAGCCAGTCGAGGCCGTCGGTGCCCAGCCCGCGGCGGCCGGTCCCGTTGGGCAGGCCGTAGCGGGTGGCGTGCCGCACCACGTCGTGGTTCGAGAAGACCCACGTCGAGGACGCGCCGGACGCCGCGGCCAGCGCCAGGTTGTTCTCGATGACGGTGCGGAACTGGCCCGGGTTGAAGTCGGCCTTGAGCAGGTCGAAGTTGAACGCCTGGCCGAGGCCCTCGGCGGAGGCGTACCGGGGGACGCGGTGCGGCGCGACCCAGACCTCGGCCACCGCCATGCGCGGCGGGGTGTACTCGTTGAACACCTTGCGCCACTCCGCGTACACGGTGTGGACCTCGTCCCGGTCCCAGAGCGGGTGCTCGCCCCCGCGCAGGACCTCGTCCGGGTCCGTGGTCCACAGCCCGTTCTGCGCCGCGGCCATATCCTTCTTCAGCCCGTGCGCCACGTCCACGCGGAAGCCGTCGACGCCGCGGTCGGACCAGAACCGCAGGGTCGTCAGGAAGTCCTCGTGCACCTTCGGGTTGTCCCAGTTGAGGTCCGGCTGCTCCTTGGCGAACAGGTGGAAGTACCACTGCCCAGGGCTCCCGTCCGGCTCGGTGACGCGCTCCCACGCGCTGCCGCCGAAGAGGGACTGCAGCCCGTCCGGCGGGAGGGCGCCGTCCGGCCCCCGCCCGTCCCGGAAGATGTACCGGCCGCGCGCGGGGGAGTCCTTCGGGGCGGCGAGGGCCTCGGTGAACCAGGCGTGCCGGTCCGAGGTGTGGTTCGGGACGATGTCCACGATGACCCGGATCCCCGCCGCGTGCAGGGCCGCGGTCATCCGGTCGAAGTTGGACAGGGTGCCGATGCGCGGGTCCACGTCGCGGTAGTCGTCCACGTCGTAGCCGCCGTCGGCGAGCGCCGAGGGGTAGAACGGGCTCAGCCAGACGGCGTCGATCCCGAGCTCGGCCAGGTAGGGGATCCGGGAGGTGATGCCGTTGAGGTCGCCGATCCCGTCGCCGTTGGAGTCGGCGAAGCTGCGCGGGTAGATCTGGTAGACGGCGGCCTGCCGCCACCAGTCGGCGTCCGCGCCGGCGAGCGGCCCGGCGTCGAGGGGCTGGGTCTCTGTCATGGGTCCTTCAGTGTGGGGTGGGGCGGGCTGGAGGTCAGCCCTTGACGGTGCCAGCAATCATGGCCTTGATGAAGTGGCGCTGGAAGAGCAGGAACACGATGATCGTCGGCGCCATGATCAGCAGGGAGCCGGCGTTCAGCAGGACCACGTCGGTCGAGTGCAGGCCCACGAAGTTCTGCAGCGCTCCTGCCATGGTGCGCTGGCTGGGATCGTCGACCAGCACGATCGCCTCGAGGAACGTGTTCCAGGTCCAGAGGAACAGCAGCAGGCACAGCGAGGAGACGGCCGGGACGGCGAGGGGCGCCTGGAT
Organism: Sinomonas atrocyanea; assembly: GCF_001577305.1. NCBI lineage: Bacteria > Bacillati > Actinomycetota > Actinomycetes > Micrococcales > Micrococcaceae > Sinomonas > Sinomonas atrocyanea. Next base: position 1,342,261 of record NZ_CP014518.1, read on the forward strand.
CCGCAGGAAGCTCTGCCAGGCCCCGGCGCCGTCGATCGAGGCGGCCTCGCCGAGCTCCTTGGGCATGGTGAGGAAGTGCGCCCGCATCCAGAAGACGGCGAAGGGCATGAACTCGCCGATCAGCACGAGGGTGAGGCCCAGCCGGCTGTTGAGCAGCCCCATGTCCCGCAGCTGGTAGTAGAGCGGGACGATCGTCGCCTCGCGCGGGAGGGTCAGCCCGAGCAGGAGCAGGACGAAGAAGACCGCACCGCCGGGGACCTTGAGCTGGCCGAGGCCGTAGCCGGCCATGGTGGCGATCAGGGCCGCGGCGGGGACCACGCCGGCGACGAGGAGGAGGCTCGAGAGGAGCAGGGGCGTGATGTTGGCGACGTTCCAGGCGTCGATGAAGTTGTGCCACTGCGGGTCCGCGGGCCACTCGATCCCGACTGGGACGGTCCCCTGCCGGTGCAGCGCCGCGGTGAGCATGCTCGCGAGCGGGACGATGGAGAAGAGCATGGCGGCCAGGAGCAGGACCAGGCCCGGGAGCCGTTCCTTCAGTGGTGCCCTCATGGTCAGTCCTCCGTCCTGAAGAGCCGCTGGAGAGGCAGGACCACGGCCAGGATCAGGACCGTCAGCACGAGTGCGAGGGCCGAGGCCAGGCCGACCTGCGCTTCGGTGAAGCCGAGCTGGTACACGAGCACGCCCGGGACCATCGTGGAGTAGCCCGGACCGCCCTGGGTGGACATGAAGATGATGTCGAAGCTGGCCAGGGCCGAGATGATCGTCACCGTGATGCAGACCCCGAGCTCCTGCTTGAGCCCCGGGAGGGTCACGGAGAGGAGGGTCCGCACGAACCCGGCCCCGTCCAGGCGCGCGGCCTCGTAGATGGAGGCGTCGATCTTCCCGATCCCGGACAGGAGCAGGATCATGCAGAAGCCCAGGTTGATCCAGGTCCCGATGATCCCCACCGCCGGCAGCGACCAGGTGAAGTCGCCGAGCCACGCGCGGGCGAGGCCGCCCAGGCCCACCGCGGAGAGGACCTGGTTGGCGGTCCCGCTCGAGGAGAACATCCAGACCCAGGCGATCGCCGCGGCCGCGCCGGGGATGATCTGCGGCAGGAAAAGGACCGTTCGGGCCAGCGTGCCGAAGGCCTTGGCCCGGATCTCACGCAGGAGCGCCGCCATGAGCAGGCCCCCGGCCACGGGCAGGACGGTGAAGAAGAGGATGAGGAAGAACGCGTGCGCGATGCCGGAGAGCAGGTGCGGGTCGGTGAGGACGCGGACGTAGTTGCCGACGCCGACGAAGGTCGCCACCGTGATCCCGTTCCACCGGTAGAACGAGTACTGGATCGCGGCCGTGAGCGGCTTGAGCACGAACACGCTGTAGAAGACGAGGGCGGGGAGGACGAACAGCCATCCGCCCCAGCGCCGGAGCGGGCGCCGCGGCCTGCGGGACGGGGCCGCGGCGGCCCCCGGGCGGGTCTCGGGGGCCGCGGTGCGGAGGGCGGTCACTTGTTCAGGTCCTGCTGGTACTGGGTCTGGACGGCCTTGAGCGCCTCGGCGGGCGAGGTCTTCCCGGCCGCGAGCAGCTGGACCTGGGCGGTCCAGACGCTGCTGGCGCCGCTGCTGGCGTTCTGGACGTACTGGACCTGCCCGTCGGCGGCGACGAGGCTGGAGAACGCCTTCTGGATCTGGCCGGAGAGGGCGTTCTTCGTGGCGGGGACGTCCCCGGAGCCGCTCGGGGCGAAGCCGTTGTCCACGGCGATCTGCCGGGCCTCGGGCGAGGTGAGGAAGTTCAGGAAGGCCGCCGCCGCGTCCTTGTTCTTCGACTTGGCAGGGACGCCGAAGTTCGACGCCGGATCCGACATCGCGAGGACCTTGCCGCCGGCCTGGGTCGCGGGCGGGAGCACGAACCCGACGTTGTCCCCCATCTGCTTCTGGAGCGAGGAGGAGTCCCAGTTGCCCGAGGCGTAGAAGAGCGCCTCGCCGCGGGCGAAGCGCCCGAGCGCGTCGGTGGCCTGGGTGCCGTTCGTGTCCGCGTTGAAGTAGCCCTTCGCGGCCCAGTCGGCGATGGTCTGCGCGGCCGCGGTGGCCTCGGGGGTCGCGATGCTCGCCCCGGGCTGGTCGAAGATCCACGCGTTGAGCTGCTTCTGGCCCACGCTGTTGTTGAGCGCGAACTGCAGGGCGGTGGCCAGCTGGCCGGTCTGGTTCCCGGCCATGATGCCCGTGATGCCGGCGGCCTTGGCCTTCTGCAGGTCCGCCTCGAGCTCGGAGGTCGTGGCGGGGGGCTGGGAGATGCCCAGGCGGGAGAGCAGGCTCTTGCTGTAGTACAGGCCGGTCACGGTGAAGCCGGAGGCCACGGTGTACTGCGCCCCGGTGCCGCGCACGCCGTCCGGCGTCGAGGTGTACTGCGCGAGCTGGCCGCCGGGGAGCTTGTCCCAGTGGTAGGCGGACGCCCACGGCGCCAGATCGGTGAGCAGGCCGCTCTTGACGGTGTCGCCCAGCGCGCCGATGCGCGCGATGTCCGGCGGCGTCTCGGAGGAGAGCACCCGCGGGGCGTTGACCGCCTGGACGTTGTCCGGGTCGAAGCGGGTGGTGATCTTCACGTTCGGGTGCTGCTTCGTGAACGCCCCGATCAGCGCGTCGTCGATCGGCTTGAGCCCGGCCCCGTCGTAGAGCGTGAGCGTGACCGGCTCTGAGCCGAGGTCCGTGCTGGCCGTCGAGGGCGCGGCGGCCGCGGCGGACGAGCCTCCCGGCGGGCTGCAGGCGGACAGGAGCGTCGCGGCGAGGGCCGCCGTGGCGGCCAGCGCGGCGGCCGCGGCACGGGTGCGGGCGGGGCGAAGACGGGTCAGGCCCATAGGTGGTTTCCTCCACTGGCGGGATCGTGCGCTCCACCTTCGGAAGCGCTTCCGAAAGTGTTGTCGGAAGCGCTTCCGAAGTCAAGGGGACGCCGGGGTAGGATCGCCGTGTGAACTCCCAGACGGCGCCGAGCCTCGCCGATGTCGCCCGCCACGCCGGGGTCTCGCTCTCCACGGCGTCGCGCGCCCTCAACGACGCCTACGGGGTCTCGGCCGTCACGCGCGCCCGGGTCCTGGAATCGGCCAGCGCCCTCGATTTCGTGGTCTCGCCCGATGCGCGGCGCCTGGCCAGCGGGACCACCGGGCGGGTCGCCGTGGTGGTGCCGCACATCGAGCGCTGGTTCTTCGGCCAGATGGTCAGCGGGATCGAGCGCGTGCTCTCCGAGGCGGACTTCGACATCCTGCTCTACCACGTGGACGACGCCGAGGACCGCCGCGAGTTCCTGGCCAGGCTGCCCGCCCGCCGCAAGGTCGACGCCGTGGTCGTCGTGGCGTTCCCCGTGGGGGAGGCCGAGCGCGAGCGGCTCGAGCTCATCGGGGCCAAGATCATCGCCGCGGGCGGCCAGTCGGCGTCCTACCCCTACGTCTGCATCGACGACGTCAACGCCGGCCGCCTCGCGATGGACCACCTCACCTCCCTGGGCCACCGCAGGATCGCCATGATCGCCGGCAGCGACCCGGACCAGCCCGGATGGCCGGCCACCCCCGGCCGGTCACGGGCCTACGAGAGCGCCCTGGAAGCGCTGGGGGTCAGCCCCGACCCCGCGCTCGTCAGGGACGTGGACTGGAACCCGGTCAACGCCGGCAAGGCCATGGCGGACATCCTCGATGCAGCCGGGGAGCCCCCGACCGCGGTGTACGCCCACGGCGACGAGCTCGCCTTCGGCGTCCTCCACACGCTGCGCCACCGCGGCTACCGCGTCCCCGAGGACATCTCCGTCATCGGCATCGACAACCACCCCCTGGCGGAGCTGCTCGACCTGACCACGGTCGCGCAGGACGTCGGCGAACAGGGCGCGGCGGCCGCCCGGCTGGTCCTGCAGGCCCTCGGGCGCGCACAGGCCGAACCGGGCGCGGCCCCGGGCGTCGTCGCCCCCGTGCACCTCGTCGAGCGCGCCAGCACCGCCCCGCCGCGCTCCTGAAACCGGCCGGGTCGCCCACCGGGTCCCCGCCGGGAGACCCAGCCGAGGGATAGAGTCCACCCATGCCCACCTCCGAGACCACCGGCGCCGCCACCCTCGAAGCCCGCCTCCCCGCCGGCCGCGTCCTGACCGCGCAGGCCTCCCTCGCGGGCTACCTCCACGACGAAGGCGAGTGGGCCGTCTACGGCGACCCGCGCGCCGTCGTCCGTCCGGAGAGCACGCAGGAGGTGGCCGAGGTGGTGCGCTGGTGCGCCGAGACCGGCACCCCGCTCGTGGCGCGCGGGGCGGGGACGGGGCTCTCGGGGGCGGCGAACGCGATCGAGGGCTGCGTGGTGGTCTCCTTCGAGCGGATGAACGCGGTGCTCGAGGTCAACGCCGCCGAGCGCTGGGCCCGGGTCCAGCCCGGCGTGGTCAACGACGACCTGCGCGCCCAAGTGGCCCAGCACGGCCTCTGGTACCCGCCGGACCCGGCCTCGTCGCCCTGGTCCACGATCGGCGGCAACGTCGCCACGAACGCCGGCGGCATGTGCGGCGTCAAGTACGGCGTGACCCGGGACTACGTGCTCGAGCTCGAGGTGGTCACCGGCACGGGGGAGATCACCCGGCTCGGCACCCGGACCGCCAAGGGGGTGGCGGGCTACAACCTCGTGGGCCTCATCGTGGGCTCGGAGGGCACGCTCGCGGTCGTGACCGAGGTGGTGGTGCGGCTGCGCCCGCTGCCGCCGGCGCCGATCACGGTCGCGGGGATGTTCGACTCCCTGGTCGACGCCGGCCGGGCCGTGGCGCTCGTGGCCGAGTCCGGGATCAGCCCCTCGGCGCTCGAGCTCGTGGACCGCCACTGCCTCAAGGCGGTGGATGATTGGAAGCACATGGGCCTGTCCACCGACGCGAACGCGGTGCTGATCGGCCGCACCGACGCCCGCGGGGAGCAGGGCGAGTTCGAGGCCGCGGAGCTCGCGCGCTGCTTCGAGGAGGCCGGGGCCAGCGTCGCCGCGGTCTCGGCCGACGAGCAGGAGTCCGAGGCCCTCTACGCCGCCCGCCGCCTCGCCTACCCGGCGCTCGAGCGGCTCGGCCCGGTCCTCACCGAGGACGTCTGCGTCCCCAGGGCCAAGGTGCCCGACGTCCTCGCGCGCATCGAGCAGATCGCCGCGGCCCACGACGTGCTCATCGCCAACATCGCCCACGCCGGGGACGGCAACCTCCACCCGCTCATCATCACCGAGCCCGGGGACGAGGCCGCCAAGGCCCGCGCGCACGCGGCGTTCACCGAGATCATCGACGCCGCCCTCGCCGCCGGCGGCACGGTGAGCGGCGAGCACGGCGTGGGCACCCTCAAGCTCGACGGGCTCGCCAAGGAGCTCCCGCCCGCGAGCCTGGCCCTGCACCACGCGGTCAAGCACGCCCTGGACCCGCACGGCATCCTCAACCCCGGCCGCGCCATCCCGCCGCTGCCGTAGCGGGGCAGGGGACAGAGGCGCACGACGGCGGCCGCGCACCCCGGGCGCGCCGCTCGCCCGCCGCCGGGGGCACCGCTGTGCAAGGCTTTCCTGAGTTTCCCCCAAGATCGCCCTGCCCGGCCCCTACCCGTCCGTAACGTGGTGTGCGGAGCTGGCCGCCGGCCAGAGTCAACGCACCCGCGGCAGGCCCGGACCCCCTGCCGCGCACCACGCACAAAGGGGGCGGTCCACATCAGGAAGCTACTCTCCGCCGCCGGAACGGCGCTGCTCGTCGCGGCAGCGCTCGCCACCGGCACCACCGCCGCGACCGCGGCACCGCCGGCCGCCAAGGCAGCCAGCCACTCGGTCAAGGTCTGCGCCGACGCCAAGCCCGGCGAGGCCGCCTGCGCCGCCCGCGCGGCCACCGACCCTGCCGGCAGGCGCATCACCAGCAACGCCCTGCCGCCCGCGAGCGCCCTCACGCCCGCGCAGCTGCGCTCGGCCTACAACCTCACCGGCACCGCCTCGGGCGGGCGGACGGTGGCGATCGTCGACGCCTACGGCTACCCGAACCTCGAGCGCGACCTCGCCGCGTACCGGAAGCAGTTCGGCCTGCCGGCGTGCACCTCCGCCAGCGGCTGCCTCAAGGTCCTGAACCAGACCGGCGGCACCAAGCTGCCCAAGTTCGACCTCGGCTGGGCGCAGGAGCAGGCCCTCGACGTCGACGCCGTCTCCGCCGCCTGCCCGGACTGCAAGATCGTGGTCCTGCAGGCCAGCACCGCCTCCTTCACCAACCTCGGCACCGCTGTCCAGACCGCGGCGAAGCTGCCCGGCGTCGTCGCCATCTCCAACAGCTACGGCGGCTCGGACGCCTCCGACGCCACCTACGGGAAGTACTACAACTTCCCGGGCATCGCGGTCACGGCCAGCGCCGGCGACAACGGCTACCAGGGCGCCTCCTACCCGGCGGCCTCCTCCTACGTCACCGCGGTGGGCGGGACCAGCCTCAACCAGGCCTCGAACACCCGCGGCTGGACCGAGTCCGTCTGGTCCGGCACCGGCTCCGGCTGCTCGGCCTACAACGCCCCGCTCGCCGCGGCGGCCGGCTTCAACACCGGCTGCGCGAACCGGGCGATGAACGACGTCGCCGCCGCCTCCGACCCGTCCAACGGCGGCCTCGCGGTCTACTACCCGACCTCGAGCACGAGCTCCACGTGGGGCCAGTTCGGCGGCACGAGCGAGGCCTCGCCGATCATCGCCTCCGTCTACGCCCTCTCCGGCAACACCGGCTCGAAGGCCACCGGCACGTACGCCAACAGCATCCCGTACGCCCACACCGGATCGCTGTACGACGTCGCCTCCGGCTCCAACGGCACCTGCACCACCACCCAGTGGTGCACCGCCCGCACCGGCTGGGACGGCCCCACCGGCCTCGGCACCCCGAACGGCACCGGCGGCTTCTGACCGCTGCGGCCTACCGCGCCACAGGCTCCGACGGCCCGGGCCCGCGTTTCTCATTGGGGGGACGCGGGACCGGGCCGCCGGCGTTGCTGGTGTGCTCGGGGTGCCGCCTGTTGCTGTTGCGTTATCGGTGTTTGCTCGGGGCAACCTGTGCGTTCCACCATGGGTCGGTGGGGAATCTGGGACCCCGCGGCACAGGGGCGGACGCGGGGAACGCGTCCGGCCGTGGCGAAGAGCGGAAGGCACCCTCATGCACCCCCAGAGCTCATCCTCCCCATCGGGCACAATCATGGTCCTCGGCGGCGACGGCTACCTCGGCTGGACGCTCGGACTGGCACTGGCCAGCCGCACCGGCCGGCAGGTGGTCCTCGTGGACAACCTCATCAAACGCCGATGGGAGAAGGAGGCCGGGGCGAAGGTCCTCGTGCCCCTCAAGACCCCCAAGGCGCGCATCGCCGAGTACGAGAGGCTCTACGGCGGCCAGAACCTCTCCTTCGAGAAGGTCGAACTCCTGGACCCCGGCGCCGTGGAGCGGGTCATCGCGAAGTACCGGCCCGCCGTCGTCATCAACGCTGCCCAGCAGCCCTCGGCGCCGTTCTCGATGAGCAGCGCCAAGAACGCCGCCGCCACGTTCTCGAACAACATCGTGGGCCACCTCAACGTCCTCTGGGCCATCGCCGGTCTGAGCAAGGCGACCACCTACATCAAGCTCGGCTCGGCCGGCTGCTACATGGGCACCGACACCGACTGGATCCCGCTGGAGAAGAAGGACTTCACCTTCGAGGACCACGGGGCCCAGCATCAGGTCCTGCAGGGCTTCCTGCCCATGCAGGCCACGGACTTCTACCACCAGTCCAAGATCACCGACCTGCTCATCGACGACCTCTGCTCGAAGATCTGGGGCCTGAAGGTCATCACGGTGCAGCAGGCCACCATCTTCGGGGCGACCATCCCGGAGAACCACCCCGAGGAATGCGAAGGCCTCGCCGCCCGGTTCAACTACGACTCGGTCTTCGGCACCGTCTTCAACCGCTTCGTCTGCCAGATGATGATCGGCCACCCGCTCACCGTCTACGGGGACGGGAGCCAGAAGACGGGCCTGATCAGCCTCGCGGACACGGTCGAGAACTTCCTCGAGTTCACCGACCTCGACGTCGCCCCGGGCGAGCACCAGGTGCTGCACAACTACACGCATCGCCTGAGCATCAGCGAGATCGCCCAGCGGCTCGCGGCCATCGACCCGTCCACCCAGATCAGGCACCTCGCCAACCCGCGCCAGGAGCCGGTGGGCCGGCTGGACCCCCACGTCGAGGTGCACGAGGCGATCGCCGCCCGGCACGCCGACAAGGAGGCCCGGCTCCAGGCGGACATGGCCGCGATGCTCGAGTTCACGTACCGCTACCGGGACAACATCGACCCCTCGATTATCCTGCCCACCGTGGAGTGGTCGGTGGAGGAGACCGAGGCCCCCGTGCCGGTGCGGCGGGACCCGGGCGCCGTCCTCCCGGCCCCGGCCTTCTACCGCGAGGTCGCGGAGGGCTAGCTCGGAGGGGGCTGGCTCCGGACGGGCTCGCTCCGTACCGGATCAGTTCCGGGCGCGGTCCAGGAAGTCGCGGGTGTGCCGGGCGAGGACCTCGGCCTCCTCGAGCGTGGACTCGTGGATGAAGGACATCCGCGCCACGTCCTCGACGACCTTGATGTAGACGTTGCGCTCCATGAGGAACGCGGACAGGGCCTCCGGGTGCGCGGTGCGCATCGAGACGATGTTGCTCTGGCGCGTGCCGTGGTCGATGAAGTCGATGCCGTGCTCGCGCAGGATGCCCTTGATCCCCTGCAGCAGGGCGAGGTTCTTCTCCTGCACAGCGTCCATGCCGAGGGCGTTGAGCTCCCGCAGCGACGCGTGCAGCGCCGCGAGCCCGGCGACGTTCTGGGTGCCGTCCTGGAAGCGCGCAGCCGTGTCCTTGAGGACGTAGGACTCCTCGTCGAACCGCTCCATGCTGCGGATGCCCACCCGGCTGTGGCGCAGGGACGGCATGAGCCCGCGCCGCACGTACATGAACCCGATGCCCATGCCGGCGCGCAGGTACTTCTGGCCTCCGCACACGAGGATGTCCACGGGCGTCTCGGCCAGGTCGAAGGAGCGCGCGCCGATGTGCTGGACGGCGTCGATCACGAGGAAGATGCCCCGCTCGCGGCACACGCGCGAGAGGAGGGCCAGATCCGGCATGAACCCGTCGTAGCGCTGGGCCGAGGACATGCTGATGGCGCGGGTCCTGGGGCTGACGGCCTCGAGCAGCCGGTGGAAGGCGGCCTCGTTGTCGCGGCCCGTGATGACCCTGACGGTCACGCCGTCGTGCCGCTTGCGCAGCCACGGCAGCAGGTTGGCCGGGTACTCGTTGCCGAGCACGAGCACCTCGTCGCCCGGATCGAGGGGCAGCACCTCGCTGGCGATGATGATGCCCTCGGTCGTGTTCTTCAGGTAGGTGATCTCCTCGGGCGCGCAGTGGAGCAGCCGCGCGGCCTCCCCGGCCATCTCGTCGGCCAGCCGGTCGTAGCGGTAGAGCACCTCGGGCGGGCCGTACTGGTAGAAGTCGGCCATGAAGTCCCGGGCGGCCTCGTAGGCAGTCCGGCTCATCGGCGCAACGGTCGCGTAGCTGAAGAAGGTCTTCTCGGCGATGGGCTTCATGGTGCTGCGCAGCCTACTGGATCGGTGCCCTCGCGGGGGAGAGGCTGCGGTCTGGCGTCCACCGGCCGCCGCGGGCGCGCTGACCTGCCACGGCGAGGTTTCCTTCAGCTACTGCCCAGTTGCCCTACTGCCGGGCGCCCGGGGCACCTACCCTCGAAGCAAGGGCTGGCCGTCGCCAGCGATTAAGCAGATGCGGCAGGCACGTTGTCCGCCTGCGGCGTCCGGACGCCAGGAGGAGCCCCCATGATCAGGAAGCTACTGTCCGCCGCCGGGGCGGGACTGCTCGTGGCGGCAGCCCTCACCGCCGGAGTCCCCGCAGCCAGCGCGGCGCCGCCGGCGGGCGCCTCGGCCGCCCCCCTCGTGGTGCGGGGCGCCGGTGACCCGTCTATCCAGATCTGCCCGCCCCCGGGGCCCGGGCAGGTGGCCTGCGCCGCCCGCCAGGCGATCGACGCCGTCGGCCGGGCCGCGGGCGGCGCGGCGGCCCCGCCCGCCGGAGCCCTCACGCCCGCCCAGCTGCGCTCGGCCTACAACCTCAAGGGCACCGCCTCGGGCGGGCGCACCGTGGCGATCGTCGACGCCTACGGCTACCCGAACCTCGAGCGGGACCTCGCCGCCTACCGCAAGCAGTTCGGCCTGCCTCCCTGCACCACGGCGAGCGGCTGCCTCACGATCGTCAACGAGAACGGCGGGAAGGCCCTGCCCCGGTTCGACCTCGGCTGGGCCCAGGAGCAGGCCCTCGATGTCGACGCCGTCTCCGCCGCCTGCCCGGACTGCAGGATCGTGGTCCTGCAGGCCAGCACCACGGAGATCACGAGCGTGGGCACCGCCGTCCAGACCGCGGCTAAGATGCACGGCGTCGTGGCCATCTCCAACAGCTACGGCGGCGCCGACGCTTCCGATGACGCCTATGGGAAGTACTACAACGTGCCCGGCATCGCCGTGACGGCCAGCGCCGGGGACTCCGGCTACCAGGGCGGGTCCTACCCCGCGACGTCCTCCTACGTCACCGCGGTGGGCGGCACGAGCCTGACGCCGGCGCCAGGGACCAAGCGCGGCTGGGCCGAGAGCGTCTGGGCCGGCACCGGCTCGGGCTGCTCCGCGTTCAACGATCCCCTGGGCGCGGCCGACGAGTACGGCACCGGGTGCGACAACCGGGCGATGAACGACGTCTCCGCGGCCTCCGATCCGGCCCATGGCGGCCTTGCGGTCCACTATCCGACCTCGGCCGCGAGCGCCAGCTGGGGCCAGTTCGGTGGCACGAGCGAGGCCTCCCCGATCATCGCCTCGGTCTACGCCCTCGCCGGCCACACGGGTTCCAAGGGGAAGGACACGTACGCGAACAGCATCCCGTACGAGCACTCGGAGGCGCTGTTCGACGTGCAGTCCGGCTCCAACGGCACCTGCACCCCCGCGCTCTGGTGCACCGCCGGCCCGGGCTGGGACGGCCCCACCGGGCTCGGCACCCCCAATGGCACCAGGGGGTTCTGACCGGGAGGACCAAAGCCTCACGCGGCAGCAGGGCTCCCAGGAGGATCATGGGCACCACAAGCCCGGGATCCTCCTGGGCAGGCCCGAGGGGTCACGATGCGCCGCTTCCCAGCCGTCCTCGCGATGTTCGCGCTGCTGGTCCTCACCGGCTGGACGGCCGGGGGCGGCCCGCTGCCCGTCCTCGTCCCGGCCGCCCTCAACGCGATCGACGCGCACTACGAGCAGCTCGGCGGCGCGGCCTCCTTCCTCGGCGCGCCCTTGGGCTCCGAGTACCCCGTGGCCGGCGGCGCGGGCCGGGACTACCAGGGCGGGAGCATCTACTGGAGCGCGGCCACCGGCGCCTGGGAGGTCCACGGCGGCATCCGCACCGAGTACCTCGGCCGCGGCGGCCCGGGCGGCTTCCTCGGCTTCCCGCGCACCGACGAGACCACCACCCCGGGCGCGGGCGGGCGTTACAACGACTTCACGGGCGGCTCGGTGTACTGGAGCACGGCCACTGGGGCGCACGAGGTCCACGGCGGAATCCGCGCCGAGTACCTCGGCCGCGGCGGTCCGGCCGGCTTCCTCGGCTTCCCGATCCGGGACGAGAGCCCCACCCAGGCGCCGACGGGACGGTACAGCGAGTTCACGGGCGGCTCGGTGTACTGGAGCCCGGGCACCGGGGCGCACGAGGTCCACGGCGCCATCCTGGCCAGGTACATCGGGCTCGGCGGGACGGCCAGCGTCCTCGGCTTCCCGGTGACGGACGAGACCGCGGCGCCGGACGGCGTGGGCCGCTACAACCACTTCAGCGGCGCGAACGGCTCCTCGATCTACTGGGACCCGTTCTGGGGCGCCCACGAGGTCCGCGGCGGGATCCGGTCCCAGTGGGCCTCGCTCGGCTGGGAGCACGGCCGGCTCGGGTATCCGATCAGCGGCGAGTACGGCATCACGGGCGGGCGCCGCAGCGACTTCCAGCACGGCGCGATCCTGTGGAACTCGGCTACCTCCACCACGCAGGTCATCTACACGGCCCTCCCGGCCTCGCTGAACGGCGTGGACCTCGGGCGCATCCCGACCAGCCGGAGGGTCGTCGCGCTGACGTTCGACGCCGGCGCCAACAATGCCGCCGTCCGCTCCATCCTGAACACCCTCGCGGCCAACGGCGTGCCGGCCACGTTCTTCCTCACGGGGGCCTGGGCGAACCTGTTCCGTGCCGACGTGGCCGCGATCGTCGCCGGCGGCCACACGGTGGGCAACCACTCCATGACGCACCCGTACTTCACCACGCTCACGGACGCCCAGATTGCCGCCCAGGTGGGCAATGCGCAGTCCGCGATCCTCGGCGCCGGCGCCGACCCGCGTCCCTTCTTCCGCTTCCCCTACGGTGACCGCGACGCCCGCACCATCGCGGACGTCAACGCCGCCGGGTACGCCGCCATCCGCTGGACCGTGGACACCCTCGGCTGGGAGGGCACCGTGGGCGGGACCCGCGGGCCGGACTTCGTCCTCCAGCGCGTCATGGCCGCGGCCCAGCCGGGCGAGATCGTGCTCATGCACCTCGGCTCGAACCCGGACGACGGCTCGACCCTCGACGCGGCCGCCCTCCCCGCCGTCATCGCGCAGCTGCGCGCCGCGGGCTACGGGTTCGTGACGCTCGACGCCGCGCTCGGCTAGCGCCCCGCGGGCCAGGGCGGTGGCGTCAGCGCCGGCTCACGTCGGCCTGGTCACACGGGGTACCGCAGCAGGTGCCAGTAGGGCGAGCCCGGAGTGACGTACGCCCACTGGTACTCGTCGACCCCGATGCTCGGCAGCCACAGCCAGTTGCCCACCACCACGAGGCCCGGGCACGAGTAGCCGCAGGCGGGCGGAGGTGGCGGGGCCGCGGCAGCTTCCACTGCCGGGGCAATCAGGAGCAGGGCGGCCGCGACAGCCACGGCCCCCGCGAGCTTCTTCATCGTCATGGTCGATCCCGTCGAGACCCCGAGACCAGGAGACAGGTTCCCTCAGTCCAGCCATTGTCCCCAGCGCCCCTCGCCGCGGTCAACGGACGGCGGCCCGAAGGAAGTAGCGGACCGTGGTCTATCTGCCGGCCAGGTCGTCGGCCACCCGTCGAAGGTCTTCCATCCAGCCCTTCGAGCGGTTCGGCTCCCGTGCGGCCCCTTCGAAGTTCTGCAGCGCCTGGGCGAGGCTGTCCAGCGCGGCGGAGATGTTGGCCTTGACCGCGCCGTAGCCCTCGTTGGAGCGGGGATCGGAGGACGCGGCCACGAGCAGGTCCGCTCCGGCGCGAACGACCAGGGACGCCTCGAGTTCGTTCATGTGCAGGATTCCTCAGGCAAGCTGGGGCCGAGGTTCGCGGTCGTTCTGCAGGGCGACCGCGCACGTGAAGCCGGCGAGGTCCTGCCAGTGCAGCGGAATGGGCTCGCTCGGCGTTGCGCCGACAGACGAGAGCCAGGCCATGAGGTCGGCCCGGTCGTCGAACGTCAGGTGCGTCCCATCGATGAGGGCGCCAGCCATGAGCTCCTCGATGTCCTCGGGACGGGAGATCACCGCCTCCCACCACCCGTTCTCGGTCCAGCCGCCGAGGCGACGGACCGCGAGGGATAGCTTCGATCCGGACAGGAGGCCGGAGGCGGCGTCCGAGATCATAGTGCGGTACATTCGGCGGTCGTGGTCTTCCATAGCATCCCGTCGGGTGGTGGCGAAGAGGATGCAGCCGAGGCCGGTGACGTCATACTCTCGTGGAGTCGAGGAGGTCGCGGGGCAAGCCAGACGCCGCGGACGGCCGATGGCCGTAACAGCCAAGTATACGCGGCCAACGACTGGCCGATCGTCTTTGCGGACGTTCCGGCGCGCACGGTGGTCACCGACGGCAAGGACCTCGACCAGTACGGGTACGCCGGGCCGCCCCTCGCAGGCCTCCGGGACAGCGTGGCGGGGGACACCCTGACCTCCTGACGGGCGGGGACGCGTGCCAGGAGCCCTCAGGCCACCTCGTACACGCGCCCGAGCGCCGGCAGGTGCATGAGCACCCGCACCACGGGCCGGCCGGTCGCGGCCTCGACCGCGCGCCGGTAGGCGTCCATCTGCCCGAGGTAGTGGGCCCGGATGTGCCCTGCCGGGTCGTGGCCCGGGTACGTCTTGTGGTCCACGAGCACGAACCCGTCCGGGCCCTCGAGCAGCAGGTCGATCCAGCCCTCCATCGTCTGCCCGTCCGGGCGCCAGCCGATGGCCGCCTCCCGGTGGCGCACCCAGCCGGGGAACTCGGCATCGAGCCACGCCTCGAAGCGCTCTCCCGCGGTGGTGAGGAGCGAGGCGTCGATGGTCCGCGCCACGCCCCACCGTTCCACGAGGCGCCCGGCGAGCCGCGCCCGGCTGGCGGGGTCGAGGACGCGGAACTCGGTGCCGAGGTACGCGTGCACCGCGCTGCCCACGGCGCCCCACTCCTCGGAGCCGTGCGTGGCCAGGGGCGCGCCGAGCACCGCCGCCTCGCGGATCTCTGCCTCCAGGCCCTCCGCGGACACCTCGCTGGCCTTCAGCCGCGCCGGGCGGCGGACCGCGCCGGCCCCCGCGGCGGGCGGATCGACGAACCGCGGCAACCACCCGCCGTCGTCCGCCACGGCCTCCGCCGGCTGCAGGCACGCGAGCCGCGCCGGGATCTGGGTGTCGCGGCAGACGGTCACCGCCCCGGCTGCGGGCTCCTCGCCTGCCTTCCACGCCACGAGGGACTCGATCCCGAGGTCGTTGAGCATGCTGGGGGAGCCGTTCTTCGCCGTGAGCACGGTGGTGTGCGCGGCGCGGGTCATGCCCACGTACATGAGCCGGGCCTGGTTGCGCTGCTCGCGGGCGAGGAATCGCGCGGCGGCCTCGGACTGCTGGGCCCGCTGGTCCAGGGCCGACCCGCCGTACGGGAACGGGCTCGGCCACAGCCGGATCCACCGCCCTGCGAGGGGATCGGCGAGGTCGAGCTCCCGGGTCTGCTCGACGCCGGTCCCGAACGGGCGCGCCTTCGTCTCCTTGTCCAGGCTCTCCATGACCACCACGGGCCACTCGAGCCCCTTGGCGCGGTGGTAGGTGAGCACGTTGACCACGTCCGGGCCCGAATTCTCCGCCGACTCGTGCTCGTCCGAGGCGAAGTACTCGAGGAACCCGCGCAGCGTGGCCGGCTCCCGGAGCGCGCGGCACCGCTCGTAGTACAGCTCGACCGCGCCGCGGAAGGCGTCCAGGTTCCGCAGCCGCCGCTCGGGGGCGAACCATCCCGCGATCAGCTGCGGCAGGCCCAGCACGCCCGTCACGGCCTCGAGCACCTCGGTGGGGGTGGCGGCGACGGCCTGCTCGCGCAGCGCATCGAGGGCGGCGACCACGGGCACGGCCCGCCACGCGTCGTGCACGAGCCGGGGCCCGGCGACCACCTCGCCCGCCTCGTTGCGCACCTGCTCGCGGGGCACGACGGCGCCGAGCAGCTCCCGCTGCCACGTCAGGTGGGAGGGGTGCTCGGGGTGCAGGGCCACGAGCTCGGCGAGGGCCACGGTGTCGTACCGGTCGGCGACATAGGCCATCCCGGCCCTGGCCAGCTGCACCTCGCGGGCGCCGCCGAGGGCGCGCGGGTCCAGGCTGGCCCGCAGCCCCAGGGCGTCGAGCGCCGCCGCGACCGCCCGGACCTCGGCGTTGGTGCGCGTCAGGACGGCCACGTCGCAGGGCCGCAGGCCGGGGCGGCGCCCGAGGAGGTCCTTCACTCCGGCCGCGGTGGCGCGGAGCCGGTCCTCGGCGCGGCCCGCGGGCCGGGACCAGGCCTCGACGCTCCCCGGGTCCTCGCCGAGGGCGGCGGCGCGCGCCGGCGGCAGCTCGAGGTGCACGGACTCGGCCGTCATCCCGTGGTCCGCGAAGACCCGCTCGAACACCGCGTTGGAGAGGTCCACCACCGCCTGGCGCGATCGCCACGTGTGCGAGAGCTGCTCGCGCCGCTCCGCCGGGACCCGCGCCATCACGGCCTCCATGAGCTCCGGGTCGGTGCCGCGGAACTCGTAGATGGCCTGCTTCGGATCCCCCACCCACACGGAGCGCCGCACGAGGGCGCCCAGCTCGAGGAAGAGGGCCAGCTGCAGCGGGCTCGTGTCCTGGAACTCGTCCACCACGAGCACGTCGACGCGGGCGCGGAAGGATTCCCGGAAGGCGCGGTTGTGCCGGGCCAGGTCCAGGACCCTGGCCTCCTGGTCCACGAAGTCCATGAGGGCGTTGACCCGCTTGAACTGCTCGTAGGCCTCGAGGGACTTCGCGGCACAGCGGAACAGCCCGCGGACGTAGCCCTCGAGGTCGGCGTGGAGGGCCGGGTTGGAGAGCAGCTCGGCGCCGATCCGGTCGCGCAGGGGCCCGAAGATCTTCTTCAGCGGCGCCGGGGCGCCCGAGCCGAGGAAGCCGCGCCACACCTCCCACGGGGTCGTCTCGACGCTCTGGGCCCGGGCGATCCGGTCGAGGACTTTGGGGTGGTTCTCGAGGAAGGACTTCGTGGTGAGGTTCGCGGCGGTGCCGTCCTCGTGCACGCCGCGGGCCACGGTCCTGTCCAGCTCGGCCCGCAGCGCGTGCAGCTCGCGGAACCACTCGGGGCGGCGGTCCTCGCCGGGCGGGTCGAGGAAGCCCCGGAACCCGGCCCACGAGGGCTCCGCGCAGGCCAGCACCGCGTTGGCGTCGAGCCGGTTGGCGCGGGCCAGGTTCACGATCCGCTGGAGCGTCTCCTCCCACGACTCGACCCCGTACCCCTGCGCGAGGTCGGGGTGGGTGCCCAGGCGCACGGCGACCGGGGCGAGGACCTCGGCGTGCTCGGCGCGGATCTCGTCCGTGGCCAGCCGGAACATGGCCGCGAGCTGGTCCTCGCCGATCACCTCGAGCGCGGGGGAGAGGCCAGCGTCGATCGCGTACTCAGCGAGCAGCTGCCCGCAGACGCTGTTGACCGTGCCGATGAGGCTCGCCCCGAGCTGCTGGGACGCCGCCGCGAGGGCCGGTGCCGGCGCCCCGCCGCCGGCGTCGAGGAGCCGGGCCGCGATCCGCTCCCGCAGCTCCCCGGCGGCCTTCTTGGTGAAGGTCGTGGCCATGATCTTCTCCGCCGGGGTCCCGGCCGTGATCTCCTGGACGATCTTCTCGGTGAGCGTGTACGTCTTCCCGGTCCCTGCGCTGGCCGAGACCATCGTGACGTTCTCCAGCAGGTGCGCGCTCACGAGTAGTCCCCCCTCAGCCCGCAGAGGGCCCCGAAATGGCAGAACCGGCAGCCCGGTTCCACGTACAGGCGGCCCACCGCAGTCTCGGCGTCCTTGACGGTGGTCGGCTCGCCGCCCTCGGCGGCGGCCGCCTCGGCCTGCGCGGCGGCGAACGCGTCCTCCACGGGCTTGGTCGCGGTGACCCGGCCGGCGAGGACCTGCTCCACCGTGAACTCGGCCGACCGCACCGCCCTGCCCCACAGCTGGGCCGGGTCCTCGTCCCGCGGGATGGCCGCCCCGAAGTGCCCGTGCGCCGAGGCGAACGCGTGCTGCTTGAGGAGGAAGTACGCGGTCGGATCGTCCGGAGGCGCCTCGCCCTCGTGCAGCGCCCACTGGTACAGGGCCAGCTGCAGGGCGGTGCCCTCCTTGATCTTCTGGCGCAGGTGCTTGGCCGAGTTGTACCACTTGAGGTCCACCACCACGGTGCGGCCCTGCTCGTCGATCCCCACGGCGTCCGCGCTGCCGCGGACCGGGACGGTGAGGACGCCCTCCGGGGTGACGAGCTGCAGATCCTTGGAGATCGGCTTCTCGACCTCCTGCAGCGCCACGCCGCCCTTCTCGAGCCCGCGGAAGAACTCCCGGGCGGCGACCGTGACCGCGTCCACGACGGTGAGCCGGCGCGCCTTCTGCCCCGGCAGGAGCAGCTCGGAGGCGAGCTGGGGGAGGAGCTCGCCGATGACCTCGGCGATCTCCTCGTCCTCGGGCACGGCCCGGTGCGCCGCGCGGATCCGCCCGTGCAGCACCTCGATGACCCGGTGCGCGAACGAGCCGATCATGCGGCTGCCCTCGGGGATGTCCGCGACGTCCGGCACCCGCAGGGCGCCCTTGCGCTCGAGCGCCCACCGCATCGAGCAGCCCAGCAGCACGTCGAGCTGCGAGTAGGACATGGTCTCCGGCGCGAGCGCCGCGTTGGCCCCGACCTCCTGGACCGGATCGGGTGCCGCCGGCCGGTGCGCCGTCGCGCGGGCGAGCGTCGCCGTCCGGCCCGCGAGGCTCCACGCCCCCTGCCCGTCGGTCAGGTCCGCCGGCGCGCGGGTCGCCCGCCTGATCCGGTCGCCGAGCCCTTGGTCCGGGGCGGCCGGGGGCCCGTAGCGCTCCACGAGGGCTTCGAGCAGGGGGTTCGGGACCACGCGCTCGCCGTTGCGCTGCGCGAGGTGCACGAGCACGAGCCGCCGGCACCGGGCTGCGGCGGCCAGGGTCTCGCGCACCGCCAGCGCCGTGAGGTCCTGCGGGGTGGGCAGCTCGACGCCCACCCGGGCGAGGGAGGCGGCGTCGTGCGGGTCCCAGCGCCGCACCGTGGGCGCGGCCGCCGACTGGAACCCCCACCAGAGCGCGTCCTCCACGTCCTCGCCGAGCTCCACGAGGTGGTTCAGGCGCAGCCAGGGCGCGGCCTCGGCCCGCCCGAGCGGCTCGGCGCCGGGCGTGACCACGGAGGCGATGATGCGCCGGAGATCCTTGCGGCCCACGTGCCGCAGCGGGGCGACGAGCGCCAGGACACGGCGCAGCTGCGCGGCCGTGGTCTGAAGCCGCGGCACGACGGCGGCCCTCGCCGTGAGCGCCGAGGCGAACCAGGCCGCCGCGTCGACGAGCTGCGCTCCGCTCGGCAGGCGGTGCTCCACGTCGGGCAGCAGGCCCGTGCTGAACAGCCTGTCCAGGGTCGCGGCGAGCTCGGGACCTAGCGTCTCGTCCTCGCCGATCGCCCGGATCGCCGCGTCCCACACGGGCCCCCGCGTCCCGGGCTCGCGGCTGAGCGCGCGCAGCAGGTGCCGGGCCGCGCGGCGCCTGACCGGCGAGTCCTCGAGCGTGAGGAACTCCGCGAGCAGGTGCACGTTGACCGGCTCCCACACGAGCTCGAAGAAGAGGGGGATGAGCTGGTCCTGGGCGCGCCAGGCCGAGCGGGCGCCAACGCCGAGCCGCGGCTGGCCGTGCAGGGCCAGGTACTGGTCCAGGACCGCTGTGGGGTCCGAGCACACCACGGCCGTGCTCGTGCCGGTGCCGGCGGCGAGCCAGCGCGCGGCGTGCTCGGCGGCCTCCCACTCGGTCTCGGCGGCCAGGACCGTCAGCTCGGGCGCGCCCGCGGGCTTCGGGGCCTCGCTGATCCTGACCCCGCGCCGGCGCAGTGCCCCGATGATCCTGCGCCACACGGCCGGGAAGGTGTCCTCGGGGTGCTGCAGGACCAGCTCGTCGATGCCGAGCGGCAGGGGGCTGCCCTCGAGCTCGGCGAGCAGCTCCACGACGTCGTCCGCGAGCGATGGCGCGAGCGGTCCGTTCCCAGCCCGCTCGCCGCCCGCGGTCTGCCGGCCGAGGCCCTCCGCCGCGGCGAGGGTCTGCAGCAGGGGAGAGGCCTCGCCGTCGAGCGCGCCATCCCAGCCGTTGGCCACCGCATCGTCGCGGGCGGCGAGGAGCTCCTGGGCCGTGGACCAGGGATCGGCGGCGAGCGAGCGGTGGAACCAGGCCTCCGGCGCGTCCAGGTGCTCTAGCCGGCGCAGGTACTGGCTCACGCGCTCGGCGTTGGGCACCTCTGGGCGGGTGAGCCCGAGGCGCGTCTGCAGGAGTCCGATGAGGTTCTTGCGGCCCACCCGCACGCGGTTCAGCCCCGGGCTCGCGTACGCCCACGGCGCGCGATCGAGGAACCACCCGAACTCGACGATCATCCACTCACCCTAGCCAACCCGTCCGACAGAACGGGCGCGCCCCAGCCCAGGGCCACACGGCGCTGGCCCTCGCCGTGGGGCCAGAGGGACCTACTCCCCGCCGCAGCGCGCGCCTACGCTGGCTCCAGACGCACCGGGAGCCGGCGCTCTGGCCGGAGGAGCAGCCGTGACGCGCACAGGGATCGAACGCATCAGCAGCAATGACCTCACCGTGCTCGCCACCGACCGGGGGCCCGCTCCCATGCACATCGCCGCCGTCCTCGAGTTCGAGGCCGGAGCGGTGCCCGCCTTCGCCGAAGTCGCTGCCGTCCTCGAGCAGCGGATCCCGAGGATCCCCCGCCTGCGCCGCCGGCTGATGCGGACCCCGCCGGGCGCCGGACGGCCCGTGTGGGTCGACGACCCGACGTTCCGCCTCGACCGCCATCTCTCCGAGACCGAGGTTGCCGGCGGGCAGGAGGGCATCCTCCGCACCGCAGCCCATCTGGCCTGCCGCCGCCTCCAGAAGGACCGGCCGCCCTGGGCCGCGCACTGGGTCCACGGGGGCCCACGCGAGCCGGCAGCACTCGTGTTCGTGGCCCACCACGTCCTCGCGGACGGGCTCGGCGGCCTTGCAGTCCTCGCGTCCCTCGGTGACACCGCTCCCGCGCAGCGCGCGCCCGCCCAGCCCGCGCCCCAGCCGCCCCCTGCTGCCGGTACCGCAGGTCCTGCCGCCTTCCCGCAGCCGCAGCCGCGCCCGAGGGACCTCTTCGTGGACGCCTGGGCCGAGCGGCTCTCCGCCCTCGCCAGAGTGCCGCGGGCGCTCCCGGCGGCGGTTGCCGGCCTGCGCGAGCTCGGCCTGATCGGAGGCGGGCGCCGGCACGCGGCGCAGAGAGGCCAGCGGCCGGGCCCCCGGAGCGCCCGAGCGCGGGTCCGTGCCGCCCGCACGTCCTACAACCGGCCCACCGGGAGCCGGCGCAGCATCACTGCCCTGGCCGTCCCGCTCAGCGACGTCCTCGACGCTGCCCATGCCCGGCACTGCACCCTCAACGACCTGGTCCTCGTGGCGGTGGCAGGAGCCCTGGGGACCGCCCTGCGGGCGCGCGGCGAGTCCCCGGGGTCGTTCGTGGTCTCGGTCCCGATCTCGTCCCGCCGCGGAACCGAGGCCGCGACGCTCGGCAACGCCAACGGCGTCGTCCCCATCGAGGTCCCCAGCGACCCCGACCCCGCCGTGCGCCTCGCCCGCGTCATGGAGCAGACCGCGGCCCGCCGGGGCGCGCGGCGCGGCACGTCAGCCGGGCCGCTCGGGGTCGCCTTCCGCACGCTGGCCCGTGCCGGGGTCTTCCAGCGCTTCATCGACCACCAGCGGCTCGTGAACACGTTCCTCTCGAACATGCGGGGGCCCGCGGAGCCGCTCATGCTCGCCGGGCACCGCGTCACGCGGATCATCCCGGCGAGCATGACGCCCGGCAACGTGGGAGTGTGCTTCACCGTGCTCTCCTACGCGGGCCAGCTTGTCGTCACCGTGCTCGCCGATCCGGGCGTGGTTCCCGAGCAGGACGAACTCACCAGCCTGCTCTCTGGAGAACTCGCGCGCCTCACGGGGTAGCGTGGGCCCATGGAACGTCTCACCTCAGCTGACGGAACCACCATCGCCTACGACCACCTCGGCACCGGTGCCCCGCTCATCCTCGTCTCGGGGGCCAGCGTGGACCGCCGCGGCGACGCCCACCTCGCGGACGCCCTGGCCGAGAGCTTCACGGTCTACAACTATGACCGCCGCGGCCGCGGCGACAGCACGGACACCCTGCCGTTCGCGCCCGAGCGGGAGATCGAGGACATCGGCGCGCTCCTCGACCGTGCGGCGCACGATGCCGGGTCGGCGGCCGCCGTGGTCGGCCTCTCCTCGGGTGCCGCCCTGGCCGCCCGGGCCGCCGCCGCGCTGCCGGTGCGAGCGCTCGTGATGTGGGAGCCGCCGTTCATGACCGACGACGCCGGCCGCGCCCGCGCACGGGAGTACACCGCCACGCTCGACGCGAGGCTCGAGGCCGGGGACCACGACGGCGCCCTCACCACCTTCCTGCGCTACGTGGGCCTGCCCGACGCCGCCATCGACAGCACCCGCCAGTCGCCCACCTGGGCCACCGCCGTGCGCCTTGCCCCGACCCTCGCGTACGACAACGCCGCGATGGGCCGCAACGGCGAGGTCCCCCGGGAGGTGTTCGGCCGCATCACCGCCCCGACCCTGGTGCTCTCCGGCGGCGCGAGCCCGGCCTTCATGCCGGCAGCCGCGCAGGAGGCCGCCGCCGCGATCCCCGGGGCCTGCACGGGCGTGCTCGAGGGGCAGACGCACAACGTCGACGCGGCCGTCTTCGCCGCGGCGGTGAAGGAGTTCCTCGCCGCCCAGCAGCCGGCGTGACCGCGGCCGCCGAGTTCACCGCGGCGCTCGACCGGATCGCCGCGCTCGCCGACGCCTTCGCCGAGGCTGCCCGGGATGCCGCGGCCCAGGACCCGGGCCTCGCCCAGCCCGTCGCTGGCTGCCCGGGCTGGACGGCGCTCGGCCTCGTGGACCACCTCTCGGGCATCCACCGCTGGGCCGCCGCGGCGCTCGGCTCCGAGCGCGCCCCGCGGCTCGAGGACCGCCCCGAGCGGGAGGCGCCCGTCGAGTGGTACCGGGCGAGCGCGGCGCACCTGGTCGCCGCGCTCCGCGCCGCCGGCCCGGAGGCGCCAGCGTGGACGCTGTGGGACGGGCGCACCGCGGCATTCTGGGCCCGCCGCCAGGTCCACGAGCTCGCCGTCCACACCTTCGACCTCCTCGAGGCCCTCGGCCGCGCCTCCGCGTGGCAGCTCCCCGAGGACCTCGCCCTCGATGGCATCCGCGAGGTCCTCGACGGCTTCTACCCGCGTCAGGTGAGGCTCGGGCGCTCGAGGGGACTGCCCGGCGTCGTCCGCCTCGAGGTGACGCACGACGACGGCCGGCCGGCGGCGTCCCTCGTCCTGCCGGCGGCGGTCCCCCGGCGAGGGCGGCGAGGCGCTGCTCGGCACCGTGACGGGCAATGCACGGGAGGTCTACCTGGGGCTGTGGGGGCGCCGCCCGCTTCCGGACACCGCGCCCGAGCTGGCCCGGGTGATCCACGAGGCGCGGCTGGTTCCCTAGGCCCCGCGAATGGGACTGAATTCCGGTTGACGTGAGACTCAGTTTCACGGTTGAATCGTCTGTGGCCTACGCCACAGTAGCTTCCTGCCCAGGAGTCCCCATGAACCTTGCCGCGTACCTCGAGTCCACCGCCGCCGCCCACGGGCTGCGCACCGCCATCACGTGCGGCGAGGAGGCCTGGACGTACGCCGACCTCGCGGCTGCGGCCGCGCGCGCCGCCGGGCTGCTCGCCCGCGTCAGCGTCGGAGCGGGGGACCGGGTGGGGGTCATGCTGCCCAACGTGCCCGAGTTCGCAGCCCTCTACTACGGCGCCCTGCGCGCCGGAGCCGTCGTGGTGCCGATGAACCCGCTGCTCAAGCAGCGCGAGATCTCCTACTACCTCGAGGACTCCGGGGCGACGGTGCTCTTCGCGGCCGAGGACGTTGCGGAGGAGGCAGCCGAGGGCGGCCGGGCCGGCGGGGCGCGCGTCATCCCGATCGGGCGCGGGGCGTTCACCGGGGCGCTCGCGGGGGAGGAGCCGCTCGGGGAGGCCGTGGAACGCGCGGACGGGGACACCGCCGTCATCCTCTACACCTCGGGCACCACCGGCCGGCCCAAGGGCGCGGAGCTGACCCACAGCAACCTCATCCGCAACGCGGACCTGACGGTGCGCACCCTCCTGACGCTGACGTCCGAGGACGTGGTGTTCGGCGGCCTGCCCCTGTTCCACACCTTCGGCCAGACCTGCGCGCTGAACACCACGGTGATGGCCGGAGCGACGATCGCGCTCCTGCCGCGGTTCTCCGCGCAGGCCGCGCTCGAGATCATCGACGCCCAGCACGTGACGGTGTTCGCCGGCGTGCCCACGATGTACAGCGCCCTCCTCGCCGTCCCCGACCACCGCCGCTACGACACCTCGTCCCTGCGGGTGTGCATCTCGGGCGGGGCCGCGCTGCCCGTGGAGGTCCTGCACCGGTTCGAGGACGAGTTCGGCTGCATCATCCTCGAGGGCTACGGCCTGTCCGAGACCTCGCCGGTGGCCGCGTTCAACCACCCGGACCGGCTCCGCAAGCCCGGCTCGATCGGCACCGCCGTGGAGGGGGTCGAGCTCCGGGTCGTGGGGCTCGACGGCGAGGACGTCCCGCAGGGCGAGGTGGGCGAGATCGCCGTGCGGGGGCACAACATCATGAAGGGCTACTGGAAGCGGCCGGATGCCACGGCCGAGGCCATCCGCGACGGCTGGTTCCTCACCGGGGACATGGGCCGGGTCGACGCGGACGGCTGCCACTCGATCGTGGACCGGAAGAAGGACCTCATCATCCGCGGCGGCTACAACGTCTACCCGCGCGAGGTCGAGGAGGTCCTCTATGAGCACCCCGCCGTGGCCGAGGCCGCCGTGGTGGGCGCCCCGCATGCCGAGCTCGGCGAGGAGGTGGTGGCCGTCGTCGCCCTCAGCGCCCCCGGCGCCGCGACGGCCGAGGAGCTGCGCGAGTTCGTCAAGTCCCAGGTCGCCGCCTACAAGTACCCGCGCGAGGTGCGGATCGTGGACCGGCTCCCCAAGGGCCCCACCGGCAAGATCCTCAAGCGGGACCTGCGGGCCGAGCTCGCCGGCTGAGCCGGGCGGCTGGGCGTCAGGCTCCGGGCCACGTGCCGCGGCGCTCGGCCTCGCGGGCCTCGAGCGCCGCGGTGAGCCGCTCGACCCGCTCCGTGAGCGCTTGGACCTTCGCCTCGAGGCTCTGGTCGATGGCCTCGACCTCCGCCTCGACGTCCTGGACCTCGGCCTCGACGGCCTCGACGCCGGCCTCGACCTCCGCGGCGGTCTGGGACGTCATCGTCTCGACGAGCCACGCGGCGATGGAGGCGGTGACCACACCGAGGACCGCGATGCCGGAGACCATGAGCGCGGCGGCGACGAGCCGGCCGATTACGGTCACCGGGTAGTGGTCGCCGTAGCCCACCGTGGTGATGGTCTCGAGCGCCCACCAGATCGCCGCCCCGAAGCTGCGGATGTTGGAGCCGGGCACGTTCTGCTCGACGTCCTCGACCGTGAGCGCCCCGCAGTACATGAGCATCCCGGCCGCGGCGATCACGTAGACCACCAGGCGGCCGCGCAGGGCGTTGCCGGCCTTGTTGTGGACCACCCGGAGGAAGGTCACGAGCCGCAGCGGCCGCAGGGCCGGCAGGGCGAGGATCGCGAGCTCGTGCAGGTTGCGGACGAACCAGCGCCCCCGCTGGGGCGCGAGCCACAGCTGCCCCGCGTAGTCCACCACGAACACCGCCCACGCGGCCCACAGCAGGCCCTCGGCCCACGCCCCCTCCTCGGGCGGCAGGTTCCCGATGACCTGTACCGAGTAGGCGCCCAGGAACACGACCGCAGCGGCGAGTGTGGGCCACTCGGTGAGCTCGCGCCAGCGTTCCTGCGTCATGCCCGAAGGGTACCGCCGTCTGGCCCCGGTGCGCCCGGTCCGGTCGGCCCGGTCATTTCCTGGCTACTCGGATCCTCACCCGGCCGCGTCCGGCCGGGGGGAGGGGCGGGCGGTGGAGGCGCGGGGGATGAGCGTGGGAGCGAGCGTCCGATGGGCCGCCAGGGCCGGCCTTCCTTGGAGCGAGTTCAGGAGCGCGTCGACGGTGGCGGAGGCGATGTCCCGGAAGGGCACGCGGACGGTCGTGAGGGGGACCGGGAGCCGCGCCACGAGCGGGATGTCGTTGTAGCCGACGATGGAGAGGTCCTTCGGGATGGCCAGTCCCGCGCGCTGGATGACGGACGTGAAGCCGAAGGCCGTGTTGTCGTTGACCGCGAAGACCGCCGTGGGCCGGTCCCCGGTGGCGAGGAAGGCCTCCGCCGCGGCTTCGCCGCTCTCCATGCTGAACGACGACGGGTAGACGAGCTCCGGGGCGTCCTCGATGCCGGCCTCGCGCAGCGCCTGCCGATAGCCCTCCCGGCGAGACAGGGCGGTCGGCGCGTGGTCGGGGCCGGCCACGAGGCCGATCCGGCGGTGGCCGAGGTCGATGAGGTGACGGGTCGCGAGATAGCCGCCGAGCACGTCGTCGCCCACCACGCTCGGGCTCTCGCCGTAGGAACGGAGCGCCAGCACGTGGGGGATCCCGCGCTCGAGGAGTTCCGTGCACAGGCCCCCCTCCGTGGTGGCCGTGGTCAGGATGAGCCCGTCGACGCGCGAGGCGAGCATCGCCAGCCCGTTCTCCCGCTCGAGGGCCGGGTCGTCATAGGTGGTGGCCACGAGTGCGTGGTAGCCGCGCGCCGCGCTGGCTGCCGCGATCTCCTCGAAGAGCATCGCCATGACCGTGTCGGTCAGCCGGGAGACCAGGACACCGATGGTGTTGGTCTGCTGGCGCCGGAGGTTCGCGGCGGTGGGGTTCGGCTCGTACCCGAGCGCTTCGGCCACCGCGCGGATGCGGGCCGCGGAAGGGCTCCGATAGAAGCGGTGCTCGCGGTTCATGGCCCGCGAGACGGTCGACCGTGCGACGCCCGCCGCCTCGGCGACGTCAGTGATCGTCGGCCGCGTGCCGCTTGATTCCTTGGCCTCCATGGCGCCTTTCCCTGACCTCTTGACGTGCTCTCGTGATCAAGCTTACAGTCGAAGCAATCGATAACGGAATCGATTGCACAAACTGGATCGATCACTCGAAGGAGAGCCACATGAGCACCATCGACCTCCGGGGCCTGGTCCCCGCCCCCGTCACCCCCTTCACCCGCGACGGCGACGTCGACGTGGACGCCATCCACCGCCTCGGCGGCTGGCTCGCCGGCGTGGAGGGCGTCAAGGGCCTCGTTGTCCTCGGCCACGCCGGGGAGGGCACGTTCCTCACCCAGGCCGAGCAGGCCCTCGTCATCTCCTCGTTCCGCGATGCCGCGGACGGCCGGGTGCCGGTCATCGCCGGCATCACCGGGGAGGGCAACAAGGTCGCCGCCGAGGAAGCCCAGCGCGCGGTGGAGGCCGGCGCCTCGGCCGGCCTCGTCTACCCCTCCCACGGCTGGCTGCGCTTCGGGTACCAGAAGGGCGCCCCCCAGACCCGCTACCAGGAGATCTACGAGACCAGCGGCCTGCCGCTGATCCTCTTCCAGTACCCGGACGCCACCAAGGCCACCTACGACCTGGACACCCAGCTCGAGATCGCCGGCCAGGAGGGCGTGTTCGCGACCAAGAACGGCGTGCGGAACATGCGCCGCTGGGACACCGAGATCCCGGTGCTGCGCGCCGCGTTCCCGGACCTGCAGATCCTCACCTGCCATGACGAGTACCTGCTGCACACGATGTTCGACGTCGACGGCGCCCTGGTCGGCTACGGCGGCCTGGCCCCCGAGCCGCTCGTCGAGCTCATCGCCGCCGGCAAGGCCAAGGACTACGCCAAGGCCCGTGAGGTCCACGACCGCCTCCTGCCCGTGACCAAGAACGTCTACCACCGCGGGTCCCACATGGAGGGCACGGTCGCGCTCAAGGAGGGCCTCGTGGCCCGCGGCATCCTCGAGCACGCCACCGTCCGGCACCCGCTCCTGCCCCTCGCCCCCGGTGCCCACGACGAGATCGCCCTCGCCCTGGCCTCGGCCGGACTCGGCCGCGTCGGCGCCCCGGCCCGCGCCTGACCGCTACCGGCACCGGACCGCACCGGCACTGAGCCGGTCCCGGCACTGAGCCGAGCGCACGACGGCGGGCGCCCGCCCGCCGTCGTGCGCCCACCCGAGCGGAAGCTCACCTAGGATTCACTGGAGCCTCAACGACGAGGAAGCACACATGATGTCCGTCACCAAGGGAGCCCTCAGCGTGGGCACCGCAACCCTCTACTCGCGCCGCGAGATCCGCCTCATCCTGGCCTTCGCCCTGCTGGGCACGCTCTTCGACGGCGCCGAGCTGAACCTCATCGGCTACCCGCTCGTGTACATCTCCGGCAGCCTGCACGTCTCGACGATCGCCCTGATCACCGTCGCGACCGTGCAGGGCTTCGCCTCGATCCTCGGCGGGTTCGTCTTCGGCACCCTCGGCGACACCCTCGGGCGCCGCCGTACCTTCGCGATCTCCGTCGTCGCCTTCGGCATCGCGGCCACCCTCGGGGCCTCGCGGTCAACTACGAGATGTTCATGGCCACCCGCGTCCTCGCAGGGATCGGCATGGGCGGCCTCTTCGGCCTGTCCTTCTCGATGTTCACCGAGTGCTGGAAGACCGCCCGCCGCGGCACGATGGGCGGGATCATCCAGGCCATGTACTTCGTTGGAGAGATCCTCACCGAGGGCGTCCTCTTCCTCTTCCTCACTGTCCTCGGCCACGACCTCGGCTGGCGGGCCGGGTACATCGGCATCGGCATCATCAGTACGGTCATCGGCATCGCCTCGCTAAAGCTCCTGCCGGAGTCCAAGCAATGGCTCGCCTACCAGCAGCACCTCAAGGCCGGGACCCTGCCCGAGGACCTGCGTCGCACCAAGGTCCCCGTCGTGGACATCTTCAAGCCGCAGTTCGTCGTCGGCACGGTCCTGTTCATGGTCCTCTCGACGGCCATGTTCCTCACCACGAACTCCGTGGGCGCCTACCTCTCGACCTACCTGCTGGCCACCCAGAAGCTCCCGCTCGACACGGTCAGCCTCATCGTCCTGATCGGCTATGTGGCGACCATCGTTGCCTACACGCTCACAGGGGTCGTCTCGGACACCATCCGGCGCAAGTACGCCTTCACCCTCGCCTCGGCGGTCGGGACGGTCGGCTTCGTCTGGTTCCTCGTGCTGCTGGGCACCAAGAGCGCGCACGTCGGCCCCGACTTCTGGGCGTGGCCGGCCTTCTGGGCGCTCATGCTCTGCGCCGCGGCGGCGGGCGGCTTCGGGGTCCTCGGGGTCTGGATGTCCGAGTTCTTCCCCACCCGCATCCGCTCCACGGGATCCAGTGCGAGCTACTACGTGGGCCGCGGCCTCGGCGCCGGCATCTTCCCCCTGTTCGCGCTCACGATCGCTGGCACCGTGCCGTTCGCCCTCGCCCTCGGCATCATCGGACCCGTCACGGGGCTCGTCTTCTCCCTGATGGCCCCCGACCGCACGGGACGGGCCATCGCCGACCTCGAGTAGCCATCCCGGTCCGCACGTACGACGGCGGCGGCCCACCTCGCGCGAGGTGGGCCGCCGCCGTCGTCGGTCACCGCAGGAGCGGCGGTGGGTGCGGCTCAGCCGAACTTCTGTGCGGTGGCGTAGCCCTTGCCGTTGTACTTCTGGACGAGCACGGAGGAGATGGCCGGCTGGCCGTCCATGGTGGTGTCCACCGTGGTGCCCTGGAGCATGAGCGGGGCGTTGAAGCCCTTGATGCTGCGCAGGGCCTTCATGAAGGAGTCCCGCGTGGGGTCGGTCATCTTCTGGAACGCCTGGTCGAGCGTGGCGCCGGCGATGTAGCTCCACATGCAGTGCGGGAACGCCGGCATCCCCTGGTAGTTGCCGTACTGCTTGAGGTCGGAGAGGAACTTCACCACGTCCTGGTCCTTGGCGAACTCCGGGCTCTGGGGGGCCTTGGAGAAGGCGACCGAGTAGATGCCCGGGTAGGCCGAGGCCCCGCCGGGGGCCAGGATGGCCGTGGGGCTCGAGGTGTTCGAGGGCAGGAACCAGCTGGGCTTCCAGCCGATCTGCTGCGCCTTCTGCAGGGTCGCGATGGTCAGCGGGGTGATGGACATGGCGTTGAAGAACACGTCCGCGCCGGTCGCGGCCAGCTGGGTGATCTGCGCGTCGACCGAGGTGTCCGTGGCCTCGTAGGTCTGCTCACCGACCACGCTGATGTTCGAGGCACCCTTGATGGCGTCCTTGAAGCCGGAGACGTAGCCCTTGCCGTAGTCGTCGTTCTGGGAAAGGATCGCGACCTTGTGGGTGCCGCCGGAGGAGGCCAGCAGCTTGCCGAACGCCCCGCCCTCGTTCTGGTAGGCCGGGACGAGGCCGAGCTGCCAGGGGCTCTGCTTCTGGTCGCTGAAGATGGGATCGCCCGTCATGACGAGGACCTGGGGCACCTTCTGGCTGATCGCAGCCTCGCGGAACGCGCGGTTGGTCGGCGTCCCGAGGCCGATGCCCTCGGCGAAGACGTTGTCCGAGACCATCTGCTGGAAGTTGGAGAGCGACTTCTGCGGGTCGTAGGCGTCGTCGTAGGTCTTGATGTCCACCTTGCGCGTCTTGCCGTCGCCGAACTTGATCCCGCCCTCGGCGTTCTTGGCGCCGAAGTAGGCCTTGGCGCCTGCGACGGTGCAGGTGCCCGGACCGGCGGTCGCGCCGCTGAGCGGGGTGGTGATGCCGAGCGTGATGGACGTGTCGGTGATGCCCGGCGACGCCGCCGTGCCCCCGCCGCTGCTCTGTGCGCCGCCCCGGCATCCTGTCAGCGAGAGCGCAAGGACCGACGCCATCGCGACGGCGCCGAGGAGCCCCCGTGTCCCTTTCCGAACGTTCATGATCGACCGTGCCTCTCTGTTTTCTCGGGTGCCTCCGGCGCCGCGTCCGGGATCTGGACCTGCGCGGGAGCGTGGTGCGGGGGAGTCCCCGTGGTGGAGTGGTGCTTCTCGGTGGCGGAGGGGGCACCGGCCGGGAGGGCACCCCCGGCGCGGGCGGCGGTGCCGCGGCGGGTGAGCCGGCGGAGGACCCGGGGCAGGCTCACGAGCCCGTCCGGCAGGAGGAACAGCACCGCGAGGAGGATCACGCCCTGGCTGATGGTGGTCAGGTTCGGATCGACCGCGTTGGTCAGCTGCGGCACGACGATGTAGTACGCGCCGCCGATCAGCGACCCGACGATGCTGCCGGCCCCGCCGATCACCATGGCCGCGAGCAGGCTGATGGAGTGGCCGAAGCTGAGCGTCTCGGGGGAGGTGTACTGGACGGCCGCCATATAGAGGAAGCCGCTCGCGCCGCCGAACACCGAGGCGATCGTGAACGCGAGGACCTTGGTCCAATACGGGGAGACGCCCATCGAGGCCGCCACCGACTCGTTGCCCTTCACCACGGCGAATGCGCGCCCGTACTTGCCGCGCACGAGCCGGCGGGCCAGGAGGAACCCGACGCCGGCCACGAGCAGGACGATGTAGTACTGCCACTGGTCGTTGAACAGGCCGGACCAGTCCGGGGCGTTGGAGAAGATGGCCGAGGTGCCCTGGGAGCCCCCCGTGAAGGTGTCGAGCCGCTTGGCCAGCGGCACGCCCACGATCGGCAGCGCGATCGTGACCATCGCGATCGCGAGGCCGCCGAGGCGCGCGGCGGCGAGGGCCACGAGCAGCCCCACGATCCCGGTGATGACGGCGGCCGCGACGAACACGAGGACGATGTTCCAGCCGTGCGTCACACCGTAGGCGGTGACGTAGGCGCCCAGACCCAGGAAGAAGATCTGCCCGAGGTTGACCTGCCCGGTGTAGCCCATGACGATGTTCAGCCCGAGCACGGCGACCGCGTACACGCCGATCCGCACGAGGCTCTGGTTGACGATCGCGGGCAGGAAGAGCGGGGCCGCGACGAGGACGACGACGACCAGGACGGCGACGGCGATCCGCGCCCGGCGGGATGTCAGCGCTGCCATCAGACCCGCACCACGACCTTCCTGCCGAACAGGCCTTGGGGACGGAGGAGGAGGATCACGAAGATCAGCGCGAACGGGACGGCGATCTTGAGGTCGTGCCCGATCAGCGGCACGTACACGGCGACGAGGTTCTCGAGCACGCCGATGCCCCACGCCGCGGCCACGGCCCCGATCGGGCTGTCCAGCCCGCCGAGGATCACGGCGGCGAGCGCGTACACGAGAGCGCCGTCGAGCATCCCCGGGGTCAGCGTCAGCTGTGGCCCGACGAGGGCCCCGGCCACCGCGCCGAGCGCGGCCGCGAGGCCCCAGCCGACCATGAGCAGCCGCCCCACGGGCAGGCCGGAGAGCGCCGAGGAGGCGGGGTTGTCCGCCACGGCGCGCAGCGCGAGGCCGAGCTTGGTGCGAAGGAACAGCAGCTGCAGCAGGGCCATGATCGCCACGATGGTCACCGTCGTGGCGAGCGAGCGGACGCTGACCACGGCGCCGAGGACGTGCACGCTCGAGAGCGGGAACAGCGAGGGGAACTGCAGGTTGTTGTAGCCCCACAGCACCGCGACGATCCCCGTGACGAGGGTGAGCAGGCCGATAGTGACGACCACGGCCGTGTCCGGGTCGCCGCGCTCGAAGCGGCGCATGAGGAACCGCTCGACGAGGGCGCCGAGGCAGAACGAGAGCACGATCGCCAGGAGCACGGCCGCCAGGAGCGGCAGCCCCGCCTGCACGAACGCGTACGCGATGTAGGCAGAGAGGACGGCGAGGCCTCCCTGGGCGAAGTTGATCAGGCCGGTCGCCTGGTTCACGAGGACGATCGCGAGGGCGAGGGCCGCGTAGATCGAGCCGGTCGAGAGGCCGTCGACGACGAGCTGGATGAAGGTCTCCATCGGGTTCAGCCCCCCAGGTAGGCGCGGCGGATCTCGTCCATGCCCTTGAGCTCGGCCGAGGTCCCGGTCAGCACGGTCCGCCCCGTCTCGAGCACCGTGGCGGTGTCGACGAGGGAGAACGCGAGGTTGGCATTCTGCTCGACCACGAGCATCGCGATGCCCGAGTCGACGCGGAGCCGGCGGATGGCCTCGTAGACCGTCTTCGCCGTGCTGGGTGCGAGGCCGAGGGAGGCCTCGTCGAGCAGGAGGAGCTTGGGCTTGGCCATGAAGGCCCTGCCCACGGCGAGCATCTGCTGCTCGCCGCCGGAGAGTGCCGCGGCCCGGGAGCCGATGCGGTTGCGCAGGTTCGGGAACAGCTCGAGGCAGTACTCGATGTCCTTCTCAATCTGCCGGCGGTCCTTGCGCAGGTAGGCGCCGACGGCAAGGTTCTCGCGCACGCTGAGCTGGGCGAGCGTGCCGCGGCCCTCGGGCACGTGGGCGATCCCGAGCGCTGCGACCTGGTCGGGCCGGAGGCCGCGGATGTCGCGGCCCGCGAACCGGATCGTCCCGCCGGTGCGGACCGTGCCGCTGATGGCGCGCAGCGTGGTGGTCTTGCCCGCGCCGTTGGCCCCGAGGACGCCGACGGCGCCGCCCTCCGGCACGGTCAGGGAGACACCCTCGAGCACCTGGACGGGGCCGTAGGAGGCGGTGACGTGGTCGAGCTCAAGCAGCGTCATCGGCCGCGTCCTTCCCGATGTAGGCCTCGATCACGCGCGGGTCGGACTGCGCCTCGGCCGCGGTGCCCTCCATGAGCTTGCGGCCGTGGTCCAGCACCACCACGCGGTCCGTGAGCGCCGAGATGAGGCCCATGTGGTGCTCGACGATCACGATCGTGATGTCCTGCTCGTCGCGCACCTGCTTCACGGTGGCGATGAGCTGCTCGACCTCGCCGTGCGAGAGCCCGGCGGCGGGCTCGTCGAGCAGGAGCAGCGTGGGCCGTGCCAGGAGCGCCCGCCACAGCTCGATGCCCTTGTGCAGCCCGTGCGAGAGCTCGTCCGCGGGCCGGTCCGCGGCCCAGGCGAGACCAGCGCGGTCGAGGAGCTCGAGCGCCTCGGCGCGCAGGCCGCGCTCGGCTCTGGAGGTGAACGGCAGGCCGAGGGCCCAGGAGAGCGGGCCGCCCGGGAGGCGGGTGTGGCCGCCGAGGACCACGTTCTCGAGCACGGTGGCGCGCAGCTGGAGCGCGGGGTGCTGGAAGGTCCGGGAGAGGCCGATCCGGGCCAGGTGGGAGGGAGCGCGCCCCACGGCCTCGGTGCCGTCGATCGTGATTGACCCGGAGCTCGGCCGGTAGTGGCCGCTGATGCAGTTGAAGAGCGAGGTCTTCCCGGCGCCGTTGGGTCCGACGAGTCCGAAGATGGTGCCGGGTTCCACGTCGAAGCTCACGTCCTGGAGCACTGTGACGCCGCCGAAGTGCAGGTTCACGTCGCTCAGGCTCAGGCGTGCTGCCATCGGCGTACCTCCGTTGTGCGTCATTGCCCACGGCCTGTGGAACGGATCACAGTCGCTTGGGAATGAAGCTACGGATCGGAGACGAGATTGTCAACGATTTTGGATTCCGGAGGGTGGGGCTCCCGCGGACACCGCGTGGAGCCACTCGATGGTCGCGTCCGTCACGGGATGGGCCGACCCCAGGGCGTCGAGGTAGGAGCGCACCTGGAGCATCTCCTCCTCGCGCCGCACGGCGTGGCGGCGGGTGCCCTCGAGCAGGCGCTGGACCAGGGCCGGGCCGCCGGGGCCGAGCTCGGCGGCGATCTGGTCGGTGACCCAGTCCGCGGCGCCGACAGTGCTCGCGGCCGTCACCGCCTCGAGGATCGTGGCGGCGAGCCCCTTCATGAACACGCTGCGCAGGAGCTTGAGGCCCGCGGCGGCCCCTGGTTCCGGCCCCGCCCCCGTGGCGGGGATGCCCAGCGCGGCGAACTGCGCCGTCAGCACGGCCTCCGCGGGGCCGCTGACGAGCAGCGGCGTGCCGATCCGGGCCCGGGGGACCGGGGCGAGGACCGCGACGTCGGCGAACCCGACGCCGGCCTCGGCCGCCCGCTGCGCGAGGCGGCGCTTCTCCTCGGGTCCAGCCGTGTTGAGGTCGGCGAAGACCGCGCTCGGCGCCATCGCGGGCAGCGCCTCCGCGAGGGCTGCGGCGGCCGCGCGGGCGCCGACGAGGCTCAGCACGAGGTCGGCGCCGCGGACCGCCTCGGCCGTGCCGGGGGCGAGCGCGACGCCGGCCGGTGCGGCGGCGGCGCGCGGGTCGGCGGCGGCGACGTGGGCGCCGCGCGCGGCCAGGTCCGTCGCGTAGATGGTTCCGGCCTCACCGAGGCCCAGGACGGCGATGCGCATGCGGTCCTCCCGCGATTGGTTCTAAGATTGTCGACAATAGCGCGCGGCCGTCCGGGCCGCGAGGGCCCTCCAGGAAGCGAGCGCACCATGGCGGCAGCACCGGTGAACGAGGCGACGGCGGCCGCGCTGCCCGCCGTCGGCCCCTCCGAGGGCGGGGCCCAGTCCCGGGTGACCGACCTGATCCGGGACGCGATTGTGCGCGGCGAGTACGCGCCGAACCAGCGGCTCATCGAGGCGGACCTGAGCGCGGCGTTCTCCGCGAGCCGCGCCACGGTGCGCACCGCGCTGCTCGAGCTTGCCGGCGAGGGCCTCGTGGAGCGCCTGCCGAACAAGGGCTCGCGGGTGCGGGCCATCTCGGTCGACGAGGCGATCGAGATCCTGGAGGTGCGCATCGGTGTCGAGGGCCTGTGCGCCGCAAAGGTCGCCGAGCACCTCACCGACGAGCAGGCCGCCGAGTTCTCCCGGCTGCGGGCGGACATGGTGGCCTCGGTGGAGGAGGGCGACCTCGTCGAGTACTCGCGCCTGAACCGGGCCCTCGATGTCCGGGTCCGGGAGCTCAGCCACCACGCCACGGCCTCCGACGTGCTCGCCCGGCTGCACGCCCAGAGCGTGCGGCACCAGTTCAGGCTCTCGTCCCGCCCGGCCCGCGCCAAGGTCTCCGTGCTCGAGCACACCGCCATCATCGACGCGATCCTGGCGCGGGACCCCGAGGCCGCCGAGCGGGCCGTGCGGGCCCACCTGCTCAGCGTCATCGAGGCCCTCCGAGAGGTGACGGCCCGCGAGGCCGTCTGAGCGCTCCGCCGGCCTCGCGGGGTCCCGGCAGGGCCCGGGCGGCCCTGCCGGCACTCGCTCTAGGAGCCCGCGGTGCGCCAGCCTCCGTGGTACTCCGTCCGCGCCGTGACGGAGTACGGGGCCGGGCTCACCACGGCGCGCACGGCGAACTGCTCGTGCGGCTCCACCGTGGTCTTGGCCGAACCGCCGTCCGGCTCGCCCCACACCACGCGCAGCTCGGTGCCGAGCTCGACGTTCGGGTCCACCGTGGCGAGCGAGAGGCCCCGCCGCTCGTTCGCGGTGACGCCGGTGAACAGGGAGAGCCCCACGACGGTGCCGTCCGCGTCCACGATCGAGTCGTAGTTGGACGAGCCGTAGTTCGCGTTCGGCAGGTCGAAGAACTGGTAGCCCGGCCGGTCGCGGTCGAGGAAGGACGCCCAGATGGCGGCCAGGTCCTCGTCATTCCAGGCGAGCGTGACCTTCTTGCGCTGGGCTGCGGGATCGAGCTCCTCGAGGGCGTCGCGGCCGATGAAGTCGTGGTCGAACTTCACGAACGAGCCGTAGCCGAGTTCCCACGGGTTGAGGTAGTAGTCCTCGATGTCCGCCGAGACGAAGGAGCCCGCGAGGGCGTTGATCGCCTCGTAGCTGTCCGCGGGGAGCCACTCCCGGTAGGCGCGCTCGGCCTCGCCCGTGTAGATGGCCGGGAGCGGCGAGGGGATCCAGCCCGACTCCAGGGTGTTGGAGGAATAGGCCCGCGAGCCGCAGGGCTCGATCCCGAACTCAGCGCCGGCGGACAGGACCGCGTCCCGGACCCGCCCGTGCTGCTCGTAGGGCCCCCAGATCTCCAGCCCGGGGGCCCCGGCCATGCCGTGGCGGAGGGTGCGCACCCTGCTGCCCGCGATCTCCATCTGGCCCATGTGGAAGAACTTGACCTTCTCCACTGGGCCCCCGGCGAGCTTCTCGATGACCTGCCACGCGTTCGGGCCCTGGATCTGGAACCGGTAGTACTGGCGCGAGACGGCCTGGCCGTACGGGCGCGACGGCGAGCGGTCGTCGTAGGTGTACTCGACGTCGTAGCCGCCGGTCTCTGCGTGGAACTGGAGCCAGTTGGCCACCGGCGCGCGGCCCACGAACACGTACTCGTCCTCCGCCTCGTGGAAGAGGATGCCGTCCCCGATCACGCCCCCGTTGGAGGCCACGGGAACGAACTGCTTGGCCGTGTCGACCGGGAAGTTGGCGAAGCTGTTGATGCCGGTCTCGGACAGCAGCCGCAGGGCGTCCTTGCCCTTGAGGAAGAAGTTCACCATGTGGTGCGACTGGTCGTAGAGCACGGCGGCCTCGCGCCAGGCCTTCTGCTCGCGGCGCCAGTTGGTGAACTCGGCCGGCACCACGGGGTAGATGTACGTGCCGAGCTGGGAATTGCGCAGGTGCTCGACCGTGCTCTGGGGCGTGCCACCGGCCGCATCGAGCACTTCTTGGAGGTTCTTCTCAGCCATGCGTTCTCTCCTTCGACTCGACGAGTGCTCCCGACCGAGAAGGCGGCCGCTGCACTGACGACGCAATTGGTGACAATAATGTATTCGATACCTTGACCGGAGGCTAGGGCCGTGGTTGTCTGGCAGGACACCCCTCCGGAGCCTCGTTCGGGGCCCGGCCGGCACGTGCGAAGGGAAGGGTCGACGATGACCGCAGAATCACTGGCAGGCGCAGAGTCACCGGCAGGCGCCGGGCAGGCGGCCACCGAGTCCCTCGCAGAGGCGATCGCCCGCGTGGGCAGCCCCGTGGAGCTGCTGCGCAACCAGGACTGGCCCGCCTTCACCTTCCCCGTGGCCCCAGAGTTCACGAACTGGCGCGACGAGCAGCGGGCGTGGAACACGACCGTGGCCCTGATGGACCAGTCGCACCACATGACCCAGCTCTTCCTCGGCGGGGCCGACCTGATCCCGCTGCTGTCCTCGATCTCGCCCAACACGTTCGGCAGCTTCCGCCCCGGGGTGGCCAAACAGCTCATCGCGGTCAACCAGGGCGGCTACCTCATCGGCGACGGCATCCTCTTCTACAACGAGGACGCCCCCGAGGGGCTCGTGCTGATCGGCCACCACCTGCTCATCGACTGGGTGCGCTTCAACGTCGAGAAGGCCGCGGCCGCTGGCAAGGACGTGCACCACCGCCTCGAGGCGAACTCCCACATGCGCCAGGGACCGCCCACCTTCTACCGCTACGAGCTGCAGGGCCCGCGCGCCAACGAGGTGATGGAGAAGGTCTTCGCCGGGCCCATCCCCGAGATCAAGTTCTTCCACATCGGCGAGGTCCGGATCGCCGGGCGCCCGGTCAAGGCCCTCTGCCACGGCATGGCCGGCCAGCCCGGGTTCGAGTTCTACGGTCCCTGGGAGGACCACGAGACCGTGCTCGACGCCCTCATGGAGGCGGGGGAGGAGTTCGGCATCCGCCGGGTCGGAGCCAAGGCCTACTCGGCCTCGCCGCTCGAATCCGGCTGGGTGCCCACCCCGTTCCCGGCGATCTTCGACGACGACTTCGCCGAGTACCGTGCCTGGCTCCCCGCCGCCCGCGCGGGGTCGATCGGCGGATCCCTGTACTCCGAGGATGTGCACGACTACTACATGACCCCCTACGACATCGGCCTGGGCCGCTCCGTGCGCTTCGACCACGACTTCCACGGCCGCGAGGCCCTCGAGCGCCACGCCGAGAACCAGCGCCGCCGGAAGGTCACCCTGATCTGGGACGCCGAGGACGTCGCCGCCGTGGTGCGCTCGCAGCTGGAGCCGGGCACGCCGGCGAAGTACCTCGACTTCCCCAAGGCTCGGTACGGCCTGTTCCAGATGGACGAGGTCATCCACGCCGGCCGGCGCGCGGGCATCTCCACCGACGCCGGCTACGTCGCCTACGACCAGCTGTACATGTCCCTCGCCACCGTGGACACCGACGTCCCGGACGGGGCCGAGGTCGAGGTGGTCTGGGGCGAGGACCCCATCTCCCGCAAGGCCTCGGTCGACGCCGACCACCGCCAGGTCCGGATCCGGGCCACCGTGGCCCCGGCGCCCTACCACGAGTTCGCGAGGACCGTCTACCGTGCCAACGCCTGACGGGATGATGCCTGACGGGATGATGCCTGACGGGATCCCCTGCCTCCTGATGCGCGGGGGCACCTCCAAGGGCGCGTACTTCCTCGCCTCCGACCTGCCGGCGGACCCCGCCGCCCGCGACGAGCTGCTCCTGCGCATCATGGGCACGCCGGATCCCCGGCAGATCGACGGCCTCGGCGGCGCCCACCCGCTCACGAGCAAGGTCGCCGTCGTCTCGCCCTCGCCAGATCACGGCGGCGGCCCCGGCGGCCCGGCGGACGTCGACTACCTCTTCCTCCAACTCGGCGTCGACGAGGCCTTCGTGACCGACCGGCAGAACTGCGGCAACCTCCTGGCCGGGGTCGGGCCCTTCGCCGTGGAGCGCGGCCTCGTCCCGGCAGGCCCCGAGCGCACCGAGGTGCGCATCCGCATGGTCAACAGCGACAGCGTCGCGACGGCACGCTTCGCGACGCCGGGCGGCGCGGTGGACTACGACGGCGACCTCGCGATCGACGGCGTGCCGGGCACCGCCGGCGCGATCTCGCTCGACTTCGAGGACACCGCCGGCTCCTCGACCGGGGCGCTGTTCCCCACGGGCAGCGTCCTCGACACGGTCGAGGGGGTCGAGGTGACCTGCGTGGACAACGGCATGCCCAGCGTCCTGATGCGCGCAGCGGACCTCGGCGTGCGCGGCGACGAGGCACCCGCGGACCTCGAGGCCGACGCCGAGCTCGCCGCCAGGCTCGCAAAGATCAGGGCCGCCGCGGCCGAGCTCATGGGCATGGGGGACGTCAGCGGCACGACGGTGCCCAAGCTCGTCCTCCTCTCCGAGCCCCGCGCCGGGGGAGCGGTGTCCACCCGCAGCTTCCTCCCCGTGCGCGTGCACACCTCGATCGGCGTCCTCGGCGCCCTCACCGCCGCCGCGGGCTTGCTCGCGCCCGGCTCCGTGGGCCACGCCCTCGCCGTCCTGCCCGAGGAGGGCGCGCCCTTCCGGATCGAGCACCCCACGGGCCACTTTGACGTCGACGTGGCGCTCGCGCCCGTCGAGGCTGCGGGCAGCGGCGCCGCCGGCGAGGGGACCGCCGCCGGAGGGCTCGCCGTCGTCCGCTCCGCCGCCCTGCGCACGGCCCGGAAGATCTTCGACGGGCGCGTCTTCCCCCGCCCCCGCCTCTAGGACCACCACGCGCCCGCAGCACGAAAGAGGACAGCAATGACCGACTACACCTCGTTCGACGTGGCCCATCTGGGCAACGTCGAGCTCCTCACCCCGACCTTCGAGAAGAGCCTGTGGTTCTTCCAGGACCTGCTCGCGATGCGGGTCGTGGCCGAGGCGGGGGACTCCGTCTACCTGCGCACGTGGGACGAGTACCAGCTCTACACGATCAAGCTCACCGCGTCCGACGACGCGGGCGTGGGCCGCACCACCTTCCGCACCACGAGTGCCGAGGCGCTCGAGCGGCGCGTGGCGGCGATCGAGGAGATGGGCCTGGGCATCGGGTGGGAGGACGGCGAGGTCGGCACGGGGCGGACCTATGCGTTCCGCGACCCCGACGGGCACGAGATGGGGATCTACTACGACACCGAGCGCTATGAGGCCACGGACGACAGGCCGGCCCTGAAGAACCAGGCCTCGCGGTTCCCCGGACACGGCGTCAACGCCCGGCGCCTGGACCACATCAACTACCTCGCCAAGGACGTGGTGGCGAACGGCGAGTTCGTCGCGAAGGCGCTGCGCGGGCGCGAGTCCGAGCGGATCAGGCTCGACGACGGCGGCTACGCGGCCTGGTGGTTCCACTTCAACAACAAGTCCTACGACATCGTGTACTCCGACGACTGGCTCAAGCACGGCAACCGGCTCCACCACCTCGCCTTCGCCCCGGACACCCGCGAGGACATCCTCAAGGCCGCCGACATCTTCCTCGAGAACGGCATCCACATCGAGTCCGGCCCGCACAAGCACGCGATCAACCAGACCTTCTTCCTCTACGTCTGGGAGCCGGGCGGGAACCGCATCGAGTTCGCCAACGCCGGCGCCCGCCTCCTGCTCGACCCGGACTCGCCCGTGGTCGAGTGGAGCCAGGAGGAGCGGAAGAAGGGCCAGGCGTGGGGGATGAAGACCATCGAGACGTTCCACACGCACGGGACGCCGGTGGTCCGGCAGTGACACCCTAGAAGTACCCACCAAACCGCACGAAGGAGTGTGGAGACCATGACTGAGACACTGGACACGTCAGCCCCGGCGGCGCCCGTCACCACGGGCCTGTACATCGGCGGCGCCGAACGCCAGGCCGCCGCGACGCTCGAGGTGGCGGACCCCGGGAAGCCGGGGACCGTCGTCGGCCACGCGGCCGCCGCGAGCGCGGCTGACGTCGACGACGCCATCGCCGCCGCCAAGGGCGCCTTCCCGGCGTGGAGCGCGCTCGGTGCGGCCGAGCGGGCCGAGCGCATGCGCGCCGCGATCGAGGGCATCGCCGAGGCCCGGGACGAGGACGCCGCGATCCTGTCCCAGGAGAACGGCAAGATCCGGCTCGAGGCCTGGGTGGACTCCCTCGTCTTCGAGATCCGCTGGAACCTCGCCCTCGCGCTCGCCGACCAGGTCGACGCCGCGACCGTCCTCGCGCCCGCGCCCGGCATCCCGGTGACGACGACGGTCGCGTACCAGCCGCTCGGGGTCGTCACGGTGATCGTGCCGTTCAACTGGCCGATCGCGATCCTGGGCGCGTCCCTGCCGCACGCGCTCCTCGCCGGCAACACCGCGATCGTCAAGCCGCCGCCCACCACCCCGCTCGCCACCACCCGGGTGGTCCAGCGCATCGCGGAGAAGCTCCCGCCGGGCGTGCTCAATGTGGTCACCGGCAAGGACGCGGACATGTCCGCGCTCATCACGAGCCCGGACATCGCCAAGGTCTGCTTCACCGGCAGCGTCGGGGGCGGCAAGAAGATCATGGAGATGGCCTCGGGGTCCCTCACCCGGGTCACGCTCGAGCTCGGCGGCAATGACCCGGCCGTGATCCTCGAGGACGCGACCCTGGACGATGCCGAGCTGGACCGCCTCTACGCGGCCATCTTCGACACGACCGGGCAGATCTGCATGAACGCCAAGCGCGTCTATGTGCACCGCTCGCGGATGGACGAGGTGGTCGCGGGCCTCGCCGCCCGGCTCGAGAAGGCCGTGATCGGCTACGGCCTCGACGAGGGCACCACCATGGGGCCGCTGCACTCGCCCGTGCAGAAGGCCTTCGTGGCCGAGCTCACCGAGGAGGCCAAGGCCTCCGGCGCCGACGTCCGCGAGTTCGGGACGCTGCCCACGGACCCCGCGCTGGCCGGCGGCAACTTCCTGCGCCCCGCGCTCGTGATCGACCCCGACCCGGCGCTGCGCGTCGTCACCCACGAGCAGTTCGGCCCGGTCATCCCGATCCTGCCCTTCGACACGGAAGAGGAGGCGGTCCGCGCCGCGAACGGCACGTGGGCCGGGCTGTGCGGATCCGTGTGGTCCGCGGACGCGGCCCACGCGGACCGGATCGCCCGCCAGCTCGTGTGCGGGTATGTGTGGGTCAACGACCACGGCGCCACCCGGCTCGACCTGCGCGCCCCGTTCGGCGGCATGAAGCAGTCCGGGATGGGCCGCGAGCAGGGGATCGAGGGCGTGCGCGCCTTCCAGGACACCCGCTCGGTGGCCCACCTCGATCCGGACGCCCTCGCGGCCGGCTAGCGGCCACCGCGGACCCAGGGGGCCGGAGGGCGCCGCCGCCGACCGCGGCGGGGCGCGTCCTCCGGCCCCCTCTGCTGCGGTGCCCGGGGACTGCCGCGGGCCGTCTCGCCATCAGGAGAAGCCCGGACCAAATACCTATAGACATTCCCTATGGAGATAGTTAGATTCGAGGGAGGACGCAACGTGGCGCCCGCGCCGAAAGGAGCCGGAACGTGGCAAAGAGCGCACCCGCGGTGAACCGCGAAGCATCACTGCAGCTGATCGACAACTTCTCGCTCGAGATGACCGGCAAGGACGTGCCCGGCCTGCTCGAGGCCAAGGACCACATCCCCGCCGGGACGCGGATCAACATCACCTTCCTCGGCAACGAGGACCTCGAGATGCGGGTGGCGGCCGCCCGGGCCGTCCGGGAGAACGGGTTCACTCCCGTCCCGCACATCTCCGCCCGGCGCCTCAAGTCCCAGGGCGAGCTCGAGGAGTTCCTCGGCCGCCTGCAGGAGGTCGGCGCGACCGAGCACCTCTTCGCCGTCGGCGGCGACCCGGCCGCGCCGGAGGGCCCCTACGAGGACTCCCTGGCCGTGATCTCCAGCGGCGTGCTCCAGCAGTACGGCGTGCGCGAGGTCGGCATCGGCGGCTATCCCGAGGGCCACCCCGACATCTCGAAGGAGACCCTCGCACGGGCCCTCGAGGACAAGGCCGCGGCGCTGAAGGACCAAGGCCTGGGCGCCGTCATCCTCACCCAGTTCGCCTTCGACACCGAGCCGGTGGCCGAGTGGATCGCGGGCGTGCGGGCCAAGGGCATCGAGGCCCCCATCCGCGTGGGCACCCCGGGGCCC
Organism: Sinomonas atrocyanea; assembly: GCF_001577305.1. Lineage (NCBI taxonomy): Bacteria > Bacillati > Actinomycetota > Actinomycetes > Micrococcales > Micrococcaceae > Sinomonas > Sinomonas atrocyanea. The sequence goes on from NZ_CP014518.1 coordinate 1,385,487, forward strand.
GCCGGCATCAAGCGACTCCTGGGCTTCGCCCGGCGCTTCGGGGTGGGCGCCAACGCCATGATCGTGAAGAAGTACGGCTTCTCGCTCACGAACCTGCTCGGCGAGGCCGGCCCGGAGCACTTCGTCGACGACCTCGCCTCCGCGCTCACGGACGCCTGGCCGCACCCGGGCATCCCCGGCAAGGTCGGGCTGCACTTCTACACGTTCGGCGGCCTGAAGGCGACCGCCGACTGGGTCCGCACCTTCACCGCCGAACGGTCCTAGGCCGCGCCGTGGCAGTGCACACCGAAGCGCGGAAGGACAGGGCGTGCCTGATCGTGCACGGCCCCGACAAGCCCGGGATCGTGGCGGCCGTCGCGGCGCTCGTGACCCGCAACCAGGGCAACATCGTCACCCTCGACCAGTACTCGACTGACCCCACGGGCGGGGACTTCTTCCAGCGGGTCGAGTTCATCCGGCCCGACCTCGCGGTGGCGATGCCCGAGATCGAGGGGGACCTCGCGGCGACGCTCGGCCCGCTGGGCATGCAGTGGACGCTCACGGACCTGTCCGTGCCCAAGCGGATGGCGATCATGGCCTCGACCTCGGACCACTGCCTCCTCGAGCTCCTGTGGCGGCACCGGCGCGGCGAGCTGCCCGTGACGATCCCCATGGTGATCTCGAACCACACCAACACCGCCGAGGACGTGCGCTCGTTCGGCATCCCGTTCTTCCACGTCCCCTCCGCCGGCCCGGACAAGACCGCCGCCGAGGAGGAGATCCTCAGGCTGCTGGCCGGCAACGTGGACTTCGTGGTCCTCGCCCGCTACATGCAGATCATCTCCGCCGACTTCCTCGACCGGGTCGGAGTCCCGCTGATCAACATCCACCACTCGTTCCTGCCCGCGTTCATCGGCGCCGCGCCCTACCGCAAGGCCAAGGAGCGCGGGGTGAAGCTCATCGGCGCCACGGCCCACTACGTGACCAAGGACCTCGACGAGGGCCCGATCATCGAGCAGGACGTCGCCCGCGCCACGCACGCCCACACCGCGGCAGATCTCCAGGCCCGCGGCGCCTACGTGGAGCGCGCCGTGCTCTCCCGCGCCGTGCAGTGGCACGCCGAGGACCGCGTGATCCGGCACGGCAACCAGACCATCGTCTTCTGACCCATCCCCAGACCCCTCCCGCATAGAAAGAGGTTCACCGTGGCACCGAAGAATCTGCAGGAAGTCCTCGACGCGTCGAACGGCGCCGTCGACCTGCTGCGCAACTCCCAGATCGGCTCCTACATCTACCCGGTGGTCCCGGCGGACTTCCAGAACTGGATCAAGGAGCAGAAGGCCTGGCGCGAGACGGCCGTGCTCTACGACCAGTCGCACCACATGGACAACCTGTTCCTCAAGGGCTCGGACGCGATCAAGCTCATCACCGCGACCGCCATCAACTCCACCGCGAACTTCCCGGTGGACAAGGCCAAGCAGTACGTGCCCACCACGGCCTCGGGCCACGTGATCGGCGACGGCATCCTCTTCCGCGAGGCCGAGGACGAGTACGTCTACGTCGGGCGCGCGCCGGTCACGAACTGGCTCCTGTACCAGGGCGAGACGGGCGGCTACGCCAACCTGGACATCACCGCCGACCGGCGCTCGCCCTCCCGCCCGTACGGCCACGCCGTCTCGCGCCAGTACTACCGCTTCCAGATCCAGGGCCCCAACGCGTGGGCCGTGATCGAGAAGCTCAACGGCGGCCCCGTCGAGCAGCTGAAGTTCTTCAACATGTCCACCATGACGATCGACGGCACGACGGTCCGCACGCTCCGCCACGGCATGGCCGGCGCGCCGGGCCTCGAGGTCTGGGGCCCCTACGCGGACCACGACCGCATCATGAACGCGATCGTCGAGGCCGGCGCCGAGTTCGGCCTCGTGCCCGTGGGCTCGCGCGCCTACCCCTCGAACACGCTCGAGTCGGGCTGGATCCCCTCGCCGCTTCCGGCCATCTACACCGGCGAGGCCGAGCGCGGCTACCGCGAGTGGCTCCCGGCCGACGGCTACGAGGCCACGGGCACGCTGGCCGGCTCGTTCGTCTCGGACAGGATCGAGGACTACTACCTCACGCCCTGGGAGCTCGGCTACGGCTCGTTCGTGAAGTTCGACCACGACTTCATCGGCCGCGACGCGCTCGAGAAGATGGACCCGGCCACCCAGCGCCGCAAGGTCACCCTCGCCTGGAACGCCGAGGACATGACCAAGATCTTCGGCTCGCTCTTCGACGTGGACGGCCCCCAGTACAAGTTCTTCGACCTGCCGCTGGCCAACTACGGCTCCGCCAACTACGACTCCGTGGTGGACGCCGACGGCAACGTGGTCGGGTTCTCGATGTTCACCGGGTACAGCGCCAACGAGCGCCGCGCACTCTCGCTCGCGACCGTGGACCCGAACGTCCCGGAGGGCGCCGAGATCAAGGTGGTCTGGGGCGAGCCGGACGGCGGAAGCCGGAAGGCCGCCGTCGAGCCCCACGAGCAGATCGAGGTCCGCGCCGTGGTCAGCCCCGTCCCGTACTCCACCGTGGCCCGCACGGAGTACCACGGCGGGTGGCGCACCAACTACCAGACGGCCTAGGTTGGGAATTCGGCACGGGGCGCACCGCCGCCCCGTGCCGAGTCCGTCTCTCAAGGAGGTCGCATGAGCCTGAGGTTTGCGCTGCTCGCCCTGCTCCGGGTCGGCCCGCTCTCGGGCTATGACCTGCAGAAGCAGTTTTCCCTCTCGGTGGGCCACGTGTGGCATGCCCCCGACTCCCAGATCTACCCCGAGCTGCGCAAGATGGAGGCCGAGGGCCTCATCGAGGGCGAGGAGCAGCCGCGGGGCCAGCGCGCCACCCGGCGGGTCTACCACGTCACCCCCGCGGGGGAGCGCGCCTTCCTCGACTGGATGGGGACCCCGCTCGAGTACGCGCGGGTCCGCGACCCCGCCCACCTGCGCGCCGCCTACCTCGAGGCCGCGACCCCCGCGGCGGCGCGCGAGTTCTTCCGCGCCCACATCAGCCAGTGGGAGGGGGAGCTGGCCCAGTGGGAGGGCGAGCTCCGGCGCATCGACGCGGTCGCGAACCCCATGCTCGCCCGGCGGCTCGCCGTGACGGAGCCCGGGGCGCGCGAGCGCACCGTCGCGTTCAAGCGCTTCACCTACGAGGGCCTCGTGGACCGCGCGCGCTCGGAGATCGCCTGGGCGCGCCGCGGCCTCGAGCTCGTCGAGGGGCTCGAGGCGGCCGACGGCGGCTGGGCCGGCTCGCGCGCGACAGGCGCCTGACCTCCGCTCGCCCCTACTCGGTGTTGGCGTGCGCTGCCTTGGCGGCCGCGTTGTCGACCTGCCGCCGTTCGGCGAGGATCAGGCACACCGCATCCAGCGTCAGGTGGGTGGCCTGGTCGAACAGGCTCGAGAGCGGCTGGATGCTCGGCGGCTCGCCGGGACGGCGGTGCTTGGTGGCGGCGGGGAGGACGAGCCGCGCGGCGCCCAGCCGCCCGAGCGGCGAGTCCGGGTCCGAGGTCACGGCGTGCACCCGCGCCCCGGCGCCCGCGGCGGACTGGGCGATCTGCACGGTGTGGCCCGTGGTGCCCGATCCCGAGACGGCGACGAGGAGGTCTCCGGGGCCCACCGCCGGAGTGGTGGTCTCGCCGACCACGTAGGAGGTCAGGCCGAGGTGCATGAGGCGCATCGCGAAGGCCTTGGCCATGAGGCCCGAGCGGCCCTCCCCGGTGACGAAGACGCGCGGCGCCTCCTCGAGCGCGCGCACCGTCCCCTCGAGCTCGTCCCGGTCGATCCGCGCGAGCACCGGCTCCAGCTCTCGGGCGATCGTGGTCAGGGGGTCATCGGCCACTGCGGGTCCTTTCGTCGGAGCTGTCCAGGCGCTCGCGGAGCTGCTCCGCGGCGGCCAGGGGGTCGGGCGCGCCGGTGACGGCCCCGCCCACGATCACGCGGAGGCGCGGGATGGCCGCGAGGGCCGGCAGGTCGTCCGCGCCGAGGCCGCCGGCGAGGGCGAGCCTGCGTCCCGCGGCCCACGCACCGAGGAGGCTCGCCGGGCCGGCGTGCGCGGCCTGGACGTCCTTGGCGACGTGCGCGGCCAGGACGACCTCGTCGGGCAGGTCCGCGGCGAGCCGGGCGCGCCGCTCCTCGGTCGTCGCCATGAGGTCGACGACCGTCTCCGCACCATGGTCCTGCGCGGTCCGGATGGCCTTCTCGAGGGTCGCGTCATGGGCGACGGCGAGGACGGTCGCCGCCCGCGCGCCGGCCTCAAAGGCCATGCGGAACTCGGTCGCCGCGTCGTCGGCCGTCTTGAGGTCCGCCAGGACGGGGGTGGGCCCCGCGGCCGCGGCGATCTCGCGGACCAGCTCCATGCCGTGGGCCTTGATGAGCGAGGTGCCCACCTCGATGACGTCCGCGGAGGGGGCCAGGGCGCGCGCGAGCGCGAGGGCCCGCGCACGGGGGATGCGGTCGAGTGCTATCTGGAGCTCCACGGGGAGTCCTCCTTGAGGGGTCAGTGAGCCGGTGCCAGGGTGGCGCCGGCGGTGAAGGCGGAAAGCTGCTCCCGGGTGGGCAGGCCGTCGCGGTCGCCGCGGTGGGTCGTGGCGAGGGCGCCGACGGCGCTCGCGCGCTCGAGGGCGGAGGCGTCGTCGAGCCCGTCGAGGTAGGCGCTGATGAGCCCCGCGGCGAACCCGTCGCCCGCCCCGACGGTGTCGACCACGCTGACCCGAAAGCCCGCATGGTCCCACCGGTGGCCTGCGGCATGGAGGGACGCTCCGGCGGCGCCGTCCTTGACGGCCACGCGCGAGGCCCCGAGGCCGAGATAGAAGTCGGCGATGCCGTCGGCGCTGTCCCGGCCCGTGAGGAGCCGCCCCTCGGACCGTCCCGGCAGGACCCAGTCGGCCCTGGCCGCGATCGCGTTCGTCGTGTCGATGAGCTCCCCCTCGCTCGTCCACAGGGTGGGCCTGATGTTCGGGTCGAACGAGACGGTCGCGCCGTGGGCGCGGGCGATCTCGAGGGCGCGCAGGGCGAAGGCGCGGGTGCTGGCCGAGAGCGCGAGCGGGATGCCGGTGAGGTGCAGGTGCCGGGCCGAGGCGATCGCCTCGTCCGTGTCCTCCGTCGAGGCGAGCCGGCTGCCGGCCGAGCCCGCACGGAAGTACCGCACCTCCGGATCGCCCCCGAGCGCCAGGCCCTTGAGCTGGAAGCCGGTGGGGGCGGTCCCGTCGACGCTCGCAGCGCGCGTGTCCACGCCCTCGGCCCGGAGGGTCTCCAGGGCGTAGGTGCCGAAGGGATCCGCCCCCACGCGCCCGATCCAGCCGGAACGGTGCCCGAGCCGGGCGAGCCCGACGGCGACGTTGGTCTCCGCGCCGGCCAGCCCGCGCTCGAAAGTGCTCACCGCGTGCAGGGGGCCGGGCTCGCACGCCATGAACATCGCCATGGCCTCGCCGAACGTGACCGCGTCCAGGGCCCCGCTCATGCCGCCGCCTCCTGCCGACCCGCCCACGCCTGGACCGGGTTGCCGAGCTCGCCCAGCCCGTCGATGCGCACGGACACCGAGTCCCCGGGCGTGAGCGGAACGTCGCGTCCCGGGGCCCCCGTGAGGACGAGGTCGCCGGGGCCGAGGGGCATGAGCCGGGCCAGGTAGGCGAGGATCTCGTCCGGGTCGCGGGCGAGGCCCGCGGTGGAGGCCCGGCTGGCCTCGGCGCCGTTGACGGTCATGGTGACCGGGAGGTCCTCCGGATCGAGGTCCGTCTCGATCCACGGCCCGACGGGGGTGAAGGTGTGCCGGCTCTTCGCCGCGGTCCAGAGCGGGTCGTCGCCCTGGGCGCGGCGGTCGGTGACGTCGTTGGCCACCGTGAAGCCCAGGACGCAGGAGCGCAGGTCCGAGGCCCGCACCCCGGAGGTCTCCCGGCCGATCACGAGGGCGAGCTCGCCCTCGGCGACGGTCCGGCCGGCGTCGTCCGGCAGCCGTAGCGCGGCACCGGGCCCGACGACGGTGCGCGCGGCCTTCAGGAACGCGGCCGGCGGGAGGGCCCTGTCCGCCGCGCCCGTGTTGTGCGCCATGCCGACCACGGTGCGGGGCTCGACCGGGGCGAGCAGGCGCGCGCCGGCCGCCGGGATGCGGGCCCCGGTGTGCCGCGGCCGGTGCGCGAAGGGGTCGTCCAGCACCGCGAACTCCTCGCCCTCCCAGCTCGCGTAGTCCGTGCCGTCGGCGTGGGCAATCCTGCACACCCGCACGTCAGGACTCCGAGGTGCGCAGCGTGGAGCCGGACAGGGCGGCGGCGCGGGGCCGGACGAACGGGATCAGCACCGCGGAGCCCGCGAGGCTTACCGCCATGAGCAGGAAGGACGCGCTGCTCGAACCCGTGGCGCCGTCGAGCCAGCCCACGAAGTAGGAGCCGACGAAGCCGCCCAGCGCGCCGAGGGAGTTCACGAGCGCGATCGCCGGGCCGGCGACGTCGCGGGGCATGAGCTCGGGGATCGCGGCGAAGAACGGCCCGTACGGGGCGTACATCGCGGCGCCGGCGATCACGAGGAGCACGAACGCGGCCCAGAAGTTCTTCGTCCCGAGGAGGTAGGAGCCGTAGAAGGCCACGGCGCTGAGCGCGAGCCACGGCCAGACGTAGCGGTTGCGGTGGCCGGAGAGGTCCGAGAACCGGCTGTTGACCACCATGAGCAGCACCGCGAACACGTACGGGATCGCGGAGATGAGGCCGGTCATGCCGATGCCCGCTCCGCTCGCCGCCTTGACGATCGAGGGCAGCCAGAACACGAAGCCGTAGACGCCGAGGCTCCACAGGAAGTACTGCACAGACAGGATCACGACGTTGCGCGACCGCAGCGCGCTCCACAGCGAGGCCGCCGGGGTCATCGAGCGCTGCTCGGCCTCCAGGGCGTCCTCGACGTAGCCGCGCTCGGCCGGGCTGAGCCAGCCCGCCTCGTGCGGGTGGTCGGAAACGAGCGCCCGGAAGACGAAGGCCCAGATGATGGCCGGAACGCCCTCGATGATGAACATCCAGCGCCACGAGGTCGCCTCGACGAGATAGCCGGACACCGCGGTCAGCCACAGGACGGTGACCGGGTTGCCGAGGATCAGATAGGTGTTGGCCCGCCCGCGCTCGGCCTTCGTGAACCAGTGGCTCAGGAAGATCACCATGGCGGGCAGGACGGCGGCCTCGACGACGCCGAGGAGGAAGCGCACCACCATGAGCCACGGGACGGAGGAGACGACGCCCTGCAGCGAGGCGAGGATGCCCCAGGCGATCAGGCTCCAGAAGATCAGGGTGCGGGCGCTGCGCCGCTCCGCGTAGATGCCCGCGGGCACCTGGAACAGGAAGTAGCCGAGGAAGAACAGGGCGCCCAGCAGGGCCGAGACCCCCGCGTCCAGATGCAGATCGCCCTTCATGCCGCCGGCGACGCCGATCGAGTAGTTCGACCGGTCGAGGTACGCCAGGGAGTAGGTGACGAACGCGATGGGGAGCAGCCGGGCCCAGCGTGCCCGGCCCGGAGAAGCTGCGGCCGCGCGGGCCAGTCCGGGATGTGTTGCCGACTGGTCGGACATGAGATCACCTCACTGTGATGTTCCATATGATGGAAGGGCTTATCGCCACTTGGAAGTTAGTCTGCTCCCTTCCGGGGTCCTGCACAAGGGGTTGGACGCAACAAATTCCTCCAACCGGCAGATGCTCCCATATCGTGGAATGGTTCTGGCATACTGAGGCCATGACCCAGACTCCTCCGGACATGGTCGGGAAGGCCCTGCTGCTCCTCAGCCTGCTCGGCGACTATCCCGACGGGGCATCCCTCTCCGAGGTCGCCAGGAGGGCCGGGTTCCCCCTGAGCACGGCCCACCGCCTCGCTGCCGCCCTCGTGCGCGACGGCTACGCGTGCGTCGACGAGGTCAGCCGGCGCTACAGCCTCGGGCTGCAGACCTTCTCCCTCGCCAGCCGGGTCGCCCACCGCCACGGGTTCGCAGGGTCCGCCCTTCCCGTGCTCCGGCGGCTCGCCGACCAGACGGCCGAGAGCGCGCTCATGTCGGTCATCGACGGCCACCACCAGCTCTATGTGCACCACGTCCAGGGCAGCCACTCGGTGAGCGTCAGCGGGGAGCCCGGGCGCCGCGGACCGCTGCACTGCACCTCGATGGGGAAGGTGCTCATCGCCTTCGCCGCCGAACCCGTCCGCAGCGAGCTCGTCGAGACCCTCGAGCTCACGGCCTACACGCCCCACACCATGGTGGACCGGGAGCAGTTCCGGAAGGAGATCGAGTCCGTCGCCGCCCAGGGCTACGCGATCGCCGACGAGGAGCACGAGGCCGGCATCCGCGCCATCGGCGTCCCCGTCCGCAACCCGGACGGCGTCACCGTGGCGGCGCTGTCCGTCGCGGCCCCCGCGTACCGCGTGAGCCGGGAGAAGCTCCTCGACTACCTCCCGCCCCTGCGCGAGGCCGCCCAGGAGCTGACCGTCCTCCTGCCCCCGCGCTGACCCCCAGCCAGTCGGGCCCAGCAGGCGCGCGCCGGCGGCGAGGGCCCTCGTCGCGAAGGTCTTGACGGCCCCGGGGCCTATTAATAAAATCGAGTTACAAATTAACCGGTCGGCCCGGAGAGCCCCCCAGCATCGCGGCCGACGCACCCAGCCGGCAGCCCGTCCGCCCCAGTCCGGGACGGGCGGGCGCCAGCCGCTCCGCCCGGGGCAGGGCCTTCAGGCCGGCCCCACGGCGTCGCCGCACGCATTGCGGTTCCCCATTCAGCCGGGCGGCCGCGGCCGCCCCTGCGAAAGGGCATCCATGGGAACATGGGCAGCTCTCGCGCACCAGCCGGCCTTCCCGATCGGGACCATGCTCCTCCTCACCGACGGCACCGTCATGTGCCAGTCGGGAGGCTCACGGAGCTGGTGGCGGCTGACGCCCGATGACACCGGCAGCTACGTCGACGGGACGTGGACCCAGCTCGCCGACATGCACAGCTCGCGCCTCTACTACGCCTCCGCCGTGCTCCGCGACGGGCGCGTCCTCGTCGCCGGCGGAGAGTACAGCGACGCTGGCGCGGACACGGACACGGCCGAGGTCTACGACCCCGTCGCCGACACGTGGACGAGCATCGGCAACCCCGGGTGGGGGCACCTCGGCGACGCGGCCGCGTGCCTGCTCGCCGACGGGCGCCTGCTCGCGGGCAATCTCAGCGACGGCCGCACCGCCGTCTACGACCCCGGCGCCAACACCTGGACCGCCACGGGCACCATGGCCGCGCGCTCCAACGAGGAGTCATGGACGCTGCTCCCGGACGGCTCCGTGGTGACCGTCAGCTGCGCGGACCACCCCCATGCCGAGCGGTACATCCCGTCCACCGGAGCGTGGATCAGCGCCGGCTCCACGCCGGTCGAGCTCGTGCAGGCGTCCTCGATCGAGATCGGCCCCGCGCTGCTCATGCCGGACGGGCGGGTGTTCTGTGCCGGGGCAACCGGCCACACTGCCCTCTACACGCCGTCGGGAGACCCCACCGGGACGGGCTCGTGGGCCGCGGGCCCGGACTTCCCGGCGGACGCCCAGGGGCGCCTGCTCAAGGCGAAGGACGCGCCCGCAGCGCTCCTGCCCAACGGGCGCGTGCTCTGCACGGCCGGACCGGCCGGCGACGCGGCGGGGGACTGGCCCACCCCCACGATGTTCTTCGAGTTCGACGGCGCGGCCCTCACCCGCGTCGCCGACCCGCCGAACGCCGACCAGGTCATCTACCAGGGCCGCATGCTCCTGCTTCCGACGGGCGAGGTGCTCTACGGCGCCCAGACGGCTGCGCTCTACGCGTACCAGCCCGACCCGGGGGGAGAGGCGGCCTGGGCGCCTGCCATCACCTCGGTGCCCACGAGCCTCGGCATCGACGGCACCTACACCCTCATCGGGACCCAGTTCAACGGCCTCTCCCAAGCCGTGGGCTACGGCGACGACGCGCAGATGGCCACCAACTACCCCCTCGTGCGGCTCGTCGGGACGTACTCCGGCAAGGTGCGGTACCTGCGCACGGCCCACCACTCGACCATGGCCGTCGCCACGGGCAGCGAGGCCGTCTCCACCGAGTTCACCGTGCCCAACGACCTCGAGTTCGGGCCCTACGAGCTCAGCGTGGTGGCCAACGGCATCGCCTCCGCCTCGGTCCCGGTCACGGTGGGCCTCGGATCCGGGCGCGCCCAGTACCTCGTGGTGGACACCTGGACCCCGAGCCAGGACGGCGCGCTGTGGGCGTACGTCGGCGGCGCCTGGCGCGGCCGCACCATCGGGCAGTCCGAACTCGTGGGCATCGCCCAGGACCTGTTCGCCGCGGATGCGGTGGACGTCTGGTGGGATGCCGCAGGGCTCGTCACCGCGAGGGCCTGGTCCTCGCCGCACTGACCGCGCACCTCCCTCGCGCCCGCCTTCGCCTCTCGCACCCGCCCCCGCCTCTCGCACCCGCCCGCGTCTCTCGCACCCACCCGCCCCCCCTTAGGAGCCCGCCATGCACACCCCCACCCAGGCCGTCATCGACCAGCTCGAGGCCGCCTCGGACGCCCTCGCCGCCGCGCCGTCTTCGTCCACCCAGCCCTCCGCCCCGCCCCAGCCCGGCGCCGCCGCGGCGAAGCAGCCCACCCCCGGCGCCGCCCCCGCCGGAACCGGCGGCAACGCCACGACCCACTACCTCGTCCTGGACCACTACGTTGCCGGCGGCCCCGCCGCGCTCTGGGCCTACGACGGGGCGGCTTGGCGCGCCGGGCTGATCTCCGAGCCCGGCGACGAGCAGGGCGTCGTCCAGGTCGCCTTCGCCGCCAACCGCGTGGACGTGTGGTGGGACACGAGCGGCTCGCTCAGCGTGATCCGCTCCTGGAAGTACCTCTGAGAGAGGAAGAACCGCCATGACCGCAGCACCAGCTTCGCGCGGCGCCCACTCCTACGGCTGGGTGCCGGATGTCCCGGACCAGCGCGACCACCTCTTCGCCGCGCCCCGCGAGGTGATCGGGGCCCTCCCGCCCTCGGTGGACCTCACCGCGTCCTGCCCGCCCGTCTACGACCAGGGCCAGCTCGGGTCCTGCACCGCGAACGCGATCGCCGCCGCGCTCGAGTTCGACGCGGACAAGGAGGGCATCGCCGGCTACACCACGCCCTCGCGCCTGTTCATCTACTACAACGAGCGCGCCATGGAGCACACCGTGGCGAGCGACTCCGGGGCCCAGATCCGCGACGGGATCAAGTCCGTCGCCGCCCAGGGAGCGTGCCCCGAGGCCGAGTGGCCGTACACCATCGCGCAGTTCGCGGCGAAGCCCGGCGAGCAGTGCTACATCGACGCCAAGCAGCACCGTGCGATCGCCTACCAGCGCGTGGCCCGGTCCATCGCCCAGATGCAGGGCTGCCTCGCCGCCGGCTACCCGTTCGTGTACGGCTTCACCGTGTACGAGTCCTTCGAGGGCCCGGAGGTCGCCCAGACCGGCGTCGTGCCCATGCCGGCGCCCAACGAGCAGACCCTCGGCGGCCACGCCGTCCTCGCCGTCGGGTACGACAACGCCACCCAGCGCTTCCGCGTGCGGAACTCGTGGGGCCCCGGGTGGGGCCAGGCCGGCTACTTCACCATGCCGTACCAGTACCTGCTCTCCACCGGGCTGGCCAGCGACTTCTGGACCGTCCGGACCGTGGCCTGACATGGGCGGCGACCCCAGCACTCCGCGGGCGGAGGCGCGTGACATCCTCGAGCTGCGGGTCCACGGCGTCCGCAACACGCCGCCCCAGGAGATGCTCGGGGTCGCCGTCGAGGCGATCGAGGTAGCCCGGGACGGCGCCATCCCGCTCGCCGACAGGCTCGCCGGCTTCTACACCGCCAAGGACCCCGACCCGGCCGCCGCCACCCGCATCGAGGCCTACAGCTGGGGGCACCTGGACCGCTTCGCGAAGGGCCGCGGCTTCCTCACCGGCGTGTGGCGCACGGCGTACAACGTGGTCTGGTTCCTCGTCGCGCCGTTCGGCTTCGCGAACGCCGGCTACTGGGCACGCGCGTTCGAGACCGACCCCAGCCGCGAGGGCGGCCTGCGCACCGGCAGCGGCGGCGGGATCACGCGGCTGTTCGGCCTCGCGCTCACGCTCCTGCTCACCTCCGCCGTCTCCACGGTGGTGTTCGACCTCGTGGCGGTCCAGTGCTTCCTGCCCGCCGACCGGTCCGGCACGTGGCGCGTGTGCAGCGCCCTGCCCGGCCAGCTCGACGGGCTCGGGCAGTGGACGCGCGGCCAGCGGCTGGCCCTGTTCTCGCTCGCGCCCCTCGCAGCCGTCGCGGCGATGGCCGTCCTCGGGCTCATCAGCGACGTGCGGTTCCGCACCCGGATCCACGACGCCGCCAGGGTCCGCGCGGCGCACGGCGCCCCGGACGCGCTCCCGCTCGCCGTCCCCGAGATGTGGATGAGGCGGCGGGTGAACTCGCCGACAGGCCTGACGCACCTCGCCGCGAGCCTCGACCTCGTGGTGGCGACGCTCGCGTGGGACGCCGCCCCGCACGACGGCGCCGCCGCACCGACGCTGTTCGTCCTCGCCCTCGTGCACCTCGCCGCCTCAGCGGCCATGATCGCCTTCTGGGCGAGGTCGGTGCGCGCCCCGCATCCGCTCCCGGTCGCCGACGGCCTGCTCCGGCGGTTCGCGGGCAGCCGCGACGCGCAGGCCGGGGTGCTGCTGGTCCTCGCCGCCGTCATCTACGTGCTCTGCCTCGTCCTCGAGATCTGGGGCGCGGGCACCGACGTCCCCGGCCCGTTCGGCGGCGGCCAGCTCACCCCGACACTCATCCTCGTGGCCCTCACGGTCCTCGCCACCGCCGGCTGCGTGGTCCGCGCCGGCTACAACGAGTGGATCGCGGCGGCCGTCCTCTCCGCCGGGACCGCCGCCCTCTGGGCCCTCCTCGCCGGCTGGCTGGACCCGTTCGGGCCCGGCGCGAACGCAGCGGCGCTGGCCGTCGTCGTGCTCAGCGGCGTGGCGGTGGTGGTGCCGTACGTGTCCCTGCGCGGCAGGAACGCGCGCGCCCGCGAGGAGGCCTGGCACGGCGCCGGCCCTGGGGTCTTCATGTTCCTCGGGCTGCTGGTCGGCGCGTTCCTCGCGAGCGCTCTCGCGCTCGGGGCCGGCGCCTTCCTGCGCTCGGGCCGGTTCCAGACCAGCGCCGTGCCGTCAGACCCGCTCTTCCGGGCCGTGTCCCTCCCGGGCGGCGCGCACGACATCGCGGTGCCGATCGCCTTCTGGGCCTTCGGCGGGGTGCTCGGCCTCATGGCCGCGGTGGTCACGCTGGTGCTGATCGTGGTCGGCCTGCTGAAGCTGCGCGCCACGACGATCGACGACCCCGCCATCGACCCGACCGAGGAGTGCTACCGCCCCGAGATCGCCCGGCAGCGCCGCGCCAGCGCCTTCCTCCAGCGCGCCGAGCCGCTCCTGCACTTCCTCGCCTGGACTGTCGGCGTGGCCGTGGCGGTCTCCCTCGCGCTCGCCGTGCTGTGGCAGTACCGGGACCGCAGCGGGCGCTGGGCCTGGGTACGCGGGGTGCTCGCGCGCGCATTCGGGGCCGACTCCGTGGCCGTCCTGTGGCAGGCCGGCCAGCTGATCGTCCTCACCGCCGTGGTGCTGGGCGGCACGGCCGTGCTCTCGTTCGCCGTCGCCAAGGCGGCCGCGCCCGAGGCCGCGCGCCCGCTCGGGCTGCTGTGGGACCTCATGGCGTGGCTCCCGCGGGCCGCCCACCCCTTCGGGCCCGCGTGCTACAGCGAGCGGGCCGTCCCGGAGCTCGCGGACCGGATGATCCGCTGGCTCGAGCCGGACGGCGCCCCGGACCCGAATCGCAGGGTCCTGCTCGCGACCCACAGCCTCGGCACGGTCCTCGGCGTCGCGGCGCTGTTCCACCTCGCCGCGACCGGGCACGCGGACCTGCTCCCGCGGGTGCGGTTGTTGAGCTTCGGGATGCAGCTGCGCCCCTACTTCGGGCGGTTCTTCCCCGAGCTGTTCGGGCCGGACGTCCTCGGCACCCCGGGCGTGGGAGCGCCGTCGTTCTGGACCGCGGATCCGTGGAAGGGCAAGGACCTGCCGGCCCTGGGCGCCCCGCCGCGCAGCCGCGCCCGCGTCCTGGCCCGGGCGGGCGTGGCGGCCGTCCGGGGCACGGACGCGCACGACGGCGCGCGCTCGGCCGCCGCGGGACCGCTCACCGCGCTGCTCGGCTCGGCCCCGCGCCCTGCCGCGGGCACTGGCTCCGACGGGGGAGGAGCCCCGCAGGCCGGGCGGGCGCAGCCGGTGTGGCTGAACCTGTGGCGGCGCACCGACTACCTCGGGTTCCCGGGTTACTCGTACGCCCAGGACGCCAACGTCCTGGACCGGCTGGCCCTGGAGATGGAGCCCGATTCCTACATGGCCCAGGTCGCGACCCACGGCAACTACCTGCCCACGGTGGCCTACCTCGAGGCGCGCCGCGACCTGCTCCTGAACTGGTAGGGCCGGTCAGCGCGGCCCCAGGCGCTCGAGCCGCCGGGCCCAGCTCGGGGCGTGCTCGGGGCGGGGGCCGATGGCGATGAACCGGGCCGGGATCCGCTGCAGGACCGGGAAGCGGGCCAGGAGCTTCAGGGGCAGCGGCAGCGTGGTCGCCGAGGTCGCGAGCGCACCCCTGAGCGCGCGGTTCACCACGCCCCGGTGCGCGAGGCGCTGGAACGCCTGCACGAGCCTGGTCGGCGGGAGCCGGCGCCGCTGCAGCTCGGCGAGGACGTCCTCGGGGACCGGCCCGGGGGAGTGGCGCATCCGCTGGCCCACGATCCGGGAGGCGGCGACCGCGTCCTGGATCGCCAGGTTGATGCCCACACCTCCCACGGGGGACATAGGGTGGGCGGCGTCGCCGATGAGCAGCAGGCCGTCCCGGTGCCAGGTGTCGAGCCGCTCGATGCGCACGTCGAGCAGCTTCACGTCGTCGAGGCGCTCGGGCGCGGCGTCGAGGCGGTCGGCGAGCCATGGCTGCAGCCGGGCGAGCCGGGCGCGGAACGCCCCGAGGCCCTCCGCCCGCAGGGCCTCGTCCTGGCCCTTGGCGATGAGGTAGCCGCACTGCCACGTGTCGCCGCGGTCGATCATGATCATGAACTCGCGCCCCGAGAGGCGCCCGACCCCGCCGTCCGGGTCGCCGGGATGCCGCGGAAGCCGGAACCACTCCACGTCCACGGGGACGCCGAACGCCCGCGGCTCGAGGCCCGCCCCGGCCCGCACCGCGGACCAGCGGCCGTCGCAGCCCACCACGAGGTCCGCGGCCAGCAGGTGCTCGGACGGCCCCGGCCCCGCCGCGCTGCGCCCGGCCGCCGCGGGCTGCGCGGCGCCGTCCTCGGCCGCCGGGGGACGGTAGTCGCGCCAGCGCACGCCGGCGACGCGGCCGGCGTCGTGCACGAGGCCCACCACCTCGGCCGAGCGCAGCAGCGTGAAGTGCGGCTCGGCCGCCGCCGCGTCGGCGAGCATCTCGAGGAAGTCCCACTGCGGCACGAGCGCCACATGCCGGTGCAGCCCGGGCAGCGAGCGGCCGAGGTCCGCCAGCCGCACCGTGCCGGCGTCGAGCTGGACCTCGGCCTCCTCGAGGAGCCGGTGCGGGAGCGCGGCGAACGCGGACCCAAGCCCCAGCTCGTCCAGGAGCGTCAGCGTCGAGGCATGGACGGTGTCGCCGCGGAAGTCGCGCAGGAAGTCGGGGTGCTTCTCGAGCACCACGGTGTCGATCCCGCCGCGCGCGAGCAGCAGTCCCAGGACCATGCCCGCGGGTCCGCCGCCCACCACCGCCACCCTCGTCCGCTCCGGTGCAGCCATGGGCCCAGAGTACGCGCGCCCGGCCCGTTCCGGGCCGCCCCGTTCTGGGCTGCTCCGCTCCGCTCCGTGCACGGCGCGGGCGGACGACGGCGCGAGGCCGGTCGCGCCGTCGTCCGCCCGTGGCGGGTGGTCGGGTCAGTTCTTGATGTAGCCGTTCGGGTTGAGGACGTACTTGGTCGCGGCGCCCTGGTCGAACTCGGCGTAGCCGCGGGGCGCGTCCTCGAGGGTGATCGCCTTGGCGTTGACGTTCTTCCCGATCGAGACGCGGTCGTGGAGGATCGCCATCATCAGGCCCCGGTTGTACTTCATGACGGGGCACTGGCCCGTGGTGAAGGACAGCGACTTGGCCCAGCCGGTGCCCAGGCTCAGGGACAGCGAGCCCTTCTTCGCGGCCTCGTCGATGCCACCCGGGTCGCCGGTGACGTAGAGCCCGGGAATGCCGAGCGCGCCGCCGGCCGCCGTGATGTCCATGAGGTCGTTGAGCACGGTCGCCGGCGCTTCCTTGGCGCCCGCGCCGTGGCCCTTCGCCTCGAAGCCGACCGCGTCGATGCCGCAGTCCACGAGGGGCTCCCCGAGGATCTGCTCGATCTGATCGCCCGGTGACCCCTTGGTCAGGTCCACCGTCTCGCAGCCGAAGCTGGCGGCCTGCTTGAGCCGGTCGGCGTTCATGTCGCCGACGATCACGACGGCGGCGCCCAGCAGGAGCGCCCCCGTCGCCGCCGCGAGGCCCACCGGCCCGGCGCCGGCCACGTAGACGGTCGAGCCGACGCCCACGCCCGCGGTGACGGCCCCGTGGAACCCGGTCGGGAAGATGTCCGAGAGCATGGTCAGGTCCATGATCTTCTCGAGCGCCTGGTCCTTGTCCGGGAACTTGAGGCAGTTGAAGTCGGCGTAGGGGACGAGCACGTAGTTCGCCTGGCCGCCGACCCAGCCGCCCATGTCCACGTAGCCGTAGGCGGAGCCGGGGCGGTCCGGGTTGACGTTCAGACAGATGCCGGTCTTGCGCTCCTTGCAGTTCCTGCAGCGGCCGCAGGCGATGTTGAAGGGGACCGAGACGAGGTCGCCGACCTTGAGGAATTCGACGTCCGGGCCGGTCTCGACAACCTCGCCGGTGATCTCGTGGCCGAGGACGAGGTCCGGCGGGGCCGTGGTGCGGCCGCGGACCATGTGCTGGTCGGAGCCGCAGATGTTGGTGGTGACGGTCTTGAGGATGACCCCGTGGGGGACCTTGCGGCCCACGTTGGCCGGATTGACCCCGGGCCCGTCCTTGAGCTCGAACGTCGGGTAGTCGATGTCGATGACCTCGACCTTGCCGGGCTCCTTGTAGGCGACTGCCTTGTTTTCTGCCATTGCTGGGTACCTCTCCGCTCCAGTGAAGCAGGGGCCCCCGCCCCCGCATGATGATTCAGTGGACCGTCTCGGGCGCCAGCAGCGGATTGGGGGACCGCGTGAGATACCGCTGACGTCGTTGTGGGGCGGTTCCTGCACCGTAGGCACGCGCGCAACGGGGGGTCAAGGGGCAGAGGTCCCCGCAGGCACAACGACGCCGCACCGGCGCCCCGCTCGGCTCCAGGGGAGCGGCGAGGCGCCGATGCGGCGTCGTGCGGGCGGGCTGGGCCCCAGGGGGCGGGCCCAGAACGCGCCCGGTACCCAGCTGACGGTGCGCCCTTTTTCCAAGGGCGCACCGCAGGCGGGCGAGGGCTCCGGGATCAGGCCGGGAGCTGGAGGACCTGGCCGGGGAAGATCAGGTTCGGGTTGGCGATCGTCTTGGCGTTGGCGTCCGCGAGCGCCTGCCAGCCGCCCTGGACACCGAGCTTCTCGGCGATCGTGCTGAGAGTGTCGCCCGAGACGATGGTGTAGGTCTTGCCGCTCACGGCGACCTCGGCGGCGTGGCGGGCCGGCGCCTGCTGAACCGGGGCGGCCTGCTGGACCGGCGCCTGCTTCACGGGGACGACCTTCTCGACCGGGGCGGACTGCACCTGGATCGGGGTCGGGTTGGCGCCGGCGGTGCCGGAGAGGCCCAGCTTGGCCGAGCAGGCGGGCCACGCGCCCCAGCCCTGGCCGGCGAGCACGCGCTCGGCGACCGCGATCTGCTGCGCACGGGTGGCGGTGGTGGGCGAGCCCGTGCCGCCGTACGCGGCCCAGGTGCTCGGCGTGAACTGGAGGCCGCCGGAGAAGCCGTTGCCCGTGTTGATGGACCAGTTGCCACCGGACTCGCACTGGGCGAGCGCGTCCCACGTGGACCCGTCAGCGGCGTTCGCGGCGGGAGCGCCGAGGGCGGCAGCGCTGAGCGCGGCGCCGGAAGCGGCGACGAGGGCGAGGGAACGGCGTGCAGCGGTAAGGGTGATCTTCTTCATAAGAGTCTCAGGATGCTCGGGGCTCCACCGGCACTCCTTCCGTCCCCGGAACTCGTCGTGCGCCGCCGGCCCCTGACAGCTCGAAGGTCAGGTCAATGGTGTCTGCGCAGACGGCGGCGAACGGTGGACGGCAGCACCCGGCATATGTGGCCAACGGCTGTTGGCCGCAGGCTTTATGACGCCTCGCAGTGAGCTATCGCGGGCGGAGTCCGTTACCGAACTGATATCTACGGTAGGGTACAAGTCCTCTGTTGCCAAATCGTGATCCGAGGAAGCGTGGTGGGAGCGTGCGCCGGCGAGGCTAGGCGAGGAGACCGCGGACGTCCTCGGCGGTGAGGCTCGAGGAGAACATCGCGTCGTCGTCCACCACGGAGGAGAACAGTGCGGCCTTCTTCTCCTTGAGCTCCATCACCTTCTCCTCGATGGTGCCCTTGGCCACCAGACGATACGTCATCACCCTCCGGGACTGTCCAATCCGGTGCGCCCGGTCCACCGCCTGCGCCTCGGCCGCGGGGTTCCACCACGGGTCGAGGAGGAAGCAGTAGTCCGCCTCTGTGAGGTTCAGCCCGAACCCCCCGGCCTTGAGCGAGATGAGGAACACCGGGGCCTCGCCCTCCTTGAACCGGGAGACCACCTCGCCGCGGCGCCGGGTCGAGCCGTCCAGGTACTCGTAGGCGATCCCCGCGGCATCGAGCCGTTCGGCGGCCTTCTTCAGGAACGAGGTGAACTGGCTGAACACCAGGGCGCGGTGCCCCTCGGCCACCACGTCGTCGAGCTGCTCGAGCAGGGCATCGAGCTTCGCGGGCATCACGCCCTCGTGCGAGTCGTCCACGAGCGCGGGGTCCAGAGCCATGAGCCGCAGGAGGGTCAGGGAGCGGAACACGATGAACCGATGGCGGTCCAGGTCCTCGACCAGGCCCAGGACCTTCTCCCGCTCCCGCTGCAGGTACTGCTGGTAGAGGGAACGGTGCTTGGGGGAGAGCTCGACGTCGAGGCGCTGCTCGAACTTCTCGGGCAGCTCAGTGGCGACCGCCTCCTTGGTGCGGCGCAGCATGAGGGGGCGCACCCGACGGCGGAGCCTCGCCAGCCGGTCGGCGTCTCCGCCCTTCTCGATGGGCCTGGCGAAGTCCTGTGCGAAGTGGCTGGCGGCCGGGAACAGCCCTGGCGACACGATCGCGAACAGGGACCACAGCTCCATGAGGTTGTTCTCGAGCGGGGTGCCCGTCAGGGCGAGCTTGAAGGGGGTCTCGAGGTCACGGGCGCACTGGTGAACCTTCGTGGCGCGGTTTTTGAGGAACTGCGCCTCGTCCATGATGAGCCCGGACCAGTCGAGCGCGGCGTAGGCCTCGAAGTCGAGGCGGAAGAGGGCGTAGCTCGTGACCACGATGTCCGCCCCGTCCGCGGACGCGGCCACCGGCGTGCCGGACTTCCCCTGGGTGTCCGTCAGGGCCACCGTGCGCAGCCCCGGGGCGAACCGCCCGGCCTCCGCCTCCCAGTTCGGCACCACGGAGGTGGGCGCGAGGACCAGGAACGGGGGCTTCGCCGCGGCGTCCGGCTCCGCTGCGCCCGGCTGCGGGGCGGGGGCGGTGTCGCGCGCATGCAGGATCAGGGCGAGGGTCTGAAGCGTCTTGCCGAGGCCCATGTCGTCGGCGAGCACCCCGCCGAGGCCGTGCCGGTGCAGGAACGCGAGCCACTGGAAGCCCTCGTCCTGGTACGGGCGCAGGGTGGCCGCGAGCCCGCCGGGCACGGGCACCGGGTCGAGGGCGCGCGGGTCGAGCAGCCCCTCGACCGTCTGCTTCCACCGGGCCGGTTCGACCGTCTCGCCCGCGAGCTCGGAGATCTCGTCCCACAGCCCCGCCTGGTAGACGCTCAGCCGCGGGGGCCTCTTCGCCGGCGGCCCCTCGATGCGCCATTCGCGCAGCTCGTGGGATTCGTCGATGATCCGCTTGAGCCGGCGGATCTCCGGGGTGTCGATCCGGAACCAGGTCTTGTCCGGCATCAGGACCTTGTCCCGCCCGCGCGCCAGGGCCGTGAAGATGTCCTGGAAGGGGATGCTCCGGTCCTCGATCTTGACCATGAGGCCGAGGTCGAACCAGTCGTTTTTCTCGGACTCGACAGCGCTGAGCACGAGCTGCGGGGCGCCCTCGAGGCGCCGGTAGTCCGGCTTGGTCCCCTCGATGCGCACGGCGACGCCGTCGAGGCGCTCGAGGGCCGGAAGGGTGCGTTCGGCGAAGTCCGCCGTGTCGAGGTCCTCAAGGCGGGCAGGCCCGACCAACGCCCCCGCGAGCGGGCTGTCGGCGAGGGCCTCCGCCACGCGCTGGAGCGTGCCCTCCTCGGCGGCCTCGTCCCGGTGGAGGCCCTCCCCGGGGACCGCCGCGAGCGGCAGCTGCCGGACGGCGTCGCCCGTCGGGTACTCCCAGTGCCAGGCGAGCCGCAGCTCGTCCCGCGGCCCGAAGCTCGCGGTGAGCACGAGGAGGGGAGGCTCGACGGGCGGGAGGTCCACGGCGTCGTCGGCGGTGATGGTGACCGAGCGGGCGAGATCGGGGTAGAACTCCGCGAGGAACGACTCCCGGTCCGCGGCCGGGATCTCCACCCCGCCCGGGGTTCCCAGGAGCGCGCGCTCGCGCTCGCCGAGCCGCGACTCGGACTGCGCGAGGATGATCAGCTCCCCGTCCGCGCCGGTGCGCACGATCGCATAGGCGCCGTGGTCGGCGATCGTCCCGGCGCGCTCCATGGGCAGGGCGACGCCGTCGACCGCGAGGGTCGGCACGAGCCGGAGCGCGGCCGGGTCATCCTCCCCGGGGAGGGCCTCGAGGCCGACGGCGGCGGTCCCGTCCGCGAGCGTGACGCCGGTCCCGCGCCGGGCGGCAACCAGCTCGAGCCCGAGCGGGGCCGCGGCGCCGAGCAGCGTCCACAGCAGCGGGCTCGTGAACTCGTCCAGGTACAGCCAGGGATCGTTGCCGTTCCAGTAGCCCGACCCCGTCCCGAGGCGCAACGCCTGCAGCTCGCGGAGGAGCTCGAAATGGGGCGTGTAGAAGTCGCCGACGTGGTCGGGCCGGCCGAACCGGCTCCAGGAGAGGTCCCCGCGCAGCCATCGGCCGGTGGCCGGGTTGTACTCGACCGGACGCATGCCGAGCCGGTGCTCACCGCGTCGGCGGGCACCGGACCGGGCGAAGCGGCCGCCCAGGCGCGCCTCTACGTCGCGGAGCTCGAACTGGAGCCCGAGCCGGCCCGAACGCCCGTGCACGTGGCGCTCGCCGGCGGGGTTGATGATGCGCCGCAGCTCGCCCTTCCAGGCCGGTTCGGCCGTCCGCGCGGCGCTCTGCTGGGACGCCTCGGCGCGGAGCCGCTGGGTATTGGCCGCGAGCACCACCGCGCCGATGTGCTTGCAGTCCGCCGCGATGGGGCAGGTGCACCATCCGCCGGCGTAGCGGTAGGTGGCCTGCTGGGGCTTGAGGTAGACGCCGACCTCGTATGGCTCCTCTGCCGTGCCGAAGACCTGGGCCGTCATCTCGCTGATGTCGGGGTGCCAGGCCAGGTTCTCGACCCGTCCGTCCCTGGCGTAGGCATGGGCCCGGGACATGGCCGCCGCTCCGATCCTGGCGACCATTCCGGCGACGTCCACGAGGGGCAGGGCTCCGCCGCCGGTGCCAGGGTGCTGGCCAGCGAGGGAGAGGGGTGTCATGCCTTCATCGTCCCATGCGCCACCGACAGCCGTGGTCCCGGGGTGTGCAGGCCGCGGGGTGCTATCTGCAGCCTTCGCCCGCGGGGTTGGCAGTGCAGTCGTCGGCGTAGAGCTTGACTTCGGACCGCCACACGCTCAGCATCTTCGGTGCACTGGGGACCGGAGCGTTGCCCGCGATGGGCTGGAAGGGGCCGCCGTCCACGGAGAACTCTCCGGTGAAGACGGTGGTCAGCCCGACGTTCATGTCCCCGGTGGCCCTGTAGACGTGGCTCGTGACGGTCTTCTCGCCCCACCGTGCCTCGGGGACCGGACCGCCTGCCACCGCGGTGACAAGGCTCGTCCCGTCGCCGTAGCTCCAGTGGTACTCGCTCGGCTTGACGCGGATGTCCACCTTCTTGCCGACGATCGTGATGGAGAAGGACTGGTCGGAGGGCTCCGCGTAGATGTTGGTCTCGGCGCCCTTGAGCGTGTGGCGCCCAGGCTGGCTGCCGACCGTGGAGGCCTTGATCGGCAGTTCGCGCAGCTGCTTCTCGGTCACCGCGATGACGACGTCGCCGGGCCGTTCAGGCGGTTTGCCCGGATAGAGGCACGCCTGTTCGAGCCGCTCCCATGGCGCCCCCTGCTTCCGGGTGTCCTGCCGCTCCCACACGACCATCTTCCCGCCCGGCTCGGCGCGGCAGCGGCTGTTGACTGCGGCACAGGAATTCTGCTCTGGAGTATCGGTGTCGCTGACGCAGGCGGGTGTATAGGAGTAGACATAAACATCGGCCACGCCTTCGATATTGGGAAATTTGATCTCGACTTGCCCCGATCGCGTGCCGTTCACCTCGACTGCTTCTTTACCGAAGTCGGAGATCGGGTCAGCAGCGTACGCGATGCTCGCCGACCACAAGGCATGAAGGACAAGGAAGAAGCCGATCGCCAGGCGTCGAGAGGTCATGCGTTCCCGGCCTGCGTAGTGAGCCATTTCCCGTTGGCGTAGATCGCGTAGATGGCTTTGGGGGCATCATCCGAAAGTGCCTGCTGAGACTTGGCTACCGAGCCATCGCGAGAGTACTGGGTCGCGGCGCTCTCATCGATGAGAAAATATCCCAGTGCTTGCCCTAGCGGATCAAGCTTTAGGGTGCTGGAAAAGCCTTTCACGGTCCATCGAGGCCCTACATTCCAGCCATTCCCGCCAGCAACCCTATCGGCTCTAGCGATGTACCCATTGCAGATCTTGCAGTCCGGCTTAGATATCGCCTTGAGCGGCGCCGTGTCTCCGGTTTCCAGGGCATAGGTGACGGCGTCGAACCAGTACTGCGTGAACGCCTCGAACCCGGCCTTGGTGTTCTCCTTGGCGGCGGCAGGCATCTCGGGCTTGGGCAGGTTCCGTGCCGGCCCGGTGGAACTGGCGGGCGTGGGCCGGGAGTCGACGCTGGGTGTCGGCGTGGCCGTCGCGGAGGCACTGGGCGAGGCGGTGGGCGGGCCCTGGGACTCGGCGTCGGCGCCGCCGGAGCACCCCGAGAGTGCCAGGGCCGAGGCGAACGCAAGGACGGGCAGGGCAGAGCGAAGCGTGCAGCGGCGAATCGCCATTGACATCCCCCGAGGTCGTTGGTGTGGGCGCCGCCCGGTGCGTGGCGACGCTTGTCCGGCAGTCTACAAGCCTGTGACTAGACCTGTCGGGAGTTATCCACAGGAGCGCTGCTCATGCACAGGCCCGGGCGCGGAGGGCGTCGCCGGTGCCGAGGCCGTGGAGCTCCCAGCCGGCCTCGCGCCAAGCCGCTGCGTCGAGGACGTTGCGGGCGTCGAGGATCACCGGGCGGCGGACCCGGAAGGCGGCCTCGGCCGGGTCGATCGCCCGGAACTGCGGCCACTCGGTCAGCAGCAGCACGAGCTCGGCGCCCTGGAGCGCAGCGGGCAGGGACGGCTCGAACTCGAGCTGCGGGAAGCGCAGCCAGGCGTTGTTGATCGCCTTCGGGTCCGTCACCACCACGTGTGCCCCGGCCGCCGCGAGCCGTAGGGCGACATCGAGGGCGGGGGAGTCGCGGATGTCGTCGGTGTCCGGCTTGAACGCCGCGCCGAGCACGGCCACGCGCCGCCCCGCGACGTCGCCGCCGCACAGGTCCGCGGCGAGGGCCGCCACGCGCCCGCGCTGGCCCTCGTTGACCGCGTCCACGAGGCCCATCCACGCGTCCACGGAGTCCACGCCGAGTTCCTGCGCCTGGGCCCGGAACGAGCGGATGTCCTTGGGCAGGCACCCGCCGCCGAATCCGAGCCCGGCCGCGAGGTAGCGCTGGCCGATGCGAGGGTCCAGGCCCATGGCGGCGGAGAGCTGGGTGACGTCGGCGCCGGCGGCGTCGCACAGCTCGGACATCGCGTTGATGTAGGAGAGCTTCGTGGCGAGGTAGGCGTTCGCCGCGGACTTGATGAGCTCGGCGGTCGCGAAGCTGCACACGATCCGCGGCACGCCGGCCTGCAGCAGGGGAGCGTAGACGGTATCGAGCGTCCGCGCGGCGGCCGTCCCGCCGTCGTCGTCCGCCACCCCGTACACGAGCCGGTCCGGCACGAGGGAGTCCTTCACGGCGGTCCCCTGCCGCAGGAACTCGGGGTTCCACGCGAGCCCGAGGTCCTCCCGGCCGAGCCATTCGCGCACGCGGTGGACCGTCCCCACCGGGACCGTGGACTTGCCCACGACGGCGGCCCCGGCCTTCGCGTGCCGGCCCACCGAGCGCGCGGCCGCCTCGAGGTACGCCAGGTCGGCCACGCCGCTCGTCTTGGACTGGGGGGTCCCGACGCACAGGAAGTGCACGTCGCAGTCCGCCGCGAGGGCCATGTCGGTGGAGAACACGAGCCGGCCCGTGGCCCGGCCCTCGGCGAGGAGCTCCTCGAGCCCGGGCTCGAAGAACGGCGCGGTGGCACGGGCCAGGCGCGCCGCCTTGTCCGCGTCGGTGTCGATGCCCACCACGGTGTGGCCCATCGAGGCGAGCGTGGCGGCGTGGACCGCCCCCAGGTAGCCGCAGCCGATGACGGAGATCTTCATCATGTCCCTTCCTTCCCTTGCGCCCCTCGCCGGGATCCGGCGGCACTCACCGTGCCGGGACCGCGGCGCGGGCGATGACGTCCTCGTAGTGCCCGATGAGCTGGGCGCAGATGGCCCTCCAGGACCGGCCCTGGACGCTCCGCCAGGCGGCCTCGGCGAACGCGGCGCGCTTCGCGTCGTCGCCGAGGAGGTCCTGGGCGTAGGAGCGAAGCTGGGCCAGGTCGCCGGGGGAGTAGAGCCAGCCGGTCTTGGAGTTCTGCACGAGGTCGAGCGGGCCGCCTCGCCCCGTCGCGACCACCGGCACCCCGGAGGCCATGGCCTCCTGGATGGTCTGGCAGAACGTCTCGAACTCCCCCGGGTGGACGAACAGGTCGAAACTCGCCACGATCCGCGCAAGGTCCTCGCCGCCCTTGAACCCGGTGAAGTGCGCCCCGGGCAGCTGCGCCTCGAGCTGGGCCCGCAGCGGCCCGTCGCCGACCACCACGAGCCTGGTGCCCGGCAGGTCCGCGAGCACGCGCAGGTCCTCGACCTGCTTCTCCGCCGCGAGCCGCCCCACGTAGCCGATCACGGCCACCGGCGCGCCCTCGGGAGTCCGCCCGGCCACCGAGGCCCGCCACGCGGCGTCGCGCTTCGCCGGGGTGAACCGGGCCGTGTCCACGCCGCGGCGCCACAGCTCGACGCCGGGGATCCCGCGCCCGCGCAGCTGGTTGAGCGCGAAGGTCGACGGCGCGAGGGTCCGGTCCGCGAGAAGGTGGATGGCCTCCACCCGCTGCCAGGCCCAGTTCTCCAGGAACGGCACCCCGTACCGGGCCGCGTAGCCGGGCACCTCCGTCTGGTACACGGCCACGGTGGGGATCCCGAGCTGGCTCGCTGCCCGCACGGCCCGCCATCCGAGCTCGAACGGGGAGGCGAGGTGCACCACGTCGGGCTGGAACGCCCGCAGGATCCGCCGCACCTTCGGCACGGCCCCGAAGGCGATCCGCACATTGGGGTACCCGGCCACCGGCACGGCCGGCAGCCGCACGACCCGCGCCCCGGAGACGGTCTCGTGCTGCGGGAAGACCGCGCCGGCCCCTTCGCCGGACGGGGCGAGCACGAGCACCTCGTCGCCGCGCTCGCGCAGGTGGTCGAGCACCCGCAGGACGGAGTGGGTGACGCCGTTCATCTGCGGCAGGAACGACTCGGCAACAATCGCGATCCTCACGCCTCCACGCTCCGCTGCCCGTCTGGCCGGGCGGAGGCGGGGGCGTGACCTCCGGGGGAAGGCCGGGTGAACGCCCGGAACACCGGTGCTGTGACGTGCGGCACACTCGCCGCCGACGGGGAATGGCGCCGCGCGGGGTCCCGTTGCCCAGAGCATGACGATCCAGGACACCGCTTCCGGCCGCGCCTCGGCGGCTCCGCTCTCGAGCCTCTTCACCCCCTTCGACCTCGGCACCCTCCGCGTGCCCAACCGCTTCGTCATGGCTCCCATGACGCGCGAGTTCTCGCCCGAGGGGACGGTGACGGACGACGTCGTGGGCTACTACGCGCGCCGCGCCGCGGCCGGCGTCGGGCTCCTCATCACGGAGGGCGTCTACGTCTCGGAGGACTCCGGCCCGAGCACCCGGGTGCCGCGCCTGTTCGGCGAGGCCCAGCTCGCCGCCTGGCGCCGCCTGGTCGAGGAGGTCCACGCGGCCGGCGGCGCGATCGTGCCCCAGCTCTGGCACCTCGGCGCCGCCCGCGGCGACCACGCCGAGTTCAACCCGGAGCTGCCCTCCCTCAGCCCCTCCGGGATCGCCCCGAACGGCGCCCAGCGCGGCCGCGCCGCGACCGTGGAGGAGCTGGCCCGCATCCGCGACGACTTCGCCCGTGCCGCCGCCGCGGCCAAGGAGGCCGGGTTCGACGGGGTCGAGCTGCACGGCGCCCACGGCTACCTCCTCGACCAGTTCCTCTGGGAGGGCACGAACCGCCGCGAGGACCAGTACGGCGGATCGCTCGAGGCCCGGCTCCGCTTCCCCGCAGAGGTCGCCTCGGCGGTGCGCGCCGCCGTCGGCCCCGACTACCCGGTGATCTTCCGCTTCTCCCAGTGGAAGTCCGGCGACTACGGCGCGCGGATCGCCCAGACGCCCGAGGAGCTCGGCACCGTCCTGAGCACGCTCGCCGAGGCCGGCGTCTCGGCGTTCCACCCCTCCACCCGCCGCCACTGGGAGCCCGCGTTCCCCGAGGCCGCCGGCACCGGCGGCGCGGCAGGGGACGCCGCGCTCGGCCTCGCGGGCTGGACCAAGAAGCTCTCCGGCCTGCCCGTCATCACGGTCGGCTCAGTGGGCCTGGACAACGAGTTCGAGGTCACGTGGCAGGAGGGCGGCCGCTCCCAGGTCCGCGGCCTCGAGGCCCTGCTGGCGCAGTTCGGCCGCGGTGAGTTCGACCTCGTCGCGGTGGGCCGCGTCCTGCTCTCGGACCCGCGCTGGGTCGAGAAGGTCCGCGAGGGGCGCACGGAGGAGATCCGGCCGTTCAGCGCCGAGGACCGGCTCCACCTCTCCTGACGCCGGGCAGCGCCGTCCGCCGGTGCGCCTGAGCGGCGCACCGGCGGCGCCGTGGCACAGTGGAGGGCGATGAAACTCCGCGCCGACCAGTCTGGACTCCGCGGGCTCCCCATGCCGCTGTGGCTCCAGGGAGTCGCGGAAGCCGTCCAAGCCCTCCTGATCTCCGCCGTCCTGGCGATCGTCCCCGTGTGCGCCGTCTGGGCGACGGGCGGACTGGGGCCCTGGGCGCCCGAGGACGCCGCCCGCCTCGCGGGCCAGGCGTGGCTCCTCGCCCACGGGGTGCCGCTCAAGCTCAGCCTGGCCGCCGGGACGGGCGAGGCCGCCGAGCCCGTGACGGGGACCGTGTCCCTGATCCCGCTAGGGCTCACGCTGATCCCCGTGCTCCTGGCCTGGCGGGCGGGCCGGCGGCTCGCGCGCGCCTCGTATGCGGACACGCTGTGGCAGGCGCTCGCGGGCGCCGCGGCCGCCTACGCCGGGTTCGCGTTCGCCACCGCGTTCGTGTGCCGCACCCCCCAGGTGGATGTGGGCATGGTCGCCGCGACCCTGATCCCGCTCATCCCGGCCGGCCTCGGCCTCGTGGCCGGCGCCCGGCGCGAGGCCGGCGCCTGGACCCGGCTGATCGGGGTGGACGCGGTCGACTGGATCGCCCGCACCGGCCAGTACTCGCGGTGGGCCGGCAGCTATGTCTGGGCGGCGCTCCGCGCCGGGGCCGTGGGCCTGCTGACCTCGCTCGCCCTCGCCGCGCTGCTGCTCGCCGTGGACCTCCTGGGCCACTGGGCGGAGGCGGTGGCCGTGTTCGAGGGCGTGGGCGCCGACGCCGTGGGCGGGGCCGCCCTGACCGTCGCCCAGATCGGCTACATTCCCCACCTCGTGGTCTGGACCCTGGGCTGGGC
This sequence comes from Sinomonas atrocyanea, assembly GCF_001577305.1. Taxonomy (NCBI): domain Bacteria; kingdom Bacillati; phylum Actinomycetota; class Actinomycetes; order Micrococcales; family Micrococcaceae; genus Sinomonas; species Sinomonas atrocyanea. The sequence goes on from NZ_CP014518.1 coordinate 1,413,761, forward strand.
CTCCGGCGCGGGCGTGGCGCTCGGGACGGGCTCGACGGCGGGGGCGCTCGCCACCGCGGTGGGGCCGCTCCCTCCGGTCCCGATGCTCGCCGCCGTGCCGACGGGCCCGCTCGTCTTCGGGCCGGCGGCCCTCGTGGTTCCGGTCCTCGGCGGCCTCGCCGCCGGCTGGTGGTTCGTGCGCGAGGGGGAGGACCACTTCGACGAGTGGCTCTCCATCAAGGTCCGCGCGCGGTGGTTCTCCGCGCCCGTCTCGGCGCTCTTCCTCGGCGCGCTCGTCGGCGCCGTCGCGGGCGTCCTGGCGGCGGGGCTCGCGTGGCTCACCAGCGGTTCTGCCGGCGTGGGCCGGCTCACCGAGCTCGGCGTGAGCCCCCTGTGGATGCTCGTCTGGGTCGGGGCCGAGACCGCGATAGGGGCCTGCCTCGGCTACGCCCTCGGGCCCTGGCTCGAGCGCTCCCGCTCCCGCAGCGCCGACTCAGCCGACGTCTAGGCTCAGCCCCGGCCCGAGGCCGCGGCCAGTGCGGCGCGCAGGTCGGCCTGGCAGGAGTCCTTGGCCGTGATGGTGATCGCGTGGTGGGAGCAGTCCTCGAAGCGGGCCACCTGCCCGGCGAACGCCAGCGCGGCCGCGGAATAGAGCCCGAGCAGCAGCCCGACGAGCATGCCCGCCACGGCGCCCACGGCCAGCGACCGGGGGTGGCCGCCGCGCCCCACGCGCACGAGCACCGTGATCCCGCCGCCCAGTACCGCCGCGGACAGCAGCGCCGAGGCCCAGGCCCAGCCGACGCCGTGCGCCGCCGCGATCCAGGTCAGGAGGACGGCCACCGCGAGGGCGCGGAGCAGGAGCTGGGTGCGGGCAAGGGAGGCCTGGGCGGTCACGGTTCTCCACCCTACCGGCGCGCGGGCCTGCGGGCGCGCGCTGCGCCGGTAAGGTGGCCCCATGCGCATCGTGGTCCTCGTCTCCGGCACCGGCTCCAACCTGCAGGCCGTGATCGACGCCGTGCGGGCCGGCGAGCTCGATGTCGAGATCGCCGCGGTCGGCGCCGACCGCGAGGGCACCTACGGCATCGAGCGCTCGGACGAGGCCGGCATCGAGACGTTCGTGGTGAACTTCAACTCGTTCCCCACTAGGGCCGAGTGGGATGCCGCGCTCGCGGACAAGGTGGCCTCCTACCGTCCGGACGTGGTCGTCTCCTCGGGCTTCATGCGGATCGTCAGCGCCGAGTTCATCGCGCGCTTCGGCGGCCGCTACCTCAACACGCATCCGGCACTGCTGCCCGCCTTCCCCGGCGCGCACGGCGTCCGCGACGCCCTCGACTACGGCGTGAAGGTCACCGGCTGCACGGTCCACTGGGCGGACGCCGGGGTGGACACCGGGCCGATCATCGCCCAGGAGGCCCTCGCGGTCGCCGACAGCGAGGACGAGGACTCGCTCCACGAGCGCATCAAGGTCATCGAGCGGCGGCTGCTCATCGATGTCCTGCGCCGGCTTGCCGCGGGCGAGGTCCCCGCACCGGCCTGAGCGGCCCTGCCCCGCCTGGCGTCGCTGTCCCACCGGGCCGTCGCCGTCCCGCGGCGGGCAGACGCACGACGGCGCGTGCCCGCCGCAGCGGTGCACGCGCCGTCGTGCGCGGAAAGTGCGTGGATCAGAGGGTGCCGCCGCCCTGCGGGGGCGCGTCCACGGAACCGCGCCATCCGCCGGTGGCGCCGTGGGACTCGACGAAGTCCTTGAACTTCTTCAGGTCGCTCTTGACCTGGGCGTTGTCGGCGCCGAAGGCCGCACCGATCTTCTCGGTCGCGGAACCGGGCTCCCAGTCGAACTGGACGGAGACCCGCGACTCAGCGTCGTTGAGCCGGTGGAAAGTGACGACGCCGGCGTGGTTGGGGCCGTCGGTGCTCTTCCAGGCGATCCGCTCGTCCGGGTTCTGCTCGGTGATCACCGTGTCGAACTCGCGGGTCTGCCCGGCCACCTTCGTGGTCCAGTGCAGGTGGGTGTCGTCCTGCTGGACCACGGACTCGACGCCCCCCATGAAGTGCGGGAAGGACTCGAACTGGGTCCACTGGTTGTACGCCGTCGCGACGGGGACGGCAACATCGATCGTTTCCTGGACGGTAGACATGCGTTTCTCCTAGCGAAGTTGGCGCTGTGGGGACCCTCTACTTGTACCCCGCGGTGCGGGACCCAAACCGGGCGGCTACTTCACGGCCGACTTGATCGCCGTCTTCGCCTGGGCGGCCCTGGCCTGGGCCACCTTGCGCCGGGCCTTGATCGGGTGGTGCTTGCGGTCGATGAGCAGCGCCACGCCGATCCCGGCGAGCCAGGCGTCCTTGGCCATGGGCACCCCGGCCGGCGTCGGCCTGATCCCGTCGGACTGGGTCAGCCCCGGGGTCTTCGCGTAGACGGCGAGCAGGCCGCTCGAGAACGCCGTGAGGCCCAGCGCCGCGAGCCGGGTGGGGACGAAGGGCGCCAGCAGGGCGGCCCCCAGCGCCATCTCGGCGCCGGCGACCATCTTGCCGAACATCTTCGGCGAGACCTGCTTGGCCTGCGGAATCGCGTGGGCCGTCATGTCCTGCAGGCGTGCCGAGCCCTCGTCGTCGAGCGAGAGCTTGGAGACCCCCGAGTTGAGGATGAAGGCGCCCGAGACGAGACGGAGGACGCCGTGGCTGAGCTTGAATCCCATGATGTGATGTGCCTTTCGGTGGTGGAGGTGGGGACCGCTAGCGGCGGGAGGGGGAGGTCAGGAGTTTGCGGGCGCCGACCCAGGCGAGGACGGCGGCCGCGGCCCACGGGCCGCCCACCATCACCGGGTCCATCCACGCGTGCTTGAGGTCCGCGCGGTTCCGGCCGAACCGGGAGGACAGCGGCCGGTGCCCGGGCTCGGCGAGGATGCCCGTCTGCGTGACCGGGTTGTCGGGGCGCCCGGTCGCGAGCGAGCGCAGATGCGATTCCCAGGCGTCCACGCGGTCGCCGGCGAGGAGCAGCAGCCAGTGCGGCGTCTGTCCTTCGCTGTACCGCCGGTACGCGAACCGGCGGATCGCGCCGGAGAACCCGTGCAGGGGAGCGGTGGTGCCGAACACCGGGGTGAGGAACTTGTGCTCGAGGGACCGCTCGCGCGGTGTGTTCTCCGGCTGCCGCTCGGGGAAGTCCCAATGCGCCCCGGTCGGCTCGTGCTTCTCCCGCGGCACGGAGGGCCGGTCCGCGGGGTCCAGGTCCGCGCCCCAGCCGGGGATCCGGTTGCGGAGCTCGTCCCTGCTCGGCGGCTGGCGGCGCGTGTCGGCGGTGTACGGCATGGCTGGCTCCTTTCAGGACGCCCCGGGTACCACGAGGGGCTTGATGATGCCATCGAGCTTGCCCGAGAAGAGGTGGTAGCCCTCGGCGATGTGCTCGAGCGGGATGCGGTGGGTGACGAGCTCGCTGGGCCTGAGGTAGCCGTTGCGGAGGTGCTCGAACAGGCGCGGCCACTGCCGCTTGACCGGACACTGGTTGGCGCGGATCGTCAGGCCCTTGTTCATGGCGTCACCGAACTTGATGCCGGTGGGCGCGGGCCCGTAGGCCCCGAGGACGGAGACCGTCCCGCCCTTGCGGACGGCAGCGAGCGCCCAGTTCAGGGCGATCGGCGAGCCGCCCTGCAGCTTGAGCTTGGCCCCGGCCACGTGCTGAAGGAAGCTCCCGTCCGCCTCGGCGCCGACCGCGTCGATGACGACGTCGGCCCCGAGGTAGTCTGTGGCCTTCTTCAGCTCGAGGATGATGTCCCGGTGCTCGGCGAAGTTGTAGGTCTCGGCGTGCGCGAACTCCCGGGCCTTGGCGAGGCGGTAGTCGAGATGGTCGACCACGATCACGCGCCCGGCCCCCATGAGCCACGGGGACGCGGCGGCGAAGAGCCCCACGGGCCCCGCGCCCAGGACGATCACGGTGTCCCCCTCGGAGATGTCCCCGAGCTGCGCCCCGAAGTAGCCGGTGGGGAGGGCATCGGTGAGCAGGACCGCGTCCTCATCGCTCATCCAGTCGGGGATGAGGGAGGGGCCGACGTCGGCGAAGGGGACCCGCACGAACTCGGACTGCCCGCCGTCGTACCCACCGCAGCTGTGCGAGTAGCCGTAGATCCCGCCGATCGCGGTGGCATTGGGATTCACGTTGTGGCAGTTGGAGTACAGCCCGCGCGCGCAGAAGTAGCACGAGCCGCAGTAGACGTTGAAGGGGACCATGACGCGGTCGCCCACCTTCAGGTTCTGCACCGACGGGCCGACCTCCTCGACGACTCCGATGAACTCGTGGCCGAAGGTGGTCCCGACCCTGGTGTCCGGGATCAGCCCGTGGTACAGGTGCAGGTCGGAGCCGCAGATCGCCCCGAGCGTGACGCGGACGATCGCGTCGTTGGGGTGCTCGACCGAGGGGATGTCCTTCTCCTCGACCGCGACCTTGTACGGGCCCCGGTAGACCATTGCGCGCACAGCGGACCTCCTCGCTGGGTGACGGGATGCTTCGGGCACCTCTCGCCAGACCCTTCCCCGCCGCGGCCTCGGTCAACCAACCGCGGCCCGGGCGGGCGCGGACGGCGACGGTAGAATGGCGCCGACCCCTCCCCGCTGCTGCTTCGAGAAAGACGAGTGCCTGTGACCCAGCTGGACCGCGTTCCCATCCGCCGAGCCCTGATCTCGGTGTACGACAAGACGGGGCTCGAGGAGCTCGCCGTCGGGCTCTTCGAGGCCGGCGTGCGGATCGTCTCGACCGGCTCGACGGCGAAGCGGATCGCCGCCGCCGGTGTGCCGGTCCAGGAGGTCGAGGAGGTCACCGGCTCGCCCGAGATGCTCGACGGCCGCGTGAAGACCCTCCACCCGCGCGTGCACGGCGGCATCCTCGCCGACCGCCGGGTCCCGGCCCACATGGAGACGCTCGAGCGGATGGAGATCGAGCCGTTCGACCTCGTCGTGGTGAACCTGTACCCGTTCGTGGAGACGGTCGCCTCCGGGGCGGCGATGGACGACGTCGTCGAGCAGATCGACATCGGCGGCCCCGCCATGGTGCGCTCCGCGGCGAAGAACCACGCCGCCGTCGCCATCGTGGTGGACCCGGGAGCCTACGGCGACGTCGTGGCGGCCGCGAAGGCCGGCGGCTTCGACCTGCGCACGCGCCGCCGCCTCGCGGCCAAGGCGTTCGCGCACACCGCGGCCTACGACACCGCGGTGGCGACGTGGACCGCGAGCCAGTTCCCGGACGAGGACGAGAACGGCGCGGTGCACTGGCCCGCCTACGCCGGGCTCGCGCTCGAGCGCTCCGAGGTGCTCCGCTACGGCGAGAACCCGCACCAGCCGGCCGCGCTGTATGTGGACCGGGCCGCCCCGGCGGGCATCGCCCAGGCGGACCAGCTCCACGGCAAGGCCATGAGCTACAACAACTTCGTCGACGCGGACGCCGCCCTGCGCGCCGCCTTCGACTTCGACGAGCCGGCCGTCGCGGTCGTCAAGCACGCGAACCCGTGCGGCATCGCCGTCGCCACCCCCGGCGCCGAGGACCCCATCGCGGACGCGCACCGCAAGGCGCACGCGTGCGACCCGGTCTCCGCGTTCGGCGGCGTCATCGCGGCGAACCGCCCTGTGACCCGCGCCATGGCCGAGACCGTGGCGGGCATCTTCACCGAGGTCGTCATCGCCCCGGACTTCGAGCCCGAGGCCGTGGAGATCCTCTCGAAGAAGAAGAACATCCGCCTCCTCGCCCTCCCCGAGGGCTACGGCCGCTACCCGACCGAGATCAAGCAGATCTCCGGGGGCGTGCTCGCGCAGGTCAGCGACACCTTCTCGGCCGAGGGCGACGACCCGGCCCGCTGGACCCTCGCCGCGGGCGAGGCGGCCGACGAGGCGACCCTCGCCGACCTCGCCTTCGCCTGGCGGGCCTCCCGCGCCGCCAAGTCGAATGCGATCCTGCTCGCCAAGGACGGCGCCTCCGTGGGCATCGGCATGGGCCAGGTCAACCGGGTCGACTCGTGCCGCCTCGCGGTCGAGCGCGCCAACACCCTCGGCGTGGAGGTGACGTCCGACGTCGACTCGGCCGGCGGCGCGTCCGGCACCGGCGGCTCGGGGGCGGCGCCGGAGCGCTCGCGCGGTGCGGTCGCGGCGTCGGACGCGTTCTTCCCGTTCGCCGACGGCCTGCAGATCCTCATCGACGCAGGGGTCAAGGCCGTGGTCCAGCCCGGCGGCTCCGTCCGCGACGAGGAGGTCGTCGAGGCCGCGAAGGCCGCTGGCATCTCGATGTACTTCACGGGCGCACGCCACTTCTTCCACTGACGCACCACCCGTAGGGGAGGGAGGCCGGGGCCACGGGACCCGGCCTCCCTCCCGCCGTCTCGGGTACGCATCTCGTCGCCCCCACACCGTTTCGGGTACGCATCTCGTCGCCGAATCGGCGTTCCGGGTACACGGGCAGCGTGGGTCCGCTCCAGCGGACGGGGGGAGGCTCAGCCCCGCGACGGCCCGGGCGGCTCCTGCCGCGCGTCCAGCCACTTCCTGACGGCCTCGAGTGCGGCCTCGGGATCGGCGAGCACGGCCATGCTCGCCGGTTCGTTCTGGCCCTCCGAGGCGAGGATGCGCACCCTGAGGCCCTGCTCGGTGCCGCGCTCCCGCCACACCCGCAGGACCAGGGCCCCCAGTTCCTCGATCGCCGGCTCGGGCGCCTCGTCCTCTCCGGCAGACACGGAATGCTGTGCCATTCTCTCCCCCTGGGGATCGCTGCTGATCGATGACGGGCTGGGGCCCGCGTTCCTGCCCCTGGCCCAGTCTAGGTACCAGAGCGCCTAATCCGGGTCTGCCGGCGGTCACGAATCGGGCCAGCTCGCTCTCTCCGGTAAGTTAAGCATGTTGACATAGCAGCACTCACGCACACTGCGGCCCATGCTGATGCGCGCATCCGCGCCGCGGTCTGCTCCAGCTCCGCAGGAGGCGCCCACCCATGGCCACCATCATCTATACGCACACGGACGAGGCGCCGATGCTGGCGACTCACTCCTTCCTGCCGATCGTCCAGGCCTACTCCTCGGCGGCGGGCGTGCAGATCGAGACGCGGGACATCTCCCTGTCGGGCCGCATCATCGCCGCCTTCGGGGACTACCTGACCGCTGAGCAGCAGCAGTCGGATGCACTCGCCGAGCTGGGCGCCCTCGCCAAGACGCCCGAGGCCAACATCGTCAAGCTGCCGAACATCTCGGCCTCGATCCCGCAGCTCAAGGCCGCCATCGCCGAGCTCCAGTCCCAGGGCTACGCGCTGCCGGACTACCCGGACAACCCCTCTTCGGACGAGGAGACGGACATCCGCTCGCGCTACGACAAGATCAAGGGCTCGGCGGTGAACCCGGTGCTCCGCGAGGGCAACTCCGACCGCCGCGCTCCGCTGTCCGTCAAGAACTACGCGCGCAAGAACCCGCACTCGATGGGTGCCTGGAGCGCGGATTCCAAGACGAACGTGGCCACGATGGGCGAGAACGACTTCCGCTCCAACGAGAAGTCCGTGGTCATGCCTTCGGACGATTCGCTCACCATCCAGCTCGTGCTCTCCGACGGCACGGTCAAGGAGCTCAAGAAGGGCATCAAGGTCCTCGCCGGGGAAGTCGTGGACGGCACCGTCATGCGGGCGGCAGCGCTCGATGACTTCCTCGCTGCGCAGGTGGCCCGTGCCAAGGAGGAGGGCGTCCTCTTCTCGGCCCACCTCAAGGCGACCATGATGAAGGTCTCCGACCCGATCATCTTCGGCCACGTCGTCACCGCGTACTTCTCCGAGCTGTTCGAGACCTACGGCAAGCAGCTCGCGGCCGCCGGCCTGAGCCCCAACAACGGCCTCGCCGCGATCCTCAACGGCCTGGACGCGCTGCCCGAGGACGTCCGCGACGGCGTCAAGGACCTCATCCAGAAGGGGCTCACGGAGGGCCCCGCCCTGGCGATGGTGGACTCGGACAAGGGCATCACCAACCTCCACGTCCCCTCGGACGTGATCGTGGACGCCTCCATGCCCGCCATGATCCGGATCGGCGGCCACATGTGGGGCCCGGACGGCCAGGAGCACGACACGCTCGCGGTCCTGCCCGACTCCTCCTACGCCAGCGTCTACCAGACCGTGGTCGACGACTGCCGCGAGCACGGCGCCCTCGATCCCACCACGATGGGCACCGTCCCGAACGTGGGCCTCATGGCGCAGGCGGCCGAGGAGTACGGCAGCCACGACAAGACGTTCGAGATCCCGGCCGCTGGCACGGTCCAGCTCGTGAACCGGGCCGGGGACGTGCTGATCGAGCACGCGGTCGAGCCCGGTGACATCTGGCGCGCCTGCCAGACCAAGGACGTGCCGATCCGCGACTGGGTCAAGCTCGCCGTCAACCGCGCCCGCGCCACGGACACCCCCGCCGTGTTCTGGCTCGACGAGGACCGAGCCCACGACCGCAACCTCATCGCGAAGGTCCGCGAGTACCTCCGCGAGCACAACACCGAGGGCCTCACCATCGAGATCCTCGCGCCCGCGAAGGCCACCGCCTACACGCTCGAGCGGCTCCGCAAGGGCGAGGACACGATCTCGGTCACGGGCAACGTCCTGCGCGACTACCTCACCGACCTGTTCCCGATCCTCGAGCTGGGCACGAGCGCCAAGATGCTCTCGGTCGTCCCGCTCATCGCCGGCGGCGGCCTGTTCGAGACGGGCGCGGGCGGCTCCGCCCCGAAGCACGTCCAGCAGCTCGTGAAGGAGAACTACCTGCGCTGGGACAGCCTGGGCGAGTTCTTCGCGCTCGTGCCGTCCTTCGAGCTCTACGCCGAGCAGGCGAACCTGCCGGCCGCGAAGGTCCTCGCCGACACGCTCGACCGCGCCACGGGCACGCTCCTCCTCGAGAACAAGTCTCCGGGCCGCAAGCTCGGCACGATCGACAACCGCGGCTCGCACTTCTTCCTCGCCCAGTACTGGGCGCAGGAGCTGGCGAAGCAGACGGACGACGCCGGCCTGGCCGCCGCGTTCGCGCCGGTCGCCGAGGCTCTGGCCTCCCAGGAGGAGGCCATCGTCTCGGAGCTGCTCGCGGTGCAGGGCTCGCCGGTTGAGCTCGGCGGCTACTACCGCCCGGACGAGGAGAAGGTGTTCGAGGTCATGCGCCCGTCCAAGACCCTCAACGGGATTGTGGACGGCCTGGCCAAGTAGCGCCAGCAGTCTTCCGAGCGGGCCGAGCCCCGCCCACGACGACGGCGCCCGCGCGCCCGAGGTGACCGACCACCTCAGGCGCGCGGGCGCCGTCGTCGTCTCGCGGACGGCGTCGTGGGAGCCGTGGGTCGTCACGCTTCTTGACACGGGACGGCTGTCCCCGATAATGGTTGAAGCTTCAATTGACGTGTCCGCCTCGCAGGCGGCCACGGAGCCGACGACCCCCTGACAGCAAGGAGCCCACCATGGCACCAGCCAACAGCCCCGTTCTCGCCGACACCGCCCGCACGATCCTGCGCGTCGCGCTCGGCGCCGTCTTCCTGGCCCACGGCTGGCAGAAGTTCTTCGAGTTCACCATCCCCGGCGCGCAGGGCGCCTTCGCGCAGATGGGCGTCCCCGCGGCCGGAGTCGCCGCTCCCGTGGCCGCCACCCTCGAGCTCGCGGGCGGTGCTCTGCTCGTCCTGGGGGTGCTGACTCGGATCGCTGGTGCGCTCCTGGCCCTCGAGATGCTCGGCGCGCTGTTCCTCGTGCACATCTCTGCGGGAATGTTCGTCGAGAAGGGCGGCATGGAGCTCGTGCTCGTGCTCGCGGCAGGCGCCGCTGCAGTGGCCCTCGTCGGCCCGGGACGCTTCTCGGCGAGCGGCCTGCTCTTCGGTCGCGCGTCCGGCCGCTGGGCGAGCATCGCGGCCTGACGCCCCCTTCCGGACGACGGCGCCCCGCGCCCGAGGTGAACTCGTCACCCCGGGCGCGGGGCGCCGTCGTGCTCTGTCCGCCGACGCCGGGCCGGGGCCGCCGGGTCCCACCGGTCGTGATGCCCCAACTCACCACGTCCGGTCGGGACGGCAGCCGCGGCCCGGCGCCGGAGGACGCATCAGACCACCGCGGTGGCAGGGCGGCGGCGCAGCACCAGCCCCGTTCCGAGGCCGGCGCCGGCACCGAGCAGGAGCCCGAGGCCCGCGAGGACCATCGCGAGCGTCAGACTCAGGCCGTCACCGGCGTCCTGAGCGAGCGACGCCAGGCACACCCCCGGAGCCTGCGCGGCCTGCGGCGCCCCGGAGGGCGCGTTCGTCTGCGTTCCCGCTACCGCGTTCGGCCGGGACCCACCCGCACCGGTGGCGGGGAGAGGACCCATTGCGTGGCCCGAGCCGGCAGTCAACCCAACGGTTGGACCAGCTAGGGTGCCCGCGTCGGATGCCAGACCGGACCCAAATGGCCCCATGGCCGCTTGTGCTGGGGTCAAAGCGACGTTCGTGCCAGCGGTCGATGTGGGTGCGCCTGTGCCCGTGGCCTGGTCTTCACCGCCCGTGGCCCCCTGCACGTCAGCGGCAGGCGTCGTCACCCCCTGACCTGAGATCAAGCCGGGGCTCCCGAGAAGACCTTGTACAAGGTCGCTCGCGGGCAGCGCCAATCCACCGGTGCCCGTCCCGCTGCCATCCTGGCTTCCGGTCTCGGTCCCGCCCAGCGGGCCCTCGTCGGCCGAGGTGCCACCGAGCAGGGTGAGCGCCGGTCCAGCGTTGCCGTCCGTGCCGGTGCCGGTGCTGCCGAGTATGGTGCTCCCGGTGGTGGCGCCTGTCGGGGCGGTGACGGTCGCCACCGGGTTGCTGGCGGCGCTGACCCCGCCGACGGCTGCCGGTGCAGGGGCGGCGTCCGGGTCGGTGCCCGCGCCAGTTGCGGTGCCGGCTCCGGTTCCGGTGAGGACGGCGCCGGTGGTGGCGCCGGTCGGGGCGGTGACGGTCGCCACCGGGTTGGTGACGGCGCCGACCCCGCCGAGGGTGCCCGATGAGGACCCCGTTCCGCTGGCGGTGCCGCCGACGACGGTGCCGGTGGCGCCGGTCGGGGCATTGAGCGTGAGCACGGGAGCGGTGGCGGCGGTGAGCGGTGAGGTTGTCACCGCGGCGGGCGCGGTGACAACCGCGCTGGGATCTGTGGTGACGGTGGTCGCATCCGCGCTGGCGGCGGCCTGGCCGAGGCCGAGCAGGCCTCCTGCGACCACGGTGCCGAGCATGGCCCGGCGCATCAAGGTATTCACGGTTGTTCTCCTGACAACGATTCGATGGCGCGTTGCGCGCCCGGGACGCATGTGCCTGCACGGGGGCAGACTCGTCCCCTCCTAATCGGGAGTCGAACCGGGATCGAAGGCCGGCAGCGCCGGAAGTGGCGTGGCACGCCGACGCCCGCGCGGACCGGTCCGCCAGGCGAGTGCGAGGGCGAAAGCTGCGGCGGCCAGAGCGGCCGGGCTGGGCCCGGAGCCGGCGGAACCGAGGAGTGTCCCACCCGTGGCGTCGGCGGTGATGGGCAGCACCGGAAGCGCCGGGAAGGTGGGCGACGGCTCACCGGGAAGCACGCCCGCGGCGGCATCGACCATGACCGCCGCTGACGCGAACGGGCCCATGGCCAGCGCCGTCACCATCGAGTCCGCCGCGGTGTCCACGCTGTCTGTTCCCAGCGCCTCCGGGCCTGAGCCCGTTCCGGTAGACGCGGCTCCGGCCGAGGGTCCTACGTCGGAGGCGTCGAGCGCGTCCGCGGCCACGGCCGCCTGCGCCGGGACGGGCGCTGAGGGGGCGGGCACGGGCACCGGGACGGCCAAGGATGCCTGCGGCGCAGGCAGGACAGCTCGCGTGCTGTCCGCGATGGCCCATGCCGTGGTGCCCACGGCGTCCACGGTGCTGCCCAGGGTGCCGGTGGCCCCGGACACGGTCGGGGCTACGACGGGGGAGAGCGGTGCGAGAGGGCCCTCGATGAGCGGCTCGACGGCGTTGGGCAGCGCCCGCAGCCCCGTGGCCCTAGAGGTGGTGGTTCCTGCGGTGAGGCCAGCGACGGGGCCGGCCGGGTCGGAGGTGAGCGCCGCCGTCGTACGCGAGACGGCGCCGACAGCGGGGCTGCGAGCGGGCGAGGCGGTGGAGGCCGGTGGAGCCACGACGGAGCCGAGGAGGTCGCCGGGTGGAGGGGCCGCGGCGCTCGCGGCGCCGCCCGAGAGGAGCAGCCAGCCGACGCCGAGGCCGGCAGCGGCGGCCGCATGGCGGAGCAGGGCACGCGCTCGGCTGCGCCAGTCGGCATGGTTGCGCATCCCGCGCCCTCCTCCCCAGTCAGACGGCGGCCCGGATGGGCTGTCCGGCTATCCTAGGAACGTCCGGCGCCGGAGGTCCAGACGCGGGGCCCGGCTTTTTTCAGCCCCGTTCGTCGTTCGGGTAGCTGATGCCGAGCTGGCGGCGGACGCCGTCGAACAGCCGCATCGTGTCCACGCTGTGGCTCCACGGCATCGTCGGGCTCTCCAAGACGCCCTGCTGCACGCACCGGACCACCTCGCGCAGCTCGTACACGTAGCCGCGGCCCACGACCTCGATCTTCTCGGTGCGCGCCGGGTCCCACCCGCGCCTCACCACGAGCTCGGTGGGGTTGTTGACGCTGCCGACGCTCGTGAGGACCCCCTCGGTCCCCGCCACGGTCGCGGTCCGGGGCCCGTGGGCCACCAGTGAGGAGATGAGCGAGGCGAGCTGGCCGTCCGAGTAGGAGAGGGTGAGCACGTTCTGCTCGTCCACCCCGGCGTCGTTGAGCTTCCCGACCGCGGTGAGCGAGTCCGGGAAGCCGAGGGCGCCGACCGCCCAGAGGAGGGGGTAGACGGTCAGGTCGAGCAGGGCCCCGCCCCCGGCCGGCACGTCCCAGAGCCGGCTCGCGGGGTCTTTGGGGGCGGGGAAGCCGAGGTCCGCCGAGACCCACTGCACCTCGCCGATCTCGCCCGACTCGATGATGTCGAAGGCCCTGAGCATGCCGGGCAGGAACCGGCTCCACATCGCCTCCATGAGGAACAGCCCCTTCGCCTCGGCGAGGGCCACGAGCTCCTGCGCCTCGTGGGCGTTGACCGTGAAGGCCTTCTCGACGAGCACGTTCTTTCCGGCGTCGAGGGCGGCGCGGGCCACCTCGTAGTGCTGCCCGTGCGGCGTGGCCACGTAGACGACGTCGACGTCCGGATCCTCGACGAGCTGGACGTAGCCGGGGCGTGCGCCCTCGTCGGAGTACGCACGCAGGGCCCCGAACTCGCGGGCGAAGGCGAGCGCACGTTCGTGGACCCGCGAGCTGACCGCGTGCAGCGCCGCGTCCGGGAGGAGGGCGAGGTCCCGCGCGACGGTCCGGGCGATCCCGCCCGTCGCCACCACGCCCCACCGGACCGTGCGCCCGGTCGGCTCGAGCGGATCGTCAGTGGGCTGCAGCGACAGCCACGGCCGCTGGATGTGACGTGTCATGCGCCCATCCTTCCACGGCCCGCGGGGCGGCGGCCGCGGCCACGCGGCGCCGACGTCCGGCGGCCAGTGCCCTGCTGGACGGGCGCCACGGCGGGCGGGAGGATCGGACCATGAGGACGCTCCGTCTCGCCCGCAGGTATCCGATCGTCATCGCTGCCCTCGTCGTGCTGGCGGCTGCCCTGCTCCTCGCCGGCCTCGGCCAGGGGGACGCCGCGCTCATCACGGCGAGCGTGTTCGCCGGCGCGGTGGGCGCCTGGACCCTCATCACGATGGTCCGGGAGATCCTCCGGGGCCACTTCGGCCTCGACATCCTCGCCGTCACAGCCATTGTCGCGACCCTGCTCGTGGGCGAGTACATCGCTGCCGTGATCATCGTGCTCATGCTCTCCGGCGGCGAGGCGCTCGAGGACTACGCCGCCGGGAGGGCCAAGCGCGAGCTCACCGCCCTGCTCGACCGCGCCCCCAGGGCGGCGCACCGGCAGGCGGCGGACGGGACCGTGGAAGACGTGGCGCTCGAGGAGGTCATGCCGGGGGACCTGCTCGTGGTGCGTCCCGCCGAGGTGGTCCCGGTCGACGGCACCCTCGAATCCCCGGCCGCGACCTTCGACGAGTCCTCCCTGACGGGGGAGAGCCTACCCGTGGACCGGCTGGCCGGCGAGCCCGTCCTCTCCGGCTCCATCAACGGGACAGGGGCGGCCGTGCTCCGTGCCACGGCCACCGCGGCGGACAGCCAGTTCTCCCAGATCGTGGCGCTCGTCCGCGAGGCCGCCGCGAGCCGGGCGCCGGTGGTGCGCCTCGCGGACCGGTACGCCGTCCCCTTCACGCTGTTCTCCCTCGCCGTCGGCGGGGTCGGCTGGTGGGTCTCCGGCGACCCTCGGCGGTTCGCCGAGGTGCTCGTGGTCGCCACGCCGTGCCCGCTGCTCATCGCGGCCCCGGTCGCCTTCATGGGCGGCATGAGCCGGGCCGCGAAGCACGGCGTGATCGTCAAGGGCGGCGCGGTGCTCGAGCTGCTCTCCCGGGTGAAGACCGCCGCCTTCGACAAGACCGGCACGCTCACGCGCGGGCGTCCCGAGCTCGTCGCGGTCCGGCCCGAGCGCGGGTTCGACGCCGAGCAGCTCCTCACGCTCACCGCCTCCGCCGAGCAGTACTCGACCCACGCGCTCGCCGCCTCCGTGGTCGAGGCGGCCGTGGCCCAGGGGGTCGTCCTCCTCCCGGGCGGGGGAGCGGAGGAGGCCGCGACGAACGGAGTCCTCGCCGAGATTGCCGGCCAGCGCGTCCTCGTCGGCAAGCGGGCCTTCGTGGCGGCCGAGACGGGCCGCCCGATCCCCGAGCCCCCGCTCGAACCGGGGGAGCTGGCCGTCTACGTGGCGGTCGACGGCGCGTTCGCCGGTGTCGTCGTGCTGCGGGACCTCCCGCGGCCCGAGGCCCGTGCCACCCTCGCCCGCCTCGGCGATCTGGGCGCGCGGCACACGGTCATGCTCACGGGCGACGGCGCGTCGACCGCCCACAGCATCGCCTCCCACCTCGGCGTCACGGACGTGCGCCCGGAGCTGCTGCCGCTCGACAAGGTCGAGATCGTCCGGGCAGCACAGCCGCGCCCCGTCCTCATGGTGGGCGACGGCGTCAACGACGCGCCCGTCCTCGCCGCAGCCGACGTCGGGATCGCCATGGGCGCCCGCGGCTCGACGGCGGCCAGCGAGTCCGCGGACGCGGTGGTGCTCGTCGACGACATCTCCCGGGCGGCGGATGCCGTCGAGATCTCGCAGCGCACCGTGCGGGTGGCGCTCCAGTCCATCTGGCTCGGCATCGCCCTGAGCGTGGGCCTGATGGCGGTAGCCCTCACCGGCCTGCTGCCCCCCGTCGTCGGCGCCCTCCTGCAGGAGGCGGTGGACCTCGCGACCATCCTCAACGCCCTGCGCGCGATCCGCGGAGGACGGCAGACGGCGACGGCGGCCGCCCCCGCAGTGGGGACGGCCGCCGTCAGAGGCTGAGCGCTCGGGGAGACTACTGGGTGAGCTTGCTCAGCGTCGGGTCGTTGGCGTAGGCCTCCTTGGCGTTGGCCTTCGTGACGATCTGGGGCGGCAGCAGGAAGGCCGGGACCGTCTTGACGCCGTTGTTGTAGGACTTGTCGTCGTTGATGTCCGGCTTCTGGCCCGCCTGGAGCTTCTTGACCATGTCGATGGCCTTGGCCACGAGGTTGCGGGTGTCCTTGTTGATGGTCGAGTACTGCTCGCCCGCCATGATGGACTTGACCGACTCGACCTCGGAATCCTGGCCGGTGACGACCGGGACCGGCTTTCCGGCGCTCTTCACGGAGGTGATGATCGCGCGGGCCAGGGTGTCATTCGGGGACAGCACGCCGTCCAGCGGCGCGGAGTTGTAGCTCGCGGCGAGGATGGTGTCCATGCGCTTCTGCGCGTTCTCCGCCTTCCAGCCCTGGGTCACTGCCTGGTCGAAGGACTTCTGGCCCGAGAGCACCTTGAGCGTGCCGTCGTCGATCTTGGGCTGGAGGATGTTCATCGCCCCATCCCAGAAGACCTTCGCGTTGGCGTCGTCAGGGGACCCGGCGAACAGCTCGACGTTGTACGGGCCGTTCGGCTTCTTCGCCTTCATGCCGTCCAGGAGCGCCTGGCCCTGCAGCTGGCCGACCTTGTAGTTGTCGTACGCGACGTAGTAGTCCACCGCGTCCGTGTTCTTCAGGAGGCGGTCGTAGGCGATGACCGTGGCGCCGGCGGCCTTGGCCTGCTGCACCTGGGTGCCCAGCTGGGAGCCGTCGATGGCGCCCACGATGATGACCTTGGCGCCCTTGGTGACCATGGCCGAGATCTGGTTCTGCTGCTCCGAGACGCCGCCGTTGGCGAACTGGACATCCGGGTTGAAGCCCGCAGCCTTGAGCCCATCGTTGAACAGCCCCTCCGCGAGGACCCAGTTCTCCGACGTCTTCTGGGGGAGGGCGACGCCGATCGTCGAGCCCGCGGGGAACCCGCCGGTGCCGCCGCTGGCGCTGCTGGAGCTGCTCGACTCCGAGCGTCCGCAGCCTGTCAGTGCGAGCGCCGCGATGGCCACGACGGCCGCGGCCTTTCCTGCCGTACCGAACATGCGCATGGTTTCTGCTTTCTGTGGTTTCCTATGGATCCGGTTGCGGAATCGTGGGGGTCTGGTGGTGCCCGGAAGGGGAGGCGCCGGCCGCGCCCGGGCGCGCGGCCGGCGTCGTGCGTCAGGCGTCCTTGGCGAGGACTTCGCTGGTCTTGGTGGTCTCGTCCGGCTGGAGCGGGGTCCCTGTGGTGCCGGTGCCGCCCCTGCCGCCGCCGGCGCCGCGGAGGAGCAGGCCGATGATGGAGCGGCGTCCCTGGGACTTCTGGTAGACGTCGAATGCGACGGCGGCGAGGAGGACGAGGCCCTTGATGATGGCGGTGCGGTCCGCGCCGATGCCGAGGAGCTGGAGGCCGTTGTTGAGCACGGCCATGACGAGGCCACCGACGATCGAGCCGATCACGGTGCCGACGCCGCCGGTGACGGCGGCGCCGCCGATGAACACGGCCGCGATCGCGTCGAGCTCCCAGCCGGTGCCGTCGAACGGGCCGGAGGCGGTGGAGCGGGCCACGAAGACCATGCCGGCGAGGGCGGCGAGGATCGCCATGTTCATCATCACCAGGAAGTTGACCTTCTTGGACTGGACGCCGGAGAGCTCGGCCGCGTGGCGGTTGCCGCCGACGGCGTAGACGTGGCGGCCGATCACGGTCTTGGAGGAGATGAAGCCGTAGATGAGCACGAGGACGCCGAGGATGATGCCCGGGACCGGGAAGGAGGTACCGGGGCGGCCGGTGGCGAAGAGGTAGGTCGCGTAGAGGATGGCGGCGCTGATGAGCACGAGCTTGGTCACGGTGACCCACAGTTCGGGGACCTCGGCGCCGAGCGCCCTGGCCTCGCGGCGGGAGCGCAGCTCGAAGAAGACCACCGCGGCGACGCCGATGATGCCGATGAGGAGCGTGAGGTTGTTGTAGGTGGTGTCGGGGCCGATCTCGGGCAGGTAGCCGGCGCCGATGAACTGGAAGTCCTTGGGGACCGGGACGGTGTTGGACTGGCCGATCCACTGGTTCACGCCGCGGAAGATGAGCATGCCGGCGAGGGTCACGATGAAGGCGGGGATGCCGATGTAGGCGACCCAGAAGCCCTGCCAGGCGCCGATGACCGCGCCGATGACGAGGCCGAGGATGATCCCGACCCAGGAGGGAAGGCCCCAGTCCCGCATCGCGATGGCGACGATGATGCCGACGGCGGCGGCGATCGAGCCGACGGAGAGGTCGATGTGGCCGGCGATGATCACGAGGACCATGCCGATGGCCAGGATCAGGATGTACGAGTTGCCGTTAAAGAGGTTGATCACGTTGTCCGGCGTGAGCGTGAGCCCGCCGGTGAGGATCTGGAACAGGATGATCAGGGCCACGAGGGCGAAGATCATCCCGAACTGGCGGCTGTTGCCGCCGAAGAGCTTCTTGAGGGCGTCCATGGTTGGTCCTTCGTCTCTCAGGCTGCCTTGCGGGCCTGGGTCATGAGCTTCATGAGGCTCTCCTGCGTGGCCTCTTCCTTGGTCAGGACGCCGGTGATGGCGCCCTCGAAGATCGTGTAGATGCGGTCCGAGAGTCCCAGCAGCTCGGGCAGCTCCGAGGAGATCACGATCACGCCCTTGCCCTGGCTGGCCAAGCGCTGGATGATCCCGTAGATCTCGTACTTCGCGCCGACGTCGATGCCGCGGGTGGGCTCGTCGAGGATCAGCAGCTCGGGATCCGTGAACATCCACTTGGCCAGGACGACCTTCTGCTGGTTCCCGCCGGAGAGCTTGGCGACGCCCTCGTCGACGTTGGGGGTCTTGGTCCGCAGCGAGCGGCGGTACTCCTCGGCGACCTGGTACTCGCGGTTGCGGTCGACGACGAGGCCCCGGGTGATCTTCTTCAGCGCGGCCGAGACGGTGGTCGTCTTGATGTCGTCGAGCAGGTTCAGGCCGAGGGACTTCCGGTCCTCGGTGACGTAGCCGAGGCCCGCCTCGATCGCCTGGGAGACGGTGTGCATGCGGACCTCCTTGCCGTTCAGGTAGGTGTGCCCGGAGATGAACTTGCCGTAGGAGTGGCCGAAGATGCTGCGCGCCAGCTCGGTCCGGCCGGCGCCCATGAGCCCGGCGAAGCCGACGATCTCGCCCTTGCGGACGAAGAAGTCGGAGCCCTTGCACACGAGCCGGTCGGCGATCACGGGGTGCTGCACCGTCCAGCCCTTGGCCTCGAACAGGACCTCGCCCACGGTGGGGGTGTGGTCGGGGAAGCGGGACTCGAGGGTGCGCCCCACCATGCCCTTGATGATGCGGTCCTCGTCGACGCCGTCGCGCTTGACGTTGAGCGTCTCGATCGAGCGGCCGTCGCGGATGATCGTGATCTCGTCCGCGATCTGCTCGATCTCGTTGAGCTTGTGGGAGATCATGATCGAGGTGACCCCGCGGCCCTTCAGGCCCACGATCAGGTCCAGCAGGTGCTGGGAGTCGGACTCGTTCAGCGCAGCCGTCGGCTCGTCGAGGATCAGGAGCTTGACGGACTTGTTCAGTGCCTTCGCGATCTCGACCAGCTGCTGCTTGCCGACGCCGATCTCCTTGACCGGGGTGTCGGGATCGTCGGAGAGCCCGACCCGGGCGAGGAGGTCCAGCGACCGCCGGCGGGCCTCCTTCCAGTCGATCACGCCGCGGCGGGAAGGCTCGTTGCCCAGGAAGATGTTCTCCATGATGGACAGCTCGGGGATGAGCGCGAGCTCCTGGTGGATGATCACGATCCCCGCGGCCTCGCTGGCCCGGATGTCCTTGAACTCCTGGACCTGGCCCTGGAAGACGATCTCCCCGGCGTAGCTCCCGTGGGGGTAGACCCCGGAGAGGACCTTCATGAGCGTGGACTTGCCAGCTCCGTTCTCCCCGCAGATCGCGTGGATCTCGCCGGCCTTCACCCTCAGGTTCACGTCCGCGAGCGCTTTCACGCCCGGGAACTCCTTGGTGATGGACCGCATTTCGAGGATGACGGGTTCGTTCGGCGCCATGTGCCCCTTGCCTCCTGGTCATCAGGTCGAACTTCATTGTCCGGCGGCCAAGGATCGGCGCCGTCTGAGTAGAAAGTAAACAATCTCTGCGGTCTTGTCGTCAAGGCTTGAACGCAATCTGAGGGTGGGGCTCCGATTCCCGGGCCCGCCGGACCCTCAGGAGTGGTGGGAGATGTCCGCGTTCTGGAACACGAGTGCGGCCGCCCCCAAGGCCTCCGCACGGGCCCCCAGGGCGGACATCGCGAGGGCGGTCGTCTCGCCCACGAGCGGCACCGCGTGGCGCAGCAGACCGCGCCTGATCGGCTCGAGGAGGATCTCCCCGAGCCCCGCCAGGGGGCCGCCGATGACGATCACCTCGGGGCTGATGAGGTTGGCGACGGCGCCGAGCGCGCGGCCGACCGCCAGCCCGGCGTCGTCGAGCACCCGCAGCACGGCCGCCGAGCCGGCGTGGGCGCGCTGGACGATCTCGTCCGGGGTCATCGGCTCGGGCTGACCCCTGCTGAGGAGCTCCGACATGATGGTGGTCGAGGCCACCGTCTCGAGGCACCCGCGGTTGCCGCAGCGGCACACGAGGCCGTGCTCCACGATCGTCGAATGCCCGATCTCGCCGGTGACCCCCACGTGCCCGTAGAAGGGCGCCCCGTTGATGATGAGCCCTGCGCCGATGCCGGAGCCGATCTTGACGAACATGAGGTTCTCGACCCCGTTGTGGGGCCCCCACGTGACCTCGCTGAGGGCGCCGAGATTGGCGTCGTTGTCGACGAAGACGGGCAGTCCGAGCCGTTCCTCGAGGTGGGCGAGGATCTGGAAGCCGACCCACTCGGGCAGGATCGCGCCCTGCACCACCGTCCCGGTCCGGTGGTCGATCGGGCCGGGGATTCCAGCCCCCACGCCCACGATGTGCTCGCGGCGCACGCCCGATTCGGCCAGCAGCCGGTCGAGCACGTTGACGGCCGCAGTGATGCTCACGTCCGCCTGGTGGCCGAGGGGCAGCATCATGCTCTCCTCGGCCAGGACCTCGTAGGCCAGGTTCGCGAGCACCACCCTCAGGTGCCGGCGCCCGAAGTCGATGCCCACCGCGACCGCCGAGTTGCTGTTGAGCCGGACGCTGAGGGCGCGCCGCCCCGAGCTGGTGGTCGGCTCGGTGGCGACCACGCTCGCGTCGCAGAGCACCTTGACGATGTTGGACACGGTGGCGGTCGAGAGGCCGGTCTGGCGGGAGAGCTCGGCCTGTGTGGCAGGGCCTGCCATGAGGGCCTCCACGATGCGCTGCTCGTTGAGCTTGCGGAGCGCTGACTGGGAGCCGGGGTTGCCGGTGCCGCTCGTCGTCGAGCGCAGGGTGGAGACCATGCCTCACAGCTTGCGCTCTGCCCCCTGTTGTCGTCAAGAAATGAACGCAAGGCGGGTCATCGTCATGGCTCGGAGAGGGCCACTAGTCTGGGGCCATGAGTCCAGTGATCGAATTCGGCGGCAAGTCTCCGGACATCCACCCGAGCGCCTTCGTGGCCCCGACGGCGTCCGTGATCGGCGACGCGCACCTGGCCGACCACTCGAGTGCCTTCTACGGGGTCTCGGTGCGCGCCGACACCGCGACCATCACGGTAGGGGCCGGGAGCAACCTCCAGGACAACGTCGTCCTGCATGCCGACGCCGGGTTCCCCTGTACGGTCGGCGCGGGCGTCTCGGTGGGCCACAACGCCGTGGTCCACGGCTGCACCGTGGAGGACAACGTGCTCGTGGGCATGGGCGCGACCATCATGAACGGGGCCGTGATCGGGGCTGAGTCGCTCGTCGCGGCCGGCGCCGTGGTCCTCGAGGGGACGCACGTGCCCCCGCGGTCGCTCGTGGCGGGCGTGCCCGCGAAGGTGCGCCGCGAGCTCACCGACGAGGAGGTCCAGGGCCTGTACCGGAATGCCGCGCACTACGTGGACCTCGCCCGGGCCCACCGGCAGGCCAACAGCCGCTGACCCGCCGGCTCTCCGCCGAGGCCACCCGGCAGGGGGCCGAGGTCACCCCGGCGGGCGGGTCAGGCGAAGACCACCGTCCGGTGCCCGTCGAGCAGGACCCGGTGCTCGGCGTGCCACTGCACGGCCCGGCACAGGGTGCGGCCCTCCACGTCGCGGCCCATCTGCACGAGCTGCTCGGCCGTCTTCGAGTGGTCCACCCGGATGACCTCCTGCTCGATGATCGGCCCCTCGTCGAGGTCCGCGGTCACGTAGTGGGCGGTCGCGCCGATGATCTTGACCCCGCGCGCGTGCGCCTGGTGGTACGGCTTGGCGCCCTTGAACGAGGGCAGGAACGAGTGGTGGATGTTGATGGCGCGGCCCTCGAGGGCGCGGCAGAGCCCGTCCGAGAGGATCTGCATGTACCGGGCGAGGACCACGAGCTCGATCTGGTGCTCCTCGACGAGGGCCAGCAGCTTGGCCTCGGCGTCGGCCTTCGTCCCCGCATCCACCGGCAGGTGGACGAACGGCACGCCGTAGAAGTCCGCCATCGGGGCCAGCTCGGTGTGGTTGGACACGACCACGGGCACCTCGATCGGCAGGGTCCCGGCACGCTGCTGGAAGAGGAGGTCGTTGAGCGTCCGGCCGTCCTTGGAGCACATGATGAGGGTCCGCACGCGCTGGCCGCCGGTGAACAGGCCCAGCCGCATCGAGAATGCCTCCGCGACCGGCGCCAGCGACGCCTCGAGCGCCCCGCGGTCCGACTCCGTCTCGACCTCGACCCGCATGAAGAAGGTGCCCGTGTGGGGGCTCTCGTACTGCCGGGACTCGGCGATGTTGCAGCCGGCCTCTAGCAGGGCTCCGGAGACGGCGTGCACGATCCCTGGGCGGTCGGGGCAGGAGAGGGTCACGATGAACCTGTTGCGCTTCACGCGCTCTAGCGTAGCGAGCCCGGCGTGTCGCTCCGGCCGGGGGCGCCCGCCCGCTCAGCGCACGACGGCGCCCGCCTCCGCGCGCTCGGAGGCTTGCCGCAGCAGCCGGGTCGCGGCCAGTGCGGCGGCGCGCCCGGCGCGCGTCGCGCCGATGGTCGAGGCGCTCGCACCGTACCCGACGAGGAACAGCCGCGGTTCCCGGACCACGCTCACGCCGTCTGGGCCCATGAGGACGCCGCCGCCGGGCTCCCGCACCCGCAGCGGGGCAAGGTGCCCGAGGGATGCCCGGAACCCGGTGGCCCAGAGGACCGCGTCGAGCTCGAGCGCGGTGCCGTCGGCGAGCACGGCTCCCGCGGGTGTGAGGCGGGCGAGCGGGCCGCGGGAGACGAGCACCCCCGAGCGGATGCCCTCCCGGTACTGCTCCGTGAGGGGCAGCCCGGTCGCGGCGGAGACGCTCAGCGGAGGCAGTCCGGCGCGGGTGCGCTCGCTGACACGCCGCTCGACGTCGGCGCCCCACTCCGCATCGAACGGCGCGTGGGTCCACTGCGGCGGCCGCCGCGTCGACCAGACGGTGCGGGCGCCCGCGGCGTCGAGCTGGAGCAGGAACTGCAGGGCGCTCGTCCCCGCCCCCACGACGAGGACGCGCTGGCCGGCGAACTCCTCGGCCGAGACGAAGTCGTGCGTGTGCAGCTGCCGGCCGCGGAACTGCTCGCGCCCGGGGTAGTGGGGCCAGTACGGCTGGTCCCACGTCCCGGTCGCCGAGATGACGGTCTCGGCGCGCCACGCGCGCCCGTCGGCCGCGCGCACGAGGAGGGCGGCGCCGTCGTCCGCGTGCTCCACCGCGGCCACGCGGGCGGGGCGCAGCACGGGCAGCCCGAAGGCGCGCTCGTAGCCGCCGTAGTACCGGCGCACGACGGCGGAGGCAGGCTCGTGCGGGTCCGGCGCCTCGAGGGTGAGGCCGGGCAGGGAGTGGAGGTGGTGCGCGGCGTCGAAGGTCAGGGAATCCCAGCGGTGCCGCCAGGCTCCGCCGGGGCCCTCGTTGGCGTCCAGGACCACGTAGTCCTCCCAGGGCGCGAGGCCACGCCGCTGCAGCCAGTGCGCGGCGCTGAGCCCGGCCTGCCCGGCTCCGATGACCACTGCCGCGAGGCCTTCCACACCGCACTCCATTCGTTGACGAATCAATCACCTAGGGAACGGCGCCGGGCGCCCCGATGTTCCCGGCCGGTCCACGGTAGACTGGCTGCGTCGCGACTGGCGTTGGGTGGATGACCACCGGGGAGCGGCAGACATGGGACACCGCGGATCGTACGCCTGGGCCGGGGTCGTGACGCCGTGCCTTCATGCTCCGCCGCGAGAGTTCCGCCGGGAGCGCGGAGGCCGGTAGCCTGACCAGTAGCCTCCCGCCACCTGACAATCCAGGAGATCCCGTGAGCCCCACCACTCCTCTCGTGTCCGCCGTCAGCAACCTCCCGCTCAGCGAGGTCGATCCCGAGATCGCCGCCGTCCTCGACCAGGAGCTCGGCCGCCAGCGCAACACCCTCGAGATGATCGCGAGCGAGAACTTCGCCCCGCGCGCCGTCATGGAGGCGCAGGGCTCCGTCCTGACGAACAAGTACGCCGAGGGCTACCCCGGCAAGCGGTACTACGGCGGGTGCGAGTACGTCGACGTCGCCGAGAACCTCGCGATCGACCGCGTCAAGGCCCTCTTCGGCGCCGAGTACGCGAACGTGCAGCCGCATTCGGGCGCCCAGGCCAACGCCGCGGCCCTGTCGGCGATGATCAACCCCGGGGACAAGATCCTCGGTCTCTCGCTCGCCCACGGCGGCCACCTCACGCACGGCATGAAGCTCAACTTCTCCGGCAAGCTGTACCAGGTCGCGGCCTACCAGGTCGAGCAGGACACCTTCCGCGTGGACATGGACCGGCTCCGCGAGCAGGCCCTTGCCGAGCGTCCCCAGGTCATCATCGCCGGCTGGTCGGCCTACCCCCGGCACCTGGACTTCGCCGCGTTCCGCTCGATCGCGGACGAGGTCGGGGCGCTCCTGTGGACCGACATGGCGCACTTCGCCGGCCTCGTCGCCGCGGGCCTGCACCCCTCGCCCGTGCCCCACTCCCACGTCGTGACCTCGACCGTGCACAAGACCCTGGCCGGCCCCCGCTCGGGCGTGATCCTGGCCAAGGAGGAGTTCGGCAAGAAGATCAACTCCAACGTCTTCCCAGGCCAGCAGGGCGGCCCGCTCATGCACGTCATCGCGGCCAAGGCCGTGGCGTTCAAGGTGGCCGGCTCCGAGGAGTTCAAGGAGCGCCAGCAGCGCACCCTCGAGGGCGCGAAGATCGTGGCCGAGCGCCTCTCGCAGCAGGACGTGGCGGACGCCGGCGTGTCCGTCCTCACCGGCGGCACGGACGTGCACCTGGTCCTCGTGGACCTGCGCCACTCCCAGCTCGACGGCCAGCAGGCGGAGGACCTCCTGCACGAGGTCGGCATCACCGTCAACCGCAACGCCGTCCCGTTCGACCCGCGCCCGCCGATGGTCACCTCGGGGCTGCGGATCGGCACCCCGGCGCTCGCGACCCGCGGCTTCGGCGCCGCCGAGTTCACCGAGGTCGCCGACATCATCGCCACCGCGCTGAAGGGCGGCGCCGATGCCGACGCCCTCCGCGCCCGCGTCGCGAAGCTCGCCGAGGACTTCCCGCTCTACCCGGGCCACGAGGAATGGTGAGCGGAACGATGACCTCTCAGACAGCGGGCCGTGCCGTCGTCCTCGACGGCAGGGCTGCCTCGTCCGCCATCAAGGAGGAGCTGGCCGAGCGCGTCGCAGCGCTCAAGGCCCGCGGGGTCACCCCCGGCATCGCCACGGTGCTGGTGGGCGCGGACCCGGCCTCGCAGCTCTACGTGGGCATGAAGCACAAGCAGTCCGAGGCGATCGGGATGAACTCGATCCAGCGCGAGCTGCCGGCCGATGCCACCCAGGAGCAGGTCGAGGCCCTCATCGACGAGCTCAACGCGGATCCCGCGTGCCACGGGTACATCGTGCAGCTGCCGCTGCCGAAGCACCTCGACACGGACGCGATCCTCGAGCGGATCGACCCGGCCAAGGACGCCGACGGCCTGCACCCGACCAACCTCGGCCGGCTCGTGCTGAACGTCAGCGGCACGATCGACACGCCGCTGCCGTGCACGCCGCGGGGCGTGATCGAGCTCCTGGTCCGCAACGGCTACGACCTCAAGGGCAAGCACGTGGTCGTGGTGGGGCGCGGCGTCACGATCGGCCGGCCGATCCCGCTGCTGCTGACGCGCCGCGAGATCAATGCGACCGTGACCATCACCCACACGGGCACCGCGGACCTGTCGGAGCACCTGCGCCGCGCGGACGTGATCGTGGCCGGCGCCGGCGTCAAGCACATCGTCAGGCCCGAGGACGTCAAGCCCGGCGCTGCCGTGCTGGACGTCGGCGTGACCCGGGAGACGGACCCCGAGACGGGCAAGTCCAAGGTCTACGGCGACGTCCATCCCGAGGTCGCCGAGGTGGCCGGCTACATCTCGCCGAACCCCGGCGGCGTGGGCCCCATGACCGTGGCGCTGCTCATGACCAACGTGGTCGAGGCCGCCGAGAGGGCAGCCGGCCTCGCCTGATTCTGAAGGTCACCTTCTGGGAGTCATCTTCTGGGGGTCACCTTCTGGAAGTCACCTCGTGTGACTCCCAGAAGGTGACCCCCAGATTCGTGTGGGGGCGCCGTCCCGCGGCCCGTACTCCCACGGGAGCAGCCGGGCGGCGCATCTGTGCCTCCCGTACGACGACGGCGGCCCGCCCCCGCGCGTAGGCTCGGCCCCATGCAGGGGTGGAGTGGGGCGCGGCCGCGCCAGGCGTGGGCGCACGGCCGCGCCCCGTGGCCCATCAGGGTCGCGGCCGTCGTGGTGCTCGCCCTCGTGCAGGTGTTGGGCACGCACGGGGCGGCGTTCCGCCAGCCGGGGGCCCGCCCCCTCGATGCCCTTGCGGTCGTCCTCCTCGTGGCCGGTCCCGCGTTCCTGCTCGGGCTCGCCCGCAGGCCCGGCCCCGCTGCCGCCGCAGTCGTTGCGGTGACCCTCGTCTACTTCGGGCTCGGCTACCCGTGGGGTCCCGTGCTCGCCTCGCCGGCCCTCGCCCTCGCGCTCGCGACGGCGGCGGGCGCCCGCCGCTGGACCTGGGGCGCCGGGCTGGCCGTCGTCGCCGCCGCGGCCGCCTGGACCCTGCCCGCCGGCAACTGGCTGGGGGCCGGAGCGGCCGCGGCCTGGACCGTCGTCGTGCTGCTGCTCGGCGAGGGGCTGCGCGTGCGCCGGGAGCGGGCCGCGGCCCGGCGCCGGGAGTGGGAGTCCCACCGCCGCGAGGTCCGCGACCAGGAGCGCCTCGAGCTCGCCCGCGACATCCACGACATCGTGGCCCACTCCCTCTCCCTCATCAACGTCAGGGCGAGCGTCGCCCTGCACCTCGCCGAGAAGAACCCCGGCGAGCTCGTGCCCGCCCTCGAGGCCATCAAGCACACGAGCCACGAGGCCCTCGGCGAGGTGCGCGAGCTCCTCGGTGTGCTGCGCCAGGATGCGCCCGTCACCCCCGAGGACCCGCTCGGCCGCATTCCGGGGCTCATCGAGGATGCGCGGGGGACCGGGCTCGAGGTGACGCTCGACGCGCGGCTGGACCCGCCGCCGTCGTCCTCCATCCAGCGGGTGGTGCACCGCGTGGTCCAGGAGGCGCTCACCAACACCGTGCGGCACGCCGGCGCGCACCGCGCCGACGTGCGGATCGCGCGCGAGGGCGGCCGCGTCGTCGTGGACGTGCACGACGACGGCACCGGCCTCCGCGGGTCCCTCCCCGGCGCGGGGATCACCGGCATGCGCGAACGCGTCGCCTCGCTCGGCGGCACCCTCACGCTCACCGACCGCGGCGGCCTCCAGGTGCACGCGGAGCTGCCCGAGGGGAAGACAGGGGAGGGCCGATGATCCGCATCCTGGTGGTCGACGACCAGGCGCTCCTGCGCGCCGGCTTCCGTGCGCTCCTCGACGCCGAGCCGGACATGGAGGTGGTCGGCGAGGCCGGGACCGGGGCGGACGCCGTGGCCGCGGCGGCGAGGCTCGCGCCCGACGTGGTCCTCATGGACATCCGCATGCCCGGCGGCGACGGGCTCGAGGCGACGCGGTCGATCCTCGCCGCGCCCCCGGACGGCCTGAAGGTCATCATCCTGACCACGTTCGAGCTGGACGAGTACGTCACGGGCGCGATCCGGGCCGGCGCGAGCGGCTTCCTGGTCAAGGACACGGAGCCGGCGGACCTCGTGCGGGCCGTGCGCGCCGTGCACGATGGCGACGCCATGCTCTCGCCGTCCGTCACCCGCAGGCTGCTCGCGCGCCTTGCGGCCGAGCGGACGCCCGCGGCCGAGGCGCCCGCGGTGGACATCAGCGGCCTCACCGAGCGCGAGCGCGAGGTCGTCTCCCTGGTCGGCCAGGGCCTCAACAACGCCGAGATCGGCGCACGCCTGTTCATCACGCCGCTCACGGCGAAGACCCACGTCTCGCGGGCCATGACCAAGCTCGGGCTGCGTGACCGGGCCCAGGTGGTGGTCCTCGCCTACGAGTCGGGGCTGGTGCGGCCGGGCTGGCTCGGCTGAGCCCCGGCGGGCGCGTCCCGGGCGTAGGCCCGCATGATCCCCGCGGAGTAGGCCGCCCCCGCCAGATGACTCCGCGGGGCCGATGCCGGAGCAGGGCCGGCTGAGAAGACTGGAATCAGCGGCTGAAGTCCAGCCGACACAGTCCCAAGGAGACCTCCATGTTCGCCGTCCTCAATGCCACAGCCGCCGCCGACCCGACCGCCCACTGGGCCGGCCCCTGGTTCCCGTGGTTCCTGATCTTCCCGCTGTTCTGGATCCTCGCTCTGGGCCTCTTCTTCTTCATCGGCCGCCGCATGTGGTGGGGCCGCCGCGGGCAGGCGGCGGGCGCCGGGCGCTTCGGCCCGGGCCACTACCCGGGGCCTTTCCCGGCTGGCCCTGCGGCCGCCGAGGAGATCCTGCGTGAGCGCTACGCTCGGGGCGACATCGATGAGACCGAGTACCGCCAGCGCCTCGAGGTCCTCCGCGGCGCCGAGCCGGGACCCTACTACCAGCCCTGAGCCCTGACGTCTGGGAGTCACCTCCTGAAGGGCAGCTTCTGGGAGTCACCTTCTGAAGGGCACCTTCTGAAGGGCAGCTCCTGGGAGGCACCTCCTGTGGGTCGCGACCGAGGGCCAGGAACCGAAGGTCACGCTAGGTGACTCTCAGGACCTGACCCTCGGAAGGTGACTCTCAGGAGGTGACTCCCAGAACGGATGGGCGGTCAGGCCTCCGCGGCCACGGGCTCGGCAGAGCGGTTCGGGCCGAAGACCGTGGCGCCGGTGGCCTGCTCGGCCTCGTGGTCGGGCCCGAGCGGGATGCCCCGCCGGTCGCGCAGGCACAGGACCGCGCCGATCGAGACGAGCGTCGCGACGAGCAGGTAGGCCGAGACCGCGGCAGTGGAGCCGGTGGCCTGCAGGAGCGCCTGGGCGATGGTCGGGGCGAAGGCGCCGCCGAGGATCGCCCCGATGGCGTAGGAGATCGAGACGCCGGAGAAGCGCACCGAGGCCGGGAAGATCTCCGCGTACCACGCGGCCTGGGGGCCGTAGGTGAGGCCCAGGCCGATCGAGAGCAGCACCAGGCCGGCGTAGAGGCCGCCGAGGTTGCCCAGGTTGACGAACCAGAACAGCGGGAACACCATCAGGGCCTGGAAGGCGAAGCCGATGAGGTAGGTGGCCTTCCGGCCGATCTTGTCGGCGAGGATGCCGGCCACGAGGGTGGATACGAACCACATGGCGGAGGCGACGGTGGCCGCGAGCAGCACGGCGGTCGCGTCCATCTTGAGCTTGCTGGTCGCGTAGCCCTGGATGAAACCGCCGGTGGTCATGTAGCCGACGGCGTTGTTGCCCACGAACACGAGCGCGGCGAGGATCACGAGGTGCCAGTGCTTGCGGAACAGCACGAGGATCGGCACCTTGGTCTGGCGGCCGCGCTCGGCGATCTCGGCGAACACCGGGCTCTCCTCGACGGAGCGGCGCACGAAGTACCCGACGACGATCAGCACGACGCTCAGCAGGAACGGCACGCGCCAGCCCCATTCCAGGAACGCCTTGCCGGGGGAGACCAGGCCGGTCATGATCGCCATGACGCCGGAGGCGAGCAGCATGCCGAGCGGCACGCCGAGCTGCGGGAACGCGCCCGCGAGGCCGCGCCGTTTCGCCGGCGCGTGCTCGACAGCCATGAGCACCGCGCCGCCCCATTCGCCGCCGGCCGAGACGCCCTGGAGGATGCGCAGGAGCAGCAGCAGGACCGGGGCAGCCATGCCAGCCTGCGAGAACGTGGGCAGCACACCGATGAGGGTCGTGGACGCGCCCATGAGGATGAGGGTGATCACGAGCATCGCCCGGCGGCCGATCACATCGCCGAAGTGCCCGGCGAGGAACGCCCCGAGCGGGCGGAAGAGGAACGAGATGCCGACGGTCGCGAACGAGAGCAGCGTGGCGATGTTCGCGCCGGCGGGCTTGAAGAACAGCTCGGCGAAGACGAGGGCCGCGCCGGTGGCGTAGATGAAGAAGTCGTACCACTCGATGGTGGTGCCGATGATCGTCGCGAACGCGACGCGTCGCTGGTTCGCTGCGGCGGAGACGGCGCCGGTGCCGGTGTGCGTCATGGCTGGTGTCCTTGCTGGCCGGCATCGTCGCTGATGCCTCATGGTGCGGCGGGGGCCGCGGGGGAACGGTGATGGCCCTGGCCCGTTCGGGCTCGGGCTCGGAGGTGGCGGTGTGACCATAGTGGCCGACACCACTTCCGAATGTAAACTTCAGATAATCGCCAAAGCACTTCGAGTGAACTTATATAGGAGCCTCATGGCGGATGTGACGCTGCGACAGCTCGAGCTCTTCGCCGCCCTGCCCGACCACGACACGCTCAGCGCGGCCGCGGTCTCCCTGCACATCTCGGAATCGGCGCTCTCCCAGGCCATCACGAGCCTCGAGAAGACCGTGGGGGAGCAGCTGTGCGTGCGCCGCAAGGCCCGCGGCCTCGCGCTCACGCCGGCGGGGCAGCACTTCGCGGTGCAGGCCCGCCGCATCCTCGCGGACACCCGCGAGCTCGTCCTCGATGCGCGGCGGGGCGACGAGCTGCGCGGGCCGGTGAAGCTGGGATGCTTCGCGAGCTTCGCCACCAGCATCGTCCCCGCCCTCCTGGATGGCTTCCCGCGCCGGCATCCGGGGGTCGACCTCGAGATCACGGTCGGCACCAACGACGACCTGCTCCCGGCGCTCGACTCCGGCCGTCTCGACGTCGCCATCATGTACGACATGTTCCTGCCCGTGGGCTACAGCCGGCGCGAGATCTACGCGACCGAGCTCCAGGCGCACCTGCACCCCGACCACCCCCTGGCCTCCCGGGACGCCGTCGACCTCGCAGACCTCGCCGACGAGCCGCTGATCCACTACGAGGCGAGCCCCAGCACCGTCAACACCGTCCAGGCCTTCGCCGCCCGCGGGCTGGCGCCCACCATCGCCGCGAGGGTGCCGCAGATCATCCTCGTGGAGGCGCTCGTGGGCCGCGGGGTGGGCTACGGGCTGCTCATGTCCCGCCCCAACGTCCAGCCCGCAAGCGTCGAGGGCCTTCCGGTGGCGGTCCGGCCCCTGGACCCGCCCGCGACCCGCACCCACGTCGTGGCCATCTGGCCCGAGGACATGGCCCTCACCCCGCGCGCCGCCGCGCTCCTGGACTACGCCGTCGAGAAGCTCGGCTCATACGGGCGCCCCGAGGCGCACGACGGCGCGTCCCCGGCTCGCGCTGCCGGCCCGCCCGCCGCCGGGGAGCCGGCGCCGCCGCCCGAGGGGGCGCCCCCGTTGTTGTGAAAGATTCGTTGCGGAACGTGGGGGACCGTACTAGGCTGCGACCTGTGTCACATTCCGCCTTTGCAACTGCCGGGGGGTCAGCCGTGAGTGGGGCAGGCAGGCGGACCGTCATCCGCGCCGAGCAGCTCGTGAAGGCCTACGGCGAGTTCCGCGCCGTCGACGGCATCAGCTTCGAGGTCCCTGCCGGCGAGTCCTTCGGCCTCCTCGGGCCCAATGGGGCCGGGAAGTCGACCACCATGCGCATGATCGGCGGCGTCACCCAGCGCACCGGCGGCAAGCTCGAGATCATGGGCCTCGACCCCGAGCGCCAGGGGCCGGAGGTCCGCGCGCACCTCGGCGTCGTGCCGCAGCAGGACAACCTCGACGAGGAGCTGCGGGTCCGGGACAACCTCATCGTCTACGGACGCTACTTCGGGCTCCCGATGGGCTACCTGCGCCAGCGCGCCGACGAGCTCCTCGCCTTCGCCCAGCTCGAGGACAAGGCGGGCGCGAAGGTCGATTCGCTCTCCGGCGGCATGAAGCGCCGCCTTACCATCGCCCGTTCCCTGGTCAACGAGCCCAAGATCCTGCTCCTCGACGAGCCCACCACCGGCCTCGACCCGCAGGCGCGCCACGTCCTGTGGGACCGCCTGTTCCGCCTCAAGGAGCAGGGCGTCACGCTCGTGCTGACCACGCACTACATGGACGAGGCCGAGCAGCTGTGCGACAGGCTCATCGTCGTGGACAAGGGCCGCATCATGGCCGAGGGCTCGCCCGCCGCGCTCATCCGTGAGCACTCGAGCCGGGAGGTGCTCGAGGTGCGGTTCGGCGCGGAGCGGAATGCCGCCGTCGCCGGCCAGCTCGAGGGCGTCGGCGACCGCGTCGAGGCGCTGCCGGACCGCGTGCTCGTCTACGCCGCGGACGGCGAGCGGGCGCTCGAGCTCATCCGGGCCCGCGGGCTGCACCCCCTCACCTCGCTCGTGCGGCGGGCCTCGCTCGAGGACGTCTTCCTGCGCCTGACGGGACGGTCGCTCATTGACTGATGCCGCACGGACCCGGCTCGCGGCGCACGCCCCGGAGGTCTCGGCGGCCAAGGCGCGCCGCTGGGGCTCGTTCTACTTCGCCGAGCACGTGCTCCGCTCGATGCGGGCCTACCTCGTCACGATCGTCGTCACGAGCGTCGGGAATCCGCTGTTGTACCTGTTCTCGATGGGGGTCGGGCTCGCCTCCATCGTGGACAGGAGCGCCGGCGGGGCGCATGGCGTGTTCGGCGGCGTGGGGTACCTCGCGTTCGCCGCCCCGGCCCTGCTCGTCTCGAGCGCCGTCATGACCAGCGCCAACGAGATGATGTTCCCCGTCATGGACGGGTTCAAGTGGCGCCGGTTCTACTACGGCCCGCACGTCACGCCGCTCGTGCCGGGCCAGCTGGCCGCGGGCCACATCATGGCCGTGGGGGTGCGCCTGACACTCCAGTGCCTCGTGTTCTTCCTCATCATGCTCGCGTTCGGCGCCGCCCCGGGTCCGTGGGCGTGGCTGCTCGTGCCGATCGGGGTCTTCGCCGGGATGGCCTTCGGCGCGCCGCTCATGGCCTACTCGGCGCACATCGAGTCGGAGAACTTCCAGTTCTCGATGATCCAGCGCTTCATCGTCATGCCCCTGTTCCTGTTCTCCGGCACGTTCTACCCGCTCGCGACCATGCCGGTGGGCATGCAGTGGATCGGCTGGATCTCGCCGCTGTGGCACGGGAACGAGCTCGGCCGGATGGCCTCCTACGGCCTGAGCGAGCCGGGCTGGCTCGTGGCGGTGCACGTGCTGTACCTGGGCGCGCTCGGTGCCGTGGGCATCTGGTGGGCGCGGAGGAACTACGCGAAGAGGATGGGCAAGTGAGCGCCCTGACGGACGAGGACTACGC
Source organism: Sinomonas atrocyanea (assembly GCF_001577305.1). Classification (NCBI taxonomy): domain Bacteria; kingdom Bacillati; phylum Actinomycetota; class Actinomycetes; order Micrococcales; family Micrococcaceae; genus Sinomonas; species Sinomonas atrocyanea. The sequence goes on from NZ_CP014518.1 coordinate 1,446,927, forward strand.
GATCACGGAGGGCGGCCGTCCCCTCGGGGCCCTGTACGCGGGCAACGCGCGCGCCGTGATCGAGCGCGGGTTCCGGGTCATCAAGAGCCAGAACTGGATCATCCTCGTCTCCGGATTCTTCGAGCCGGTGTTCTACCTGCTCTCGATGGGGATCGGGCTCGGCAGCCTGGTGGGAACCGTCACCGGGCCCGGCGGCGCGCCCATCTCCTATGCGGCGTACATCGCGCCCGCACTCCTGGCGGTCTCCGCCATGAACGGGGCCATCTACGACTCCACGTGGAACGTGTTCTTCAAGATGCACTTCGGCAAGCTCTACCAGGGCATGCTCTACACGTCCCTCGGCCCGCTCGACATCGCGATGGGCGAGATCTTCATGGCCCTGTTCCGCGGCTTCCTCTACGCGCTGGGCTTCACCGGCGTCATGGGCGTCATGGGCCTCATCACCACCCCGTGGGCGCTCCTGCTCGTGCCGGCGTCGGTGATGGTCGCCTTCGGGTTCGCGTCCTTCGGGATGGCCGTCACGAGCTACATGAAGACGTTCCAGCAGATGGACATGATCACGTTCGTCATGCTGCCCATGTTCCTGTTCTCCGCGACGTTCTACCCGCTGTCGGTCTATCCGGTGCCGGTGCAGTGGATCGTGCAGGCCTTTCCGCTCTGGCACGGCGTGGAGCTCATGCGGCAGATCAGCATCGGGGCGTTCAGCTCCGCCACGGGTGTGCACCTGCTCTACTACGCGGTCATGATCCTGGTGGGGGTCGCCTTCACGACCGGCCGGCTCCGGTCCCTGTTCCTGCGCTGACGGCCGGGGGCATCCTTCCGCCCGACCCGCCCTCGAGCCCCGTTTCGGGTACGCATCTCGTCGCCCTTTCGGGCTTTCGGGTACGCACGACGGCGGGTGCCCGACCCGCGCGGGCCGGGCACCTGCCGTCGTCCCCGCCGCCTGCGTACCCGAGACGGGGAAAGCGCGACGAGATGCGTACCCGAGACGGTGGGAGGGCGGGGGGTGGAGCGGGGCCGGGGGAGGAGCGTGCGCGGCGATCGGCGGTGCGGACGTCTGGGAGAATGGACCCCATGCAGAGTCTCGGCCATCAGAACGCATCCAGCCAGCCCAGCGGCGCCCAGGCGCCCCGCCGAGGAGGCATCAAGGTCGGCGCACTGGGCCTGTCGGTCCTCGTGCTCGCGTTCCTCGTGGCCGTGATCTTCGCGGCGAACCAGAACGCCGTGATCGGATGGATCGTGGCGATCGTCTCGTTCGGGTGGCTGGTCTTCGCGTTCTTCGTCTTCACCACCGTCCGGACCGCAGGCCGCAAGGCCCAGGAGCGCTTCGAACGCGCCGCCGAGCAGCTCACCGGCCGCGGACCGTCGGTCGCCGGCGGTGAGGCCCGCTCGGTGGACGAGGTCCGCGACCTCAAGCTCGACCACTCGTTCAAGATCATTCAGGTCCAGGAGCGCGTGATCCGCGAGAACCTCGGAGGTGATCGCGAGATGGTGGACCGCGCCCTCGAGACGATCCAGATCACGGCCGCGAACGCCCGTGACATGCTCCGCCCTGACGACGGCACGCCCCTCACGGGGACGGTCATCGACGAGGGGTAGAGTGGCTAGGTGACTTCCCCCGAATCGGCCCCGAAGGGTGGGGCCCTGCGCATCGCGACCGTCAACGTCAACGGCCTCCGCGCCGCGTGGCGCAAGGGCATGCCGGAGTGGCTCGGGACGCGCGAGGTGGACATCCTCTGCCTGCAGGAAGTCCGTGCCCCGGACCCGACCGTGCACGAGTACTTCGACGGCTGGCACGTCCTGCATGCGGAGGCGGACGCGAAGGGCCGCGCCGGCGTGGCGATCGCTTCCCGCGAGGCTCCCACGGAGACGAGGATCGGGATCGGCGACGACTACTTCGCCACCGCCGGGCGCTGGGTGGAGGCGGACTTCGCCCTCGAGGGCGGCCGCCAGCTGACCGTCGTGAGCGCGTACGTGCACTCGGGCGAGGTGGGCACCCCCAAGCAGGATGACAAGTACCGGTTCCTGGACGTCATGCTCAAGCGGCTGCCGGAGCTCGGCGAGCTGAGCGACTACGCCCTCGTGGTCGGCGACCTCAACGTGGGCCACACCCCGCTGGACATCCGCAACTGGAAGGCCAACCAGAAGCGCGCCGGGTTCCTTCCGGAGGAGCGCGCGTACTTCGACCGGTTCTTCGGCACCGAGATCGGCTGGCGGGACGTGCACCGTGACCTGGCCGGCCAGGTGGATGGCCCCTACACGTGGTGGTCGCAGCGCGGCAAGGCGTTCGACAACGATGCGGGGTGGCGCATCGACTACCAGATGGCCACGCCGTCCCTGGCCGCGGTGGCGCGGAACGCCGTCGTCGATCGCGCCAGCGCCTGGGACACGCGATGGTCCGACCACGCCCCGCTCGTCATCGACTACCAGCTCTAGACCTCTCGGAAGTGCCTGACTCCATGACCTCTCCTGCCCCCGCCCGCCAGCGACTCCTCTCCGGCATGCAGCCCTCGGGCGACTCGCTCCACCTCGGAAACTACCTCGGCGCCCTCGTCAACTGGGTCAAGCTCCAGGACCAGTACGAGTGCCTGTACTTCATCCCCGACCTGCACGCCATCACGGTCCCGCACGAGCCGGCCGAGCTCCTGCACCGCACGCGGCTGACGGCGGCCCAGTACATCGCGGGCGGAATCGACGTCGAGCGCTCCACGCTGTTCGTGCAGTCGCACGTGCCCGAGCACGCCCAGCTCGCTTGGGTGCTGACGTGCCTCACGGGCTTCGGCGAGGCATCCCGCATGACCCAGTTCAAGGACAAGGCGGCCCGCCACGGCCACGACGCCGCGAGTGCCGGCCTGTTCATGTACCCGATGCTCATGGCAGCCGACATCCTCCTCTACCGGCCGTACGGGGTCCCCGTGGGCGAGGACCAGCGCCAGCACCTCGAGCTCGCGCGCACCCTGGCCCAGCGCTTCAACTCCCGGTTCGGCGAGACCTTCGTGGTGCCCGAGGCGCTCATCCCGCCGACCTCGGCGAAGATCTACGACCTGCAGAACCCGACGGCGAAGATGTCGAAGTCGGCCGAGTCGCCGAACGGCCTGATCAACCTCCTCGACGACCCCAAGGCCACGGCGAAGAAGATCAAGTCGGCGGTGACCGACGCCGAGACGGTGGTCCGGTTCGACCGCGAGGCAAAGCCGGGCGTCTCCAACCTCCTGACGATCATCTCGACCATCACGGGCGAGGACATGGACTCGCTCGTGGCCTCCTACGAGGGCAAGATGTACGGCCATCTCAAGACGGACGTCGCGCAGGTGGTCGTGGACGCCGTCGCGCCCATCAAGGCGCGCACCGAGGAGCTGCTGACGGATCCGTCGGAGCTCGACCGTCTGCTGGCCCGCGGCGCCGCGAAGGCCCGCGAGATCGCGTCGCGCACGCTCGCCGACGTCTACGAGCGCGTCGGGTTCCTCCCTGCCCTCGCCCCGGCGGCAGCGGCCGTCGGCTGAGGCCATGCCGGGATTCGAGGACGGCACGATCGAGGACACAGCGGGCACCGCAGGAGGTGCCGACCGGCCGCTCGTCGGCGTGATCCTCGGGTTTCCCGACATGGTGGCCCAGGAGCTCCGCGCGTGGCGGGCCTCGTTCGGGGACCGCATGGCCGAGGTCATCCCGGCCCACATCACGCTCGTGACCACCACCGAGACGTCCGACTGGGACGCGGCCGTCCGGCACGTGCGCGGTGTCGCCGCCCAGGCGCGTCCGTTCACCGTGGGCCTGAAGGGGACCGGCACGTTCCGCCCCGTCTCGCCCGTGGTGTACGTCAACGTGGACGAGGGCTTCGAGGAGTGCGTCAGCCTGCACCGCGAGCTCCAGCAGGGCCCGCTCGCGCGCACGCTGCCCTTCCCGTACCACCCGCACGTCACCGTGGCGCACGACCTGCCGCCCGAGCGGCTCGATGAGGCGCAGAGCGAGCTGGAGTCCTACAGCGCAGCGTTCACCGTGGACAGCATGGGCCTGTACCAGCACGACGCCGACGGGTTCTGGCAGCTGCGGGAAGAACTCACGTTCGGCCGCGCTGGGCGGCGCTGAGCTCAGGGCACTCAGCAGAGGACCCTGCGCACAGGACCCCGGGGGAGGGGAACACAAAAGGGCGCCGCTCGTGACGAGCGGCGCCCTTTCGCATGCCGGGCGGCGGTTCCCTACACCTTGCGGGCCAGAATGGCCTGCTTGACCTCGGAGATCGCCTTCGTCACCTGGATGCCACGGGGGCAGGCCTCGGTGCAGTTGAAGATCGTGCGGCAGCGCCACACGCCCTCCTTGTCGTTGAGGATCTCGAGGCGCATGTCGCCGGCATCGTCGCGCGAATCGAAGATGAAGCGGTGCGCGTTGACGATGGCCGCCGGACCGAAGTACTGCCCGTCGGTCCAGAACACCGGGCAGGACGAGGTGCACGCTGCGCACAGGATGCACTTCGTGGTGTCGTCGAAGCGCTCGCGCTCCTCGGCCGACTGGAGGCGCTCCTTCGTGGGCACGTGGCCCTTGGAGACGAGGAACGGCATGATCTCGCGGTAGGACTGGAAGAACGGCTCCATGTCCACGATCAGGTCCTTCTCGACGGGCAGGCCCTTGATGGGCTCGACCTCGATCGGCTTGGACGTGTCGAGGTCCTTCAGGAGGGTCTTGCACGCCAGGCGGTTGCGGCCGTTGATGCGCATGGCATCGGAGCCGCACACGCCATGGGCGCACGAGCGGCGGAACGAGAGCGATCCATCGTGCTCCCATTTGACCTTGTGGAGGGCATCCAGGACGCGGTCCGTGCCGTACATCGTCAGCTGGAACTCGTCCCAGCTCGACTCCTCGGAGACCTCCGGGTTGTAGCGGCGCACACGCAGCGTGACATCGAACGTGGGGATCTCGCCCCCGCCGCCCACGCTCGCGGGCAGCTCGACCTTGGACGCTGGCTCAGCGGTTGAGGCGGTCATCAGTACTTACGCTCCATCGGCTCGTAACGGGTGAAGACAACGGGCTTCGTGCCGAAGCGCAGGCCCTTGATGCCCTCGGTTTCCGCGGCGTCGTCCTTGTAGAGCATCGTGTGCTTCATCCAGTTGGCGTCGTCGCGATCGGGGAAGTCCTCGCGGTAGTGGCCGCCGCGGGACTCCTTGCGGTGCAGCGCAGCAACGGTCATGACCTCGGCAAGGTCCAGGAGGAAGCCGAGCTCCACGGCCTCGAGGAGGTCGAGGTTGAAGCGCTTGCCCTTGTCCTGGATGCCGATGTTGCGGTACCGCTCGCGGAGCTTGGAGATGTCCGCGAGGGCCTGCGCGATCGAGTCCTTGGTGCGGAACACCTGCATGTTCGCGTCCATGGTCTCCTGCAGGTCCGCGCGGATCGCGGCGATCCGCTCGGTGCCGGAGGCGTTGCGGACGGCGTCGAGCATGGCGACCGTCTCGGCGGCCGGGTTCTCCGGCAGCTCGACGAACTCGGCGGTCTTGGCGTACTCCGCGGCGTTGATGCCGGAGCGCTTGCCGAAGACGTTGATGTCGAGCAGCGAGTTGGTGCCGAGGCGGTTGGATCCGTGCACGGAGACGCACGCGACCTCGCCGGCCGCGTACAGGCCGGGGACCACGGTGTCGTTGTCCTGGAGGACCTCGCCCTTGATGTTGGTCGGCACGCCGCCCATGATGTAGTGCGCGGTGGGGAACACCGGCACGGGCTCCGTGTAGGGCTCGACGCCGAGGTAGGTCCGCGCGAACTCGGTGATGTCCGGCAGCTTCGCGTCGATGTGCGCGGGCTCGAGGTGGGTGAGGTCGAGCAGCACGTAGTCCTTGTTCGGACCGGCGCCGCGTCCCTCGCGCACCTCGTTGGCCATCGAACGGGCCACGATGTCACGCGGGGCGAGATCCTTGATGGTCGGCGCGTAGCGCTCCATGAAGCGCTCGCCCTCGGAGTTGCGCAGGATCGCGCCCTCGCCGCGGGCGGCCTCCGAGAGGAGGATGCCGAGGCCGGCGAGGCCGGTCGGATGGAACTGGATGAACTCCATGTCCTCGAGCGGGATGCCGCGGCGGAACGCGATCCCCATGCCGTCACCGGTGAGGGTGTGGGCGTTCGAGGTCGTCTTGAAGACCTTGCCCGCGCCGCCCGTGGCGAACACGACGGCCTTGGCCTGGAAGACGTGCAGCTCGCCGGAGGCGAGGTCGTAGCTGACGACGCCGGCCACGCGCTTCTGCTGGTAGACGGTGCCGTCCTCGCGGGTCGCCTCCTCTTCGACGACGAGCAGGTCGAGCACGTAGTACTCGTTGTAGAACTCGACGTTGTGCTTGACGCAGTTCTGGTACAGCGTCTGGAGGATCATGTGGCCGGTGCGGTCGGCGGCGTAGCACGCGCGGCGGACCGGGGCCTTGCCGTGGTCGCGGGTGTGGCCGCCGAAGCGACGCTGGTCGATCCGGCCCTCGGGCGTGCGGTTGAACGGCAGGCCCATCTTCTCGAGGTCGAGGACCGCGTCGATGGCCTCCTTGGCCATGACCTCCGCCGCGTCCTGGTCGACGAGGTAGTCGCCGCCCTTGACGGTGTCGAAGGTGTGCCACTCCCAGTTGTCTTCCTCGACGTTGGCGAGGGCCGCGCACATGCCGCCCTGGGCGGCTCCCGTGTGCGAGCGGGTGGGGTACAGCTTGGTCAGCACGGCGGTACGGGCCCGCTGGCCGGCCTCGATCGCTGCTCGCATGCCGGCGCCACCGGCGCCGACGATCACCACATCGTATTTGTGGACCTGCATGCTGTGAAGCTCCATTTCTTGCGGGGGATCCGCTGGTTACGAGGCGGGGCAGTAGTCGGCCACGGTGCGGACACCGTTGACCACCGGGCACGGATCGAAGGTGAAGATCACCAGGGTGCCGAGGATCACGATGATGGCGCTGGCCGCGAAGAGGACCGCCTTGAGCCAGAAGCGGACGGAGTCCCGCTCGGCGTAGTCGTTGATGATGGTGCGCACGCCGTTGGAGCCGTGGAGCATCGCGAGCCAGAGCATGGCGAGGTCCCAGACCTGCCAGAACGGGCTGGCCCACTTCCCGGCGACGAAGCCGAAGTCGATGCCGTGGACGCCCTGTCCGACCATCAGGTTCACGAAGAGGTGGCCGAAGATCAGGACGACCAGGACGATGCCGGACAGGCGCATGAACAGCCAGGCCAACATCTCGAACTGGCCCTTCGGGCCCCCGCTGCGCTTGTACTGCGGGGCGATGCGGCCGGTCACGGACGTGCTGCGCGGCTCGCGGATTTCAGGTGCTGTGGTCATGTCAGTGGGCTCCCAGCGCGAGTGAGAGGTGGCGGATGGCGAAGCCTGCGAACACGACGACCCAGACGATCACGACCGTCCAGAGCATCTGCCGCTGGTACTTGGGGCCGTTCTTCCAGAAGTCCACGAGGATCACGCGCAGGCCGTTGAAGGCGTGGAAGAGGATGGCAGCGACGAGACCAGTCTCGCCGAGGGCCATGAGCGGGTTCTTGTATTCGGCGATGACCGCCGTGTACACCTCGGGGGACACTCGCACCAATGAGGTGTCCAGGACGTGCACCAACAAGAAGAAGAAGATGACGACGCCGGTGATCCGGTGTACGACCCACGACCACATGCCTTCACGGCCGCGGTACAGGGTGCCAGCTGGTTTTGTCGGCACTGAATAAACCTCCCTGCGGGCACCGGCGCCCGCATGGGGCCCATGCGGAGGGGGCAACCGGTGCGGAGTGGCCCTGCTGTGCGTAGGGCGCGCTCACCTAGTCGGATTCCAGCCTAAATCTAGGCATCGCCCACAGCTTACTCAAAAGGGCCTCTGGGGCATGTTAAACCAGTGGGGATTGTCACAGTGCCCCCTCTTGCGGTCCGTGCGCGACCGTGATCCGGGCATCCGGCCCACTACAGTGGGGGGTGATGACAGAGAATACTGCCCCCGTCGCCGGCCCGGCGCCCGCCCCGCAGGATCCGCTCGAGAAGTTCGTCGCGGTGATCCCCGCGGGCGGCGTGGGCACCCGCCTGTGGCCGCTCTCGCGCGCCGCCGCGCCCAAGTTCCTGCACGACCTCACGGGGTCCGGCAGCACTCTCATCCGCGCGACGTACGACAGGCTGACGCCGCTGGCGGGGGGCCGCTTCCTCGTGGTGACGGGCGAGGCCCACCGGGCCGCCGTCTGCCGGCAGATCCCCGAGCTGGACGCGGCGAACCTCGTCCTCGAGAGTGAGCCGAAGGACTCGGGGGCCGCGATCGGCCTTGCCGCGGCGATCCTGTACCGACGGGACCCGGCCACGATCATGGGCTCCTTCGCCGCCGACCAGGTCATCAGCCCCGACGGCGTCTTCCAGGCTGCCGTCCGCGAGGCGATCCTCACGGCCGCCTCGGGCGAGCGGGGGAAGATCGTCACCATCGGCATCGAGCCGACGCACCCCTCCACGGGCTTCGGCTACATCCGCGGAGGCGAGCCGCTCGACGTCGCGGGCGCACCGAGCGCGCGCGCCGTCGTGGAGTTCGTCGAGAAGCCGAACCTCGAGGTTGCGGAGAAGTACCTCGCCTCGGGCGAGTACCTGTGGAACGCGGGCATGTTCGTGGCCCCGGTGGCCCTCATGCTCGAGCACCTCGCGGCGAACCAGCCCGAGCTCTATGCCGGGCTGACGGAGATCGCCGAGGCCTGGGACACCCTGGCCCGCGACGAGGTCGCGGCCCGCGTGTGGCCCACGCTGCCGAAGATCGCGATCGACTACGCCGTCGCCGAGCCGGCCGCCGCCGCCGGGGACGTCGCCGTCGTGCCCGGCGCGTTCCGCTGGGACGACGTCGGCGACTTCGCCGCGATCGGCCGGCTCAACAGCGCCCGGGAGGCCGAGCGCGTGACCGTGCTCGGCGAGGGCGCCAGGGTGTTCACCGAGGACGCGAGCGGCATCGTCGTCTCGGACACGAAGAGGGTCATCGCGCTCATCGGCATCGAGGACGTCGTCATCGTCGACACCCCCGACGCCCTCCTGGTCACCACGACGGAGCACGCGCAAAAGGTCAAGAACGCCGTGGCCGGTCTGAAGGCGAGCGGGGACCTCGACGTCCTCTGAGAACCGTGACGCTAGAGTGAACGGGTGCGAAACTACACGACGGAGACGAAGCCCACGCCCCTCGTAGGCCCCCGTCTCGAGGCCTTCCTGCCCGAGCTGATCCAATTCCGCCGGGACCTCCACTCGCACCCCGAGCTGTCCTTCCACGAGTACCGCACCACGGACCGGATCGTGGCGCGCCTCGAGGCTGCAGGGCTCGCGCCGCGCCGGCTCGATGGCACGGGTGTCGTCGTCGACATCGGCTCCGGTCCCATCGCCACCGCGGTGCGCGGCGACATCGACGCGCTGCCGATCATCGAGGAGACGGGCCTGCCCTTCGCCTCGCGCAACCACGGCGTGACCCACGCGTGCGGCCACGACGTCCACACCACGGTGGCCCTGGGGGTCGCGCTGCTCCTGGCCGAGATGGACCAGGAGACCCCGCTCGAGGGCACCGTGCGGGTCCTCTTCCAGCCGGCCGAGGAGACCATGCCCGGCGGCGCGCTGGCCTGCATGGGCCAGGGCGTGCTCTCCGGCGTGCCGCGGATCATGGCCCTCCACTGCGATCCGCGCATCGAGGTCGGCAAGATCGGCACCCGCATCGGGCCGATCACCTCGGCCTCCGACACGATCCGCATCCAGCTCACCGGCCGCGGCGGCCACACCTCGCGGCCGCACCTCACGGAGGACCTGGTCTTCGCCCTGGCGCAGATCGCGGTCAACGTCCCAGCGGTCCTGTCCCGGCGCGTGGACGTGCGCAGCGGCGTGTCCGTGGTCTGGGGCCAGATCTCCGCGGGCGCCGCGCCGAACGCCATCCCCGCCATCGGATCCATGTCCGGCACCATGCGCTGCCTCGACCGCGAGGCCTGGCACAGCGCCGGCGAGCTCCTCGACGAAGTGGTCCAGCAGGTCGCCGCGCCGTATGGGGTCGAGGTGAGCCTCGAGCACATCCGCGGCGTGCCCCCGGTCGTGAACTCCGAGCACGAGACCGCCCTGCTGGAGGCGGCGGCGCGGGCCGAGCTGGGGGAGAACGCCGTGGTGCTCACCCCGCAGTCGATGGGCGGAGAGGACTTCGCCTGGTTCCTCTCGGAAGTCCCCGGCTCCATGTTCCGCCTCGGCACGCACACCCCGGGCGGGGAGGAGTACGACCTCCACCGCGGCGACTACGTGGTCGACGAGGCGGCCATCGGCTGCGGCGTGCAGGTCCTCGCCGCCGCCGCCCTCAGGAGCCTGCGCGACCTCTGAGCCGTCCCCGCGCTGCCACGCTTCGGTGGGGCCTTCCCGTGAGGTTGGTAACGAATCACCAACGATTCGTGGGCGGCCGTCCCGCACGAGTGTGTGAAGGACTCCTTTCGATTACCCTAGTGCGCTGTACCACGCGCCCGGCGCGTCCCTCGGGGCCCCGGGGCTGAGGATTCCCTCGTCCACTCTGGAGGACTACTTGAACCGCTTCCGTACCCCCTTCCACCGAGCCGGCGTCGCGGGCGTGGCCCTGGCAGCGGTGTCCGCGCTGACCCTCGCCGGCTGCGGCTCGGCCCCGCCCACGTCGGGCTCCTCGGGCGGCTCCTCGGCCCAGGCCTCCAACTACCTCGGCTGCATGGTCTCGGACTCGGGCGGCTTCGACGACAAGTCGTTCAACCAGTCCGGCTACGAGGGCCTCCAGAAGGCCGTCAAGGACCTCGGCATTCAGGAGAAGCACGTCCAGTCGAAGGCCGACACCGACTACGACCCGAACCTGCGCTCCATGGTGCAGGCGGGCTGCAAGCTCACCGTCACCGTCGGCTTCCTGCTCGGCGACGCGACCAAGAGCATCGCCAGCGCCAACCCCAACAGCCACTTCGCGATCATCGACTACACGGACCCGGCGTTCCCCAAGAATGTCAAGCCGATCGTGTACGACACGGCCCAGGCCGCGTTCCTCGCCGGCTACCTCGCCGCGGGCGTCTCCAAGACCGGGAAGGTGGCCACGTTCGGCGGCCTCAACATCCCCACGGTGACGATCTTCATGGACGGCTTCGCCGACGGCGTGAAGTACTACAACCAGAAGAAGGGCAAGAACGTCCAGGTCCTGGGCTGGGACAAGGACAAGCAGGACGGCACCTTCGTGGGCGACTTCAAGTCCGTCGACAAGGGCAAGGTCCTCACCCAGGGCTTCCTCCAGCAGGGCGCGGACGTGGTGCTCCCCGTGGCGGGCGCGGTCGGCCCCGGTGCCGCCTCCGCAGTGCTGGACGCCAAGAACGCCGGCCAGGACGCCAAGCTCATCTGGGTCGACTCCGATGGCTACCTCACGGCCCCGGACTACAAGTCGGTCATGCTGACGTCGGTCCAGAAGACCATGTCCACCGCCGTCGAATCCGTCATCAAGGACGACCTCAACGGCAAGTTCGACGCGACGCCGTACGTCGGCACGCTCGCGAACGGCGGCGTTGCCCTCGCCCCGTTCCACGACCTCGACTCGGCGGTCCCGGCGGACATGAAGAGCGAGCTCGACCAGCTCAAGAAGGACATCATCTCGGGCAACATCAAGGTCGAGTCGAAGTCCAGCCCCGTCTCGAAGTAGCGCCGGCCACGATCCCATCCAGCGCTCCGGCTCCACGGTGCCCCGTGCACCGGGCCACCCAGTGCCGCCCGCCGCTCGCCGGCCGGGCGGCGCTGGCGTGCCGGGGAGCAAGCTGGTCCCACCTCATCCAAGGGGACGGTTCCCGCAGTGAAACTCGAACTCCGCGGCATCACCAAGCGCTTCGGCTCGTTCGCCGCGAACGACCACATTGACCTCGTCGTCGAGGACTCGCAGATCCATGCGCTGCTCGGCGAGAACGGCGCCGGCAAGTCGACGCTCATGAACGTGCTCTACGGGCTCTACGAGCCCACCGAGGGCGAGATCCTCGTGGACGGCAGGCCCGTCGCGTTCCGAGGCCCGGCGGACGCGATGGCTGCCGGGATCGGCATGGTGCACCAGCACTTCATGCTCGTCCCGGTCTTCACGGTGGCCGAGAACGTGGCCCTCGGGGCGGAGGCCACGAAGGCCGGAGGCTTCCTCGACCTCGACGCGACCCGGGCCCGGATCCGCGAGATCTCGTCCCGCTATGGGTTCGACGTCGACCCGGATGCCCGCATCGAGGACCTCCCCGTGGGCGTGCAGCAGCGCGTCGAGATCATCAAGGCCCTCGTCCGCGACGCGAAGGTCCTCATCCTCGACGAGCCCACCGCCGTCCTGACCCCGCAGGAGACGGACGAACTGCTCGCGATCATGGACGGGCTCAAGGCCTCCGGCACCTCGATCATCTTCATCTCCCACAAGCTGCGCGAGGTCAAGGCGGTCGCGGACGTCATCACGGTGATCCGGCGGGGCCGCGTGGTCGGCGACGCCCCGCCGTCGGCCGCCCCGGCCGAGCTCGCGGCCATGATGGTGGGACGCCCCGTGAGCCTCACCCTCGACAAGGCTCCTGCCCAGCCCGCGGAGACCACCTTCTCGGTGCGGGACCTGACGCTCGTGGCGCCCACGGGCCAGCGGATCGTGGACGGGGTGTCCTTCGACATCGCGCAAGGAGAGATCCTCGCCGTCGCCGGCGTCCAGGGCAACGGCCAGACCGAGCTCACCGAGGCCATCCTCGGCCTCCACCGGCACGTCACCGGCTCGGTGACCCTCGACGGCGCGGAGCTGCTCGGACGCAGCGTCAAGCAGGTCCTCGAGGCGGGGGTCGGGTTCGTCCCCGAGGACCGTTCGCACGATGGCCTCGTGGGTGCGTTCAGCGTCGCGGAGAACCTCGTCCTGGACCTCTACGACCGCGCGCCGTTCGCCCGCGGGCTCGCGATGAGCCCGGGCCGGGTCGCGGCCCAGGCCAAGGAGAAGATCGAGGAGTTCGACATCCGCGCGGGCTCACCCGATGCGCCGGCGTCGTCCCTCTCGGGGGGAAACCAGCAGAAGGTGGTCATGGCGCGCGAGCTCTCGCGGCCCCTGCGCCTCTTCATCGCCTCCCAGCCCACCCGCGGCGTGGACGTGGGCTCGATCGAGTTCCTCCACCGCCGCATCCTCGCCGAGCGGGACCGCGGGACTCCGGTCATGATCGTCTCGACCGAACTGGACGAGATCATGGAGCTCTCGGACCGCATCGCCGTGCTCTACCGCGGACGCCTCATGGGCATCGTCGACGGTGGCACCCCCCGCGACGTCCTCGGCCTGATGATGGCAGGCATGCATGCTGACGAGGCCGCGGCCGCCGCCGCGGAGGCCCGCCACACCGGCGGCGAGCACACCACAGGAGAGACACATGGCTGACGTGCAGAACGCGCCTGACTCGGCCCAGGCGCCCCAGCCCGTGCCGACCCCGCCGCCCGGCGGTCCCGCTGGCCCCGCGGCGGACGAGTCACTTCTCCGCCGGATCGCCACCGGCACCCCGATGGTGTCCCTGCTGTCCATGGTCCTGGCGATCGTCATCGGCGGGATCCTCATGGCGGTGACCAACCCCAAGGTCGCCACCGCGGCGGGCTACTTCTTCGCCCGGCCCTCCGACACCATCACGGAGGTCTTCCGCCCGTACGCCGCACTGGTCCAGGGCTCGATCTTCAACTGGCAGGGCGCAGACCTCGCCGCGCAGCTCTACCCGCTCGCCGAGACCCTCACGGTCTCGACCCCGCTGATCCTCGCGGGCCTCGGCGTGGCCCTCGCCTTCCGGGCCGGCCTGTTCAACATCGGGGCCCAGGGGCAGCTGATCTTCGGCGCCCTCTTCGGCGCCTACGTCGGCTTCGCGTGGCACCTTCCGTTCGGGCTGCACCTGCTCGTGGTGATCCTCGCCGGAATCTTGGGCGGCGGCATCTGGGGCGGGATCGTGGGCTTCCTCAAGGCGCGCACCGGCGCCCACGAGGTCATCGTGACCATCATGTTCAACTACATCGCGAGCTTCCTGCTCCTGTTCCTGCTCACCACGCCCGCGTTCCAGCGGAAGGGCTCGACCAACCCGATCTCGCCGTTCCTGGACGCCTCTGCCCTGTTCCCGGAGCTCCTGGGGCCGCAGTTCCGCCTGCACGCCGGGTTCATCCTCGCCATCCTCGTCACGTGGGGCGTGTGGTGGATCCTGTCCCGCTCCACCGTGGGGTTCGAGTTCCGGGCCGTCGGCGCCAACCCGAACGCCGCGCGCACGGCGGGCATCAACGTCGGGCGCTCGACGGTCCTGGTCATGGCCCTCGCCGGAGCGCTATCGGGCCTCGCCGGCATCGCCCAGGTGTCGGGCACCGAGAAGTACCTCTCCGGGGGCGTGGCGGCCTCGATCGGCTTCGACGCCATCACCGTGGCGCTGCTCGGCAGGTCGACCCCGTGGGGGACGTTCTTCGCCGGCCTGCTCTTCGGGGCGTTCCGCGCCGGCGGGGTCTCCATGCAGGCCGTGACCCAGACGCCGATCGACATCGTCCTGGTGATCCAGTCGCTCATCGTCCTCTTCATCGCCGCCCCGCCGCTCGTGCGGGCGATCTTCGGCCTCGGCCCGCGCAGGAGGAAGCGCAGCCGGTCCGGGCCGCCCACCCCCACACCGGCCGAAGCTGCCGAGAGCGGAGCCGCGTCATGAGCACCAGCACAGCAGCCGCCGCGCCGCAGGCCGCGCGCCCCGTCGCCGCGCCCGTGTCCCTCAAGGCCCCGATCGGGCTCAGTCTCCTCGCCGTGCTCGGCACGGTGCTCTTCGGCGCGCTCTCGGGCAGCAAGAACGCCTCGTTCGGCCTCGTCGACGCGGGGCGGGAGGCCTCCGGGGTGGCCGCATGGCTCGCCCTCGCCGTCGCGCTCGTCGCCGCGGCCTGGTTCGGATACCTCCGGTTCTGGGGCCCCCGCGCCGGCCGCACCCCGGCCCGCTGGCTCACCGGGGCGCTCGCCGCCGCGGTCGTCGTGTTCCTCCTGGCGATCCTGGGCGTCGCCGGGGTCACCGTCGTCACCGTCAGCTCGCCCGTCGTCGGCTGGCTCACCGCCGCCGTCATGCTCGCCGGCGCGGCCTACTCCGTGTGGCTCGCCTCCGCGCGGCGTCCGACGCCGGGCTGGGTCGGCGCCGTCTTCGCCGTCGCCTTCCTCGTGGGCTTCCTCGTGTGGATCGTGGCCGGCGGCCGTGACCAGACCCCCTTCATCTCCCTCGCCGGCCTGCTCGCGGGTGCCGTCACGCTCTCGGTCCCGCTCGTGTTCGGCTCCCTCTCGGGGGTGCTGTGCGAGCGGTCGGGCATCGTCAACATCGCGATCGAGGGCCAGCTGCTCATGGGCGCCTTCAGCGCTGCGGTCGGCGCCACCCTCGCGCACAACGTGTACGTGGGCCTCGTCGCGGCGGCGGTGGCCGGGGCGCTCGTGTCCCTCATCCTCGCCCTCGTGAGCATCAAGTACCTGGTGAACCAGATCATTGTCGGCGTCGTGCTCAACGTCCTCGTGGTCGGGCTGACCAACTTCCTCTTCTCCACCCTGCTCACCGAGGACCCCGACGGGCTCAACAACCCCCCGCACCTGGGCACCATCGAGATCCCCATCCTCGCGGACGTGCCGGTGATCGGGCCGATCCTCTTCCGCCAGTCGCTCGTGGGCTACCTGATGTACATCGCCGTCGTGGTGGTCTACGTGGGGCTGTTCCACACGCGCTGGGGCCTGCGCGTGCGGGCCGTGGGGGAGCACCCCCAGGCCGCGGACACCCTGGGCGTCAACGTCAACCGGACCCGGTTCTGGAACACGATCCTCGGCGGAGCGGTCGCGGGCATCGGCGGCTCGTTCTTCACCCTCGTCGCCGTGGACGCGTTCAGCAAGGAGATGTCCGCCGGCCGCGGCTACATCGCCCTCGCCGCCCTGATCTTCGGGCGCTGGAACCCGATCGGGGCCTTCCTGGCCTCGCTCCTGTTCGGCTTCGCCGACAACCTCCAGAGCATCATCACGATCATCGGCTCGCCGGTCCCGAGCCAGTTCATGGCCATGCTCCCGTACGTGGTCACCGTGTTCGCCGTCGCCGGGCTCGTCGGCCGCTCGCGGCCGCCGGCCATGGAGGGCATCCCGTATGTCAAGCAGTGAGCCCACGGCACCCGAGGTCGACTGGGACGCCCTCACCGCGGCGGCCACCCAGGCCATGCACGCCGCCTACGCGCCGTACTCGGACTTCCCCGTCGGCGCGGCGGCGCTGACGGACGACGGCCGGATCATCACCGGCTGCAACGTCGAGAACGCCTCGTACGGGCTCACGCTCTGCGCCGAGTGCACCCTCGTGGGCCAGCTCCGGCTCGGCGGCGGCGGCCGGATCGCGGCCTTCGCCTGCGTCGACGCGTCCGGCAGCGTGCTCATGCCGTGCGGCCGCTGCCGCCAGCTCCTCTACGAGTTCCGCGCGCCCGGGATGGTGCTGCTCACGGTGAGCGGCGTGCGGACCATGGACGAGGTGCTCCCCGACGCGTTCGGGCCGCAGAACCTGCAGAACTGATCCGACGGAAGGACACCAGTGACCACCTCCGGGAACGGGGCGCGTGCCGCGGAAGCGCACGACGCCGTCGACGTCATCCGCGCCAAGCGCGACCGGCGCGAGCTCAGCGACGCCCAGATCGACTGGGTCATCGACGCCTACACGCGCGGGGCCGTGGCCGATGAGCAGATGTCCGCCCTCGCCATGGCGATCCTCCTCAACGGCATGACCCACCGGGAGACGGCCCGATGGACGACGGCGATGATCGCCTCGGGCGAGCGGCTCGACTTCTCCTCCCTCCGCAGCCGCTCCGGCGGGCAGCGGCCGACGGCCGACAAGCACTCCACCGGCGGGGTCGGGGACAAGATCACGCTCCCGCTCGCGCCCCTCGTGGCCGTGTTCGGGGTGGCCGTCCCGCAGCTCTCCGGCCGCGGCCTCGGCCACACCGGCGGCACCCTGGACAAGCTCGAGTCGATCCCGGGCTGGCGGGCGGCCCTGAGCAACGAGGAGATGATGGCCCAGCTCGACGACGTCGGGGCGGTCATCTGCGCCGCGGGCGCCGGACTCGCCCCGGCAGACAAGAAGCTCTACGCGCTGCGCGACGTCACCGGCACCGTCGAGGCGATCCCGCTCATCGCCTCCTCGATCATGAGCAAGAAGATCGCCGAGGGGACCGGCGCGCTGGTCCTCGACGTCAAGGTCGGCTCCGGGGCCTTCATGAAGGATGAGGCCGACGCCCGCGAGCTGGCCGAGACGATGGTGGCCCTCGGCCAGGACGCCGGGGTGCGCACCGTGGCGCTCCTGACCGACATGGACACCCCGCTCGGCCTCACCGCCGGCAACGCGATCGAGGTCGAGGAGTCCCTCGAGGTCCTCGCCGGCGGGGGCCCGGAGGACGTCGTGGCGCTCACGGTCCGGCTGGCCGAGGAGATGCTCGAGGCCTCGGGCGTGCAGGGCGACCCGGCGCAGGCGCTCAAGGACGGCCGTGCGATGGACGTGTGGCGGCGGATGATCGCCGCCCAGGGCGGCGACCCGGACGCCCCGCTCCCGCGCGCCAAGGAGTCGGAGACGGTCTACGCCCCGGCTGACGGAGTCCTCGTGGGCCTCGACGCGCTCTCCGTCGGCGTCGCCGCGTGGCGGCTCGGCGCCGGCCGGGCGCGCAAGGAGGACGCCGTCCAGGCCGGCGCCGGCGTGCGGCTGCATGCCAAGCCGGGCGCGACGGTCCGCGCGGGGGAGCCGCTCATGACGCTGCTGACCGACACCCCCGAGCGTTTCGGCCGTGCGCGCGAGGCGCTCGAGGGGGCGGTCACGATCGCGCCGGAAGGCTCCCGCCCGGCCACCCCGCTCATCCTCGACCGCATCGCCTAGCACCGCCGAACCCGGCCCCGCCCTCGGGGCGAGCGCCTCCGCCCGGGGGAGGGGCCGGCGTCGTCCGTAGGGAGGATCGCCCCCGGCGCAATCTAGGGCCTTAGGGCGGATAGTCGCCTGAGCCTGCGCATGGGACACTGGAGGAGGCCCAGTATCCGGAGGAGCAATACCGCATGTCGTTGACCTTCATCGATCACGCGATCCTCCATGCTGCCGGCCAGTGGTGGATCTACCCGATCCTCCTCGTCTTCTTCTTCGTCGACGGCTTCGCGATGATCGCGCCGAGCGAGACGCTCATCGTGGCCCTCGCCGCGTACTGGCGCCATTCCGGCGAGCCCAACCTGTGGATCCTGGGCGCCACGGCGCTCATCGGGGCGATGGCAGGCGACAACGTGGCCTACTTCCTCGGGCGCAAGATCGGCACCGACCGCTGGAAGTGGATGCGGCGCCCGCGCGTGCAGAAGGTCTTCGGCTGGGCCCGGCACGAGCTCGACAAGCGCGGCGCCGTGCTGATCTTCACCGCCCGGTACATCCCCTGGGGCCGCGTGGCGGTCAACTACGTCTCCGGCAGCACCGGGTTCCGCCACCGCACCTTCTTCTGGCTCGATGCGTTCGCGTGCCTGACCTGGGTGGGCTACTCGCTCGGGGTGGGCCTCCTCGCGAGCTCCTTCCCCTGGCTGCACCACAACCCGCTCCTGAGCGTCGTGGTCGCCGTCGCCTTCGCACTCGTCCTCGGCGTGCTCCTGGACCACAGCATCACGGTCCTCCACCGCTGGCGCGACACGGTCGACGCCCGCCGGGCCGCCGCGGCGGCGAGGGCAGAGCACGAGCGCGAGCTCGCCCTGCGGCCCCATCTGCCCGCCGACGACTACGCGCCGCGCGAGCGCGAGACCACGCCCACTCCGGGGGAGTGACCTGCGCGGTGGCCTGCTGCCCCCAGCTTCAATAGAGTTGGGGCGTGACTGAGCCGAACATCGACGCCGCCCCGGACCTCTCCTTCGACCTCCGGGCGCTGCCCAAGGTCTCCCTCCACGACCACCTCGACGGCGGCCTGCGCCCCGCGACCATCATCGAGCTCGCCGCCGAGATCGGCCACGAGCTCCCATCCACGGACCCCGTGGCCCTCGGGCAGTGGTTCCGGGACGCCGCGGACTCCGGCTCCCTGCCCCGGTACCTCGAGACGTTCGACCACACGATCGCCGTGATGCAGACCGCCCCGGCCCTGCGCCGGATCGCACGGGAGTTCGTCGAGGACCTCGCGGACGACGGCGTGGTGTACGGCGAGGTGCGCTGGGCGCCCGAGCAGCACCTCACCGACGGGCTCACCCTCGACGAGGCCGTCGAGGCTGTCCAGGCCGGCCTCGAGGACGGCATGGCCCTCGTGGAGGAGTCGGGGCGGGTCATCGCCGTCGGCCAGCTCATCACGGCCATGCGCCACGCCGACAACTCCCAGGCGATCGCCGAGCTCGCCGTGCGCCACCGCGACCGCGGCGCGGTCGGGTTCGACATCGCCGGGGCCGAGGACGGCTTCCCGCCCTCGCGCTTCGCCGAGGCCTTCACCTACCTCGCGCAGAACAACTTCCCGGCCACCGTCCACGCCGGAGAGGCCGCCGGCCTCGCGAGCATCCAGTCGGCCCTCGTCGACGGGCGCGCCCTCCGCCTCGGCCACGGCGTGCGCATCGCCGAGGACATCACCGTCGACTCGACCGACGAGGTCGACGAGGACGGCGTGCCGATCCTCGACGTCACGCTCGGCGAGCTGGCCGCGTGGGTCCGCGACCGCGGGATCCCGCTCGAGCTCTGCCCGTCCTCGAACCTCCAGACCGGCGCGATCGCCGCCTGGGGCGAGGACATCCTCGACCACCCCTTCGACATGCTCTACGAGCTCGGCTTCAACGTCACGGTCAACACCGACAACCGGCTCATGAGCGGCGTGACGCTCACGGACGAGTTCGAGCTGCTCGTGGAGGCCTTCGACTACGACCTCGACGACCTGCTCGAGATCACGCTCAACGCCGCCGAGGCCGCATTCCTGCCCCTCGAGGACCGTGAGGACCTCGTCGAGTACATCAACGAGGCCTACGCGAACCTTGCCGAGTAGGCACGGGCCGGGTGAGGCCGCGGGTGCGGCGGGAGCCGTGAGGTGAGCGCCGCCGTCGACCGTCTCGTGGAGGTGGTGCGGCTCCTGCGGGAGCACTGCCTCTGGACGGCCGCGCTCACGCACGCCTCTCTCGTGACGTACCTCATCGAGGAGTCCTACGAGCTCGTCGAGGCGATCGAGGACGGCCAGCCGGAGGAGGAGCTGCGGGGCGAGCTCGCCGACGTGCTCCTGCAGGTGGTCCTGCACGCCGAGATCGCGCGGGAGCGCGGCGCGTTCGACCTCGACGGCGTCGCGGGGGCGCTCACCGCGAAGCTCGTCCGGCGCAACCGCCACGTCTTCACGCCCGACGGCGCGCTGCAGCCGAGCTTCCCGACCACCGTGGCCGAGATCATCGCCTCGTGGGACGAGGCCAAGCGCCAGGAGAAGGCGGCCGCCGGGTCGGGGCAGGGACCCGGGCCCGACGGCGACGGCTCGCCCCGGCTCGTCGGCCCCGACGCGCTCGAGGGGCTTCCGCGGCACCTGCCTGCCCTCGCCCTCGCCCAGAAGGCACTGGGGCGGGCCGAGCGGCGGCGTGCCCTGGAGGGCGCCGGGCCGGCCGGCGGGCCCGATGCCCCGACCTCGGCGTCCGGTGGGGTGACCTCGGCGGGATTCGCGACCGAGGAGGAGCTCGGGGACTTCCTGCTCGACGCCGTGCGCGCCGCCCGCGCCGCCGGGCTCGACGCCGAGCGCGCGCTCCGCGCCGCGGTCGGCCGCCTCTGAGCCCAGCCCGAGATGGGCGTCACAGGTCGCGCCGCCGAGCGCGGGCCGGATAGTCTGGTGCCGACACCGTGCCTGCCCCGCGGTTCGGCGCGGGCAGCGCCTCCTCATGTCAGAGCCGTTCCATCCACCAAGGAGCACATCCATGGCCCTTATCGATGCCATCCACGCCCGCGAGATCCTCGACTCCCGGGGCAACCCGACGGTCGAGGTCGAGGTCCTGCTCAGCGACGGCTCGCTCGGCCGCGCCGCGGTCCCCTCGGGCGCCTCGACGGGCGAGTTCGAGGCCGTGGAGCGCCGCGACGGCGACAAGGGCCGCTACCAGGGCAAGGGCGTCCAGCAGGCCGTCGAGGCCGTCCTCGACCAGATCGCCCCGGCGCTGACGGGCTTCGACGCCACCGACCAGCGCGCCATCGACCAGGCCATGATCGACCTCGACGGCACCCCCAACAAGGGCAACCTCGGTGCCAACGCGATCCTCGGCGTCTCCCTCGCCGTCGCCAACGCGGCCGCCGACTCCGCCAACCTGCCGCTGTACAAGTACCTCGGCGGCCCGAACGCGCACGTCCTGCCCGTGCCGCTCATGAACATCCTCAACGGCGGCTCGCACGCCGATTCCGACGTGGACATCCAGGAGTTCATGATCGCCCCGATCGGCGCCGAGACCTTCTCCGAGGGCCTCCGCTGGGGCGTCGAGGTCTACCACAACCTCAAGAGCGTCCTGAAGGAGAAGGGCCTCTCGACGGGCCTGGGCGACGAGGGCGGCTTCGCCCCGAACCTGCCCTCCAACCGCGCCGCGCTCGAGCTCATCACGGAGGCCATCAGCAAGGCCGGCTACACCCCGGGCAAGGACATCGCGCTCGCGCTCGACGTCGCCTCGTCCGAGTTCTTCAAGGACGGCGCGTACCAGTTCGAGGGCAAGGCGCTCTCCGCGTCCGAGATGAGCGCGTACTACGCCGAGCTCGTCAACGACTTCCCGCTCGTCTCGATCGAGGACCCGCTCGACGAGAACGACTGGGAGGGCTGGAAGATCCTCACCGAGGAGATCGGGGACAAGGTCCAGCTCGTGGGCGACGACCTCTTCGTGACCAACCCCGAGCGCCTCCAGCAGGGCATCGACGCCAAGACGGCCAACTCGCTGCTCGTGAAGGTCAACCAGATCGGCTCCCTCACCGAGACGCTCGACGCCGTCTCCCTGGCCCAGCGCAGCGGCTACACCACGATCACCTCTCACCGCTCCGGCGAGACCGAGGACACGACCATCGCGGACATCTGCGTCGCGACCAACGCCGGCCAGATCAAGACCGGCGCCCCGGCCCGCTCTGAGCGCGTCGCGAAGTACAACCAGCTCCTGCGCATCGAGGAGGAGCTCGACGACGCCGCGCGCTACGCCGGCCGCAGCGCCTTCCCGCGCTTCAAGGGCTGACACCCTCCGCGCCGTCCGGTGTGCCGCCCGCGGCACCCGGGCGGCGCCTGCGCAGAAATGCGCCCCGCGGCGGCTATCGTTGAATGACGATGGCCGCCGCGGCGCATCGGGCAGGGGCCGCCGCAGCGGCCGGCCGCACACAGGAGACCAACGCAAGGAGCTTCCATGGCGACGCGTCGACCGGCCGTGCCCCGCACGCCGGCCACGAAGCGACCCTCGCCCGCCGCGCCCACCCCTGTGGTGGAGCCGGTCCAGGAGGCAGCACCGGGGATGGGGGCCCCGAAGGCCCAGAAGTCCCCGAAGTCCCCGAGGAAGCCGGCCGGTCCGGCGAAGCGGCGGACGGGGACCAAGGTTCCCCTCAAGACCCCGGTCTCCGCGGACAGCGCCCCCGTGCCGGCGCGGGCCTTCTCCGGCCGCATCATCGCCCTCGCCGTGGTGCTCGTCGCCATCACGATCATGCTCGCCCCGACCGTCCGCGTCTTCCTCGGCCAGCGGGCCGAGATCAGCTCCCTCCAGGCCGACATCGCCGCGAAGCACGCCGAGCAGGACTCGCTCAAGCAGTCCATCGCCCGGTGGGAGGACCCCAACTACGTCAAGCAGCAGGCGCGCGACCGCATTAACATGGTCATGCCCGGCGAGACCTCGTACTGGGTGTTCGGCGACGACGGCAGCCCGGCCGCCACGAGCAGCGGGACGCAGACGCAGGCGGGCGGCGACACGCCCTGGAGCCAGGGCTTCTGGGACGCGTTCGTGCGGGCCGCGACCGACTGAGCCGCCGCGGCACCCGCGGTGCCGCCCCCGTCAGAAGGCGGCAGGGCGCCGTCGTGCGCCCACCGACCAGAGCAAGGACAGTGAGAGCCCCGTGACCGAGACCCCCCAGCCGTCCGCCGACGTCCCGACGCCGGCGGATCTCGAGACCCTGAGCCGCCAGCTCGGGCGCCCCGTGCGCGACGTGGTCGCCATCCCGGCGCGGTGCGTGTGCGGGAACCCGCTCGTGGCGGCGACCGCGCCGCGCCTGGCCAGCGGCACCCCGTTCCCCACGACCTTCTACCTCACCCACCCCGTCATCACCTCCGCCGTCTCCCGCCTCGAGGCCGCCGGCCTGATGGCCGAGATGAACGACAGGCTCGCGGCCGATCCCGAGCTCGCCGGCGCGTACCGCCGCGCCCACGAGGCCTATCTCGCCGCGCGCGAGGAGATCGGCCGCCGCGCGGGCACGGGCCCCGTCCCGGAGATCGACGGCGTCTCCGCCGGCGGGATGCCCACCCGCGTCAAGTGCCTCCACGTCCTCGTGGGGCAGTCGCTCGCCCTGGGCCACGGCGTCAATCCGCTCGGCGACGAGGCGATCGCGGGGATCTCCGCCTGGTGGACGCCAGAGGCCTGCTACTGCGACGGGGCCTGGGACACCGAGGGGGAGGCACCGGACCGGGACCTCTCCCGGCACGGCCCACAGGGGCTGCCGGCGATGACCGGCCGGCCGGCGCCCCTCCGGCGCACGGACTCCGCCGAGGGCACCGCGGAGGGCACCGCCGGCTCCAGCGCCGAGCGGGAGGACGCGGCGGGGGAGGACCGGGCATGAGGGTCGCGGGCATCGACTGCGGCACGAATTCGATCCGCCTCCTCGTGGCGGACACGCGTCCCGGGGACGACGGCGCGCCCCGCCTGGCGGACGTCCACCGCGAGATGCGCGTCGTCCGCCTGGGCCAGGGCGTCGACGCGACCGGCATGCTCGCTCCCGAGGCGCTCGAGCGCACCTTCGCCGCCGCCGACGACTACGCCGCCACCGTCCGTGACCTGGGCGCAGAGCGCGTCCGCTTCGTGGCGACCTCGGCCATGCGGGACGCGCGCAACGGCGACGAGTTCGTCGCCGGCATCCGGGCGCGCTTCGGCGTCGAGCCCGAGATCGTGCCCGGCGCCGAGGAGGCCGCGCTGAGCTTCGCCGGCGCCGCGAGCGTCCTGCCGCTGGCCGCCGGCCGCCCCGTGCTCGTGGTCGACCTCGGCGGCGGCAGCACGGAGTTCGTCCTCGGCGACGCCGCCGGGGTCCGGGGCGCGCGCTCGATCGACATGGGCTGCGTCCGCCTCACCGAGCGGCACCTCCGCTCGGACCCGCCCACCGCCGAGGAGGTCGCCGCGGCGGAGCGCGACGTCGACGCTGGCATCGACGAGGCGCTTGCCGGCGTGCCGCTCGGCGAGGCGACCGCGGTGATCGGCGTGGCCGGCTCGATCACCACCATCACCGCGCACGCCCTGGGCCTGCCCGCCTACCAGCCCGAGTGCATCCATGGCACCGAACTGCCCATCGCGCAGGTGGCCGCAGCCTGCACGTCGCTGCTGGGACTGACCCACGCCCAGCGGGCCGAGCTGCCCTACATGCACCCCGGGCGCGTCGACGTGATCGGGGCCGGGGCGCTCGTGTGGCGCCACATCCTCGCCCGGCTGTCCACGCTGACGGACGGCCGCATCGCCACCGCCGTCACGAGCGAGCACGACATCCTCGACGGCATCGCGCTGAGCACCCTGACGAAGAAGACCACGTGATCCGACGCGCCACTGCCCTGACCCTCTCCATCCTCACGGCGCTGGCCGCGGCGCTGCTCGGCCTCCTGCCGTCGGCGCCCGCCGCGCGGGCCGACAGCATCCGGGACCGCGAGTACTGGCTCGGCGAGTACGGGATCGAGAAGGCCTGGGAGGTCTCCAAGGGCGCCGGGGTCAAGGTGGCCGTCATCGACAGCGGCATCGACGGCACGCACCCGGACCTGCACGGGGCGGTCGTGGGCGGCCACGACTCCTCCGGCGCCGGCTCTCCGGACGGGCAGAAGCCGATCGGCGCGAAGCCCGAGCACGGCACGCTCGTCGCGACGATGCTCGCCGGCCGAGGCCACGGCCAGGACCCCGGCAAGGACGGCGTGGGCCCGGACGGGATCGTGGGCGTGGCGCCCGAGGCGCAGCTCCTCTCGGCGTCCACCTGGCTGGGCTCGCCGAACCCCGCAGGGATCTCCGACCAGGCGCAGATCCCCGATGCCGTGCGCTGGGCGGTGGACCAGGGCGCCAAGGTCATCAACATCTCCCTCGGCAGCTCCTCGCCCGTCTGGCCAGAGAGCTGGGACTCGGCCTTCCTCTACGCGGAGCAGCACGACGTGGTGATCGTCGCCGCGGCCGGGAACCGCGTGGGCGGCAACGTCCAGGTCGGTGCGCCCGCCACGATCCCGGGCGTCCTGACCGTCGCGGGCCTGGACCGCCAGCGGAAGGCGAGCGTCGACTCCTCGTCGCAGGGCATCAGCATCGGCGTGGCCGCTCCCGCCGAGGAGCTCGCCGGCGGCCTGCCGGGCGGCGAGTACGCGGAATGGGCCGGCACCTCGGGCGCCGCCCCGATCGTCTCAGGGGTGGCGGCGCTCATCCGCTCGAAGTGGCCGGACATGAGCGCGGCCCAGGTGATCAACCGGATCGTCTCGACGGCGAAGGACGCGGGCGCGCCCGGACCCGACCCGATCTACGGCCGCGGCATCCTCGATGCCGAGGCGGCGCTGAAGGCGGATGTGCCGGTGACGTCCGTCAACCCGCTCGGCTCGATCGCCGACTGGATCCGCGTCCACCGCAAGGGCGCGGGCCCGGCGCCCACCGCCCCGGACGAGACGGCGGCCCCGACTGCCCCTGCCACCGCCGTGCCCGAGCCGTCGGCGCCGACGCCCCGCAACGATCCTGCGGAGAGCCCCTGGCCGGCCCTGACCGTGGTCCTCTCGGCGGTCCTCGTGCTGGGCACTGCCGCCGGCGGAGGCCTCCACGTCTGGCGGCGCTCGGTCCGCAGCCCCGCGGGCGGGGCCGCCCTGCCGCCGGACGCCGCGGCGTCGGCGGAGCCGGAGGAGTCACACCCGGGGAGCTAGTGAATATTTTCACAAACTGCGCTACGCTTGTTCCATGCCTTCCTCCCTGCAGCTTGTCGATCGCCCCCGCGTCCTCGTCGTCGGCGGCGGCTACGTCGGCCTCTACGTGGCCCTGAACCTCCAGAAGAAGATCGCCTCGGCCGGCGGCATCGTCACGGTCGTGGATCCCAACCCGTACATGACCTACCAGCCGTTCCTGCCCGAGGTGGCCGGCGGCAACATCGAGGCGCGCCACGCCGTCGTCTCCCTCCGCGAGCACCTCAAGCAGAGTGAGGTCATCCAGGGCTCGGTCACGAGCATCGACCACGAGGCCCGCAAGGCCGTCGTGGAGCTCCCGGGCGACCAGGGCACGGTCGAGGTCCCCTACGTCGACGTGGTCCTCGGCGCGGGCGCCATCACGCGGACGTTCCCGATCCCGGGCCTCGCCGAGGCCGGCATCGGCAACAAGACCATCGAGGAGGCCATCGCCCTCCGCAACCGGGTGATCGAGCGCATCGAGTTCGCCTCGACCGCCACAGACCCGGCCGAGCGCCGGCGCGCCCTGACCTTCGTGGTCGTCGGCGGCGGCTTCGCCGGCATCGAGACCATCGCCGAGATGGAGGACCTCGCCCGCGAGGCCGTCCGCAACAACGCCCGCCTGAGCCAGGACGAGGTCCGCTTCGTCCTCGTCGAGGCGATGGGCCGCATCATGCCCGAGGTCACGGCCGAGCAGGCCGAGTGGGTCGTCAGCCACCTCAAGGGCCGCGGCATCGAGGTGCTCCTGAACACCTCCCTCGCCAGCGCCGAGGGCTCCCTGAAGCTCATCAACATGCCGGACAAGACCCCTGCGGACGAGTTCGAGGCGGACACCCTCGTCTGGACCGCCGGCGTGCAGGCCAACCCGATGGTCCGCGCCACCGGCTTCCCGCTCGAGCCGCGCGGCCGCGTCCGCGTCCTGCCGGACCTCCGCATCGCCGGGGACGAGGGCATCATCGACAACGCCTGGGCTGCCGGCGACGTCGCCGCCGTGCCCGACCTGACCGGCAAGGGCCTCCCGGACGGCACCTGCGTGCCGAACGCCCAGCACGCCCTGCGCCAGGCCAAGGTCCTCGCGAACAACCTGTGGGCCAACCGCTGGGACAAGCCGCTGACCGACTACAAGCACAAGAACCTCGGTGCCGTGGCCGGCTTCGGCCCGTGGAAGGGCGTGGCGAACATCAACCTGTTCGGGCGGATCGGCCTGAAGGGCCCGCTCGCCTGGCTCGCCCACCGCGGCTACCACGGCCTCGCGATCCCGACGGCGGAGCGCAAGTTCCGCGTGCTCCTCGACTGGTTCTCCTCGCTCTTCGCCGGCCGCGACACGACCCCGCTGCAGGGCCTCGAGAACCCGCGTGCCGCGTTCGAGAGCGCCGCCCGCCCCGCCCCGAAGCCCGCGGCCGCCCCGGCGCCGAAGGCCCAGGACGCCGGCGAGAAGGTTCCGGCCGGCGCCAAGTAGCCCCGCCACCCGGCCCTCTCGGGCCGAGCACGACGACGGCGGCCGCCTCCCGCGAAGGAGGCGGCCGCCGTCGTGCTCCCGGCAGGCACCCCGCGTCGCGGCACGCGGGCGAGCCAGTAGGCTGGGGAGCGCGCCCCAGTAGCCCAATCGGCAGAGGCAGCGGACTTAAAATCCGCTCAGTCAGGGTTCGAGTCCCTGCTGGGGCACCATGCGCGCCGGAAGCTGCCGAGGCGTTACAAGGCTGTGACCACAATCACTGTAACGAGCGTTAACCGTTGAATTAGCCTGTCTTCTAATCAGGAACACCTGATTGTTCGCATCAGGGGCTCTCCGTGCCCTTCGATGGAGGAGATTACGCATGATTCAACGTCACCAGGCTGCGCCTCGGGCGGCGAAGCTGGCTGCACTCGGCATCGGCGTCGCCCTCCTGGCGACCGCCTGCAGCGGTTCCTCGGGGACGCCGTCGAGCTCCAGCTCGAGCTCGGGCAGCGCTGCAGCATCCGGCACCATTTCCTGCCCGGCACCGAGCGCGTCGGCAGGCGCCGGCAGCGCCTCGGCCGCGGCCACGGTCGCCCCCGGGGACGTGCCGAAGTCCTCGACCACCTCCCCGACCCCGCTCAAGCTGGGCTCGCTCCTCCCGCAGACGGGCGCCCTCGCGTTCCTCGGCCCGCCCGAGATCGCCGGCGTGAACCTCGCCGTGAAGCAGATCAATGAGGCCGGCGGTGTCCTCGGCCACCCGGTCGAGATCACCCACCGCGACTCCGGCGACACGACCACGGACATCGCGACCCAGTCGGTGACGAACCTCCTCGGACAGGGCGTGTCCGCGATCATCGGCGCGGCGTCCTCGGGCGTGTCCAAGACGGTGATCAACCAGATCACCGGTGCTGGCGTGGTGCAGTTCTCGCCGGCCAACACGTCGCCGGACTTCAGCACCTGGAACGCGCACGGGCTCTACTGGCGCACTGCGCCCTCGGACGTGCTCCAGGGCCGCGTGCTCGGCAACTACATGGCCTCCTGCGGCGCCCAGACGCTCGGCATGATCGTCCTGAACGACGCCTACGGCACCGGCCTGCGGGACAACGTCCAGAAGGCCTTCGAGGCCGCCGGCGGCAAGGTCGTGGACCAGGAGCTGTTCAACGAGGGCGACTCGCAGTTCAGCTCGCAGGTGGACAAGGTCGTGGCGGCCAAGCCGGACGCGATCGCGGTGATCTCCTTCGACCAGGCCAAGCAGATCATCCCGCTGCTGACGGCCAAGGGTGTCAAGCCGACGCAGATGTTCTTCGTCGACGGCAACACCTCGGACTACAGCAAGGACCTCAAGCCGGGCACGCTCAAGGGCGCCCAGGGCACCACCCCGGGGACCTTCGCGAAGGACGACTTCAAGAAGCAGCTCGCCACGGTCGACTCCGGTCTGAAGGACTACAACTACGCCGGTGAGTCCTGGGACGCCGTGAACCTGATCGCACTCGCGGCCGAGGAGGCCAAGAGCACCAAGGGCACGGACATCGCGGCGCACCTCCAGGACGTCTCCGAGGGCGGTCAGAAGTGCTACGACTTCGCCAGCTGCGTGACGCTCCTGCGCCAGGGCAAGGACATCGACTACGACGGCAAGTCCGGCCCGGTCTCCTTCGCCAAGAACGGTGACCCCCAGGAGGCCTACATCGGCATCTACCAGTTCGATGACAACAACAAGCCGCAGCCGGTCCGCGAGGAGTTCGGCAAGCTGAGCTGACCGGCCTCTGACGGTCAGCACGGCTCAGGGCCCCGGTCCCCGCGAGGGTGACCGGGGCCTCTGCACGCCTCGGGGCTGCTCCGACCGGTGGCGCCGCGGTGAGCACAGACGACGGCGCCGCCCCACCCGCGGAGGGTGGGGCGGCGCCGTCGTGAGCGGGTGCCTCCTACGCCTGGCCGGCCGCCTTCCCTTCGCCCTCGACGGTGTCGGCGAGGGTGCCGAGGTAGAGCTGGATGACCTTCGGATCCTTGAGCAGCTCGCGGCCGGTGCCCGTGTAGGCGTCGCGGCCCTGGTCCAGGACGTAGCCCCGGTCGCAGATCTGCAGGCAGCGCCGGGCGTTCTGCTCGACCATGATGACGGAGACGCCGGCCCGGTTGATCTCGTGCACGCGCAGGAACGTCTCATCCTGCTTGACGGGGGAGAGGCCGGCCGAGGGCTCGTCGAGGAGGAGCACCGCCGGGTCCATCATGAGGGCCCGGCCCATCGCCACCATCTGCCGCTCGCCGCCCGAGAGCGAGCCGGCCCGCTGCGCCCGGCGCTTCCCGAGCTCGGGGAACAGCTCGGTCACGAAGTCCCAGCGCTCCTTGAAGGCCTTGGGCCGCTGGAACATGCCCATCTGCATGTTCTCCTCGATCGTGAGCGTCGTGAAGACGTTGTTGTTCTGCGGCACGAACCCCAGGCCGCGGCTCACGAGCTTGTTCGCCTTGAGCCCGGTCAGGTCCTGCCCGCGGACCACGACGGAGCCGGAGTGGACCTTCACGAGGCCGAACATGGCCTTGAGCAGGGTGGACTTCCCTGCGCCGTTCGGGCCGATGATGCCGATCAGCTCGCCCTTGCGGGCCTCGATGCTGCAGCCGTTGAGGATGTTGACCCCGGGCAGGTAGCCGGCCACGAGCTTCGTGACGGTCACGACGGCCTCGCCGGCCGGTGCGGCGCCTGCCGCGGGCGCGCTGTGCTCGCTCACTTCTGCTCCTCCTTGCCGGCGTCCTCAGTGGCCTCGGTGGCACCGTGGGGCGCCCGACCGGCGGCCTCGTCCGGTGCCTCGGCCTCGTCCAGCCCCTCGCCCGGCGCGGCGCGGTGCTTGGCGGGGTGGCTGACGGTGATGGTCTCGGCCTCGGAGAGGACCGACTCCTCGGAGATGATCCCGGCGTCGGCGGTGCCGACCACCGACTCCTCGTCCGCAGCCAGCTCCTCCTCGAGCTCCTTCAGGCCGCCGGCGGCTCCGAGGTCCACGTCGTGGTGGGCGCCCAGGTAGGCGTCGATCACGGCCTGGTCCTTCATGACGTCGGCCGGCGGGCCCTCGGCCACCACCTTCCCCTCGGCCATGACCACGACCCAGTCGGCGATGTGGCGGACCATGTGCATGTCGTGCTCGACGAACAGCACGGTCATGCCCTCGGCCTTGAGGTTCTTGATGTGGTCGAGGAGGCTCTGGGTCAGGGCCGGGTTGACGCCGGCCATGGGCTCGTCGAGCATGACGAGCTTGGGGTTGACCATGAGCGCCCGGGCCATCTCGAGGAGCTTGCGCTGGCCTCCGGAGAGGGAGGCTGCGTAGTCGTCGCGCTTGGTGTCGAGCTTGAACTTGGCCAGCAGCTCCTCGGCCTTGCCAGTGATGTCCTTCTCGCGGCTGCCCCAGATCCCACGGAACAGGGCGTTGCGGAGCTTCTCGCCCGGCTGCTCCGAGGCGCCGAGACGCATGTTCTCGATGACGGTCAGCTTGCCCATGACCTTGGTGAGCTGGAAGGTGCGCACCATGCCGAGCCTGGCCACCTTGTAGGAGGCCATCCCGGCGAGGTCGCGCCCCTCGAACTGCCACTTGCCCGACTGGGGGGTGTCGAAGCCCGTGAGGAGGTTGAAGAGGGTCGTCTTGCCTGCACCGTTGGGACCGATCAGTGCGGTGATCTTGTGCCGGGGGATCTCGAGGTGCTCGACGTCGACGGCATTGATGCCGCCGAAGCGCCGGCTCACGTTGTCGGCGACGACGATCGGGTCGCGCTTGCGGCATCCGGGCGCCGCGGGCCCTTCGGCGATGGGGCGGCTGTCCGTCATGTAGTCGACGGTCCCGCCGGAGGTGGTCTGTGCCTCGCTCATGAGAATGCGAGCTCCTTCTTGTTGCCGAACACGCCCTGCGGCCGGAAGATCATCAGCAGCATGAGGGCGACGCCGACGAGGATGTAGCGCAGCTGGCCTGCCTGGGTGGGGCTGAGGAACGGCAGGACGCCGATCTGGATCAGCCCGAAGAGCACGTTCTGGGTCAGGGAGAGCACGACCCAGAAGATCATGGCGCCCACAATCGGCCCGAGCACCGTGGCCATGCCGCCGAGGAGGAGGCACGTCCACAGGAAGAACGTGAACTCGGTCCCGTAGTTCGCCGGCTGCACGACGTCGCGGGGGAGGGTGAAGACGAGGCCCGCGAGCGCGCCGAGGATGCCGCCGATCACGAGGGCCTGCATCTTGTACGAGTAGACGTTCTTGCCGAGCGAGCGCACGGCCATCTCGTCCTCCCGGATGCCCTTGAGGACGCGGCCCCAGGGGCTGCGCATGAGCAGCCAGACGCCGATGCCGAAGATGACCACGAGGCCCCAGCCGAAGACCCGGTAGAAGAAGTCGGGGCTGCTGTACCCGAGGTAGGTGCCCGCGGGGAAGGGGTTCAGCCGCAGGAAGTCCTGCCGGAAGCCGGCCAGGCCGTTGGCCGAGCCGGTGACGTCCGTGAGGGTGTTGGTGGTGACGATGTAGCGGATGATCTCCGCCGCGGCGATCGTCACGATGGCGAGGTAGTCCGCCCGCAGCCGCAGGGTCGGGATGCCGAGGATGAGCGCGAACACGACCGAGGCCACGACGGCCACGATGAGCGCGAGCCAGAACGGGAACTGCAGATGGATGGTGGTCATGGCGAACGCGTAGGCGCCGACCGCGATGAAGCCGGCCTGGCCGAAGTTGAGCAGCCCGGAGTAGCCGAAGTGCACGGCGAGGCCGAGCGCGGCGAGGGCGTAGGCCGCGGTCGTGGGGCTGACGAGCTCGCCGAAAGCCTCGAGAAGAATCTGTCCGAAATCCATGGTGGCCTCCTCAGCCCACTCGCTCACGCCGGCCCAGGATGCCCTGCGGCCGGAACAGGAGGACGAGGATCATGACGACCAGCGCCCCGACGTACTTCAGGTCCGAGGTGAGGCCGAAGACCGTGGTGAGTTCGACGAAGATGCCCACCACGATCGACCCCACGAGCGCGCCGAACACGGTCCCGAGGCCTCCGAGGGTCACCCCCGCGAAGATCATGAGCAGCAGCTGCTGGCCCATGTTGAACGAGACCCCTGGGCGGTAGTACGCCCAGAGGATCCCGCCGAGCGCCGCAAGGAAGCCGCCCGTGACCCACACGAGCCGGATGACGCGGTCCACGTCGATCCCGCTCGCCGCAGCGAGGGCGGGGTTGTCCGCGACCGCGCGCGTCGCCTTCCCGAGCCGGGTCCGCAGGAGCGCGAAGGCGATCAGGAGGATCACGACGATGGAGATCAGCAGGGACCAGAGGTTGTTCGGCGAGATCGAGACCACGCCCAGGTCGATGTCCGTGGACTGCGAGCCCGGAAGCTGCTGGGTCGCGCCCCCGAAGAAGAACAGGATGACGTAGCGGGACGCCAGGGCGAGGCCGATGCTGACGATCATCATGGGGACGAGGCCGGTTCCGCGCCGGCGCAGGGGCTTCCAGAGGAACGCGTCCTGGGCGTAGCCGAAGGCGATCCCCGAGGCGAGGCCGGCGAGGATGGCGAGCCAGAAGGGCACGCCCACGGCGCTCGTCGAGAACACGACGACCGCGCCGAGCGTCACCATCTCGCCGTGGGCGAAGTTGGTCAGGCCTGTCGTGCCGAAGATGAGCGAGAGGCCTACGGCCGAGAGCGCGAGGAGCAGGCCGAAGCTCAGGCCCGCGACGAGGCGGTTGGCGAGGTTCGTGAAGAAGCTCTCCTGGTGCACCTGGATGCCCGCGCCGAACGCGAAGATGGTGCTCGCGTTGGACGTCTGGCTGAACGTCACCGTCCGCGGATTCTCCTGCCCGTCCGCGAGCTTGACGCCCTGGGGCAGCGTCGACTCGTCGAGCGTGACCTTGTAGCTGCCCTGGGTCGGCACCGAGATGCTCCACGCGCCGGAGGCCGAGGAGGTGGTGCTGCCGGTGAAGCCGTTCCCCTCCGCCGTGATCTTGACGCCTTGGAGAGGCTGGCCGGCATTGCGCAGGAAGCCCGAGATGCTGTTCTGGAACTGGGACTGGCTGGGGCCCGGGCTGGGCGAGGTCGTCGCCTCGGCGGCCGGGGCCACGGTCAGGAGCACTGCGAGGATGGCGCCGATCAGGGCGCCCGCCGCCGCCAGCACGCGCCGAGCGCGTAACCGGGGGACGGCCGAGGCTGTGCGTCTCACGTAGGGCCTCCGTCTGTACGGGTGCGGCTGGGGGATGCCAGCCGGTGATTGGTGCAGCGGGCACGGATCCTCCCGCCGAGCGCGCGGCCCTGCATGTGACGAACCTCACCCGCTGGACGTCATGTTACCCGCGGGCACGGCAGCGATCGGCCGCGGAAGGGGGCCCCGGAGGTCGCGATCCGGTAACAACTATGAAGCTGTGGGCCACCACGCCTTTAGGAGAGCTTGGGATTCAGGCCCGCGTCGGAGATCGCGCTGCGGACTGTCCCCGCGTGCGGGGCTCTGAGGAGAAAGGTGCGGGGCCCTGATCAGAGATAGAGGCCGAGATCCCGCGCAGGCTCGCCGCTCTCGGCCACGGCATGGAGGTCACGCTCGCGCAGCAGCACGTAGTCCTTGGCGCCGACCTCGACCTCGGCGCGGTCCTCGGGATCGAAGAGCACGTGGTCCCCGACGGCAACCTGGCGGACGCTGGGCCCGGCGGCGACGACCTCGGCCCAGGCAAGCCGCTTGCCGAGCATGGCGGTCGCCGGGATGACGATGCCCGACGCCGAGCGCCGCTCGCTCGCCTCCTTGTCCAGCTCCACCAGGATGCGGTCGTGGAGCATGCGCAGGGGGAGACGGGGCTGCGGGGCTGAGGTCACGTCATTCGGCACCGCAACAGTGTAGCCGCGGGAACTTCTGCGGCCTCCCGGGCGTGCTCTCCAGTAGTGACTCCGCAGCACCCGCGGGGCCGCCACGACGCCGCACCAGCAGTATGGACAAGGAGCCGACATGGCATTTGGGGGCAACCCGGTCTTCCGGGGGAAGAACTACAGGGGCGCCATTGCCACCGCCGCGCCCGCACAGGCCGCGCCCCAGGGCCACAGCCCGTACGCCCAGGGCCCGTATGGCCAGAACCCCTACGGGCAGGCGCGGTACCCGCAGCAGCCCCTGACGCCCGAGCAGCTCGACAAGCTCTACCGCGCCCCGTCCGCGGGGCCGGCCGAGACCGGGCGCATGACGTACGACGACGTGATCGTCCGCACGCTCGCATGCCTCGGTTTCGTCGTGGTCGGGGCCGCGGTCACCCTGGCCGTCCCGGGGAGCGCCGCGCTGGGCCTCATGGTCCTCGGCGCGATCGGGGGCTTCGTCCTCGCACTCGTCAACTCGTTCAAGCGGGAACCGGCCGCCGGGCTGATCCTGGCGTACGCAGGCCTCGAGGGCCTCTTCCTCGGCGGGATCACCCGCATCATCGACGCCGTGGCGCCCGGGGTGGGGCTGCAGGCGGTCATCGGCACGATCGTCGTCGCTGCCGTGACCCTGGCCCTGTACAAGAGCGGCAAGGTGCGGGCCACTCCGCGCCTGGCGAAGTTCCTCCTGATCGCCCTCGTGAGCTACCTCGCGTTCAGCCTCGTGAACCTCGTCATCATGCTCGTCGACCCGGGCCTCGGTGCGTGGGGCCTGCGCAGCAGCGTGCACATCTTCGGCATCCCGCTCGGCGTGTTCGTGGGACTGTTCGCTGTCGTGCTCGCGGCGATCTCGCTCATCTTCGACTTCAACAGCATCGAGCAGGGCGTCCGTGCCGGGGCTCCCCGCCGGTTCGCCTGGACCGCGGCGTTCGGGCTGACCGTGACCCTCGTGTGGCTCTACACCGAGCTGCTCAGGCTCCTGGCGATCCTCAACAGCAACGACTGAGGCGCCCAGAGCTGAGGCGCTGGGAGCACCAGGAGCCCCCGGGACCGACGGTCCCGGGGGCTCCTGCGCTGCTGGGGGCGTGCTGCCCGCATCGGGTCAGAGGACCCGCCGCGCCCCCTCGGCCGGGACCACCGTGAAGAGGTCAGGGGCGGTGAACCCCGCGCGCCGGAACGCGGCGGAGACCGCGTCCCGGACTGCCCCCTCGGCAGCGCGCGGGATCAGCGCGATCGCCGAGCCGCCGAAGCCGCCGCCGGTCATGCGGGCCCCCAGGGCCCCGGCCGAGCGCGCGGCCTCCACGGCCAAGTCGAGCTCAGGGCAGGAGATCTCGAAGTCGTCGCGCATCGAGGCGTGGCTCGCGTCCAGCAGGGGGCCGATCGCCGCCGGTCCCTCGGTCCGGAGCACCTCCACCGTGGCCAGGACCCGCTCGTCCTCGGTCACCACGTGCCGCACGCGTCGGAAGGTCACGGGGTCGAGGAGCCCGCGTGCCTCGGCCAGGTCCTCGGAGGAGACGTCCCGCAGCGCCTCGACGCCCAGGACCTCTGCCCCGAGCTCGCACGAGGCCCGGCGCTCGGCGTAGCCGCCGCCGGCGTGGGAGTGCGCCACCTTCGTGTCGACCACGAGGACCGCCAGGCCGGCTGCGTCGGCGTCGAACGGGATGAGCTCGACCCCCTGGTCGCGGCAGTCGAGGAACACCGCGTGCCCCGCCGTCCCGCGCAGCGAGGCCGACTGGTCGAGGATTCCCGTGGGCGCGCCGACGAACGCGTTCTCCGCCCGCTGGGTCACGAGCACGAGGTCCTGCGGCGTCAGGTCGGCCCCGGCGAGCTCGGACAGCGCCGTGGCCACCGCGCACTCGATGGCGTGCGAGGAGGACAGGCCCGAGCCCGCCGGGACGGTCGAGTCGAGCGCGAGGTCGAACCCGGGCAGGCGCACGCCGTGCTCGGCGAGGGCCCACGCGACGCCGGCCGGGTACACGCTCCATCCGGGGGCCCCGTCCCGGGAGAGCGCGTCCAGGTCGAGCTCGACGACGCCGCCGCCGTGGGTGGACAGGAGCCTGACGAGCCGGTCCGGTCGCGCCTGCACCGCCACATGGGCGGCGAGGTCGATCGCGAAGGGCAGGGCGAACCCCTCGTTGTAGTCGGTGTGCTCCCCGATGAGGTTGACCCTGCCCGGTGCCCGCCACACGCCGTCGGGCTCGCCGCCGAAGGCCTCCGAGAACGCGCGGTGGGCGGGTGCGGCGGCCTGCTGCGGGGAGAGGGGGCTGCTCATGCGGGGGCCTTTCCGGTGGCTGCGCGGACGGCGGGCGCCCCGGAGAGGGCGTCCCGCAGCCGGGCAGCGACCTGCTCAGGGGTGGTGTCGTTGATGAAGGCCCCCATGGCGGCCTCGGACCCGGCCAGGAACTTCAGCTTGTCCGCCGCGCGGCGCGGGGAGGTGAGCTGGAGGTGGAACCGCGACGCCGGCCGGAGTGCGGCCTCCAGCGGTGCCTGGTGCCAGGCGGCGATGTAGGGGGTCGGTGTGGGGTAGAGCGCGTCGAGGCCCCGCAGGAGCGTGAGGTAGGCGTCGGCGAGCTCGTCCTTCTCCTCGCCGGCGAGCGCGGAGAAGTCGGCGACATGACGGTGCGGGACGAGGTGGACCTCGAGCGGCCAGCGCGCGGCGAAGGGCACGTACGCCGTGAAGTGGGCGCCTTCGAGGACCACCCGCTCGCCCGCCGCGCGCTCGCGGTCCAGGAGGGTGCCGAGCAGGGTGGCGCGGCCGCCCGCCTCGTCGTAGAACCGGCGGGCGGCGGCGCCGAGCTGGGCGGCCCGCGGGGTGACGTAGGGGTAGGCGTAGATCTGGCCGTGGGGGTGGTGCAGGGTCACGCCGATTTCCGCCCCCCGGTTCTCGAACGGGAAGACCTGGCGGACGCCGGGCAGCGCGCTCAGGGCCGCGGTCCGGTGGGCCCATGCCTCGACCACGGTGCGGGCCCTCTCGTAGGGCAGCTGGGCGAAGGACCCGGTGTGGCTCGCCGTGAAGGACACGACCTCGCAGCGGCCGACGGCGGGCACCGTGTGCCCCCACGGCAGCGTCGGGGAGACCACCGCGGTGTCCGGTCCGAGCGAGGGGAAGCGGTTCTCGAACACCACCACGTCGTAGTCCGGCTCCGGGATCTCGGAAGCGTTGGACGCGGTGGTGGGGCACAGCGGGCATGCCTCGGCGGGCGGCAGGTGGGTCCGGGACTGCCGGTGGGCCGCGACGGCCACCCAGTCGCCGGAGAGCTCGTCGTAGCGCAGCTCCCCGGGGGCGGCACGGTGCGTGAGGCCGCGCCGGTCGGCCACCGGCGTGCGCGGCGGGGTGCCCGGGTCGTCGAAATACAGCAGCTCGCGGCCGTCGGACAGGCGTGTCGGCGTGATCCTCGGGGCATGGGGTGCAGTCACTGCGCTCCCTTCGTGGGTCGGGCGTCATCGACGGCCGCGACGATGAGGTCGGGGACGTGCTGGCGGAGTTCGTCGAGGGCCGCGGTGGAGAGCCCGTCGTCGGTGATGAGGGTGTCGACCGCGCTCAGGGGAAGGATCTGCGCGAGGCCCACGAGGCCGTACTTGCTGTGGTCCGCGAGGACCACGAGCCGGGCGGCGGCCTCCGCGGCCGCGCGGTTCGCCTCCGCCTCGAGCATGTTCGGGGTGGTCAGGCCGGCACGGGGATGCAGTCCGTGCACACCCATGAAGCACACCTCGACGTGGAGCTGGCGGAGGGTCGAGGTGGCCAGGGGCCCGACGAGGGCCTCCGACGGCGTCCGTTCCCCGCCGGTGAGGATGGTCCGCACCCCGCCGGCGGCGCCGAGTGCCTCGACCACCTTGATCGAATTGGTCGCGACCGTGAGGTCCGGGATGCCCACGAGCAGGCGCGCGAAGGCGAAGGTCGTGGTGCCCGCGGTGACGAAGATGGTCGCGCCCGGCCGGACGAGCTCGACGGCCTGCTGCGCGATGGCGCTCTTGGCGTCGGGGCGGTGCTCGCTCTTGATCTCGAACCCGAGCTCGGTGAAGCCCACCTCCGTGGGCCGGGCGGCACCGCCGTGCACCCGGCGGGCAAGGCCCTGCTGCTCGAGGTGCTCGATGTCCCGCCGGATCGTCATCTCGGAGACGCCCAGGGCGGCCGCAAGCTCGGTGACCCGGACGGCCTCCCGCCGCTCGAGCTCGGCGATGATGTGTGCATGGCGTTCCGCAGCCAGCATAGGTCCCCCCGCCTCGGCTCCCGTGACGGGAGACGACTAACAGAAACAACAGCTTTCTAACAAAAGATAACATTCTGACGCCCGGCTGGGAAGACCCTGCGGGCGACCCGGGCGGAGCGTCCCCGGCGCCGCTAGCGTGGTCCCCATGACACCTTCACCGACCGCCCGCCGTGCCGCCACGGGCCGGCAGCATGAACTCCGGCGCGGGGGCGCCGTCGTCGTCGTCACCGAGCTCGCCGCCGGCCTGCGGTCGTACGCCCGCAACGGTGTGGCCCTCACCGAGACCTACGGCGACGGGCAGATCCCCCCGGGCGCCACCGGCATCACGCTCGCGCCGTGGGCGAACCGGATCGAGGACGGGCGGTGGACCCTCGACGGCAAGGTCCAGCAGCTGGACATCACCGAGCCCAAGTTCGGGCACGCGAGCCACGGGCTCCTGCGCAACACCGGCTACAGCGTCCTCGAGCAGACGGAGTCCGCCGTCGCCCTCGAGGCCGTCGTGTTCCCGCAGCACGGGTACCCGTTCCTCCTCCGCCACCGGGTCGACTACGCGCTCGGGAGCGACGGCGGCCTCAGCGTCACCCAGACCCTCGCCAACGACTCGGCCGCGTCCGCGCCCTACGTGCTCGGCGCCCACCCCTACCTCCGGATCGGCGACGTCCCCACCGAGGAGCTCACGCTCACCGTCTCGGGCCGCACGCGGCTCATCGCGGACCAGCGCCTCATTCCCCGCTCGTCCGAGCCCGTCTCCGGCGGCACCGACCTCCGCGGGGGCCAACCGGTCTCCTCCCTCGCGCTCGACTCCGGCTACACCGACCTCGCCTTCGAGGACGCGGCGGACGACACCCCGGGAGGCCCCCGGGAGGCCCACGCACCCCGGGTGGCCCGCGCAACGCTCGCTGCGGCCGACGGGCGCAGGGTATGGATGTGGCAGGAACAGACCTGCCCCTACACCCATGTCTTCGTCACCGACACCTTCCCGGGACGGCCCGCGGCGGTGGCGCTCGAGCCGATGAGCGGGGCCGCGAACGCCTTCAACAGCGGCGCCGGGCTGGGCTGGCTGGAGCCCGGCGCGTCCGCCTCCATCCGCTGGGGGATCGGCTCCGAGCTCTAGGGGCGCGCGGGGCGCCGGGAGGGCTCTGGCAGGATGGGGCCATGGAGCCCACGCCCCCAGGACCCCGCCCCGCGCCCGCCCGGCCCACCCGGCCGGTGAGCGACGCAGACCTGCCGTTCGCGCTGCGGGTTGCGGCCGCCTGGTCCTGGCGCACGGCGATCATCCTCGTGGTCGCCTGGGCCATCGCGTGGGCGCTCGCGCAGCTGAGCTTCCTCGTGATCCCCGTCCTCGTCGCGGCGCTCCTCGCCGGGCTGCTCAGCCCGGTCGTCGGCTGGCTCCGGCGCGCCCGCGTCCCCAAGGGCCTCGCGGTCGCGATCACCGAGGTCGGCTTCATTGCGGCCGTCGCGGGCCTGCTGACCCTCGTGGGACGGCAGATCTCGATCGGCTTCGCGCAGCTGTGGGACGAGGCGCTGGCCGGGCTGGCCGAGGTCCAGAAGTGGCTCGCCGAGGGGCCGTTGCAGCTCACCGCCGATCAGCTCGAGGCCTACACCAAGGACGCCCAGCGCCTCCTCCAGACGAACCAGGGCACCCTCGTCAGCGGCGTGCTGAGTGTGGGGTCCTCTGCCGGCCACTTCCTCGCGGGCGCCCTCATCACCCTGTTCGTCCTCGTCTTCTTCCTGCTCGAGGGAGAGCGCATCTGGCGCTTCCTCGTGGGGCTCCTGCCCCGGCAGGCACGCCCGGCCGCCGACGGCGCCGGACGCCGGGGCTGGGCCTCGCTCGTGAGCTACGTGCGGGTCCAGGTGCTCGTCGCCGCGGTCGACGCGGTGGGCATCTCAGTGGGCGCGGCGATCCTGGGCGTGCCCCTCGCGCTGCCGCTCGGGATCCTCGTCTTCGTCGCATCCTTCATCCCGGTGGTCGGCGCGCTCGTGAGCGGCGCGGTGGCCGTGCTCCTTGCGCTCGTCGCGAATGGACTCGTCAACGCCGTCATCATGCTCGTCATCGTCGTGGCCGTCCAGCAGATCGAGTCGCACGTGCTCCAGCCCCTCATCATGGGCCGCGCCGTGTCCCTCCATCCCGTGGCGGTGATCCTCGCGGTCGCCGCCGGCTCGTACATCGCCGGCATCCCCGGGGCGCTCTTCGCCGTGCCCACCCTCGCCGTCACGAACTCCGCGGTCCGCTACATCGCGGCCCGAGGGTGGGAGAACTCGTGGGAAACTGGAGATGCGCCGGCCCCAGCGGAAGACGCCGGACCGGTTCCGCCATCTTCGTGAAACCCCCAAGGAGCACTGAGCATGAAGACCCTCCCGACTCTCGCTGTGACGCTCGACGACGTTGTTGCCGCACAGGAGCTGCTCGAGGGCATTATTGCCAAGACCCCGATCGAGCAGTCCAGGGCGCTGGGCCAGCAGATCGGCGGCGAGGTCTTCTTCAAGTGCGAGAACCTCCAGCGCGCGGGCTCGTTCAAGGTCCGCGGCGCCTACGTGCGCATGGCGAGGCTGAGCGAGGAGGAGAAGCGCCGCGGCGTGGTGGCCGCCTCCGCCGGGAACCACGCCCAGGGCGTCGCCTCCGCCGCCAAGCGGCTCGGCATCCGCGCGCGCATCTACATGCCGCTCGGCGTCGCCCTGCCCAAGCTCCAGGCGACCCGCAGCCACGGCGCCGAGGTGGTCCTCCACGGCCACAACGTCGATGAGGCGCTCGCCGAGGCGAAGCGCTTCGCGGACGAGACGGGCGCCGTGTTCGTCCACCCCTTCGACAACGCGGACGTCGTCTCCGGCCAGGGCACGATCGGCCTCGAGATCCTCGAGCAGGTTCCGGACGTGGACACCGTCCTGATGGGCGTCGGCGGCGGCGGCCTGCTCGCCGGCGTCACCGTGGCCCTGAAGGCCAAGGCCGCCGAGCTCGGACGCGAGATCCGGGTGATCGGCGTGCAGGCCGAGAACGCCGCGGCCTATCCGCCCTCGCTCGCCGCGGACGCCGTGGTGCCGCTGCCCAAGGTCGCGACCATGGCAGACGGCATCGCTGTCGGCCTTCCCGGCCAGATCCCGTTCAGCATCATCCGGGAGCTCGTGGACGACGTCGTCACCGTGAGCGAGGACTCGCTGGCCCGTGCGCTGATCTTCCTGCTCGAGCGGGCCAAGCTCGTCGTCGAGCCGGCCGGCGCGGTGGGCGTGGCCGCCCTCATGGACGGCAAGCTCGCCGAGCTGGGCATCGACCCGAAGAAGACGGTCGTGATCCTCTCGGGCGGCAACATTGACCCCATGCTCATGCTCAAGGTCATCCAGCGCGGCCTCTCCGCCGCCGGGCGCTTCCTCACGGTCCGCATGATGCTCGACGACCGGCCCGGCTCGCTCGCCACCATCTCGCGCATCATCGCCGAGAACGATGCGAACGTCACCGGCGTGGACCACACCCGAGTCGGCGGCTCGATCGCGATGGGAGACGTGGCGATCACCATCGACATGGAGACCAAGGGCCACGAGCACTCCGACCAGGTCCTCCGTGCCCTGCGCGCCGAGGGGTTCCAGCCGATCGTCATGCACGTCTGAGGCCACGCGGGCGTGGCGGGAGGGAGCGCGGGGTGGACGCACGCCTCGCGGTGAGGGCACGGGCCGGACTCGCGACCATGACGGCCGTGACCGCCCTCCTCTACGCGATCCAGTGCGTCAACATGGCCACGTTCGGCCTGCTCACCCGCTGGTTCGGCATCCGGCCCCGTGACGTGAGCAGCCTGCCGGACATCGTCACCTCGCCCCTCGTGCACGACCCGACCGGCTGGGGGCACCTCGCGGCCAACACGCTGCCGCTGTTCGTCTTCGGGTTCCTCGCCTTCCTCGCAGGGATCAGGCAGTTCCTCACCGCGGTCGGCCTGTCCTGGCTCGCCTCCGGAACCGGCGTGTGGATGTTCGGCGGGAACCTCCTCGGGGCCCCGTCCATCACCGTCGGGGCCTCCGGGGTGATCTTCGGCCTGTTCGGGTTCCTGCTCGTGCGCGGGTTCTTCAACCGCAGCTGGTGGCAGATCCTCCTCGCCCTCGTGCTCTTCGCCGCGTACGGCAGCGTGCTCCTGGGCATCCTGCCCACCGTGGGCAGGGGCATCTCGTGGCAGGCGCACCTGTTCGGCCTTGCGGGCGGCGTGGCCGCGGCCGTCATCCTCCGGCCCCGGGGCCGGGTGGCGGTCTGAATCGCCCCGGTTCCCGCACGACGACGGCGCCGCCCCCCTCGCGAGGGGAGCGGCGCCGTCGTGCGTGATGGCTGGGGGTGTGGCGGATCAGCCGTTGTACGGCGTGGCCGAGATGATCTCGACCTTGATCTCTTTGCCGTTCGGGGCGGTGTAGGACAGCTTGTCGCCCTGCTTGTGGCCCACGATCGCGGCGCCGAGCGGGGACTTCTCGCTGAACACGTCCATGTCCGTGCCGCCGTCGGCGATCTCGCGCGAGCCGAGGAGGAAGCGCTCCTCCTCGCCCGCGATCTTGGCGACCACGATCATGCCGGGCTCGACGACGCCGTCGTCCGCGGGCTTCTCGCCCACGTGGGCGCTGCGCAGCAGCTCGGTCAGCTGGCGGATGCGGGCTTCGATCTTGCCCTGCTCCTCCTTGGCCGCGTGGTAGCCGCCGTTCTCCTTGAGGTCGCCCTCCTGGCGGGCAGCCTCGATCCTCTCGACGATCTCATGACGGCCGGGCCCCGAGAGGTGGTCCAGCTCGGCCTTGAGACGGTCGTACGCCTCCTGGGTGAGCCAGGCGCCGCCCTGATGGGTCGTGGTGGACATGTCGTCTCCTTGTAGCGTCTTGCCAAAGCAAATACCCCGCGGCGGCTCAACGAACCCTCTCAAGGAACGATGCCTCGGGAGCGCTGTCTCGACCACCGGCGGGGCAATGGGTATTAGACCAGTCTAGTGATACGGGGTCCCAATCCCAAGCTGGCCTGCGGGGCGTGTCCTGCTAGGCCCCCTTGAGCCAGCAGGAGTCCACGACGCCGGACACCGCCGCGGTCTCGGTCCGCAGCGGGACGCGCTGCAGGCTCGTGGTGGTCCCGGACCGGCCGGCGTCCGGGCCGATGACGACCTCCTTGAAGCCCACCACGGCGTAGGTGTCGGACAGCGCGTGGACGGCGCAGACCGCGGTGGCGGAGGCGTCCTTGCTCACCTGGAAGTCGATCTCCGCGTGCCACGGGTCCGGGGTCGAGAAGCCGATGTCGTTCGAGCTCACCCCGGCGCGCACGCTCGAGGTGTAGGTCAGCCAGGCGGCCGCCGCGATGCCCACCACGAGGGCCACGATGATGACGAGGCGTGCCCTCTGCTTCGTGAATCCGCGCCGGGGGGCGCCGTAGCGGGCAGCGAGAGCGGGGGAGTCGGTCACCTGACTATTCTAGGAGACGTGTCAGAGACCCATGCCGCCCTGCGCCTCCTCGCCGTGCACGCCCACCCCGACGACGAATCGAGCAAGGGCGCCCCGATGATGGCGAAGTACCTCGCCGAGGGGCACGAGGTCATGGTCGTCTCGTGCACGGACGGATCCCGGGGGGACATCCAGAACCCGCACATCCTCGATGCCCCGCACCCTCGGCGCGACATGGCCGGCGCCCGGCGCCTGGAGATGGCCGCCGCGCGCGAGATCCTCGGCGTGGACCACCGCTGGCTCGGCTTCATCGACTCGGGCCTGCCCGAGGGCGACCCGCTGCCGCCGCTTCCCTGGGGCTCCTTCGCGACGCTGCCCATCGACCAGGCCTCCGCGCCGCTCGTGCGGCTCATCCGCGAATTCCGCCCCCACGTGGTCGTCGCCTACGACGAGAACGGCGGCTACCCCCACCCGGACCACATCATGGCCCACCGTGTGGCCGTCGAGGCCTTCCGCGCGGCGGGGAAGGACGGCGCCTACCCGGACGCCGGCGAACCCTGGGCACCCTCGAAGCTCTACTACGACGTCTCCTTCAACCCGGACAAGGTCCGTCGCATCCACGACGCGCTCGTCTCCGCCGGGCTCACGTCGCCCTACGCAGACTGGATCGCCCGTGCCTCCGAGAACGACGCCGAGGGCCACCGCCCCTGGACCTCGCGGCACCGCGTGACCACCCACGTCCAGTGCGCCGAGTACTTCGAGGTCCGGGACCGTGCGCTCCTCGCCCACGCCACCCAGATCGACCCCGACGGCTGGTTCTTCGCGGTCCCGCTCGAGCTGCGCCAGCGCGAGTGGCCCTGGGAGGACTACGCCCTCATCGAGTCCGCCGTCGGCTTCCCCGAGGAGGG
This sequence comes from Sinomonas atrocyanea, assembly GCF_001577305.1. Lineage (NCBI taxonomy): Bacteria > Bacillati > Actinomycetota > Actinomycetes > Micrococcales > Micrococcaceae > Sinomonas > Sinomonas atrocyanea. The sequence continues at coordinate 1,491,699 of NZ_CP014518.1, forward strand.
GACGACCGAGGGGGACCTCTTCGCCGGGCTACGATAGAGCGGTGCAGAATCTCCTCGTTGCCCTCACCCAGACACCGGCTCCGTCGCCCGAGAGCTCACTGCGGCCGGGGCTGAGCGAGGACATGATCACCCCCGGAAACTGGGGGTTCGCGGCCACCGCCTTCGTCGTCATCCTCACGATCTTCCTCATCATCGACATGGTGCGCCGCCTCCGGCGGATCCGCTACCGCGCCCAGGTCGAGGAGGCCCGCCGCGCCGACGGCGAACCCGGGGCCGCCGGCGATGAGTCCGGGCAGGGGGGCACCGGCCCCGAGGCGCCCCGGCCCGGCCGTGCCACCGGCCGCCCCTGACGTCTCCCTGAACGTCCATGGCAACGCGTGGCAACGTGTTGCCGGGCCACGTCCCGCGGTTTAGTCTCACTCTGCCCTCGGTATGACCGGGGCCACAGGCCACGGAGTCCCACGTCCCGGGACTCCGACAGGGAGGGGGAGGCACCGATGGACCAGACAACCATCCGCAGGCTGTCCGATGAGGCGACCCAGCTGCTGATGAACCGGGCAGGGACGGAGTCCAGCCGTCGCGGCGGCTGGATGATGATCGCGACGATCCTCATCGAGGCGTGGGACCTGTATGCCCTCTCCTTCGTGCTCGTCTTCATCAAGACCGAGTACCACCCCACCGCGTTCGAACTCGGCTGGCTGACGGCCGGCGTGCAGGGCGGGGCGCTGATCGGCGCGGTCCTCGGCGGTGTGGTGGCCGACCGTCTGGGGCGCAAGCGAGTCTTCATCCTCACGATGGTGCTGTTCATCGTGCTCGCGATCGCGCAGGGGTTCTCCCAGAACGTCTGGGACCTGATCATCCTGCGCATCCTCATCGGCATCCCGCTCGGGTCCGACATCTCCAACGGCTACGCCTACATCATGGAGTCCATGTCCAAGGGCGCGCGGGACCGCATGGGCAGCCGCTGGCAGGGCATGTTCGGCCTCGGCGAGGTGCTCTCGATCGTGGTCATCACCATCATGTACGTCACCGGGATCGACCACGCCATCCTGTGGCGCGTGGCCCTCGCGATCGGCGCGATCCCCGCCTTCATCCTGCTGCTGGCACGGCTCGACCTGCCCGAGACCCCGCTCTCGCTCATCCACCAGGGCAGGTTCGCCAACGCCAAGGAAGTCTCGCTGCGCCTCTTCGACGAGCCGCTCGACATGCTCCCGAACGAGGACGCGAAGCTCGAGCGGCCCAAGGTCGGCGACTTCCTGCAGGTCATCTGGGCCGACCGCACCAAGCGGCGCGCCACGATCTTCGCCTGGATCTCCAACGCGTGCCAGGGCGCCGAGTTCACCGCCTTCGGCTTCTACCTCCCCGTCATCCTCGTGACCGCCGGCGTCGGCGTCGCCTCGAACGCCAACATGACGGGAACGAACATCGTCACCGCGGCGATCTACGTCCTGGCCACGATCTCGGGCTTCCTCGCGCCGGTGATGATCCAGCGCACCGGCCACCGCGGGGTGGCCATGTGGGGCTTCGGCCTGGCGTTCATCGGCCTGGCGGTGGGCGCCTTCGCGCTGGGCGCCAAGGTCGAATGGCTGATCGTCCTGGGCGCGGCGGTCCTCATGTGGGGGCACTACTGGGACGCCTCCAACGGCATGACCATCGCCTCGATGGTGGCGCCCGCGCGGTTCAAGGCGACCGCCTCGGGGTTCGGCTACGTCTTCGTGAAGGCCGCCTCGTTCTTCGGCGCCTTCGTGTTCCCGTTCATGACCTCCGCCTGGGGCCCGGTGGGGGCGACCCTGGCCGTCTCGGTCCTGTCCCTCATCGGGTTCCTGGCCGCGAAGTTCATCCTCCCGGAGGTCTACAACTACGTCGAGTCCGAGGAGGTCCGCGCGGCGGTCACCGACTGACGGGCCCCTGCGTCGGAGCCGGCACGTTCAGGCTGCCGTAGCGCTCCATGCGGTGCCACTTCAGGTGCAGGCCGGCGAGCGCCGTGAACACCGACTGGATGACCACGAGGTACATGAGCTGGCGGTACACCACCTGCTGCAGCGGCAGCGTCCACAGGGGGGCCAGCTTCTCGCGGTCCAGGCGGAACGCGTAGGCCGCCATCGCGAGCTGGGCGCCCATGAAGGCCAGCCACAGCACCGCGATCCGCACGGGGTCGAGGAACACCAGCCCGTACAGCGCGAACACGTCCACGATCGGCGCGAAGAGCGGCAGGAGGACCTGCAGCACCAGGAGGTAGCCGAGCCCGCGGCGCCCCAGCTTGCCTGCGGCCCCGCCCTGCAGCACCGCGCCGCGATGCTTCCACATCGCCTGCAGGGTCCCGTAGCACCAGCGGTACCGCTGCTTCCAGAGCGCGCCGAGGGTTGCCGGCGCCTCGGTCCAGGCCCGCGCGCTGTCCTTGTACACGACCCGCCAGCCATCGCGGCACAGCGCCATGGTCAGGTCGGTGTCCTCCGCGAGCGTGTCGCTGCTGACGCCGCCGAGACGCAGGAGCACGTCGCGCCGGAACGCGCCGATCGCGCCCGGCACGGTCGGCATGCACTCGGCGAGGTCGAACAGCCTCCGGTCGAGGTTGAAGCCCACGACGTACTCGATGTGCTGCCACGCGCCGAGGACCCCGCCCCGGTTGGCGACCTTCGTGTTGCCCGAGACCGCGCCGACCCGGGGGTCGGCCAGCGGCTGCACGAGGTCATGGACCGTGCCCGGTTCGAAGACGGTGTCGCCGTCGACCATGACGACGATCTCGTGCGAGGCGGCGCGCAGGCCCGTGTTGAGCGCCGAGGGCTTGCCGCCGTTCTCCTGGCGCACCACGATCACTCCGGGGAGCGCGAGGGCTTCGACGATGTCGGCGGTGCCGTCGGTGGAGCCGTCGTCCACGACGATGATCTCCACGGGGTGCTCGGACGCGGCGATGGACCTGACGGCCGCCTCGATCCCCGCCGATTCGTTGTAGGCGGGGACGATCACCGTGACCGGCTCTGTGACCTCGGGCAGCAGCGGGACGTCCCGTCGGCGTCGCCCGCGCCGCGCGAGGCGGTGGTGGCGGGACGCCACCGCCACGACCAGGACGGCCCGCACCAGCGTGACGACGCCGCTTGCGGCGAGCAGCCACGAGATCACGGCCACGACCGTCCCGCTGGCCTGGATCCCGCCCACGAACGCCTCGCCGATGAGCTGCTCGGAGGGCGGCGCGGTCCGCATGGTCGCCAGGCCGAGGGCGTCGCCCACGCTGGTGACGCGGTCGCCCTGCGCGGCAGCCCGGTCGAGGACCTGGTCAAGAGCGGCCACCGTCTGGCTGCGGTCGCCGCCGCCGTCGTGCATGAGGAGGACCTGGCCCTGGCTGCCCGTCGGCACGGCGTTCTTGACGATCTGCGGCACGCCGGGCCGTGACCAGTCCTCGCTGTCGAGGGTGCTCAGCACCGTGAGGTAGCCGTCCGACGCGCTCGAGAGCATGGCGGACCATGCCTGGGTCGTGACGGCGTCGTTCTCCGAGCTGTACGGAGGACGCAGGAGCGTGGCGGTCTTGCCCGTGATCCCGGCGACGGCGCGCTGGGCGCCCTGCACCTCGAGCTGGCGCCGCCACTCGGGGATCTGGCCGAGGTCCGCGTGGGTGAGCGTGTGGATTCCGACCTCGTGCCCCTCGGCGATCATGCGGCGGATGAGGTCGGGGTGGTCGATCGCCGCCGTGCCGACCACGAAGAAGGTCGCGTGGACGTGGTGGGCCTTCAGGACGTCCAGGATGCGGGGCGTCCAGGTCGGGTCGGGACCGTCGTCGAAGGTGAGGGCCAGCGTGTGCTCGGCGGGCCGGGCGGTGCGGACGGCGGATGACCTCGCGTCGACGACCGGGCCCCCATGGAGCACCGAGGCGGGCACGCCGTCGGAGCCCGTCGCGGCGGGCACGGAGTCGTCCCCGATCCCGGCCAGATGCTGGGTGTACCCCTGGACGGCCAGGGCCAGCGCGAGTCCGACCAGGAGCGCGGCGAGCACGATCCAGTGCGTGCGGACCCGGCCCGGCTTCCGGCTCGCCGCGGCGCGGACGCGCGGGGGCTTCCGGCTTCCCCTCACCGGGGTGTGGGTGCCGGTCACGGGTGCGCGGGCGGGGTAGCGCGGCGCGTCTGCCCGGGCGCGGCGGGGTTGCCGGGACCCGACGGCTGTGTGGCCACGGCAGTCGGCGCCGGAGCCACGGCTGCAGCGGTCGGAGCCGGGGCAGGCTGCGCTGCCGCCGCAGCGCCGCCCGCGGCGGCCGTGGCCGCGGGGACGGGCGCGATCTGGGCCGCCGGAACGGGGTTGCCGCCCGGAGCAGGCTGGGCGCCGGCGCCCGCCGCCGGATTGCCGGCCAGGGACGCGGGCGCACTGGGCGACGGCGCCGCGGGAGCCGGGGAGGCCGCCGGCGCCGCCGGGGCGGGCAGGAACGGGGCCGCTGCGTTGGGGCTGCCTCCGAGGAGGGCGAGTCCGACCACGCCCAGGTACGCCACCACGAGGATCAGCGCCACGGCGCCCATGACCCGCATGAGCCGGAGCTTGCGGCCCGTCGAGTCCACGAAGATCGGGCGGGGGACCCTCTGGGTGGACGCGCGGCTGCTGGGGATGCTGCTGGGGGGAGTGTCCATCGGTAGGACAGTGTAGGCGGTACCCCACCGGGATGGCATCCCGAGGCCGTCACGCGCCGCCCCGGGGTACCGGGCGCTGACGGGGTCGGGCAGACTCGGAGCATGAGCAACCGCCTCGCCGGGCAGGCTTCGGCCTACCTGCGCCAGCACGCCGAGAACCCCGTCCACTGGCAGCCGTTCGGAGACGACGCCTTCGCGGAGGCCGCCCGCCGGAACGTCCCGGTCTTCCTCTCGATCGGCTACGCCGCCTGCCACTGGTGCCACGTGATGGCCCACGAGTCCTTCGAGGACCCGGCCGCGGCCGAGCAGCTCAACGCCGGCTTCGTGTGCGTCAAGGTGGACCGCGAGGAGCGCCCCGACGTCGACTCCGTGTACATGGCCGCGTGCCAGGCGATGACCGGCCAGGGCGGGTGGCCCCTGAGCGTCTTCACCCTCCCCGACGGGCGCGCCTTCTACGCCGGGACCTACTTCCCGCCGGCCCCCCGCCCCGGCCAGCCGAGCTTCCGGCAAGTCCTCACCGCGGTCGCGGAGGCCTGGCGGGACCGGCGGGAGGCCGTGGAGCGCCAGGCAGGCGCCCTCGCGGACGCCCTGGGCGGCCTGTTCTCCGACCAGCTGCTCGGCATCGGCGCGGACAGCGGGCACGACGGCGCGGCGCTGACTTCCGCGGTGGGGGACGCCGTAGCCGCGCTGGCCCGGACGGAGGACCGCTCCCACGGCGGTTTCGGCGCCGCCCCCAAGTTCCCGCCCTCGCCCGTGCTCGAGTTCCTCGTCCGGCACGCCGCAGGCACCGCCCCCACCGCCGAGGACGCCCGGGGACTCGCGGGCCGCTCGCTCGCAGCGATGTGCCGCTCGGCGCTCTTCGACGTGCTCGGGGGCGGGTTCGCGCGCTACTCCGTGACCGCGGACTGGTCGCTGCCGCACTACGAGAAGATGCTCTACGACAACGCCCAGCTCCTGCGGGTCCTGGCGCACTGGGTGCGGCTGGGCGGCTCGGACGAGTTCCCCGCGGACGAGGCGCGGGAGGCCGCCTCGCTCACCGCCGACTGGATGGTGCGCGAGCTCGGTCTGCCCGACGGCGGCTTCGCGTCCTCCCTCGACGCCGACTCCGAGCGGAACGGCCACCGCGTCGAGGGCGGCTACTACGTCTGGACGCGTCGGGAGCTCACCGACGCGGTGGAGGACCCGGACGACGGCGGCCGGCTGGCTTCCCTCTTCGGCCTGCCCCTCGGCGAGCACGCCTCCGCGGCCGCGCCGCTGCACGTGGGCCGGGCCCTCACCGCGGAGGAGCACGCCCGCCTCGCACGCCACCGGGACGCCCTGCACGCGGCCCGCACGCTCCGCACGCCGCCCGACCGGGACGAGAAGGTGGTCGCAGGCTGGAACGGCCTCGCGGTCGCGGCGCTCGCGGACGCGGCGTGGGCGCTGGGCCGCCCTGGGCTGATCGGGCCGGCGCGCGCGGCGGCCACGCTCCTCCAGGGCACGCACTGGGACGGCGCGCGGCTCCTGCGCGTCTCGCACGGGGGGACGGCGGGAGGGATCGAGGGGCTTCTCGCCGACTATGCGGGCTGCGCCGAGGGCGCCCTCGCGCTGTACGCGGCGACCGGGGAGGAGCAGTGGTACGCGTGGGCCGAGGACCTCCTCGCCGTGGCCGAGGACCGCTTCATCGCCGACGGCCTCCTCTCCGACGCCGCCGCCACCGGCCCTGCTGCGCAGAGCGCGGCCGGCGTCCGGGCGGCGCTCGCGGGGGCCCGGAGCCTCGATCCCCACGATGCCGAGGCGCCCAGCGGCGCCTCGCTTCTGGCCGGGGCCATGCTCTCCCACGCCGCCTACAGCGGCTCGGCCGGGCACCGTGCTGTCGCGGAGTCGATCGTGGGCGGCCTGCCGCGTCTGATGGCGCAGGGGCCGCGCTCGGCGGGATGGCTCCTGGCCGTGGCCGAGGCCCTGCTCGCCGGCCCTGCCGAGGTGGCGATCGTCGGCGGTGCGGGGGAGGAACGCGGTCGTCTGCAGGCCGAGGCTCTCGCCTCGCCCGCTCCCGGAACCGTGGTGGCGGTGGGCGAGCCCGGCGTCCCGTCCCGGGTGCCGCTCCTGGCCGACCGGCCCGCGGCGCCCGACGGCGGCCCCCTCGCCTACGTCTGCCTGGACTTCGCGTGCCGGCTGCCGGTGGGCACGCCGTGCGGGCTCCACCAGGAGCTGGCGGCACCGCGCTGAGGCCCCCGAGCGCGGGCGCCCGCAGTACGGGCCCCCGGAGCATGGGCGCCCGCAGGACGGGGCGCTGGGCTACCCGCCGGTGATGATCGGGGCCCCCGTCACGGCCAGCACGATCGCGACGTAGTGGACCGCGAACGCGGCGACCGTGAACGCGTGGAAGAACTCGTGGAAGCCGAAGTGGTGGTAGGAGAAGTTCGGGCGGCGGATCCCGTAGAAGACCGCGCCGGCGATGTAGAGCGCGCCGCCGATGCAGATGAGGATCGCCGCCGGCACGCTCGCGGCGAAGAACTCGGGCAGGAACAGCAGTGCCGCGCAGCCGAGCGCCACGTAGATGGGCACGTACAGCCAGCGCGGGGCGCCGACCCACAGGGTGCGGAACGCGACGCCGGCCAGGGCGCCCGCCCAGATGAGGGTCAGCAGCAACACTGCCGTGGGCCGGGGGAGGAGGACCCAGGAGAGCGGTGTGTAGGTGCCCGCGATCACGAGCATGATGTTCGTGTGGTCGAGCCGCTTGAGCAGCGCCTTGGTCCGCGGTGCCCAGTTGCCGAGGTGGTAGACGGCGCTCACCGAGAAGAGGAGCAGCCCGGTGACGGCGTAGACCGCGGAGGCGATCTTGCGGTCGGCGCCGGGGGCGAGGGCCACCAGGACGATCCCCGCGGCGAGGGCGAGCGGGGCCGTCGCTGCGTGGATCCAGCCGCGCCACGAGGGCTTGAGGGACAGGAGCTCTGCGCGGACGTCCGCGGGGTGCTGCATGGGGCCGAGTCTAACTTACGGTCCAGTAGGTTACCGGCCGGTAGCATCACATTCTGCTGCGGTAGCCTAGAGGGGCAGCAGCGTGGGCGCCCGGGACCGGGCACGGATTCGACGGGCGGGAGGGCCATGGAACTGCCCGGCTTCCTCTACGGCTTCTACGAGCGCCACCTCCAGCGCTCGCTGAGCCCGGACAGCGTTCCCGGCCACATCGGCGTCATGGTGGACGGCAACCGGCGCTGGGCCCGCCAGTTCAATGCCCCCACGAGCCAGGGGCACCGCGCCGGCGCGGACAAGATCCACGAGTTCCTCGTCTGGTGCCGCGAGCTCGGCGTGCGCGTCGTGACCCTCTACATGCTCTCGACCGACAACCTCAACCGCTCGAGCGACGAGCTCGCCGAGCTGACGGAGATCATCGCCGACACCCTCGACCGGCTCGACGAGGACCCCTCCGTGTCCGTGCATGCCATGGGCGCCCCCGAGATCCTCCCCGACCACCTCGCAGAGCGCCTCGCGCGCCTCACCGCGAAGCCCAGCCCCTCCGAGCCGCTGCACGTCAACGTCGCGGTGGGCTACGGCGGCCGGCGGGAGATCGTCGACGCGGTGCGCGACCTGCTGCGCGACGCCCTCGCCCGGGGCGAGGACATCGCCGAGCTGGCGGACCGCCTCGACGTCGACGACATCTCCCGCTTCCTCTACACCGCGGGCCAGCCGGACCCCGACCTCGTGATCCGCACCTCGGGCGAGCAGCGGCTCTCGGGCTTCCTCATGTGGCAGAGCGCCTACAGCGAGTTCTACTTCTGCGAGGCCCTCTGGCCGGCCTTCCGCAAGGTCGACTTCCTGCGGGCCCTGCGCGACTACGCGGGGCGGCAGCGCCGCTTCGGCGCCTAGCCGGGGATTCCCACACCGGGCGCCTGGGCCGGGGCGTGGACCGGGATCGGCCAGCCGAGGACGGCCTTCGGCCGAGGCCTCGCGAACGTGCGGACCTTCGACGTCGTGAGCCCGAGCCGGACGAGGGACTCCGCAGCCGCGATGGCGGCAGCAACGCCGTCGACCACGGGAACGCCGCAGCGCTCGCGGATCCGCCCTTCGAGCTCGGCCATCCCGCCGCACCCGAGCACGATCACCTCGGCCTTGTCCTCCCGGACCGCCCACTCGGCCTCGGCGACGATCGCTTCGATGGCCCGCTCCGGATCCTCCTCGAGCTCGAGCACCGCCATGCCCGAGGCGCGGACGGACGCGCAGCGGGCGTCGAGGCCGGCGAGCTTGAGCCGGTCCTCGATGAGGGGCACGGCCCGGTCGAGGGTCGTGACGACGGAGTACTTGTGGCCGAGGTACATCGCCGTGGCCGCGGCGGCCTCCGTGATGTCGACGACCGGGACGTCCAGGAGCTCCTGCAGCCCCTCCCGCCCGTGCTCGCCGTACCCGGCCTGGATGACGGCGTCGAACTCGCCCTCGTACCGCGTCACGGCATCCATCACCGCGACGGCCGCGAGGTAGCTCTCGAAGTTCCCCTCGCAGGACTCCGCGCCGAAGCGCGGCGTGACGCCGATGATCTCGGTGCCCGGCAGCGCGGCGCGGCGTGCTTGGGCCGCGATGGCGTCGGTCATGGACTGGGTGGTGTTGACGTTGGCGACCAGGATGCGCATGGGGTGTCCTTCGGTGGGGTTTCCTGCTGGTGGGGCGCGGGACGGACGACGACGGCGGGTGGGGCTCGCCGTCGTCGTCCGTCCCGAGGGGCTTCAGGCTGCTGCCGGCTCGGGCTGGGCGTCGGCCTTGATCTGCGGCCGGACCCGCTCGAAGGCAGCGAAGGCGACGAAGCCGATGCCGCAGCCGATGAACCACGAGTAGTCGGAGATCCACTGGGCCTGGCCGATGACGGTCGGGATGATGACCGAGGCGATCGACGGGACGCCGGCCGCGACCGTGGCCCACACGGCGTTCGGGTTGAAGCCGTTGACGAACCAGTAGCGGCCCTTCGGGCTCATGGTGTACATCTCCTCGACCCACACCCGCTGGCGGCTGACCACGAAGTAGCCGGCGATGAGGATGCCGAACAGGGGGCCGATCAGGGCGCCGAGGATGCCGAGGGAGTACTGGATGGCCGTGGCGTTCGAGTACCAGTTCCACGGGGTGAGGACCACGGAGCCGACGGCGGCGATCATGCCGCCCGTGCGCCAGGAGATCTTCTGCGGGTTGACGTGGGAGAAGTCGAACGCGGGGGAGATGAAGTTGGCCACGATGTTGATGCCGACGGTCGCGATGACGAACGTCAGGCCGCCGAGGATGGTGGCGAACGGCGCGTCGATCCGGCTGACCGTCTCGATCGGGTCCGTGATGAGCGTGCCGAAGACCGGCACCGTGGCGGACGCGGTGATGACGGTGAGGAGCGAGAAGAAGAGGAAGTTGATCGGCAGGCCGAGCATGTTGCCCTTCTTCACGGACGTGAACGACTTGGCGTAGCGGGAGAAGTCGCCGAAGTTCAGCATTGGGCCGGAGAAGTAGCTCACCACGAGGGCGATGGCCGAGAGCATGACGGGGATGGAGGCGCCGAAGTCGAGGGGCTTGCCTGCAGAGAGGTTCAGGGAGACGTGGTCCCAGCCGGCGTTGGCCACGAGGTAGACGGCCAGGAGGATCATCACCACGTAGACGGCCGGACCGGCCCAGTCGACGAAGCGCTTGATGGCCTCCATGCCGCGCCAGAACACGAGGCCCTGGGCGACCCAGAGGACGGCGTAGGCGACGTAACCGAGCGGCGAGAGACCGAGGAAGCCGTGCGCGTTGACGGCCAGCGGGGCGAGCTGCGGCCAGAACTTGAGCATGACGATGACGAGCGACTGCGACGCGAGGTACGTCTGGACGCCGTACCAGGCGATGGCGATCAGGCCGCGGATGACCGCCGGGATGTTCGCGCCGCGGACGCCGAAGATCGAGCGGTTGATGACGGGGTACGGCACGCCCGTGGCCTGACTCGGCTTGGCGACGAGGTTGCAGAAGAACTGGACGATGAGGATGCCGACCACGAGGGAGACGAGCACCTGCCACGAGGCCAGGCCGAGGGCGAAGAGGCTGCCCGCGGTGACGTAGCCGCCGACGCTGTGCACGTCGGACATCCAGAAGGCGAAGATGTTGTAGGAGCCCCACCTCTGGTGCGCGAGCGGGTCGAGGTCCTTGTTCGACAGCCGCGGGTCGCGGCCGGGGAACGGGGCCGACTCTGTCACCGTCGGCAGCACCAGCGGGTGCTCTGCGGCGACGTCGGCTGCGATGTCATTGATGGTCGTCACGGTCGTCAGCGACGGGACGACGGCGTCCTGATTGCTGTTCATGGTGTTCTTTCGGATCAGTGGTGGCGGCGGAGCCGCAGGATCCGCTGGCCCTTTGCGCTGGAAGGCTCAGCTGGTGGACGTTGTGCCGGCGGTCGAGGAGGCCGTGTTGTGTGACCTACCTCTCATCCCCTGCGCTCCACAATAGCTCTGGTATACCAAAGTTGGCAAGAGGGCATTTGAAAGGGCGCCGGGAGGGCATTCCTCGCCGAGAGCGGCCTCCATGGAATACCAAGACCCGGCGTGGGAGGGGTGTCAGGAGCCCGAGGGCCGGGGCGCACCCAGGCCCACGTGCGTGCGCAGGAGGACCGCGTACGCGGCGGCGTCCCCGCGGTCGAGGAACGTGATCAGGCGACGGTGGTCGGAGAGGAACCGGGGCAGGTTGCCCTCGCCCTGGCGGACGACCGCGTGCGCGAGCCGCTCGAGCCGCGGGCTGATCTGCCCATAGAACGCGCCGGTGAGCGCGTTGCCGGAGGCGGCAGCGACGGCGGCGTGGAACGCATGGTCCGCACGGGCGAACGCGAGCGGGTCCCGCGCGTCGACCGCGCGCTGCTGGTCCTCGAGGAGTCGGGCAAGCTCCTGCGTGCCCGCGGCGTCCCTCCGCGGCCCGTCGGCGACGGCCCGCACGGACTCGGACTCCAGCATGACCCGGGCCTCGAGGAGCTGGCGGATCGCGGCGTCGTCCTCCCCAGTCACCACGGCGCCCTTCTTCGGACACAGCCGCAGCAGCCCCTCGGAGGAAAGCCGCAGGAAGGCCTCCCGGACCGGCGTGCGGCCCATCCCCAGCACTGCGGACTGCTCGCCCTCGGTGATGAGCGCTCCCGGCGCGAGCGCTCCGGAGACGATGGCGTCGGCGAGGGCTGCGTGGGCGCGCTCGGCGGCCGCATGGGGCTGCTCGGTCCCGGCCACGCCTCCAGCCTACGCGTGCATCTCTTGATGGATGCATCAGCCCGGCGGTCGCGGAGCGGGATTTGCCGGACACTCCCCGCGCGTTCATCCGCAGGACATGTGGTGCGGCGTACATTGGCGCCATCGGAGGCATCCGCCTCCGGTACGGGGAGGCCGAATGTGGGCGCTGCACTGCAGCAGTCCAGGGAGGCCGGTTCCGGCCTCGCGGCCGAGCCGGACGGAACTGGAGAACGCCGGGGAGACCCGGGGGCTGGAGTCGACGTGACGACCACTGGAATGCTGCCCGAAGAGACCGCCGCCGCAGACGCCCCCGCAGGGGACACGCGGAGGACCTACGTCCTGGACACGTCCGTGCTGCTGTCGGATCCGCGGGCGCTCCTGCGCTTCGCCGAGCACGAGGTGGTGATCCCCGTCGTCGTGATCACCGAGCTCGAGGGCAAGCGCCACGACCCCGAACTGGGCTACTTCGCCCGCAAGGCCCTGCGCCTGCTGGACGACCTGCGCATCCGGCACGGCAGCCTCAGCCGCCCCGTCCCGCTCGCGGCGGACGGCGCGGCCGAGGGCGGGACCCTCACCGTGGAGCTCAACCACATCTCCGCCGACGTGCTCCCCGCAGGCTTCCGCAGCGGCGAGAACGACTCCCGCATCCTCGCCGTGGCCAAGAACCTCGCCAACGAGGGCCGCTCCGTGACGCTCGTGTCCAAGGACCTCCCGATGCGGGTCAAGGCCTCGGCGATGGGCCTCGACGCCGACGAGTACCGCAATGAGCAGATCGTCGACTCCGGCTGGACCGGGGTGGCCGAGGTCGACGCCGACGAGGAGCAGATCGGCGCGCTCTACGGGCACGAGCCGGTCTTCATCCCCGAGGCCGCCGAGATGCCGGTCAACACCGGCCTCGTGGTGCTCTCCCACCGGGGCTCCGCCCTCGGACGGGTGGGCGCCGACAAGCAGGTGCGGCTCGTGCGCGGCGACCGCGAGGTCTTCGGTCTCCACGGGCGCTCGGCCGAGCAGCGCCTCGCGATCGACCTGCTCATGGACCCCGGCGTGGGCATCGTCTCGCTCGGCGGCAAGGCCGGCACCGGCAAGTCCGCGCTCGCCCTGTGCGCGGGCCTCGAGGCCGTCATGGAGCGAGGCGAGCACAAGAAGGTGGTCGTGTTCCGCCCGCTCTTCGCCGTCGGCGGCCAGGAGCTCGGCTACCTGCCCGGCACCGAGGCCGAGAAGATGAACCCTTGGGGCCAGGCCGTCTTCGACACCCTCGGCGCGCTCGTGGGCAAGGAGGTCCTCGACCACGTCATGGACGCCGGCCTGATCGAGGTGCTCCCGCTCACCCACATCCGCGGCCGCTCGCTGCACGACTCGTTCGTGATCGTGGACGAGGCCCAGTCCCTCGAGAAGAACGTGCTCCTGACCGTGATGAGCCGCATCGGGCAGAACTCGAAGATCGTGCTCACGCACGACGTCGCCCAGCGGGACAACCTCCGCGTGGGGCGGCACGACGGGATCGCCGCCGTGGTCGAGACCCTCAAGGGGCACCCCCTGTTCGGCCACGTGACCCTCACCCGCTCGGAGCGCTCGCCCATCGCCGCGCTCGTCACCGAGCTGCTCGAGGGGGCCGAGATCTAGCCTCAGCGCACGGCCCGGCCGGCAGCAGCCGGCGACCGGCCGCCGTCGTCCTTCAGCCCCGCTCCGGGATGCCGAGGACGGCGGCGGCCGGTCCATGCCCGTGCACCTCCAGGCGCCAGCCGGGGCGGCGGAAGGCCGCCTTCGCGAGGCGGAACCGGAGTTCGCGTTCGACGACGCCAGGGGCGCCTTCGCAGCGCGCCTCGCCGTTGGGCTCGTACCCGAGGGAGCGGCTCACCCCGATCGAGGGCGCATTCCAGTCGTAGGCGCCCGTCTGCGCGACCTCCGCGCCGAGGCAGTCGAACGCCCACAGCAGCACGGCCGCGCGCATCTCGGTCCCGAGCCCGAGGCCGCGGGCCGAGCGGCGCAGCCACGAGCCGGTGGCGACCGTGCGCAGGGCGGCGAAGTCCGTGGCCCCGACGTCCTGGGACCCCAGGAACTCGCCCTCCCGCGACCAGACGCCGAACATGACCGTCCAGGCCGCGGGGTGGGAGCGCAGGCGCGACTCCCAGATCCAGCGGGCGCTGTTGGCCGCGATGTCGGGCGACTCGTCCCACGCGTTCGACAGCGCCGAGCGGCCTGACGGGGCCAGGGCAGGATCGGTGAGGCCGCCGCGGGCAGCCTCGACGTAGTGCGGGATGTCCTCGTCGCGGAGAGGGCGGAGCTCGAGCCGAGGGGTGAGCAGGCGGAGACGGAGTATGGGCCAGACGTCCTCGAGCGTCATCATCCCGCCACGCTAGCCCACGTGCGGCGGAGGGGGCGCCCGCGGCGCTAGGGTCCACCTGTGACCCACCGACTTCCCGAGCTGTGGCAGGACAGCCCCGTCGCGTTCTGGCTCGTCATCGCGTGCCTGGGCTACTACCTCTGGATGGCCGCGCGGCTGGCCGTGATCGACATCCGCAGCCACCTGCTCCCGAACCGGATCGTGCTGCCGAGCTACTGGGCCGCGGTCCCGCTGACCGTCGCCGCCGTGGTCGCGGCCGGGGGAGCCGACGTCGGGGCGGCCCTGCGCGTGCTCGGCGGCGGCGCCGTGCTGTGGCTCGTGTACTTCGTGCTGCGGGTCGTCTACCCGGCGGGCATGGGGTTCGGTGACGTCAAGCTCGCCGGGGTCCTCGGCCTGTACCTGGGCTTCCTGAGCTGGGAGCACCTGTTCTGGGGCACCGCGGCGGCGTTCCTGCTCGGCGGCCTGTACGGCCTCGGCCTCATCGTGACGCGCAGGGGCACCGCGAAGTCCGCGATCCCGTTCGGACCGTTCATGCTCGCGGGCACCGCGATCGCGCTCGTGCTGCCCGCCTGAGCCGCCCTCAGCCGACGAAGTGCGCGCGGCGCTCCGGGTCGAGGGCCCAGCCGATGGCGCGGGCGTGCAGCGGCGGGATGTCCGGGAGGCCGTCGCGGGAGAACCAGCCGACCTCGAGGTTCTCATCGTCGTTCACCCGGGCCTCGCCGCCGGTGTACGCGCACGCCATCACGACGTCGAGGTACTGGGCGTGGTCCCCATTGGGGTAGACCACCGGGGCTGTGATGCCGACGCCGGCGAGGTGGGTGACCGCCACGTGGACGCCGGTCTCCTCCAGCACCTCGCGCACCGCCGTCGCGGCGGGCTCCTCGCCGGGCTCGACGATGCCCGCGGGAACTGTCCAGCGCCCATTGTCGGCGCGCCGGACGAGGAGGAGGCGGCCGGCGTCGTCCGTCACGACGGCCTTGACCCCCGGCAGCCAGAGGGGATGGTCCCCGACGAGGTCACGCAGGGCGAGGATGAAGTCAGGCGTGGGCACGGGTCCCAGACTACCCGGGCGGCCGGAGCATCCCGCTGCCGGCGGGACCCCCGCGCCCCCCAGACATTCTGAAGGTCACCTCCTGGAGGTCGATGTCAGGACAAAGACCCACAGGAGGTGACCTTCAGGAGATGACTCTCAGGAGGTGGCTCTCAGGAGGTGACCTTCAGGAGGTGACTCCCAGAGTGGGGGCTACTTGTTGGGGCCCGTCATCGTCGTGACGTCGAGCGCCGCGTCGAGCTGCTCCTCGGTGAGCTCGCCCCGCTCGACATAGCCGAGCGCCACGGTCGCCTCGCGGATCGTCAGGCCCTCCTTGACGGCCTTCTTGGCGATCGCCGCGGCGTTCTCGTAGCCGATGAACTTGTTCAGCGGCGTGACGATCGAGGGCGAGGCCTCGGCGAGGAAGCGCGCGCGCTCGACGTTCGCCTGGATGCCGTCCACCATCTTGTCCGCCATGACGCGGGCCGTGTTCGCCAGCAGGCGGATCGACTCGAGCAGGTTCGCGGCCATGACCGGGATGCCGACGTTGAGCTCGAACGCGCCGTTGGTCGAGGACAGGGCGATCGTGGTGTCGTTGCCGATCACCTGGGCGGCGACCATGATCGCGGCCTCGCAGATCACGGGGTTGACCTTGCCCGGCATGATCGACGAGCCCGGCTGGAGGTCGGGGATCGCGATCTCGCCGAGGCCGGTGTTCGGGCCCGAGCCCATCCAGCGCAGGTCGTTGGCGATCTTCATGATCGAGTAGGCGATGTTGCGCAGCTGGCCCGAGGCCTCGATGAGGCCGTCGCGGTTCGCCTGGGCCTCGAAGTGGTTGCGCGCCTCGGTGATCGGCAGCGCCGTGTCCGCCGCGAGGAGCTCGATCACGCGCTGCGGGAAGCCGGCGGGCGTGTTGATGCCGGTGCCGACGGCGGTCCCGCCGAGGGGCACCTCGGCGACGCGGGGGAGGGAGGCCTCGATGCGCTCGATCCCGTAGCGGACCTGGGCCTCGTAGCCGCCGAACTCCTGGCCGAGCGTCACGGGGGTGGCGTCCATGAGGTGCGTGCGGCCGGACTTCACGACGTCCTTGAACTCCGCGGCCTTGCGGCTCAGCGAGGCGGCGAGGTGCGTGAGCGCGGGGACGAGGTCGTTGAGGAGGGCGTTGGTCGCCGCGACGTGCACCGAGGTGGGGAAGACGTCATTGGAGGACTGGGAGGCGTTGACGTGGTCGTTCGGGTGGACGACCTTGTCGCTGCCCGCCTCCTTGAGCGCGCGCGTGGCGAGCTCGGCGATGACCTCGTTCATGTTCATGTTGCTCGAGGTGCCAGATCCGGTCTGGAACACGTCGATCGGGAAGTGCGCGTCGAACTCGCCCGCGGCAACGCGGTCGGCGGCGCCGGCGATCGCGTCGGCGAGGTCGGCATCGATGACGCCGAGGTCCTCATTGGCGCGCGCGGCGGCCTTCTTCACGCGCGCGAGGGCCTCGATGTGCTTGCGCTCGAGCGTCTTGCCCGAGATGGGGAAGTTCTCGACGGCGCGCTGCGTCTGGGCGCGGTAGAGGGCCGAGGCGGGAACGCGCACCTCGCCCATCGTGTCGTGCTCGATCCGGTATTCCGTGGCAGGGGCCTGCACTGCAGAGTCAGTCATGGCTCCCAGATTAGACCCGGTCGCAGGGCACCCCCGAACCGGGAGCGCCCTGCGACGGACATGGTCCTTGGAGGAGCGGACCTAGACGTTCCCGAAGCCGGAGACGAGCTCGGCCTTGCCCTCGGCCAGGTGGTAGCAGACGCCGAGCACGGCGGTGCGGCCCTCCTCGACGGCGGTGGCGATGGTCTGGGACGTGTCGAGGAGCCGCTTGCCGGTCTGGCGGACGTGCTCGACGACGGTGTTGTCGACGTCGGTGATCCCGTTGCGCTGGGCCGTGAGGACGGAAGGCATGATGCGCTCGACGAGGTCGCGGACGAACCCGCCGGGCATCGTGCCGGTCTCGTACGCCTGGACGCTGGCCGTGACGGCGCCGCAGGAGTCGTGGCCGAGGACCACGATGAGCGGGACGTTGAGCGGGTCGACCGCGTACTCGAGCGAGCCGAGGATCGTCTCGTCGATGACGTGGCCCGCGGAGCGGACGACGAACGCGTCCCCGAGGCCGAGATCGAAGATGATCTCCGCCGCGAGCCGCGAGTCCGAGCAGCCGAAGATCACGCAGATGGGATTCTGCGACGCGACGAGCTCATGGCGTCGGGCCGAGTCCTGGTTGGGGTGGATGTTCGCGCCATCCACGAAGCGCTGGTTTCCGTCGCGCAGCATCTGCCACGCCTGGGCGGGAGAGAGAGTCTGGGTCACGGGCCCTACTCTACGCCCGGCGCCCTGCCCATCCCGGGCGGCGGCGCCGCGCGGGAGCCCGGCCGGGCTAGGAACGGGCCGACGCGGCGACGGCGCCGGCCACGGCGTCGAACTCGCCGAACGCCGCCGAGCCGCTGACGATCACCGTGGTGCCGGCGATGGTCGCGACATAGCTCTTCTCGGTGCCCGGCTTGTCGTACAGGGTCCAGGCGACCCCACCGACGTCCCGCGTCCCGGTGGTCGGCGCCTTGTGCACCTGGTCGGCGAGCCACGTCGGGTTCGCGGAGGCCGTCTGCTCGACCGAGACGAACTGCTGGCCGGGGGTGAGGTAGCCGAGGTCCCAGTGCGAGACGCCGTCCGAGGTGCCGGAGACCCAGCGGGCGTAGTTGGGGGAATAGCCCGCGGGCAGCTGGGGGACGACCGGGCTGAAGCCGGCCACCGGCTTGGCGTTCGCCGCGACGGCCGCGACGTCGACGGCCGGACGGTACGTGTCCGTCTTCTGCCCGGCGCTCAGCAGCACCACCGGGACGATCGCCAGCAGGCTCACCAGGAGCGCCATGATCATCCCGATCACCGAGGCGTTGGCGCGCTTGGCCGCCGCCGGGGTCAGGACGGGCTTGACGGCGGGCGCGTCCTCGGGGCCGGCGGTGGCCTGGGCGTCGTGCGTCTCGGGGGCATGATCGGTGCTGCTCACGCCTCCATGGTCCCGCATGCAGCGCGGTGCTCGCGAATGCCAATGCGTCGGCGGAGGTCGACATCCTTTCGGGGCCGTGGGGCCCGGACGACTAGGATGAAGGAACACGCCCGCTCGAAGAAGAGGTCCTCAGTGTCCACTGCGTCCCAAGACACCCAGTACTCGACCCTTTCCAGCTCGCTCCACGTGGGAGCCGACGAGCCGGACCGCAACCTCGCGCTCGAGCTCGTCCGGGTGACCGAGGCCGCTGCGATCGCCGGTGGCCACTGGGTCGGCTTCGGCGACAAGAACAAGGCCGACGGCGCGGCCGTCGACGCGATGCGCTCGTTCCTCGAGACCGTGCACTTCAACGGCGTCGTCGTCATCGGCGAGGGCGAGAAGGACGAGGCGCCGATGCTGTTCAACGGCGAGCGCGTCGGCGACGGTACGGGCCCCGAGGTGGACGTCGCCGTCGACCCGATCGACGGCACGCGCCTGACCGCCCTCGGCATCAACAACGCCCTCGCGGTCCTCGCCGTGGCCGAGCGCGGCACGATGTTCGATCCCTCGGCGGTCTTCTACATGGAGAAGCTCGTCACGGGCCCGGAGGCCGCGGACCTCGTGGACCTGCGCCTGCCGGTCAAGCAGAACCTGCACCTGATCGCCAAGGCCAAGGGCGTCAAGGTCAACCAGATCAACGTGTGCGTCCTCGACCGCGACCGCCACAAGCCCCTCGTCGAGGAGATCCGCGCCGCCGGCGCCCGGACCAAGTTCATCATGGACGGCGACGTGGCCGGTGCGATCGCCGCGGCCCGGGAGGGCACCGGGGTGGACGCGCTCATGGGCATCGGCGGCACGCCCGAGGGCATCGTCGCGGCCTGCGCCATCAAGGCCCTCGGCGGTGTGATCCAGGGCCGCCTCTGGCCCACGAGCGACGAGGAGAAGCAGAAGGCGCTCGACGCCGGGCACGACCTCGACCGCGTCCTCACCACGGGCGACCTCGTCACGAGCGACAACTGCTACTTCGCCGCCACGGGCATCACCGACGGCGACCTCCTCCGCGGCGTGCGCTACCGCAAGGACCGCGTCAAGACGCAGTCGATCGTGATGCGCTCCAAGTCGGGGACCGTGCGCTTCGTCGACGCCGAGCACCACGCCAGCAAGTGGGAGAACTGGGCTCGCCGGGCCTGAGCCGCGGCTAGACTGGGGCGCGGCCGCGCCCCAGTCGGCGCGTCGCCAGCACCCTGACGCCCGACCCAGGAGGATCATGAGCCCCGAGAGCCAGCAGGCCGCCCGCGAGCTGACCGTCAGTCCCTGCAGGGACCGCGCCACGTGGGACGCACTGGTGAACGGCCACGGAGGGCACCCCCTCCAGCTGTGGGGCTGGGGCGAGGTCAAGGCGGCCCACCACTGGCGCACGGAGCGGCTCCTCGTGCGGGACGGCGAGACCGTGGTGGGCGGCGCCCAGGTGCTGTACCGGTCCCTGCCGTGGCCGCTGAAGTCCCTCGCGTACCTCTCCCGCGGCCCCGTCTGCGCGCCCGAGGACGCCGGGCGCGTGCTGGCCGCCGTCGCCTCGGCAGTCCGGGCGGCGCACGGCTCCGTGGCCCTCGTCGCCGAACCGGACTGGGACGCCGGCTCGGCGGGGGAGCGCGAGCTGGAGGCGGCCGGCTTCCGCCGCACGGAGGGCACCATCCTCATTCCGCGCACCCTCATCCTCGACCTCGGACGCAGCGAGGACGAGCTCATGGCGGACATGTCCCGCACCACGCGCGCCAACGTGCGCAAGAACCTCCGCGGCGACCTGGAGTTCCGCAAGGTCGCGACCGAGGAGGAGCTCGGGCAGGTGCTCGCGATCTACCGCGAGACCGCGGAGCGCGCCGGATTCGGCATCCACGAGGACGGCTACTACCGGGACATCTGGCGCTTCCTCGGCGACGACTCGCCGATCGTGGCCGCGTTCGACGGCGACCGCGTGGTCGCCTTCGTGTGGATCGCGCGCAGCGCGGGCACAGCCTTCGAGCTCTACGGCGGCGTCAACGCGGCCGGGCAGAAGGCCCGCGCGAACTACGGCGTCAAGTGGGCGGCCTTCATGGCGATGAAGGAGGACGGCTGCGCCCGCTACGACCTCAACGGCCTGCTCAACGACGGCATCTCCGACTTCAAGAAGCAGTTCGCCCAGCACGAGAACCTGCTCGCCGGGACGTGGGAGCTGCCGCTCTCGCCGTTCTACCCCGTGTACGCGACCGGCATGCCGCTCGCCCGCAGGACGCTCGCGCAGGGCCGCCGTGCGGCGAAGACCGCCGTGCGGCGGGTCAGGGGCGCCGCGGGCCGGGCCCGCCAGCTCGCCCAGCGCTGACGCTCGTCCGCGCCGCCGGCGGCCTGGCCGCCGGCGGCCTGGCCGCCGGCGTGCGCCCTACGCCAGGCCCGAGGCCGGGCCCAGCCCTGTCGTCACGGCGAAGGCGAGGACACCGTCCGACCCTGCGTGCGCGAGGGCCGGCGATTCGGCGTCCGGGATGAAGGCGCTGTCGCCGCGGGAGAGCACCAGATCGCCCTTCGGCGTGTCCAGGGTGAGTGAGCCCCGCACCACGAGCACGACCGCCGCGCCGGTCTGGGCCACCGGCACGGGCTCGGGCGCTGCCCCCGCGCCCGGCGTGCCGGGCACCTCGATGCGCTGGAGCTGGAATTCCTCGAACGGCGGCCGGTAGAGCTCCTGCCCGAGCGCGGACTCCTGTGCGGCGAGCCGGGGGACCCCCGGGGCCTCGAACACGACGGTGCGCAGCAGCTCGGGGATGTCGACGTGCTTGGGCGTCAGGCCGCCGCGCAGCACATTGTCCGAGGCCGCCATGACCTCGATGCCCAGGCCCCGCAGGTACGCGTGCACGTTGCCCGCCGGCAGGTAGAGGGCCTCGCCGGGCGCCAGGCTCACGCGGTTGAGCATGAGCGACAGGAGCACCCCCGGGTCGGAGGGGTAGGCCGCCGCGAGGTCCGCGACGGTGGCCAGGGCGGCGTCGTCCCGGGCTGCGGGCCCGGCGGCGGCGATGGCCGCGGCGGCCGCGTCGACGCACGCGCGCACGTCCGGACCGCCGTTGATGAGCCGGGCGAAGGCTGCGCTGAGCGCCTCGGCCTCGTCCGGGGTCCGCAGGAGCTCGGCGACCTGCTCCGTCACCTCGGCGGCCTCGGACCCCGCGAGCAGCGCCGTCAGCCGCTCGAACAGCGCGGCGGACTCGCCCGGAGCGCGGAAGCCGGTGAGCGCGTCGAACGGGGTGAGGGCGAACACCATCTCGGGCTTGTGGTTGTCGTCCTTGTAGTTCCGGTGCGGGGCGGTGCGGGCGACGCCGGCCGCCTCCTCGTCGGCGAAGCCCGCCTTCGCCGCCTCGAGCTTCGGGTGGACCTGCAGGGACAGGGGGGAGTCCGCCGCGAGGACCTTCAGCAGGAATGGCAGGCGGGGGCCGAACGCCTCGATGCTCTTCGGGCCCAGGGTGCCGACCGGATCGGCATCGATGAGCTCCGCGAGGCTCGAGCCGTCGGGGTCGTCCAGCGGCTGCGACGGCGCGTCGGGGTGCGCCCCGATCCAGAGCTCGGCCTCCGGCCGTCCGCTCGGCTCACGGCCCAGCAACTCGGCGATCGCCGTCCTCGAGCCCCAGGCGTAGTCGCGGACGGTGTTGCTCAGCAGGTGCATGGGGTCCTCACAGGGGCGGGCGGGTGGGTCTTGAGGGCAAGCGGGTGGGTCTTGAGGGCAAGCGGGTGGGTCTTGAGGGCGGGCGGGTGCAGGGGGACGCCGGGTCCTGAAGCTGGATCACGGCGGCGCGACCGTCACAGCGGCGTGCACTCCCCGTTGCCGGACATGATGGCGTCGAGCAGGTCGTTCCTGCCCGCGTTGAACAGGTCGTTGAGGTGCTGGGGAGTGACCTTGACCCCATCCGGGCCCACGTCGTTGTACTGGTTGGCCGGCGCGCCTGCGGGGGCGTACTGGCCGGCCGGGATCGCACCCGGGACGGCGAGTCCCGCGCCCCCGCCGAGCACCGACGTCGTGCCTCCCAGCGCCTTCGGCGACGGCGAGGCAGATCCGCTCGCCTGCTTGAGGGTGTCCTGGACCTTCGCGTGGATGGCGTTGAAGTCCGGGTAGGTCGGGAAGGAGGCGTCGAAGTCCGGCGGCCCGATCACGAGCCGGGTGGTGGGCTGGCCCTTGCCCTTGAGGGCGAGGTCGACGAAGCTGCCGAGCTGCTCCGAGGAGATGTTGGACTCGACGACCTTGGTCCCCGCCCCCGCGATGTCCTGGAACTTGCTCAGGAGGGTCGCGGGGTTGAGCTGGTTGATCATGGCCTGCTCGATGCACTGCTGCCGGGCGACCCGGTCGTAGTCGCTCGCGAACTCGCGGCTGCGCCCGTACCAGAGGGCGTGGAAGCCGTCGAGCTTCTGTTCCCCGGGGGCGATCCAGCCGACGGGCAGCGCATGGGTCCCGGTGTTGTCGAGCGAGGCACCGCTCATCGGCACCCAGCCGCCGGCCTTGATGCGGATTCCGCCCATCGCGTCGATGAGCTGCTGGAAGCCCGCCATGTCCACCACCACGTAGGCCTGGACCTTGATGCCGAGCGTTCCGGAGGCCGCCTCGAGCGTTGCCTGCGCGCCGGGATCGTCCACGCCCGGGTAGAGGTCCTTGTACTTCTGGTTGACCTCGGTGTTGATGGCGTTGATGAGGCAGTCGTTGCCGCAGTTGTAGCCGTCCGGGTAGATCTTGTGCATCGGCGAATCGGCGGGGAACTGCGCGTTCTGGAGGTTCCGCGGGATCGAGATGAGGGCGGTGCGGCCGGTGTTCGCGTCCACGCTGATGATCGAGAGGCTGTCGGGGCGGCGGCCCACGCGGTCTGCGCCGGCGTCGCCCCCCATCACCATGAAGTTGTAGCGGCCGTCCACGGGGCTGATGGCCGGGCCGCCGAAGATCGTCCCGATCGCGCCCCGGCCCACGCCGATGAGGTAGGCCCCGTAGGCGAGGCTGCCGCTGGAGAGCACCATGGCCACGACGAGGGCCAGGATCACGGCCGGGCGCATCCGCTGGGCCAGGAGCGGGACGCGGATGAGCCGCAGTGTGTTCAGGAACAGGCCTGCCCAGCAGACGGCCAGCACGAGCAGGACCACGATGAGGACCAGCGAGAGCACCGGGTGCGTGACCAGGGTCAGGATCGCCCCGCGGTTGATGAGGCCGACGACGAGGAGGACGAGCGCGAGCGCCCACACCGTCGCGGTGACCGCCAGGGCGCGGCGCGCGAGGCGCCGGCTCCCCGCGATCAGCTGGGCAGTGCCCGGGACCAAGAGGGTCAGGACCAGGAGCGTGAAGGCCCGCCGCGTCCGCACCCCGGGCGAGGCGCCCTCGGGGTGGCGGATCGGATCGGTCTGGTGGCTTCGCGCGGGGATGTGCAGGGCCATGGTCCTCCTGTCGGTGCGCGGGTCAGGCGCCGGGCCGGTCGGCGTCGTCCGCGAAGACCCGCGCGGCCTTCTCGCGCAGCGCCTCGCCCTTGCGGGCGGCGGCGGCCTTGAGCCCGACGGCGAACTCCGCGAGCCGCTCTGCGAGCTGCTGCCCGAGCTCGTCCTGGGCCGAGGCGAGCATGCGCACGGCGAGCAGCCCGGCGTTGCGCGCGCCGCCGATCGAGACGGTCGCGACGGGGACGCCCGCCGGCATCTGCACGATCGAGAGGAGGGAGTCCATCCCGTCGAGGGTCTTCAGCGGCACGGGCACGCCGATCACGGGCAGCGTCGTCACCGAGGCGAGCATCCCGGGGAGGTGGGCCGCGCCCCCTGCCCCTGCGATGATCACCTTCAGGCCACGCCCGCGGGCGGACTTGCCGTAGGCGATCATCTCCTCGGGCATCCGGTGGGCCGAGACGACGTCCGCCTCGAAGGGGACTCCGAACTCGGCGAGCGCGTCCGCGGCGGCCTCCATGACGGGCCAGTCCGAGTCGGAGCCCATGACGAGCCCGACGAGGGGCTGCTGGGGCGATGCCGGGGTGCTCATGCGTTCTCCTGGGGGTCGGAGGGCGTCCCGTCCGCCCGCGTGCCGGGGGCACCGTCGCGGACGATGGCGGCGACGCGGGAGGCCCGTTCGCGCAGGGCGGCCGGATCGGATCCGGGTCCGCCGACGAGGTTGACGTGGCCGATCTTCCGGCCGGGCCGGACGGACTTGCCGTAGGCGTGGACCTTGGCGGCCGGGTCCGCGGCGAGCGCGGCCGGGAAGGCGCTGTAGAGGTCCTCGTTGGCCCCGCCGAGGTAGTTCTTCATGATGGCCCAGTCGCCGAGCACGTCCGTGGCTCCGAGCGGAAGGTCGAGGACGGCGCGCAGGTGCTGCTCGAACTGGCTCGTCACCGAGCCGTCCTGGGTCCAGTGGCCGGTGTTGTGCGGCCGCATGGCGAGCTCGTTGACGAGGAAGCCGGGGCCACGGCCGGGCGTCTCGAACAGCTCAGCGGCCATGACGCCGGTCACCCCGAGGCTCTCGGCCACCGTGAGCGCCGCCTGCTGGGCCGCGCGGGCGACGGCGGGGTCCAGCTCGGGCGCCGGGGCGATCACCTCGTCGCACACGCCGTTGACCTGGATCGTGTGCACGACGGGCCAGGCCCGGGACTCTCCGCTGGGGGTGCGGGCGACGAGGGCGGACAGCTCGCGGGAGAAGCCGACCATCTCCTCGGCCAGCAGCGGCGACATGGTGCCGAACCAGTCGTCGCACTCCTCGGCCTCGGCGGCGGAGCGGAGCACGCGCACACCCTTGCCGTCGTACCCGCCGCGGGGCGTCTTGAGCACCACGGGCCAGCCGAGCTCGTCGCCGAACGCGACGAGCTCGCTGATGTGGTGCACGGCCCGCCAGCGCGGATTCGGCAGGCCGAGCGCGTCGATGGCCTCGCGCATGCGCAGCTTGTCCTGGGCATGGACGAGCGCCTCGGGGCCCGGCTGGACGTTGACGCCCTCTGCCATGAGCGCCAGGAGGTGCTCGGTGGGGACGTGCTCGTGGTCGAACGTCAGGACGTCGACCTCGCGGGCGAACGCCCGCAGGTCCTCGAGGCTGCGGTAGTCGCCGACGGGCGCGAACGGGACGGCGGGGACGGCGGAGACGTCCTCAGCCTCCGCGAGGACGCGCAGTTCGAGGCCGAGGGCGGTTGCTGCAGGGGCCATCATGCGCGCCAGCTGGCCGCCTCCGACCACTCCGATCACAGGAAAACTCACTCGCCCAGAGTACAGAATGCTGGCCCGGGGACGGCGGACGCGGGCCCGGGAGAGCGTGCTCACAGCGGGTATCCAGCCTCCGCGTCGGAGGGCGGCGGTAGAATGGCCTGTGCGCTCTCCCCGTCCCGGCCCCTCGGGCCGAGGCGGGACGCCGGATGCCTTGCGTCCTGAGGCGATGCGCCGTCCCGATGCCGTCCGTGGAGGATCATGATCTCGACAATCTCCGACCGCCTGCGTGGTCTCGTCTCGCTCTTCTGGCGCGAGGTCGCGAAGTTCGGCACGGTCGGCGGTGTGGCCTTCGTCATCGACAACGGCCTGACCTACCTGTTCATGCACACGATCATGTCCGACTCGGAGGCCAAGGCACGCTTCGTGGGCGCGACGGTGGCCACGATCTTCTCGTGGGTGGCCAACCGCTACTGGACCTTCCGGCATCGCAAGCAGGCCAACATTGCCCGCGAGTTCGTCATGTTCGCGGTCATCAACGGCCTCGGCATCGGCATCTCGACCGGATTCACGGCCATCGCCAAGTACTGGATGGACATCCAGGACAAGAACGTGCTGTTCCTCGCCGGCGTGGTCGGCATCGTGGTCGCCACGGTGGTGAGGTTCTTCGCCTACCGCTTCTGGGTCTTCAACCAGGAGCTCGACACCGAGCCCGGGTACGAGGGCGACCACGAGATCTTCGAGCACGAGCACGGGCACGGCCACGAGCACGGGCACCCCTCCGCGGCCGGTGCCGGCGAGCCGGGCCGGACGGCCGCGGGCCCCGGCGACCTGGGCGCTGCCGGGGACCGCTGAGGAAGGGCCGCTCAGGCCCCGGTGACCTTCTCGGTCTGGCGGATGCGCTCGAGGGCGCGTCCGTCCTCTGCTTCCTCGGTCTGCGCATGGACCAGCACCGCGGACCCGTCCGCGGCCCAGGCTCCGAGGAGCCGCGACAGCGAGGCCCGCAGGCCTTCCCGCGCCGCGACCAGGACGCGCGCGCCGGCGGCTGCCGGGGCGGCGAACCCGGAGGAGAGCTCCGCCTGCGAGAACGACTCGCTCCCTGACTCGTAGGCAGCATCGTCCTCGGCCGGCGCATCGAACGGCTCGTAGGAGTCGGCGAACTGGCGCACGGCGGCCGCGTAGTCGTAGGCGCCTGCCGGCAGCTGGCCCGGGTACCCCATCTCGAGCGCGCCGAGCGCGACGGCCACGAGCGCGCCGCCGGAGGGCGCGGCGTCGTCCGCCGCAAAGTCCGGGCCCACGAAGGTGACGTCGACCGGGATGCCCGGGTCGTCGACGACCACGGCGCCCACCTGCCACGCGGCGAGCGCGATCACGGCCGACTTCCAATGGGCCGGCAGGGCGATCCGCACCCGGGTGCCGATCTCGGCGTCGAGCTCCTCGGTCAGGAAGTTCGACGTCTTCGCGACCCAGTTCTCCAGCACGCGGCCGGAGAGCTCGATGCGCTCGCCGTCCGGGCCGTACCAGGTCAGGCGGGGGGAGGAGGCATGTTGGCCGCCGCGCAGCCGCTGCAGCAGATGGGGGATCGTGGATGGCATGCGCCCATTGGACCACAGCGCCCTGCGCCTCGGCCGCGGAGGTGGGGCGGGCCCCGCGCGCCGCGCGTGTCGCACAGACGCGCCACGGAATCGTCTGGCTACAATCCGCCGCCACCGCTTGACTCAGACCGTCTTACACGCATGTAATTAGCACTGGACAGTAACTGCGCCGGCGGCACCGATGAACCGATCATCGCATGGCCGAGGGGGGACCGGCACCGGGATTCTTCCTGGCGCTGGTCTGAAGCGGCTCGCCGCGCAGAACGACCCGAGGAGGAGCACCGTGGGACAGGCGGAGCGTATCCAGTATGAGTCGGCCGTAGCTGCACAGGCATCGGCCAGGTACCGGTCGCGGGGGATTCCCGCGGATTGGTACGTCGATCCAGCAGACCCGGACGCGCAGGAGCGGTACGAGGCCCGCTCCGTGGAGACCCTCGAGGATGCCGCGACGGCGTTCCTCGCGGCCCACGAGGTGGAGGACCCCGACGACGACGTCGAGGACGAGCCGGCGGACGAGGCCATCGAGCGCGCGCTCGCCCTCCTCGCGAATCCCCGGGAGCACTCGCCCAAGGCCGTGCTCATCGACCTCGTCCAGCCGGGCGAGCCCGAGGAGGGCGAGCTCGCGTGGCAGGCCGAGGCGCTGTGCGCCCAGACCGACCCCGAGGCCTTCTTCCCGGAGAAGGGCGGCTCGACCCGCGACGCCAAGAAGGTCTGCGGATCCTGCACGGTGAGGGCCCAGTGCCTCGAGTACGCCCTCGCCAATGACGAGCGCTTCGGCATCTGGGGCGGCCTCTCCGAGCGCGAGCGCCGCCGGCTCCGGAAGCGGGCGGTCTGACCCTGGAGGCTCTACGCGTCACCGCTGTCGTCGTTGCGCACGACGGCGGTCCCTACCTTCCTGCGACCCTCGCCGGCCTCGCGGGCCAGACCCGCCCGGTCGACGCCGCGATCGGCATCGACACCGGGTCCCGCGACCACTCCGCCGAACTCCTGTGCGAGGCTCTCGGCGCCGAGAACGTCACGGCCGTGCGCACTCCTGGAGGGTTCGGCGGCGCCGTGGCCCGCGGCCTGGGGGGCCTCGCCGCGGGGTCGCCGGCTGCCGCCGGGGCCGCCGCGGAGTGGCTCTGGCTGCTGCACGACGACGCGGCCCCGGCGCCGGACGCGCTCGCCGCGCTGCTCGCGGCAGTGGAGGCCGCCCCGAGCGTGGCCGTGGCCGGCTGCAAGCAGCTCGATCCGGACGCGCCCGGCTGCCTCGTCGACGTCGGCCTGTCCGTCAGCCGCTGGGGCGAGCGGCTGACCCTCATCGACGTGGACGAGCAGGACCAGGGCCAGTACGACGCGCGCAGCGACGTCTTCGCCGTGAACTCGGCCGGGATGCTCGTGCGCCGGGACGTCTGGGAGTCCCTGCGCGGCTTCGATCCGGCCCTGCCGGCCACCGGCGACGACGTCGACTTCTGCTGGCGCGCGCGCCTCGCCGGGCACCGCGTCGTCGTGGTCCCCGGGGCCCGCATGATGCATTCCGCCCGGCCGGGCGCCGCCGGCACGCCCTTCGCGGCCCGCCGGGCCGAGGTCTACTCCCGGCTCAAGCACGCACCGCTGTGGCAGCTGCCCCTCCACGCCGCGGGCGCGCTCTTGGGCGGCCTCTGGCAGTTCCTGCTGGCCATCGTCCTCAAGGAGCCCGGTCTGGGCGCCGCGAGACTCGGCGCCACCCTCGCGGCCCTGGGCATGCCCGCCAGGCTGGCCCGCGGGCGCCGGGCCGCGCGCAGGAGCCGCACCGTCTCGCGCTCCGTGCTCCGCCCGCTCATCAGCCCGCGCCGCGACATCTGGGCCCACCGCCGCGCACTGCTCGAATCCGCGGCCGCCGAGCCGGAGAGCGTGGTGGGCGACGGCTCGGGGATGGCAGAGGGCTCCAGCGAGCCGACTGGCGACTCCCAGGACGACTTCGCGGCCTTGGCGGTCGCCTCCCGCGGCTGGGTCGGGACCGGCGCCCTCGTGGTCGCCGCGGGCGCCCTGCTGGCCGCGTTCGCGGCGTTCGCCCCGCTGCTCGGAGCCGAAGCCGCCGTCGGCGGCGCGCTCGTGCCGGTCTCCACGACCCTCTCCGCCGTCTTCGCCCACGCCACGAGCTGGTGGGCCGGGATCGGCCCGGGCCAGGCGGGGCACGGCGACCCCTTCGACCTCGTGCTCTGGATCCTCGGACTCCTCGCCGCCGGCGATCCGAACCGCGGCGTCACCGCCGCCCTCGTGGCGGCCGCCCCCGTCGCCGGCCTCGGCGCGTGGGCCCTCGCCGCCAACCTCACCGCCCACCGCGCGCCCCGTTGGCTCGCCGCCCTCGTGTGGGCCGCCGCGCCCTCCCTCCTGACCGCGCTCGCGCAGGGCCGGCTCGGCGCCGCCGTGGCCCACGCCGCCCTGCCGTGGGCCGTCCTCGGCATGGTCCGCGCGGTCGGCGGAGCCCGGATCCGGGGCACGGTCGGGCCCCGCCACGAGCCGCGCAACGGCACCGGCGGCGTTCCGTCCTGGACCGCGGCAGCCGCCGGCGGCCTCGCGCTCGCCGCGGCGACAGCCGGTGCGCCCTCGCTCGTCCCACTGGCCGCCGCGGTAGTCCTGCTCGCTTCCCTCGCGCTGCGCGGGCGCGCGAGAAGCCTGTGGATCGTGCTCGTGCCCACCGCCGCGCTCTTCGCCCCGCTGTGGGTGTCCGCGCCGTCGAACCTGCGTGCGTGGATCGCCGACCCCGGCGTCCCGCTCGCCGGGGCCCCCGCAGCACCGTGGCAGCTCGTCCTCGGGCAGCCCGTGGCGTTCGACGCCGGGGCCGCGCTCACCGGCGTGCCCGCGCTCCCCGCGGGCGTGCCGTGGTCCCTCCTCGGGGCGCTGCTCGTCGGTGCGCCGGTGCTGGCCGCAGCCGTGGCCGGAGCAGTCCTCCTCACCGGGCGCCGGGGCGTCGCTGCCCGACTGCTGTTTGCGGTGGGCGTCCTCGGGCTGGCCTATGCGTGGGCGGTGTCCCGCACCCCCACCGCGGTCGCCGGGGACTCGCTCGCGGCACCCTTCGCCGGACCGAGCCTCGGGGCCGCATCGATGGCGTTCATCACCGTCGGCGTCCTCGCCCTGGACCGCCTCCTCGAGCGCCGCAGGAGCGCCGCCCTCCGGCCGCAGCCCGAGGGCTCCACGGCGTCGAGCGCGCCGCGCCGGGCCGTCGCGGCCGCGATCGTGCTCGCCTACGTGCTCGTCGCCGTCGGCCCCGCCGGGGCCCTGGCCCAATGGGCCGCCACCGCGCTGGGGCACGCCCCCTCGTCCGGGGGACTCGGTGCCGAGGCGCTCGTCGGCCCCGGACTGTCCCGGGTCCTTCCCGCGACCGCCGCCGATCTGGGACAGGGGACGCAGCAGACCCGCACACTCGTCCTCCACGGCACCGACGCCGGCGGCTTCACGGCGAACCTCATGCGCGGAGCCGGCACCACTCTGGATTCGCTCTCAGCGGTCGCCGCGTCCAGCCGCGTCCAGGGCGCGTGGGGCTCGGAGCGCATCGCCGACGACGATGCCGCGCTCACCGCACTCCGCCACGCGGTCGCCACGGTGGGCGGCGGCGCAGCCGTGGACCCGCGCAGCGACCTCGAGCAGCTCGGGATCGGCTTCGTGGTGCTCGCGGACGACGGGGCCACGGATGAGGTCACGGCGGGCCGCATTGATGCCGTGCCCTTCCTCGTCGCCGTGGGCCGCACGGACGCCGGCTGGCTCTGGCGCGTCACCCCGCGCACGGCGGGCAACGACGGCGCCTTTGCCATCGACCAGCGCGCGCGCATCGTTGCCGCGTCCGGGGCCACCCTCGCGGTAGTCCCCTCCGGCCCCGAGACGGTCTCCGCCGACATCCCGGCCGGACCCCAGGGACGCAAGCTCGTGCTCGCCGAGCGCAGCGACGCGCACTGGTCGGCCTCGCTCGACGGCACCCCGCTCGCGGCCTCGGCCCAGGGCTGGGCCCAGGCGTTCGACCTTCCGGCCCGGGGCGGCCATCTCGACCTCGCCTACCGGGATCCCGCCGCATGGCCGCTGGGGGCCGCCGCCGTCGCCGCCTTCGCGCTGACGCTCCTACTGGCCATCCCGGCCCGGGTCCGGCGCACGGGCCGCCGCGGTGCCGGGTCCGCTCTCCTCGTCCGCGAGTCGCTCGGACGCCATCCGCAGCGTGCGGCAGGGCGCCCTGCCGCTGGCCGCCGCCGCGGCGAGGACGGCGCCGCCGCCCCTGCCCCCGTCCACGACGGCGAGGACGCGCCGCTCGACGACGGACCGGACGACTGGCCGATCGACGAACCGGAGGCGCAGCCCACGGAGGCGGCCCGCGCCGAGGACCGCGAACCTGCGAGCAGTGAGGAAGCAGCGCATGACGACGCCCGCCTCTGACCGGACCCCGACGACCCGGCCGGGCCGCCGGATGCGCGCCGTGGGGGCCGCCGTCGCCGGCACCGTCCTCGCCGGCCTTGCCGGCGGGCTCACGGTCGCGGCGTCCGCCGTGCCCGCTCCCGCATCCCTCAACGCGGGGAACGCGCCCTCGGTCGACGTGCCCACGGCAGACGCGGTGCGCGCCTGCCCGGGACCCGCCCGGCTGCTGTCCGGCACCCCGGTGCAGGGAGACCCCCAGTTCAGTCCGGCAAGCCGGACCGCCCGGACCCAGGTGAGCGGCATCGTCCTGTCCGACACGCAGGGCACGCTCCCGGACACTGCGCTGGGGCCGCAGGGCGGTCCGGCGCTGAAGTCCATCCCGGGCCAGAAGGTGCCCGCGGGAACCGTGGCACAGCCGCGCGCTGCGGCGATCGCGGGGCAGGGTGTGGATGCGCTGACCCTGCTCACGGCCAAGCCCCTCGCCGGGACCCCCGCCTCGACGGGAGCCCTCACCCGGTTCGACGCAGGGGACGGCGACCTGCGCGGCCTCGCCACCGCCACCTGCACCGCCCCGACGAACGACCAATGGCTCCTCGGGGCGGAGACGACCGTGGGGCGGACCTCCATCCTGACTCTCGCCAATCCCAGCTCGAGCCCGGCCACGGTGGACCTCGAATTCTTCGGGGACAAGCCGCTGACCCAGGCACCGCCCTCGAGCCGGGGCCTTCAGGTCAAGCCCGGCAGCTCCGCCTCGTACGTGCTGAGCGGCTACATGCCGGGCCAGGCCAACGTCTCGGTGCACGTGCGCAGCACCGGCGCCCCCGTCGCCGCGTCCATCCAGCAGTCCACGCTGCGCGGCCTCACCCCCGGCGGCGTCGAGCTCATCACGCCCGCCGCGGCGCCGGCACCGCGGCAGACGGTGACGGGCATCGAACTGCAGGACCCGGCCCGGTCGAAGGACCTCACAGCGAGGAGCGGGTACGAGGACGCCGGCGCCGCCGTGCAGATCACCGTCCCCGGCGCCGCGGACGCCGTCGTGCAGCTCCGCGTATACGGCCGCAACGGTGCCGTGCAGCTGCCCGGCGGCGGAGTCGTGACGGCCAAGGCGGGAACCGTCACGGAGGTCCCCCTCGCGGGGCTCCCCGCCGGGACCTACAGCGTGTCCGCGACCGCGGACGTCTCCTTCACGGCCTCTGCGCGCGTGCCGCGCGGCCTCTCGGCCGACGAGCCCCTCGACACGGCCGTGGCCTCGGCGTCCCAGCGGATCGGCGACAGCCACGTCGTCGCGGTCGGGCAGGGCAGCGGGTCCCGGCAGATCGTGTTCGGCGTCCCGGACGGGCGCGCCCAGATCCGGGCTGTCCCCGTCACCGAGGACGGGGCGTTCCACAG
Organism: Sinomonas atrocyanea; assembly: GCF_001577305.1. Taxonomy (NCBI): domain Bacteria; kingdom Bacillati; phylum Actinomycetota; class Actinomycetes; order Micrococcales; family Micrococcaceae; genus Sinomonas; species Sinomonas atrocyanea. The sequence goes on from NZ_CP014518.1 coordinate 1,524,390, forward strand.
CGCCGTCTCGCTCGACGTCGCCGGTGGGACGACCGCGGTCCTCGACGCGCCCGACAAGGTGGACGGCTCGGCGCTCACCGGATACGTGCTCTCGGCCTCGGGCGACCCGGCCTACGGCTCGCTCCTCTTCAAGGGCGACGGCAACGCCATCTCGGCGGCCACGATCGTTCCCGCGGCGGCGGGGGCGCGCTCGCTGCCCGTGACCGTCGGCTACTAGGGAACCGGGGGCCCGGGCCCTCAGTAGCCGCGGTAGTAGGGATCGAGGGTCTCGGGGGCGACGCCGAGCATGAGGGCGGTGTACTCCACCACGATGTCGTGCACGAGGTCCTGCAGCTCTGCCGGGGAGGAGGCGCCGGTCTCCACGACGCGGCGGTAGACCGTGATGCGGGGTGCGCGGCCCGGCGCGCCGGGGGTGTACTGCCCCTGCGGGGGGCGGCCCCCGTCCCGGAGCAGCTGCTCGAGCCCGGGCGGGATCTCCTCGACGGCATACTCGACGCCGTCCAGCTTCGAGGAGTTGAGTTCCTGAAGGCGGTCCGCGGCATCGAAGACCCAGTCCTCGAAGCGCTCCGCGCGGGTTCGGCTCGCAGGGAGCACGGACGGCAGGATCTCGCCGCGCAGGCCGCGCCCATGGCGGTTCCTCCGACGCTGGCGGAAGCCGCGCCGTCGTTCCGCCGAGGGCTCTCCCTCCGGCGGCACTGGCCGGATGCTGAGGGTGGGCCCGCCCGGGTCCGACGGGCCCCCGGAGAACGAACGATCCTGCATACATCGACTCTAGTCGCCCCGTTCGCGCCATGGCGAGTCGTCGGCGGCCACGCGGCGCGGGGCCCGGCATGCGGGGTCAATCCCCGGGTAGCGGCAGTCCCGGGAGTAGGGTTCTGTGCCGTGGGTCCACTACGCCATTGTTCTCGATCTGCCTGCCGCCAGGCGGCGGTGGCAACGCTCACGTACGTGTACGCCGATTCCACCGCGGTCCTCGGCCCGCTCGCCACCTTCGCCGAGCCGCACAGCTACGACCTCTGCGCGACCCACGCCGAACGGCTCACCGTTCCCCGGGGTTGGGACGTGCTCCGTCTGGCCCTGCCGGCCGCGCCGCCCCGCAGCCCCGATGACATCCTCGCCCTCGCCGACGCGGTCCGGGAGGGGGAGGCCCCAAGCGACGACGGGAACGATTCCTCCTCCGGCCGGGCGGGCGCGCACCGGGCGGACTCCGAGCACGCCGGGGACCGGGGAGCCGGGGACCGGCCGTCCCGCGCGCCCCTCGACGTCCCGCCGGGGGCGGACATCCCGCGGCGGCACCTGAGGCTCCTGCGCGAGCCGTACTGACGCGAGCCGCACCGCCGCGGGCCCTACTGACGCGAGTCGCACCGCCCCGGTCCGCCGCAGTCACGCTGCCGGACTCGGTAGGCTAGAGGGCATGCCGAAACTCAGCCCCTCGCTGCTGGACATCCTCCGGTGCCCCGTGACGGGTTCCGCACTCGTCCAGGACGGCGACAGCCTCGTGGCCGCCGCGCCGGGCCCCGACGGGACGACGCCGCGCTACGCGATCGAGGACGGCATCCCCGTCCTCCTCGCGCCCACCACCACCTCCGCGAACCAGGAGCACGCATGACCCCCGACTTCAAGGTGAAGGACCTGTCCCTCCACGAGGCAGGACGCCACCAGATCCGCCTCGCCGAGCACGAGATGCCCGGCCTGATGGCGCTGCGGGAGGAGTTCGGCGAGTCGCAGCCGCTCAAGGGGGCGCGCATCGCCGGGTCGCTGCACATGACGGTCCAGACCGCCGTCCTCATCGAGACCCTCGTGGCGCTGGGCGCCGAGGTCCGCTGGGCCTCCTGCAACATCTTCTCGACCCAGGACGAGGCGGCGGCCGCCGTCGTCGTCGGCCCCGGGACCCCGGAGGACCCGCAGGGCGTGTCGGTGTTCGCCTGGAAGGGCGAGTCGCTCGAGGAGTACTGGTGGACCGCAGAGCAGATCCTCACCTGGCCCGGCGCGGACGCGAACCCCGAACTCGGCCCGAACCTGATCCTCGACGACGGCGGTGACGCGACGCTGCTCGTCCACAAGGGCGTCGAGTTCGAGGCAGCCGGGGCAGTGCCCGAGGCGACGGAGGAGGACCCCGAGGAGTACCGCATCATCCTCGAGGTGCTGCGCGCCGGTCAGGCCCGCGACCCCCAGAAGTGGACCCGGATCGCGGCCGGCATCAAGGGCGTGAGCGAGGAGACCACCACCGGCGTCCACCGGCTCTACCAGCTGGCCGAGCAGGGTGCCCTGCTCTTCCCTGCGATCAACGTCAACGACGCGGTGACGAAGAGCAAGTTCGACAACCGGTACGGCATCCGGCACTCCCTCCCCGACGGCCTCAACCGCGCTACCGACGTGCTGATCGGCGGCAAGGTCGCCGTGGTCTGCGGGTACGGCGACGTGGGCAAGGGGGCCGCGGAGGCCCTCCGCGGCCAGGGCGCGCGCGTGATCGTGACCGAGATCGACCCGATCTGCGCGCTGCAGGCGGCGATGGACGGCTACCAGGTGGCCAGGCTCGAGTCGGTCCTGGACCAGGGAGACATCTTCATCACGACCACCGGCGGCAAGGACATCATCCTCGCCGAGCACATGGAGGCGATGAAGGACAAGGCCATCGTGGGCAACGTGGGCCACTTCGACAACGAGATCGACATGGCCGGCCTCGCCCGGATCCCGGGGATCCGCAAGGTCGAGATCAAGCCGCAGGTGCACGAGTGGGTGTTCCCCGCCTCGAGCGGCCTCAACGGCGCCACGGCGGAACACTCGGTGATCGTGCTCTCCGAGGGGCGCCTGCTCAACCTCGGCAATGCCACGGGCCACCCATCCTTCGTGATGAGCAACTCGTTCGCCAACCAGACGATCGCCCAGATCGAGCTCTGGACGAAGCGCGATCAGGGCGACGGCCAGCGTGAGTACGAGAACCGGGTCTACGTCCTGCCCAAGGTCCTGGATGAGAAGGTCGCGCGGCTCCACCTCGCGGCGCTGGGTGTCGAGCTCACCGAGCTGACCAAGGAGCAGGCCGAATACCTCGGCCTCGATGTCGCCGGCCCGTACAAGGCGGACCACTACCGCTACTGACGCCCCGCGCGCCGCTGCCCGTCCCGGGCTGTGCCGGCCGCCCCGATCGTGTCCCGACCGTAGCCGGGGTGTGACCGGGGCGGCCGTCTGCTGCCGGTAGGCTTGGCCGAGGGGATGTACGGCAGAAAGTGGGGGACCCCAACCATGTCTGAGCGGAAGCGGCTTGCCAGGGGCGCGAAGATCGCGATTCTGGCGGCCGTCCTCGTGTTGGCGGGGATCGGCGGTGTATTCGCCGCGGTCGGCCCGCTCCAGGCGGCTCCCATCACGTCCGAGCAGGCCTCGCCCGTGCGGAGCCAGCCCGGCTCCGCCTTCCCGGTGGTGAAGCAGGCGACCGCTGCGACGGTGCCCGCGCAGGGCGCCAAGGAGGTCAACCCCGCGGCGCCCGTGACGGTGACCGTGGCCAACGGCACCCTGGACAACGTCAGCCTCCGCTCCGCCTCCGGAGACGACGTCGACGGCGCCCTGAGCTCCTCGCGGGCAGGCTGGACCTCGAAGAGCCAGCTCGCCTTCGACACCACCTACACGCTCAGCTACACCACGATCGACGCCGCCGGGCGCACCGAGTCGGCGACGACGACGTTCGCCACCGTTGCCACCAAGAACGAGGCCGACGCCGCGATGTACCCCCTCGACGGGATGAGCGTCGGGGTCGCCCAGCCGATTCAGCTGACCTTCAGCGAGCCGGTGAAGAACAAGAAGGCCGTCGAGAAGGCCATCACGATCACCTCGACCTCCGGCCAGCCCGGCGCCTTCCACTGGTACAGCGACACCATGGTCCGCTACCGCCCCGAGACGTTCTGGGCGGCCCACAGCACCATCACAGTCAAGATGGACCTCTTCGGCGTGGACCTCGGCAACGGCCAGATCGGCAACTTCTCCAAGACGAACACGGTCCACATCGGCGACAAGCGCACGGCCGTCGCCGATGCGACGGCCCACACGTTCACGGCCTACATCAACGACAAGCCCGTGCACACGTGGCCGGCCACGCTCGGCGACACCCGCTTCCCGTCCGCCCGCGGCTACCTCGTGCTCATGGAGAAGCAGCGCAAGGCGCACTTCGTTGCCGCCTCGATCGGGCTCAAGCCCGGCGACCCGGCCAACTACGGCGAGCTCGATGTCGAGTACGCGACGCGGCTGACCCCGAGCGGTGAGTTCATCCACCAGGCGACCGACACCGCCCTGCCGTACCTCGGCCAGATCAACGTCTCGCACGGGTGCATCGGCCTGGGCCCCGACGGCGCCTCCTGGGTCTTCAACAACATGACCACGGGTGATGTCGTGCAGATCATCAACACCCAGGGCGACTACGCGAACTTCGACGACGGCTTCGGGGACTGGAACATCCCCTGGGCCCAGTACGCGAACAGCTGAGACGCCCCGCGGCGATAACGCTTCGGCCACACGTGGGTGCCGCTACGGGGGAGCGGCCGCACACACCGGTACGGTGGAGTGAGAACCATGCAGACTCCAGGCCCGCGGGCCTCTACTGGACGGTGACAGTGTTGACCGACAAGAGTTCCGGATCCGAGCCGGGGGCCGACTTCGACGAGTCCGGCGACAGCGACGAGCCGGCCTTCGGCTGGATGAGGCCCGCCGGCGCGGGGCGCCGCACATCAGAGCCAGCCACCGGGCAGCACGCTGCCGCACCGGAGGCCAGCCCCGCCGCCAGCGAGCCCCAGGCCGCTGCGGCGGCGGGACCAGAGGCTGCCCCTGCTGCGTCCGGAGCGACCCAGGCGGACACCGTCGCGGTCCCCGCGCAGAGCCGCGCAGAAGCGAAGCGGTCCCGCGAGCGGGCCTCCGGCGACGAGGCCTCCCGTGACGCGCCCTCCCGCGACCGCGGGGCCAGCGGCGAGGGCACCGGCGCGCGCGGGGCCTCCGTGCACCGCGAGCCGTCCCCGACGAGCGCGATCAACGTGCGCCCACCCGAGGACGAGGTCCAGCGGCGGCGGAACGAGCGGGATGCGGCCGCGCGGTCCAGGCCCGTCGGCCGGCGCATCGTGCAGGTGCTCATGGCGATCTTCCTCCCCTTCCTGCTGCTCATCGCAGCGGTGCGCGTCGTGGCCACGCCCCTGTTCCTGTGGATCGAGTACTACCGTCCCGGGTTCCCAGGTGACGGCTACGGCTTCACGACGGATGACCGGCTCACCTACGGCTCCTACGCGGTCGACTACCTCGCGAACCTCGCGGGCCCCCGGTACCTTGGCGACCTCGTGCTGCCCTCGGGCGACCACCTCTTCACCGCCGGTGAGGTGAGCCATATGGCGGACGTCAAGACCGTGGTCCTCTCCGCCTACGGCGCCGGGATCGTGCTGCTGCTGTTCTTCGTCTTCGCGGCCATCGGGCTCCGGAAGACGAAGGGCGCGTTCGGGCGCGGACTCTTCGCGGGCTCGTTCGTGACCATGGCGATCATCATCGCCCTCGCCGTGCTCGCGGCGCTCGGGTGGGAGACGTTCTTCACCGACTTCCACCGGATCTTCTTCGCCAACGGCACCTGGACCTTCAGGCTCGAGGACTCGCTCATCCGGCTCTTCCCCGGCCAGTTCTGGGTGGACTCTGCGCTCGTCGTCGGCGTCCTGGTGCTGCTCGCGGCGAGCCTGCTGCTGATCTTCTGCTGGCCGACGCCCAAGCGGCGGGCGGCCCGCGGTACGGTGGGGGAGCCGGAGGCCGGGCAGGCCTCCCGCGTCCACACCGACACCCACACCGACGCGGACGCCGAGGTTCAGGCGGAGTAGAGGTCCTCGAGCTCCTGCGGGAACGACTCGACGAGGCGCTGCCGCCGGAGCTTGAGGGACGGGGTCAGGTCTCCGTCCTCGAGCGTGAGCTCCCTCGGCAGGACCACGAAGCGGCGGATCGACTCCGCGCGGGACACGGCCGCGTTCGCCGCGTCGACCGCCTGCTGGAGCTCCGCCAGGACCTCCGGATCGCCCGCCGCTTCGGCGATGCTCAGCGTGCGCCCCCGGCGGCGTGCCCAGGAACCCAGCTGGTCGCCGTCGAGCGCCAGGAGGGCGGCCACGAAGGGGCGGCCTTCGCCCACCACGACCGCGTGGGCGACGAGCTCGGACTCGCGCAGCGCCTCCTCGAGCGGGCCGGGGGCCACGTTCTTCCCGCCGGCCGTCACGAGCACGTCCTTGAGCCGTCCGGTGATGGTGAGGAAGCCCTCGGCATCGAGGGAGCCGAGGTCGCCGGTGGCGAAGAACCCGTCCTCCCGGAAGGCCGACGCCGGGCCCTCGCCGCCGGGGGCAGCGGCACCGCCCCCGCGGTAGCCGCGGATGACGCCGATGCCCTTCACGAGCACCTCGCCGGTGGGGTCGATGCGCACGGTGGTGCCGGGGACGGGGCGCCCCACGGTGCCGATCCGCGTCGCCTGCGGCGTGTTCACGGTGCAGGGCGCGGTCGTCTCGGTGAGGCCGTAGCCCTCGAGGACCGTCAGGCCCGCGCCGCGGAAGAAGTGCGCGAGGGCCGGGCTCAGGGCGCTCCCGCCGGAGACGATCGTGGAGACCCTCCCCCCGAAGGCGGCTCGGAGCCGGCCGTAGACGAGCCGGTCGAACACGGCGTGCCGCAGCCGCAGGCGCCGCCCGGGGCCCTCGCGGCGCCCGGCGGCCTCCTCGTCGAGCGCGCGGGAGAACTCGCGCGCCGTCGCCGCGGCGCGCTCGAACACGGAGCCCCGTACTCCCTCGGCGCGTTCCTCGGCGGCGGCATAGACCTTCTCGAACACGCGCGGCACGGCGAGGAGGAACGTGGGCCGGAACGTCGCGAGGTCGTCGAGCAGGGTCGACTGGCGCGAGTGCCCCACCACGACGCCGGCCGCCACGCAGGTGATCTGGACGGCGCGGGCCAGGACATGGGCCAGCGGCAGGAACATGAGCGTCCGCGCCCCCGGGCCGACGACCTCGGGCAGGTGGGCCTGGAGGTTGACCGCGAGCAGGGCGAGGTTGCGGTGGGTGATCTCGCAGCCCTTCGGGCGCCCCGTCGTGCCGGACGTGTACACGAGGGTCGCGAGCGAGTCGAGGTCCGCGGCGGTGCGGTGGCGCTCGAGCTCCTGAGCCGGGACACCCAGCCCCGGGCCGGCCAGGCTCGTGAGGTTCGAGCCGCCGCCGCCGTCCTCGGTCATGAGCGTGATGGGCAGCCACGCGTTGCCGAGCTCGGGGGAGGAGCTGATGGCCTCCTGGACTGCCAGGGCGAGGTGGCTGTTCTCGACGAACACGCGGCGTACGCCCGAGTCGGCGAGGATGTAGGCGATCTGCGAGGGCGAAGACGTCTCGTAGACCGGCACGGGCACGCCGCCGGCGTACCAGATGGCGAAGTCGACGAGCGCCCAGCCGTAGCTCGACGCCGAGACGATGGCCACGCGGTCCCCGACGTCCAGCCCACTGGCGATCAGGCCCCGGGCGAGGGCGACCACGTCCGCATGGAACTCCGCGGCGCTGACCGGCTCCCAGCCGGCCTCGGTGCGCCGCGAGAACAGCTCGGCGCCCGGGGTGGCCGCCACCCGGTCCTCGAGGAGCGAGGTGACGTTCGCCTCGGGCGGCAGGCTCGCCAGCAGCGGCGTCGACGCCTCCGCCCGCGCCTCGTGCGCTCCTGCTCCGGCTTCCGCTCCGCCTGCCACGTGCCCGTCCTCTCCGCGCTCGCGCTCGTCTCCTGGTGCCCCCCGTGCCGCGCTCAATGCCTACGCCCATCCTGCCATCCCGGGGCGGCTCCAGGCCGGGGCGACGCGGGCCGCGCCGCTACGTCCAGCTCGGCATCCACAGCCGCAGCCGCCACTCGATGTAGGGGATGGGCTCGGCCGTCCAGAGGGGCATCAGGTAGGCCGACACGGCGAGGGCGGCGAGGACGAACACGCCGACCGCGAGGAACCCGGCCTGCCGCCGCGCGGGGGGGTCCGTGGGACGGCCGAGCACGAGCCCGAGGGCCATGGCCAGGGCCAGGACGAGGAACGGCTCGAACGAGACCGCGTAGAAGGCGAACATGGTCCGGTCCGGGTACATGAACCACGGCAGGTACCCGGCGGCGACGCCGGCGAGGATCGCGCCGGCGCGCCAGTCGCGCCGGCCCGCCCAGAGCAGCACGAGGACGCCGAGCGCCACCGTCCCGCCCCACCAGATCAGCGGGTTGCCCACGGACAGCACGGCCGAGGAGCAGTGGCTGGCCCCGCACGTGCCCGCAGGCTCCGTGTAGTAGAAGGACACCGGCCGGCCCTGCAGGAGCCAGCTCCACGGGCTCGATGCGTACGGGTGCGGCGTGGACAGGCCTGTGTGGAAGGCGTACGCCTCCTGGTGGTAGTGCCACAGCGAGCGCAGCGGGGCCGGCACCCACCCCCATGCCGGGTCCGGGTTCGCCTCGGCCCAGTGCCGGTAGAAGCCGTTGTCCGAGAGGAACCAGCCCGTCCACGAGGCGAGGTAGACGCCCGCAGCGGTGACGAGGATGCTCGCCGCCGCGAGCGGGGCGTCGCGCAGGGCGGCGCCGGGCAGCCAGGCTCTGATGCCGGCCTCGCGGCGCGCGGACGCGTCCCACAGGACGGTCATGATGCCGAAGACCGCGATGAACGCGAGGCCGGACCACTTCACGCCCACGGCGAGGCCGAGGCAGACCCCTGCGGCGATCCGCCACCACCGTACGCCGAGCCACGGGCCCGTCACGAGCGCCGTCGGCCGTATCCGCCCGTCCGGCCCGGCGAGGGCACCGAGGCGCGCGGCGAGGCGGCGCCTGCCGTCGTCCCGGTCGAGGAGGAGGGCGCAGAACGCGGCGAGGAGCCAGAAGGAGAGGAAGATGTCCAGGATCCCGGTGCGGGAGAGGACCAGATGGTGGCCGTCGATCGCGAGGAGCAGGCCCGCGGCCGCGGCGAGCGTGTGCGAGCGGAACAGCCGGCGGGCCGCCCACGCCGTCATCATCACGGACAGCGTCCCCACGAGCGCCGCGGAGAAGCGCCAGCCGAAGGAGCTGCCCGGGCCGAAGAGCGCCATCCCGGCCGCGATCATCCACTTGCCCACGGGCGGGTGCACCACGTACTCGGGGGAGGAGAGCAGTCCGGACATGTCCCCGTTGACGAAGAGGTCGTTGGCGTTCTGGGTCCAGCTCCGCTCCACGCCCGCGACGAGGTACGAGTACGCGTCCTTGACGTAGTAGGTCTCGTCGAAGATCAGGGAGTGCGGCCGGTCGAGCTGCCAGAAGCGCAGGAGCCCGGCGACCAGGCCCACGGCCACGGGCACGAGCCAGGCGAGCCGACGGTCCCACACCCCGGCCGCGGTCCAGGAGCCCACGAGGCGCTCCCGCAGGGCCGCGGCCGGACCGCGCGAGGCGTCCTGCGCGGGATCGACAGTCCGGGGGCGCGGGGAGTTCCAGCTGCGCACGGGCGGGCGGGTGGGGGTCTGGGTGGCCATCCCGGCCCATGCTACCGGGGCGGAGGGGCCCGGGGCGGGCTCGCTTCGCTGGCGTAGGCTGGGCGCGTGCAGCCTCGCGAGACCCCCCAGGAATCCAGCAGCCTCCCGGACGCGGAACCAGGGGAGGAGCTGGCGGACGACGGCGGCGGCCACCCCGTGCGGCCGGCCGGCGGGGCCGTGGTGCTCGCCGCCACGCCGATCGGCAATCTGGGCGACGCGAGCCGGCGGCTCGTGGAGCTGCTCGGCGAGGCCGACGTCATCGCCGCCGAGGACACGCGGCGCCTCCAGCGGCTCGTGCGCGGGCTCGGCGTGCACCCGAGGGGCCGCGTGGTGAGCTACCACGAGCACAACGAGGCCGCCAAGACGCCCGAGCTGCTCGACGCCGTGGCAGCCGGCGGCACGGTGCTCCTGGTCACCGATGCCGGCATGCCCGCCGTGTCCGATCCCGGCTACCGGCTCGTCGAGGCCGCCGTTGCCCAGGGCCTCACCGTCACTGCAGTCCCCGGTCCTTCGGCGGTGCTCACGGCACTGGCCCTGTCCGGGCTGCCCACGGACCGCTTCTGCTTCGAGGGCTTCCTGCCGCGCAAGGCCGGCGAGCGGGCGTCCCGGCTCGCCGAGCTGCGCGCCGAGGCCCGCACCATGGTCTTCTTCGAGGCGCCCCACCGGCTCGCCCCGATGCTGCGTGCGCTCGCCGAGGCGTTCGGCGCCGAGCGCCGCATCGCGGTCTGCCGCGAGCTCACCAAGACCTACGAGGAGGTCCTGCGGGGCACCGCGGGCGAGCTCTCCGCCTGGGCGGAGGAGGGCGAGGTCCGCGGGGAGATCGCGGTGGTGGCCGAGGGCGCGCCGCCCGCCGCCCCCGCCCGCCCCGAGGACCTCGTGGGCGCCGTGCAGGCGCTCGTGGCCAGCGGGGCACGGCTCAAGGACGCCGTCGCGGTCGTCGCGGGGGAAGCAGGGGCGAGCAAGCGGGAGCTCTACGCCGCCGTCGTGGCCGCCAAGTAGGAGCCACACCAAAAACCGCGGAATTCCGCGGAAGTCGATTGTGCATCTGCACAGGTGAAGTCCGTCACCATCGTCCTCGGATGCATGGACACCTGCGGGCACGGAGGCCTAGCGTGGAAGGAGTCCACCCACGCCCGATGTCGAGCGTGCCCACGAAGGAGTCGACGTGCCCGAGAACACCGCTGTCACCCCCGAGCGCGAGCAGGAACTGCTCGCGAAAGTCCCCACCGGCCTGCTGGTCAACGGCGAGTGGCGCGACGCCGCCGGCGGGAAGAAGTTCGCGGTCGAGGATCCTGCGACGGGCAGGACCCTGCTGGAGATCGCGGACGGCACGAGCGAGGACGCGGTCGCGGCCCTCGACGCCGCTGACGCCGTCCAGGCGTCCTGGGCCCGCACGGCGCCGCGGGAGCGCGCCGAGATCCTGCGCCGCGCGTTCGAGCTCGTGACCGAGCGCGCCGAGGACTTCGCCCTCCTCATGACCCTCGAGATGGGCAAGCCGCTCGCGGAGTCCCGCGGCGAGGTCACCTACGGCGCCGAGTTCCTGCGCTGGTTCTCCGAGGAGGCCGTGCGCGACTACGGCCGCTACCTCACCAGCCCCGAGGGCAAGAACAAGATCCTGGTCCAGCGCAAGCCGGTGGGCCCGTGCCTGCTCATCACCCCGTGGAACTTCCCGCTGGCGATGGCGACCCGCAAGATCGCCCCCGCGGTCGCCGCGGGCTGCACGATGGTGGTCAAGCCGGCGAAGTTCACCCCGCTCACCACGCAGCTGTTCGCCGCGGTCATGCAGGAGGCCGGCCTGCCGGCCGGCGTGCTCAACGTCGTCTCATCCTCCTCCGCCTCGAGCATCTCCGGCCCGCTCATGAAGGACTCGCGCCTGCGGAAGGTCTCCTTCACGGGCTCGACGCCGGTGGGCCGCCGCCTGCTCGCGGATGCCTCCGAGAACGTGCTGCGCACCTCCATGGAGCTCGGCGGCAACGCGCCGTTCATCGTCTTCGAGGACGCCGACCTGGACAAGGCCGTGGCGGGTGCCATGGCCGCCAAGATGCGGAACATGGGCGAGGCCTGCACGGCCGCGAACCGCTTCCTGGTGCAGGAGTCCGTGGCCGAGGAGTTCACGGCCAAGTTCGCCGCGGCGATGGCCGAGCTCACCCCGGGCCGCGGGACCGAGCCGTCCACGACCGTGGGCCCCCTCATCGACGGCGGTGCCCGCAAGGACGTCCACGCCCTCGTGACCGAGGCGGTCGAGTCTGGCGCGCGGGTCGCCACCGGCGGTGCACCGCTCGAGGGCGACGGCTACTTCTACGCCCCGACCGTCCTCGCCGACGTCCCGAACGACGCCGAGATCCTCCGCAACGAGATCTTCGGCCCGGTTGCCCCGGTCACGACGTTCAAGACCGAGGAGGACGCGATCCGCCTCGCCAACGCGACCGAGTACGGCCTGGCCTCCTACCTGTTCACCCAGGACTACGCGCGCATGTTCCGGGTGGCCGAGCAGATCGAGTACGGCATGGTCGGCTTCAACGCCGGCGTCATCTCCAACGCGGCCGCGCCCTTCGGCGGCGTGAAGCAGTCCGGCCTGGGCCGCGAGGGCGGCGCGGAGGGCATCGCGGAGTACACGACGACGCAGTACATCGGCATCGCCGATCCCTACGCGGGCTGACAAGCCCGCAGGCGACGACAGCGGACGGAGAAACGAGCACCGCATCGCGGATCCCTACGCGGGCTGACAGTCCCCGCGCCTGTGGTGGGGCGGGGGAGTCAGTCCTTCGGCCGCCGCAGGCGGTGCAGCACCCGCCTCAGGGCGGCGCGCATCCTGGCCCCCGCAGCCTCGGCTGCGGGGGCCATCCGCGTCCGGGCGCGCGTGAGCCACGCGAAGGACGAGGGCGGGAGCGCGGCGATCCGCGCCCGCCGGACCGGGTGCTGCGTGCGGCGCCCGGCCTCGTGCACCACCGCTACGGCATGCCGCGCGGCCTCCTCGTCGGCCTCGTACCCGGGGCGCCCGAATTCGTGCCGCTCGTACGCGGTGGTGAGGGTGTCGAGCGCGCGGTGCAGGCCGCCGCCGTCCGCGTCCCACGCGCTGAGCCGCCGCGCGTACGAGCGCGGCGTGTCGGCGGGGCCGGGGGGCAGCCCGTGGTCGACCCCGACGGCCTCGAGCTCCTCCCAGATCCCCCGGAGCCCGCGCCGGAGCCGCCGTCGCCGCTGGGCGGCGCGGAGGGCGGCGGGAAGGGCGACGACGACGGCGAGGGCGAGGAGCCCGAGCGCCACGAGGACGGCGGGAATCCACGGGGCGGCCTCCCGCGCGCCGGACGGGGCCGGAGCAGGGGCGCTGGGTGCGGGGGTCGCGCCCCCCTTGTTCGGGGCCGCCCGCAGGCCGTCGTTGAGGTTGTCCAGGTTGCTGCTGCCGCCAGGGCCCGCGGTGTCGGTGAAGGCGTAGGTGGGCAGCACCCCGCGCGTGGGCGTCGGCTCGAACGGCACCCAGCCGAGCCCCTGGAAGTACAGCTCGGGCCAGGCGTGGGCATCCTTCCCGTCGACCTGGAACTCGGGCAGGGACTTCGAGGCCGGGACCGCGACGGTCTGGCCGGTGGGGTGCCCCGGTGCGAAGCCCACCGCGATCCGGCTGGGGATGCCGACCACCCTCGCCATGACGGCCATCGCCGCGGCGAAGTGGATGCAGTAGCCGGACTTCTTCGTCAGGAAGGTGCTCAGGACGTCCATGCCGGTGCCGTCGTAGCCGTCCTCGACCGGAGTCTTCTCCGAGTACTGGAACGTGCGCAGCCACGCCTGGATCTTCAGGGCGCGGGCGTAGGGGGTGGCGGCGCCCTGGGTGACCTGTTCGGCCGCGGTGCGGACGTTCGCCGGGACGCCCTTGGGGACCTGGGCGGCGACGAGATCGATGCCGCGGGGGGCCGTGACCGCGGCGGAGAGCGCCTGGGGCGTGAGCTGCGGCATCGTGGAGTGCACCACGTAGAGCTGGTTCTGACTGGAGGCGGGGGCTCCCTTGACGCTCAGGTCGGCCGGATCCCAGCCGAAGTCGCCCCGCACCCCGTCGAGCGACTGGGGCGCGTAGGGGGCCGGCAGGTACGGGCTCGTGAAGCCGCCCGTGGTCACCACGGTGGTCGTCGCCGTGGTCGGGCCGGTGCCTGCCGCGGAGTTCACGATCTGCGTGATGGGCCGCTGGAGCTGGTCGTCATGGTTCTCGGGGCCCCACGCAGCCCCGTTGAAGTCCTCGACCGTGACGGTGCGCAGGTAGACGGGGGCCGTCGAGTCGGTGGCGTAGGTGAGGACGCCGACGGCGTTCGAGCTCCTCAGGTCGTTGCCGAGGCTGATGAGCGGGTTGAGGCCCACGTTCTGGCCCAGGCTCTGCAGCCGTGAGCCCTCCGGGAAGGTGCCGGCGTCGAACCCGGGGATGACCTGGGGGAGGACGAGGGCGCCGGCGACCACGGTCGCCACGAGCACGGCGAAGCGCCCGGGCGAGAGCGCGGCGGCGAGGCGCTCGGCGGCGCTCCCCGAGGCGTAGGCGGAGCCTGCCGTGGCGAGGAGCCCGAGGTAGCCGGCAGCGGCCGCGGCGAAGCCGGTCGCGCCCACGCTCTCGGGCTTGAGCACGGCGGGGACGACGAGGACCGCGAGGACGGCGACGCCCGAGACCGCCGGCATGCGGCACGAGAGGGCGATGGTCTCGGTGACGAGCGCGATGAGGCCGATCGCCCCGGCCGTCAGGGCCACGATGCCGACGTTCGGTGCAGCCGGGACCGCGTCGTAGGCCACCGTGTGCCAGGCCTGGTCCAGCGCTTCCCGCGCGGCGCCGAGGGTACCGGCCGTCGGGATCAGGCCGAGCAGGCTCGAGCTCCGGAAGAACATCGAGTCCATCCCGGCCGTCCACGCGGCCATCCCGGCGAGGCCTACCGCGACGGGGTGCCAGCGGAACGCCCGGGCAAGCAGGGTGCCGGCCACCGTGGCGATGAGCACCACGAGGACCGGGTACAGCCAGGACCACCCGCGCAGTACCCCGCCGTAGGCGAGGGACCCCCCGCCGACGGCGAGGACCAGGAAGAGCTCGGCGGCGACGTGGCGCCACTGCGGGCGCCGGAGCGAGGGAATCTTCACGCGGAGCTCCTCTCCCCGCCGGCCGTGCCCGGGCGGCGCTCCCCGCGGTCCAGGGGCGCATCCTCGGCGGTCAGCGCGGCCCACACCCGCGGCAGCGAGGCGCGGGGCGTGGCCTCCGCGGCCCTCCAGCCGGCGTCCCGCAGGGCGTCCACCGCGCCGCGCGATGAGCCGGCCCTGGGGACCACGACCACGGCGAGCGCGCGTTCGGCGAACCCGGATGCCGAGGCCAGCTCGCGCGCCTGCTCCGTCGTGGTCCGGCCGAGGACGGCGACAATCGGCCCGCGGTGGCGGTGGCCCTCGAGCCTGTCGAGGAGCCGGTCGCTGAAGCCGGCGGGCCCGGCGGCCTGCTCCGCCGGGCCGATGGCGGCCAGGCCCTCGGCGATGAGGGCGAGGCCGTCGCGGCCTGTGTACTCGGCGGTGTCCGGTTCCGGCGCGGAGGAGGAGCGGGCGAGGGCGAGGCCCCCGCCGGGCTCGAGCAGCCGCAGTGAGTAGCCGAGCTCGCTCAGGTGGGCTGCGACGGAGACGACGGCGGTGACCGCCCATTCGAACGCCGGCGACTCGCGGTCCTCGGAGTCCTCCTGGCCCGCGTCGGGGAAGGCGGAGCCCCGCAGGTCCATCACGATCGTGGCCTCGGGCGAGACAGCCGACTCCTCCTGGCGCACCATGAGCTCGCCGTGCCGGGCGGTGGCCGCCCAGTGGACGCGGCGCATGGGGTCGCCGTGGCGGTACTCGCGCGTCATGACGTCGTCCTCGCTCGGCACCGACTGGATCCTGGCCGCGATGATGCCCTCTGCCCCCCGCAGCCCGGCCAGCGCGGCGGCCGGAAGCGCGACCGGCGCGGGGGTCACGGTGAGCCTCGTGCTGGCGCCGATCCGGCTGCGCCGCTCGGCCAGGCCGAACGGGTCCGAGTGCCGGGCCTCGACGGGGCCGATCCAGTAGAGGCCGCGGCGGGGGCAGCCGAGCTCGTACCGGTAGTTGCTCGCCCCGTCCCGTCCGATCGATGCGCCGGGGTAGACGAAGGTGGGACCCGTGCCGAGCGAGGCGGGCAGCTGCTCGGTCATGGCCATGCGCCCCGAGAGCAGGCCGCTGTGGCGCAGGCTCAGCGCGACCTCCGTGCTCTGCCCGGCCTCGACGACCTCCGGGCGCGGCCGGCGCAGGACCGTCACCGACGGCCGGACCAGAAGGCTGGCCACGAGGGCTCCTGCGGGGACGAGCGCGAGGAACACGGCAAGGTGCAGGAGGTCCCGCCGCCCCATGACCTGGGCGGCCATGAGCGCCACCGCGGCGGCGGCCACGAAGCCCCAGCCCCGCGGCGTGAGGGCGCCCCGCCAGTCCGTCCGGGGCAGCCGCTCCATGCCGGACCGCCTATCCGTGGCGCCGGGCGCCGGACTGCCCGGTGATGGGGATGGGCACCGAGTCCACCACGGCCCGGAGGACGGCGGCCGCCGTGAGCCCGCTGCCCGAGGCCCGGCGGTCGAGGACGAGGCGATGGGTGAGGACCTCCGGCGCCATCGCGGCGACGTCGTCGGGCAGCACGAAGTCGCGCCCGGCGAGGGCGGCGCGGGCCTTCGCCGCGCGGAGGAGCTGCAGGACGGCCCGCGGGCTCGCGCCGAGGCGGATCCGCTCGCTCGCGCGCGTCGCCCGCCCCAGCTCCACGGTGTAGTCGCGCACGGGCGCGGAGACGAAGACGTCCTTGACGGTGGCGATCATGGCTCGGATCTCGGCCGCGTCCACCACGGGCTCGACCCGCAGCAGGGGGGACTCCGACTGGTGGCTCTCGAGCATCTCCGCCTCGGCGGCGGCGTCCGGGTAGCCCATCGAGATGCGCGCCATGAAGCGGTCCCGCTGCGCCTCGGGGAGGGGATAGGTGCCCTCCATCTCGATCGGGTTCTGGGTCGCGACGACCATGAACGGCTCACTGAGGACGTAGGAGGTCCCGTCCACGGTCACCTGATGCTCTTCCATGCACTCGAGCAGCGCGGACTGGGTCTTCGCCGAGGCCCGGTTGATCTCGTCGCCGATCACGATGTTCGCGAACACGGCGCCCGGCCTGAACTCGAACTGCCGGGTGGCCTGGTTGTAGATGGAGACCCCGGTGACATCGCTCGGGAGGAGGTCCGGGGTGAACTGGATGCGGCTGACCGAGCAGTCGATGGACCGGGCAAGGGTCTTGGCCAGCATCGTCTTGCCGACCCCGGGGACGTCCTCGACGAGCAGGTGGCCCTGGGCCAGGAGGACGGTGAGGGCCAGGCGTGCGGCCTCCGCCTGGCCGTCGACCACCTGGCCGATGGAGGCGAGGATCCGCTCGCACGCGGCCTTGAAGCGCCCCGCCTCCATGGGCTCGGGCGACTCGGCGTGGTGGAGCGGACGCAGGGCGCTCACGGAGCCCCCTGCCTGATCGACGCCGCCCTGATGACCGTCCATGTGCGCCCTCCCGGCCGGCCGCCGCCTGCGTGCGGCCCTGATGCTGTGGCGTGCGCCACACCTAGCTCCACGTTACCCGCAGCCACCGCATCGCGCTCGGCCCGGGTACCGCCGCACAGCAGCCCTGCCGGGCCCCGATGCGGGCGGGCCCAGCCGGTCCGCGAACTACAGTGGAGGCCATGCGCTCAGCCCATCCTCCCGCCGCCTACCGCCCCACCGACACCGCCGGCACGGCGGAGGAGGCAACCTCGCCGGCCGGCCGCCGCGCCGCCGCGGACGAGTCGGGCCGCTCGCGCCGCCTCGAGTACCCGCCGGCGCCCGAGCCCCTGCCGGTGCCCGTGGTGGACAACCACACCCACCTGAACTTCAGGGACGGCCTCGTGGAAGTCGACGTCAGGGACGCCCTCGACGCCGCGGCCGCCGTGGGCGTGGACCGCGCCGTCCAGGTGGGCTGCGACCTGCCCTCCTCCCGCTTCACGGTGCAGGCGCTCGACGTCGACGCCCGGCTGCTCGGCGCCGTCGCCCTCCACCCCAACGACGCCCCCCGCTACGCCGCGCGGGGCGAGCTCGAGGCGGCCTACGCCGAGATCGAGCAGCTCGCCGCCCACCCGCGCGTGCGGGCCATCGGGGAGACCGGGCTGGACTACTTCCGCTCGAAGGGCGATGCCCTGACCGTCCAGCACGAGTCGTTCCGCTGGCACATCGACCTCGCCAAGCGCCTCGGCAAGACCCTGCAGATCCACGATCGCGACGCCCACGAGGACGTGGTGCGCCTCCTCGGCGAGGAGGGCGCCCCGGAGACGGTCGTGTTCCACTGCTTCTCCGGGGACGAGGACCTCGCCCGCACCTGCAACGAGCACGGCTGGTTCATGTCCTTCGCCGGGACGCTGACCTTCAAGAACGCCGAGAACCTGCGCCGGGCCCTCGCGATCGCCGAGCCGGAGAGGATCCTCGTGGAGACCGACTCGCCGTACCTCACGCCGCACCCGTACCGCGGCCGGCCCAATGCGAGCTA
Organism: Sinomonas atrocyanea; assembly: GCF_001577305.1. NCBI lineage: Bacteria > Bacillati > Actinomycetota > Actinomycetes > Micrococcales > Micrococcaceae > Sinomonas > Sinomonas atrocyanea. The sequence goes on from NZ_CP014518.1 coordinate 1,542,411, forward strand.
CATGGTCCCGTACACGGTGCGCTCCATGGCCGAGGTCCTCGGAGCAGACCTCGCCGAGCTCTGCTCGCGGCTCTCCGCCAACACCGAGCGGGCCTACGGCTCCTGGGCCTGACCCCACGCGGCGCCACGGGGTGGCCCGTAGCCATTCCGTGATCTGACTGGCCTCTCTGTAACGTTTCGGTTACTGTGATCCCCAACAGCCGGGGTCGCCGCAGACGCCGGGCACTTGCCCCCTCGGGGTGAGGCAGGAGCAGTGCCGCGGGCGCGCCGTCGTCCATCTCCCGGTCCTCCCTGCCCCGTGCCCGGGGCCGCCGTGCCCGGATGGACCGACGATTGGACCCCTGTGAGCAACCACGGCCGCCGCGCAGCACGACCGGTCCGTCCCCGCCGTTCTCCCGTCCGTGCCGCGGGCCAGGCCGCCGTGGTGGCCGCGCTCGCGCTCGGGACCACGGCCTTCGTGGTCAACGGCAAGACCGTGACCCTGTCCGTCGACGGGCAGGCCAGCACCGTCACGACCTTCGCCTCCACGGTGGACGAGGTGGTCCGCAGCGCGTCCGTGCAGCTCGGCTCTGCGGACCGCGTCTCGCCCGCCCTCGGCGCGACGGTCACCGACGGATCCGTGGTCACCGTCAGCCGCGCCAAGCGCGTCACGGTCGACCTCGACGGGGCCCAGCGCACCGTGGACACGACCGCCCCCGACGTCGCCGCGCTCGTGAGCCAGCTCGGGATCGCCCCGACCTCGCTCGTCTCGCTCGACCGCTCCACCCGCCTCGAGGCGGCGCCGGCCCCGATCCGGATCAGCACGCCGAAGGACGTCACCGTGATCGTCGACGGCACCCCCGTGACGCGCACGACGACGGCCGCCACCGTCGCGGACCTCCTCGCCGAGCTGGGCATCACCCCCGGGCCGGCCGACCGCATCTCCGCTCCCCGCAACGCGCCCATCGTGGCGGACATGGCGCTCAAGGTCACCCGGGTCGACACCTCCGCCGCGAGCACGGTCACCGAGACGCTCCCGTACAGCACCGAGAAGACCGAGAGCGCCGACCTCAGCGAGGGCGAGACGAAGGTCGTGCAGCAGGGCGTGGACGGAACGGTCGAGAAGCACTACAGCAGCGTCACCGTCGACGGCCGCGTGGCCCAGCGCACGCTCGTGTCCCAGAACGTGACCCAGGCCGCGGTCACCGAGAAGATCCTCGTGGGCACGAAGCCCAAGGCGGCCAGCACCGGCCAGAACACCGGCGCCGCCGCGCCCGCCGTCATGAACGCCGCCATGTGGGACAAGATCGCCCAGTGCGAGTCCAGCGGCAACTGGGCCGCGAACACCGGCAACGGGTACTACGGCGGCCTCCAGTTCGACATCTCCTCCTGGCTCGCCAACGGCGGCGGCCAGTACGCCCCCAACGCCGCCCTCGCCACCCGCGAGCAGCAGATCGCCGTCGCCAACACGTATTACGCCAAGGCCGGCCTCTCCCCGTGGGGCTGTGCGGGCGCGGCGGGCGGCTGAGGCGCACCCTCGGCCCCCGGTAGGATGCTCGGGTGACTGACGCCCCCGGCTCCCGCCCGCTCCTCGGCGCCGCCGACATCCGTGCCCTCGCGGCCGAGCTGGGGATCCGGCCCACCAAGACGCTCGGCCAGAACTTCGTGATCGACGGCAACACGATCCGCCGCATCGTCACGGCGGCCCGCCTCGACCCGTCCGAGACGGTCCTCGAGGTGGGGCCCGGCCTCGGCTCGCTCACCCTCGGCCTGCTCGACGCGGCGGCGAACGTCGTCGCGGTCGAGATCGACCCCGTCCTCGCCGCGAAGCTCCCCGCCACGGTCGAGCGCTGGCGGCCCGACGCCGTCGGGCGCTTCGCGCTCGTGCTCTCCGATGCCCTGAAGACCACCGAGCTCCCGCCGGGGCCGTTCGCCCAGCCCAGCGCGATCGTGGCGAACCTGCCCTACAACGTCGCCGTGCCCGTGGTCCTGCACCTCCTGGAGCACTTCCCGTCGCTGCGCCACGGCCTCGTCATGGTCCAGGACGAGGTGGCCGACCGCCTCGCGGCCGAGCCCGGCTCCAAGGTCTACGGCGTCCCCAGCGTCAAGGCCGCGTGGTACGGGACCATGCGCAAGGCCGGTGTGATCGGCATGAATGTCTTCTGGCCCGCGCCCAAGATCCACTCCGGCCTCGTGGCCTTCACCCGCACCCAGCCGCCGGTCACCTCTGCGAGCCGCCGCGAGGTCTTCGCCGTGATCGACGCCGCCTTCGCCCAGCGCCGCAAGACCCTGCGGGCGGCGCTGGCCGGCTGGGCGGGCTCGGGTGCCGAGGCGGAGCGGGCACTGCGGGCGGCGGGCGTGGACCCGCAGGCCCGCGGCGAGGTCCTCGGCATCGCCGACTTCGCCCGCATCGCCGAGCAGCACCGTCCGGCGGACGCGGGTGCGCCCGCGGCCGACGCCGTCCGATAGCGTGGGGGCATGCGCACCAGCCCCTCCGGACCCGACCCCCGCCCGAGGTCCGTGAAGGTCCGCGCCCCGGGCAAGGTCAACGTCTCCCTGCGGGTCGGCCCCCGCCGCCCGGACGGCTACCACTCGGTGGCCAGCATCTACCTCGCCGTCTCGCTGTTCGAGGAGGTCACCGCCACGACCTCGCCCGAGCCCGGGGTGACGGTGAGCCTGAGCCCCGAGAGCACCCTGGACCTCGACGAGCTGGACATCCCCCTCGACGAGCGCAACCTCGCCGTGCGCGCCGCGCGGCTCATGGCCGAGATGACCGAGAACCCCACCGGCGTGCACCTGACCATCACCAAGCGCGTGCCCGTGGCCGGCGGCATGGGCGGGGGATCGGCCGACGCCGCCGCGGCCCTCCTCGCGTGCGACGCCCTCTGGGGCTCGGGCCTGTCCAAGGAGGAGCTCGCCCACGTCGCCGCCGAGCTCGGCGCGGACGTGCCCTTCGCCCTGCTGGGAGGCGCCGCCGTGGGCCTCGGGGTGGGGGACCAGCTCTCCCCGGCGCTCGCCACCACGCGGTTCGACTGGGTCCTCGTCCCGGCCCCGTTCGGCCTGAGCACGCCGGCGGTGTTCTCCGAGCTGGACCGCCTCCGCGATGCCGAGGGCCTCACCGTCCCCGAGCCCACCCACGTCGAGCCCGCTGTCCTCGCCGCCCTGCGGGCCGGAGACGCCGGCGGCCTCTCCCACCTGCTGGTCAACGACCTGCAGCGCGCCGCCGTGGGCCTCGCCCCCCAGCTGCGCGACACGCTCGGGTGGGCCGACTCGCACGGCGCGCTCGCCTCGATCGTCTCGGGCTCCGGGCCCACCGTCGCCCTCCTCGCCGCCGACGCCGCGGCCGCCGCCGACCTCGCCGAGGAGCTCGCCCACCAGGGGATCGAGGCGCTCGCCGTCCACGGGCCCGTGCCCGGGGCCCGGATCGTCAGCGATACCCTTCTGTAGTCCCCTTCACCCGACTGGCAAGGATTCCTGTGGCACACCTCCTCGGCGGCGAGAGCCTGGCCATCTCCTTCGGCACGCGCACCGTGCTCGACGGCGTCACGGTGGGCCTCAACGAGGGCGACCGGATCGGGATCGTGGGCCGCAACGGAGACGGCAAGTCCACCCTCATGCGCCTCCTCGCCCAGCGGCTGGCGCCCGACGGCGGCCGCGTCACCTGGCGCCGCGGCGTCGACGTCGGCTACCTCGACCAGGGTGACGTGCTCGACGGCGACCTCACCGTGGGCGCCGCGATCGTAGGGGACCGCGCCGACTACGAGTGGGCCTCCAACCCCACGATCCGCGACATCATGGGCGGCCTCGTGGCCGACGTCGACTGGCACGCGCAGGTGCGCTCCCTCTCGGGCGGCCAGAAGCGCCGCGTGGCCCTCGCGAAGCTCCTCATCGAGCCGCACGACGTCATCATGCTCGACGAGCCCACCAACCACCTCGACGTCGAGGGGGTCGCGTGGCTCGCCCGGCACCTCAAGACGCGGTGGCGGCCCACGGAGGGCGCCTTCCTCGTGGTCACCCACGACCGCTGGTTCCTCGACGAGGTCTGCACCGACACCTGGGAGGTCCACGACGGCATCGTGGAACCGTTCGAGGGCGGCTACGCCGCCTACGTGCTGGCCCGGGCCGAGCGGGACCGGATGGCCGCCGTCGTCGAGGGCAAGCGTGCGAACCTCGTGAAGAAGGAGCTCGCGTGGCTGCGCCGCGGCGCGCCCGCCCGCACGGCGAAGCCCAAGTTCCGCATCGACGCCGCCAATGCGCTCATCTCCGACGTCCCCGAGCCGCGGGACACCGTGGCCCTGTCCAAGATGGCCACCGCGCGCCTGGGCAAGGACGTGATCGACCTCGAGGGCGTGACCCTCGCCTACGACGGCGGCGGCGCGGACGCGAAGCCGCTCCTGGACAACATCACGCTGCGCCTGGCACCGGGCGAGAGGGTGGGCCTCGTTGGCGTCAACGGCGCCGGGAAGTCCACGCTCCTGCGGCTGCTCTCGGGGGACATCGCCCCGACCTCGGGGCGGGTCAAGCGCGGCAAGACCGTGGTCCCGGCCGTGCTCAGCCAGGACGTCCGCGAGCTCGACGACGTCGCCGACCTGCGCGTCATCGAGGTCATCCAGCGCGAGAAGCAGACGTTCACCGTGGGCTCGAAGGAGCTCACGGCCGGCCAGCTCGTCGAGCAGCTGGGCTTCACCAACGAGAAGCAGTGGACCCGCGTCTCCGAGCTCTCCGGTGGCGAGCGGCGCCGGCTCCAGCTCCTGCGCCTCCTCGTGGGCGAGCCCAACGTGCTCATGCTCGACGAGCCCACGAACGACCTCGACACCGACACCCTCGCCGCCGTCGAGGACGTCCTCGACGGGTGGCCCGGCACCCTCGTCGTCGTCAGCCACGATCGCTACCTGCTCGAGCGCGTCACCGACCACCAGCTCGCCCTCCTCGGCGACGGGAAGGTGCGCGACCTGCCCGGCGGCGTCGAGCAGTACCTCGCCCTGCGCGAGGAGGCGCTCGCCGCCGCGGAGGCGCTGCCCGGGCAGGCCCCCCAGGACGCCCAGCCGGCCCCGGCGGGCCGCTCGGAGTCCGAGAAGCGCGAGGCCCGCAAGGAGCTCGCGCGCATCGAGCGCCAGCTCGGCAAGCTCGCCGCCCAGGAGGAGAAGCTGCACGCCCAGATGGCCGCCTCCGCCGAGGACTTCGTCCGGCTCGGGGACCTCAACGCCGCGCTGAAGGACCTGCAGGGCCAGAAGGACGAGCTCGAGCTCGCGTGGCTCGAGGCCTCCGAGGTCCTCGAGTAGCGCCCGGGCGTCTGACGCGGCGCGTCCAAGCGTTCACCTTCCCGTCACCGCGCCGGCACCCTGCTTCCCTACGCTGGACGCAGCAGGCCACGGCGGCTCGCGGAAGGGAGACGCATGGGCGCTCGGAGCGACGACTTCGCCCTCGTGGTGCCGGGGGATCCGGTCACGGTGGTCGACCCCGGGCGGCTCTCGGTCTCGGGCATCGTCGACGCGGTGTCGCCGGACGGGTCGGTCCTGTGGGTGATCGAGCACGGCGGACAGGGCCGCCACATGGTGCACAGCACGGATGCCGCCCTCGTCCGGCGCCGCGCCGGCTGACCGGCTGACCGTCCACGACGTGCGCTGCGGGCAGGCTCTGGCCGCTCCCAGACTCACCGCCTAGCATCGGCTGGGTGGGTTCCCTCGTCGATGCGATCCTTGCCATGCCGCCGCTCGTGGCGTACCTGGTGGTGTTCGGGCTTGTCTTCGCGGAGGACGCGATCTTCGTCGGATTCGTGGTTCCCGGCGAGACCGCCGCTGTGCTCGGGGGCGTGCTCGCCAACCAGGGCAAGGCAGACATCTGGACCATGGCACCTGTGATCGTGGCGGCCGCGATCCTCGGGGACACGGTCGGGTACGAGGTAGGGCGGCACCTGGGCCAGCGGCTGCTCGGATTCCGCGTCTTCGACAGGCACCGCCGCCGCCTCGAGGACGCGCAGGAGTTCCTGCGCCGCCGCGGCGGGTCGGCCGTGTTCCTCGGCAGGTTCGTCGCGTTCTTCCGTGCGATGATGCCCGCCCTCGCCGGGGCGTCCCGGATGCCGTACCCCCGGTTCCTCGCGTTCAATGCGATGGGCGGCGCCGTGTGGGGCACCGGGTTCGCCGTCCTCGGCTACCTCGCCGGTGCCTCGTACGACGCCGTGGCGAAGACCGCCGGGCGCGACATCGCCGCCGGCGTGCTCGTCGTCGCAGTGATCGCCCTCGTCGTGTGGCGCGTCCGCAAGAGCCGCAGCGAGCAACGCGCGGAGCGGACGCTCAGGAGCCCACCGGACCCGGATCCTTCCGAAGGCTCGTGAGCCCGTTCCTCGTCCCGCGACCGGCCCGGGCGGCCATCCATGGCAGAATTGAGCTTTGTGCCGCGCCCGTCCCGGCGGCAGCGTGCACTCCGCCCTGGTGTAATGGCAGCACGCCGGCCTTTGGAGCCGTGCAGTCTAGGTTCGAATCCTAGGGGCGGAACGCACTGGCCAGCCGACGGCACTGGCTAGAATTGCCGACAGCCCCACTCGCCAGCCGATCGACCAGGAGAGCCAGCGACAGTGAATGCGGAGACCCCCGGACAGAGCTCAACAGCAGAGGACCTGGGGCGGCCGCATCCCGCCGGCGCCCCGCGCGCGGGGCACGAACAGCACGGCCCCGCTGCCGTGATCGTCCTCGCCGCCGGGGCGGGGACGCGGATGAAGTCGCGCACCCCGAAGATCCTCCACCCGCTCGGCGGCCGCTCGATGGTCGCCCACGCGCTCGACGCCGCCCGCGGCCTCGCGCCCGGCCGGCTCGCCGCCGTCGTGCGGCACGAGCGCGACCTCGTGGCCGCGCACATCGCAGAGCACGACCCGGCCGCCGTCATCGTCGACCAGGACGAGGTGCCCGGGACCGGCCGCGCGGTCGAGGTGGCCCTCGAGGCGCTCGACGCCGAGGCCGAGGGCGGACAGCTCTCGGGCACCGTCGTGGTGACCTACGGCGACGTGCCCCTGCTGACCACCGCCCTGCTCGCCGAGCTCGTCGCCGAGCACGAGGCCGCGGGCAACGCGGTCACCGTCCTCACCGCCGTGCTCGAGGACGCGACCGGCTACGGCCGGATCCTGCGCGAGGACGACGGCACGGTCGCGGGGATCCGCGAGCACAAGGACGCGACCGCCGCCGAGCGCGCCATCCGCGAGGTCAACTCGGGCATCTACGCGTTCGAGGCCGCCGTGCTGCGCGAGGCGCTCCGGCAGGTCACCACCGAGAACGCGCAGGGCGAGAAGTACCTCACGGACGTCCTCGCGCTCGCCCGCGCGGCCGGCGGCCGCGTGTCCGCGCTCGCCACCACGGACCGCTGGCAGGTGGAGGGCGCCAACGACCGCGTCCAGCTGCAGGCCCTCGCCGCCGAGCACAACCGCCGCATCCTCGACGCCTGGATGCGCGCGGGCGTGACGGTGGTCGACCCCGCCACCACGTGGGTCGACGCCACCGTGCAGCTCGCCGAGGACGTCACCCTCAAGCCCAACACCCAGCTGCACGGCGCCACGGTCGTGGAGCGGGACGCCGTGATCGGCCCCGACACGACCCTCACCGACTGCGTGGTCCGCGAGGGCGCCACCGTGAAGCGGACCGACGGGACCGGATCCGAGATCGGCGCCGGGGCCACCGTGGGACCGTTCACCTACCTGCGCGCCGGCACGCGGCTGGGGCCCGAGGGCAAGATCGGCGCGTTCTACGAGACGAAGAACGCCCAGATCGGCCGCGGCGCCAAGCTCTCCCACCTCGGCTACGTGGGGGACGCCGAGGTCGGCGAGGGCGCGAACATCGGCTGCGGCAACATCACCGCCAACTACGACGGCGTCCACAAGCACCGCACCGTGATCGGCGCCCAGGTGCGCACCGGGTCGAACACCGTCTTCGTGGCGCCCGTCACGGTCGGCGACGGCGCCTACACGGCCGCCGGGGCGATCGTCCGCAAGGACGTGCCCGCCGGCGCCCTGGCCCTCTCCGTCGCCCCGCAGCGCAACGCCGAAGGGTGGACCGAGGCCCACCGCCCCGGCTCGCCGTCGGCGGCCGCGGCCGCCGGAGCCAGGACCTCGGCGGCAGGTGCCGCCGACGGTGCCCCCGAACCACCTTCCTCCGCCGCATCCCCCTCGAAGAAAGTAGAAGGCAAGTAGATGACCGAGATCACGGCCAATGGCGAGAAGCGCCTGGTGCTCGCCTCCGGGCGCGCCCACCCGGAGCTCGCGCAGGAGATCGCCAAGGAGCTCGGCACCGAGCTGCTGCCGACCTCGGCGTACGACTTCGCGAACGGGGAGACCTACGTCCGCTTCGAGGAGAGCGTCCGCGGCGCGGACGCGTTCGTGATCCAGGCCCACCCGGCGCCGATCAACAACTGGATCATGGAGCAGCTGATCATGATCGATTCGCTCAAGCGCGCGAGCGCCAAGCGGATCACCGTGGTCTCGCCGTTCTACCCCTACGCGCGGCAGGACAAGAAGCACCGCGGCCGCGAGCCCATCTCGGCGCGCCTCATGGCGGACCTCTACAAGACCGCCGGCGCGGACCGCCTCATGAGCGTGGACCTGCACACCGCGCAGATCCAGGGCTTCTTCGACGGCCCCGTGGACCACCTCATGGCCATCCCGCTCCTGGCCGACTACGTCCGCACGCGCGTGGACCTGAACAAGGTCACGGTCGTCTCGCCGGACACCGGCCGCGTGCGCGTGGCCGAGCAGTGGGCCGAGCGCCTCGGCGGCGCCCCGCTCGCGTTCGTGCACAAGTCCCGCGACGTCAACGTGCCCAACTCCGCTGTCTCCAAGACCGTGGTCGGCCAGATCGAGGGCCGCGACTGCGTGCTCATCGACGACATGATCGACACCGGCGGCACGATCTCCGGCGCCGTCACGGTCCTGAAGAACGCCGGCGCCCGCTCCGTCATCATCGCCGCGACCCACGCCGTCTTCTCCGACCCGGCCGCGCAGCGCCTCGCCGAGTCCGGCGCCCGCGAGGTCGTCGTGACCAACACCCTGCCGATCCCGGCCGAGAAGCGCTTCGAGCAGCTCACGGTCCTCTCGATCGCCCCGCTCATCGCCCGCGCGATCCACGAGGTCTTCGACGACGGCTCGGTCACGTCCCTCTTCGACGGCCGCAGCTAGCTGCAGCACCCGCGCACGACGGCGGCGTCCCCACCTGAGGCGGGGACGGCGCCGTCGTGCGTCGTTTTGGCGGACGCCCCGGCGCCCCGGTAGGATGGCTGGCGAACCTTGGCGAGGGAGCGCCCGCTCCGTGATCGACTGGGTCTGGCAGCTCCTTCGCAGTGCCCCACGGGGCCGGGCGGGGTCGGCAGACCTCGCGCCAACGAACCATCGAAGGAGACCCCATGAGCGAGAAGCTCGCAGCCGAGAAGCGCACCGAGTTCGGCAAGGGCTACGCCCGCCGCGCCCGCGCCGCCCACAAGATCCCCGCCGTCATCTACGGCCACGGCGCCGAGCCGATCCACGTCACCCTCCCGGGCCACGAGACCATGATCGCCGTCCGCGTCCCGAACGCCCTCCTCACCCTCGACATCGCCGGCGAGGAGCACCTCGCGATCGTCAAGGACATCCAGCGCAACGCCGTCCGCCAGACGATCGAGCACATCGACCTCCTCACCGTCCGCCGCGGCGAGAAGGTCGCCGTCGACGTCCCCGTGCACGTCACCGGTGAGGTCGCCGCCGGGTTCGTCGCCAACCAGGAGGCCGTGACCGTCTCGGTCGAGGCCGAGGCCACCCACCTGCCGACCGCGCTCGAGGTCAGCGTCGAGGGCCGCGAGGCCGGCCAGCACGTCCACGCCGCCGACATCACCCTGCCTAGCGGCGTGTCCCTCCTGACCGACGGCGAGACCCTCGTGGTCAACGTCTCCGAGGCCGTCGAGGTGGCCCCGGAGGAGGAGGCCGGCGAGGCCGAGGCTGCCGAGGCGCCGGAGGCTCCGGAGGCCGAGGAGGCCCCCGCCGAGTAGTCTTCCGACTGCTGTACTGCGTCAGGCGGCCCGTCCCACCCGGGGCGGGCCGCTTCGACGTGGCGGCCCCCCGGCCGCCCCCGCCCGCCGATCGCCCGCCCAGCCCAAGGAGCGCATCCATGACCGACACCTGGCTCGTCGTAGGCCTCGGCAACCCCGGACCCGAGTACAGCGGGAACCGGCACAACGTGGGGCAGATGGTCCTCGACGCCCTGGCTTCCCGCATGGGCGGGAAGTTCGCCGCCCACAAGGGCGCGCGCGCCGCGGTGCTCGAGGGGAGGCTGTGGGTGGGCGGCCCCCGCGCCGTCCTCGCCAAGCCGCTGACCTACATGAACGTCTCCGGCGGCCCGACCTCCTCCCTCGCCAAGTACTACGGCATCGATCCCAGCCACGTCGTCGCCGTGCACGACGAGCTGGACATCCCGTTCAACACCGTCCGGCTCAAGCTCGGCGGCGGCGAGGGCGGCCACAACGGCCTGCGGGACATCTCCAAGGCCCTCGGCACCAAGGACTACCTCCGGGTGCGGGTCGGCGTGGGCCGGCCCCCCGGCCGCATGGACGCCGCCGACTTCGTGCTGCGCGACTTCGCCACCGCCGAGAAGAAGGAGCTGCCGTTCCTCCTCGACGAGGCCGCGGACGCCGTCGAGATGCTGGCCCGGGACGGCCTCGCCGCCGCCCAGCAGAAGTTCCACCCGGCCAAGGCCTAGTCTCCCGGCAAGGGCGTGACATTCGGCCCTGCTGCCGCCGCCGGCGCCCGCGCTACGGTTTCCCCAGCGACGTCCTCGCCGGGGACGTGCCGACGCATGGGGGCGCAGGTCAGATGCTGACGCGAACCGAGGCGGAGGAGACCGGCCAGCTCCTGCGCGACGCCAAGGCCCGCGCGGGCGACAGGCTGGCCTGGGCGCGGACCGTCAGGTCCCGCGAGATCGCGGACGCGACGGCGGCGCTGGCCGCGCCCGAGTCCTACGGGGTCGTGCTGACCGGGGACGTGAGCCTCGGCAAGTCCGCGGTGGCCTCGGCCCTGCTCGCCGAACTCGACGGCTCCGCCCACACCGTCCGCCTCCGCGCCACGACCGCGGGGGCCAAGACCCCGTACGGCGCACTCGCCGTGCTGCTCGCGCGGCTGCCCGAGGACGCCCAGACTGACCCGGGGTCGATCATGCGGGGCATCCTGCAGCTGCTCGCCTCCGACGCCGGGGGCCGCACCGCCGTGCTGTCGCTCGAGACCTCCAGGAACCTCGACGAGCTCAGCATCGCCACCCTCGTGAACGTCATGGTCACGGGCACCGCCAAGGTCGTCCTCGTCGCCGACCGCGCGAGCGAGCTTCCCGCCGACTTCCACTGGATGCTCTCCGAGGGCCGGCTGCGCGAGGTCCCCCTGGCCGCGCTCGCGCCCGAGGAGACCCTGCAGGGGCTGCGCTCCCTGCTCGGCGGGATCGTCCCCCAGACCGTCGGGTTCCAGCTCCATGCGATGTCCCGGGGCAACCCGCAGGTCACGCTGCTCGCCACCGCCGAACTCCTCCAGCGCGGGGCCCTCGACGCCACGGACGGCGTGTGGACCCTCGCCTCGGACGCCGAGATGAGCGGCATCCGGCAGATCGACGACCTCGTGCGGGCCCACATCGAGCGGCAGCCCGAACGCATCCGGACGATCGTCGAGGCGCTCGCGTGCGCGCGCCGGATCCCGCTGCCGCGGCTCGTTGCCGTGTTCCGCAGCGAGGACCTCGCGCAGATGGAGGACGACGGCCTCGTCACGGTCGACGACGCGGGGCGGCACTCCGTGGCCCTCGCCGACCCGCTCGTGGCGGAGGTGGTCCGCGGATGGCTCTCGGTACCCCGCCGCCGCGAGCTGCGCGCGCTGCTGATCCCCGACGGCGAGCCGCCCGTCGGGGCCACCACCGCACTCGAGCTCCTCGGGCTGGCCGCCTGGGCCAGAGAGTGCCACACGCTGCTGTCCCCGCGGCATGCCCTCGCCGCCGCCGCGGCGTCCCTGCGGCTGTTCGACCCGCGGTTCGCGCTCGACTGCCTCGAGGGGATCGACCGCGAGCCCGCCACCTGGCCCACCGTCCAGCACTTGCGGGCGCGGGCCCTGCTCCTGCTGCAGCTGCCCCAGCAGGCCCTCGCGTGCCTGGACCAGGTCGCCGAGGACGAGCTGGCCCTGCTGGGCCCCGCAGCCGCGGCCGAGCTCACGGCCACCCAGGCGGAGGCCATGCGGTGGGTACCGGACCGGGCCGGCCAGGTCGAGGAGCTCCTGACGGACGCCCGCGCCAGGCTCCTGCTGGGGCCGGGGTCCGGGCCGGGCCCGGACCCCGAGGTCCGCCGCGCCGCCGCAGTGCTCGATCTCGCGGACTTCGAGCACCGGGCCTTCGCCGGCGACTACCGCCGCATCGTGGACCGCCTCGAGGCCATGGTCGCGGACCCCGACCCGGCCGACGACGAGATCCGCCTCCGCGCGGCCTGCATCCTCATGGAGGCCAGGACCATGCTCGGCAGGGAGCAGGAAGGCCTTGCCCTGCTCCATGAGGTCGCGGCCCAGCTGGGCCGGAACCAGGGCTCGGCGCCGCTGCGGCAGGCCTTCGCGGTCCGCGCCTTCAGCGTCCTGTTGTTCAACGGGCACTGGCGGCAGGCGCTCGCCCTGCTCAGGAGCCCGTCTCAGGTCTCGCTCGAGCGGCTGAGGACGACCGGGGCCTCCCTCGAGCTCGCGGCCGGGCTCGCCTGCGTCTATGCGGGACGGGGCCACGACGCCCTGGGCCCCCTCCTCTCCGCGCTCGCGCTCCTCGAGCGCCGCCCCTCGGCGGCCCTGCTCGGTCCCGCCTACGCCGCCACCGCCTTCGCCTACGCCCAGCAGGGCGACGCCCCGGCCTCGCGGAAGTGGCTCGAGAAGCTGGACCGCTGGCGCCCGCAGGGCAGCTACCAGGCCCGCTCCATCGTCGAGTTCTGCTCGCAGATGGCGCGCCGGTGGATCGGGGACCCCCAGGCAGCGTCCCGGCTCGTGGCCTCGGCGCGCCAGGACATCGCGAACGGGCGGTGGAACCAGGCCGGCGTCAAGCTCCTCGGGGCCACCGTCAGCGCCCACCTGGACGACCTGCGCCTGCTCGAGGACGTCTGCGCGCACCGGCAGGGCCAGCTGGCCGAGCTCGCCCTCCTGCTGGCCCGCGGGACCCGGACCGGGCGCCTCGAGGACCTGACCGCCGCGGCCGACCTCGCGGCCGGGCTCGAACTCGACGCGGTCGAATCGCGGTGCACCGCCGTGGCCCTCGACCGGGCGCGCGAGATGGACGACGCCGCGGCCGTGCGGCGCCTGCGCCCGCGCCTCGAAGCCCTGGCGGGCCGGCTCGCGGTCCTCCCCCTCACGCCCCGGCACGCGCCGCCCGTGCTCACCGACCGTGAACAGGAGGTCGCGGCCCTCGCAGCGTCGGGGACTTCCAACCGGCGCATCGCGGAGCTGCTCGGGCTGTCCGTCCGGACCGTGGAGGGCCACCTCTACCAGATCTTCGCCAAGCTCTCCGTCTCGACCCGCGGCGAGCTGGCGGACCTGCTGTGACGGTGCCCCGGGGCGGCCCCGCGTGAGCCCCGGGCCTCCACACCGTCCGCCGCCGCGGGGGTCGCGCGCGGACACGGAGCGCGTCGTCGAGCTCCTCACCCGGCCGGCCACGGCCGCCGTGCTGGTCCTGGGCGAGATGGGCATGGGCAAGTCCGCCCTGCTCGACCGAGTGGCGGCCGCGCTCGGCGAACGGCTGGAAGTCCTCCGCCTCCATGGCAGCCCGGCACTCGCGAAGGTCCCGTACAGCGTCCTCGCACCCTTCCTCGGAAACGCGCACCCGGCCGAGTCCGGCTCACGGGTCGAGGTCCTGCGGGCCTTCTGGCGGGCCGTGGAGGCACGGCGGCAGAAGGCGGCGGCGGACCTGCTCCTCGTCATCGACGACGCGCACGAGCTGGATCCTGCCTCGAGCGAGGTCGTCGCGGAGCTCGTCTCGGCCCGATGGGCCAAGGCCGCCCTGGCCGCGCCCAGCGGAGCAGCCCTGCCCAGGCCGCTGATGGAACTGTGGCTCGACGACGGCGTCGAACGGGTCGACCTCGCACCCCTCGCCGTCGACGAGGTGCGCCGCTACCTCGAGGCGAAGCTCGGCGGCCCCGTGCTGCCCACCGTCCCGCTGCTGTTCTGGCGGGAGTCCGGGGGCAACCCCCTCCTGCTCGCGCGCCTCGTCGAGGAGGCCCGGAAGGCGGGAACGCTGCGCCGGCACGGGCAGACCTGGCTCGTCACCGGCGAGCTTCCGCACCGAGGAGAGGGCCTCCTCGCCCTGGTCCGGGCACAGCTCGGCCGGCTCGGGCCCGACGAGCGGGAGGCACTGACGCTCATCGTCGTCGCCGAGCCGGCCCCCTTCGAGCTCGTGGAACGGGAATGCGGCGCCGAGGCGGTCAGGCGGCTTGCCGCCATGAGGCTGGTGCGCCCGGCCGAGGGCCCCGACGGCGTGCTCCGGCTCCGGCACGCGGTGTACGGCGACGCGCTGCTGCCCCTGATTCCGCTCACCGCCTCGCTGTCGCTGCGGGAGCGGACCGCAGGCCACCTCGCGCGGCAGGCGTCCACAGCGGACGGCCTCGTCCGCGCCGTGACCTGGGCGCTCGACTGCGGGGTCCCGGTCGAGGACGAGGCCCTCCTGCGAGCCGCCCGCCTCTCCCTGCGGCGGCTCGGGAACACCCTCGCCGTGGAGGCGGCCAGCGCCGTCCGGCTGTCGGCATCGCGCGATGCGGCCCGGGAGGTGCTCGGGCAGGTCGCGTACAGCCGCGGCCGGTACGCCGAGGCGGTCGCCCTTCTCCGCCCGACTGCTTCGGAGCGCGGCGTCCTGCGCCCGGGGCTGGCCGGAGCCCTCGTGTGGCTCGCAGCGCGCGGGGCCCTCGGCCACCCGGTGGTGGCGGTCCGCGACGACGTCGAACGGCTCCCCGGAGCGGGAGAAGGAGGCCTGCGCGATCTGCTGGGCCTGGCCGCAGCCTGCGCAGCGGGGGACCGGGACGCAGTGGCGTCGGGGCTGGGCCGCTGGCGCGCCGGGCCCGGGCGGGACGCCGTGGCCCGGCAGGGGTGGGCAGCCGAGGCCGTGGCCGGCGCGGTCGAGGCCGAGCTCCTGGTCGCAGCCGGCAGGCCGGTCGGGGCGGCGCCGCCGCTGCGCGCCGCGCTCGAGCGCGCCACCGAGGACGCCGATGCGGCGCCCTTCCTGCAGGCCTTCGCGGCGATCCGCCTGGTCCTGGCCGGCCTCGCGGCAGGGGAGTGGGACGCCGCGGAGGACGACCTGCAGCGTTTCCTCATCTCCACCACCGCGGGCCTGGTCGCGGAGGGCGCGGCAGCGCAGACGGCCCGCGGAGTGGCCCTCACCCGGTGTGGGCGCTTCCGCGAGGCCTGGGACGCGCTGGCTCCGGCCCTGGACGCCCTCCAGGGCCGCGGCCCCGGGCACCTTCTCCCCTTCACCGCCGCGCTCGCGGCATATGCGGGGGCGCGTGCGGGGGAGCGCGGCCCGGCCCGTGCCCTTCTGGCCCAGTTCCGCGTGGGCCAGTCCGGCCCGGCCCCGTCCGACCCGGGCCCGTCCGACCCGGCCCAGTCCGAGGATGCGCCGGCCCCCTCGATCGCGCTGCTGCAGCCCCTGGCGGCCCTCTTCAGCGCCGCCGCCGGCCACGCGCTCGACGCTGGCCCGGGGTCCTCAGGCGCGGCAGCCACCGCCTCGGGAGACAGCCTCGAGGCCGCGGTCAACGCGGCCGCAGGGGAGGGCCGGCTCGACGTGGCGCTGCAGGGCGAGCTCCTCTGCTTCGAGGCAGGCCGCCGGGACCGGCTCGGGCGCCTGCTCGAGGTGGCCCGCAGCACGGAAGGCCGGTGGGCCGAAGCGGCCGCCCTCCTCGCCTCCGCGTTCGCCGAGCGCAGCCCCGCCGGGCTCCTGCAGGCGGGGGAGCGGCTCTCGGGCGAAGGCTGGACCGCCTATGCGGGGGACTGCTTCGCCGAGGCGTCCCGCGGCTTCGACCGCGCACTCCAGCGCTCCGAGGCCCGCGCCGCCTGGGCGAAGAAGTCCGCATGCGACGCGCTCCTCGGCGACGGGGCCCCCCGCCCGTCCGCCGGCGCGGCCCTCCTGACCCCGCGGGAGCGCGAGGTCGTCGCCTTCGCCGCGGCAGGACTCAGCGACCGCGAGATCGCCGAACGGCTCACCGTCTCGGTCCGCACCGTCGAGGGGCACCTCTACCGCGCCTACGCCAAGCTGGCCGTCACGAGCCGGGAGCAGCTCGGCTCCGCGCTCGGAACCAGTGGCACGGCGACTGGCCCCTAGGGGATCCGAGTACACCCTCGCGGCGAGCAAGTAGTCGCGGCGCGGGGAGGGGCCCGAAGACAAGTAGTCACTACCCGTGCGCAGGCACGCAGCCGGGTGCGAAAGTGGGGTGTGGCCGCAGCCCCCGGGTTCGCGGCCACCGTCCCCAAGGACTGGGCCGGCGGCGTCGGAACCTCCCCGAGACCAAGGTTCCTCCCCCCAGCCGCCGCCGGCCCCGCCTTGGGACTCCTTGGGTGGTGGATCTGCCGCCCGCCAAGCGTGGGACAATGGATTCCGGCATGTTCGCATGCCCTAATTCATGCTGCTGTCCGGCAGCCTCGTTCCATCGAAGGAGTCCCGTCCCGTGGCCCTGGTCAAGACGCCGTCGACCCTCCTGCCTGCCCAGCCGGCGCTGGACGATGCCGAAGTCTCCCGCATCCGCGCCGATTTCCCGGTGCTCGCGACGACGGTCCACGGCCATCCGCTGGTGTACCTCGACTCGGGCGCGACGAGCCAGCACCCCCGCAGCGTCCTCGAGGCCGAGCAGGAGTTCTACGAGCAGCGCAATGCGGCCGTGCACCGGGGGGCCCACGAACTCGCCGTCCGGGCCACCGATGCCTACGAGGACGCCCGCGTGGCCGTCGCCCGGTTCGTGGGCGCCTCGCCCGACGAGCTCGTGTGGACCTCCAACGCGACCGAGGCCATCAACCTCGTCGCCTACGCGCTCGGCACCGCGACGCTGTGGGCGGAACGGGGGCGAGGGGGAGAAGACCTGCGTGCCCTCGCCGTGGGGCCCGGCGACGAGATCGTGGTCACGGAGCTCGAGCACCATGCCAACCTGATCCCGTGGCAGGAACTCGCCTTCCGCACCGGGGCGACCCTGCGGTGGATCCCCGTCGACGACGCGGGGAAGCTGCGCATGGACGAGGCCGAGCGGATCATCGGCCCGCGCACCAGAGTCCTCGCGTTCTCGCACGCCTCCAACGTGCTGGGCTCCGTGGCGCCCGTCGAGGAGCTCGTGGCGCTCGCCCGCCGCACGGGCGCGCTCACCGTGCTCGACGCCTGCCAGTCCGCGCCGCACCTGCCCCTGGACCTCGCGGCCCTGGGAGTCGACTTCGCGGCCTTCTCCGGGCACAAGATGCTCGCGCCCACGGGGATCGGCGCGCTGTACGGGCGCCGCGAGCTGCTCGATGCCCTCCCGCCGTTCCTCGTGGGCGGGTCCATGATCACCACCGTGACGATGGAACGTGCCGAGTACCTGCCCGCACCCCAGCGCTTCGAGGCCGGGACCCAGCGCATCTCCCAGACCGTGGCCTTCGCGGCCGCGGTGGACTACCTGGGCCACGTGGGCATGGACAGGATCCATGCCCGCGAGGCGGAGCTCGGCGGCCGCCTCGCGGAGGGCGTCGCCGCGCTGGAGGGGGTGCGCCTCCTCGGGCCGGCCCCCGGCGAGCAGTGGCACGGCTCCGAACGGATCGCGCTGGCCGCGTTCGACGTCGAGGGCGTCCACGCCCACGACGTCGGCCAGTACCTCGACAGCGCGGGCATCGCCGTGCGGGTGGGCCACCACTGCGCGCAGCCGCTCCACCGGCGCCTGGGGCTGACCGCCTCCACGCGGGCGAGCGCCTACCTCTACACCACGAGCGACGAGGTCGAGGCCTTCCTCGCTGCGCTCTCCGAGGTCCGCAGCTACTTCGGGGTGGCGCGATGAGCCTGGATTCCCTCTACCAGCAGATCATCCTCGAGCACGCGAAGGCCCGCCACGGCGGCGGGCTCGAGGGCCAGCCGGGGCCCCGCGAGGCCCAGTCCCACCAGCTCAACCCGGTCTGCGGCGACGAGGTGACGGTCAGGGTGCGGGTGGACGACGGCGTGGTCCGCTCGCTGCGGTGGGACGGGGCCGGGTGCTCGATCTCCATGGCCTCGGCCTCGGTGCTCCACGACGAGGCCGAGGGCCTCACCGTCGCCGAGTTCGGCGAGCTCGTGGAGGCCTTCCGCGCCATGCTCCGCTCGCGGGGCACGGTGGCCGCAGACCCCGAGGTGCTCGGGGACGCCGCGGCCTTCGAGGGCGTCTCCCGCTACGCCGCCCGCGTCAAGTGCGCCATGATCGCCTGGGTCGCCGCGGAGGACGCCGCGCGGCAGGCCGCCGCCGGGACGGCTCCGTAACGCCGGCATACCCCAGCAACACCAGCGTGCCCCAGTAACACATCGGAGCCCTGCTGCATCCGGGGCGTTGGTCCCTTTGCAATGCCCGAGGGCGGCCGTAGGCTGTGCCTGTTCGGGCGGCTGGGGGCCCACGTCCGAGGTGGAGGCACAGATGGGCAACAACATACCGAGCCTGGTGGAGGCGGGCGGCGCAGCCGGCGCGCCTGCGCCGCCCACGGAGCGGCAGGCGGACAGGCGGCACTGGGCCACGCTCGTGCGCCAGCCCGAGCTGGACACAGCGGTCGGGGCGCTCACCCAGGACTCCAGCCTCGGCGTGGTGATCACTGGAGCCCCCGGAGTGGGGAAGTCCTTCCTCGCAGGCGCCGTGCTCTCCGCCCTCGGACCCAACGTGCACACCATGCGGCTGCGTGCCTCGTCCGGCCCGTCCGGGCCCGGGGCGCCCCCCTCCACCTGCCTCGGTCCGCTCCTCGCCCGGCTCCCCAAGTCCGCCCCGTCCTCGGGCACCGGCCTGCTCCTGGCCCTTGAGCGCATGCTCGCCGACGACGCGGCGGGCCGCGACGTCGTGCTCACCCTCGACCTCGTGGGGCCGCTCGCGGAGGACAGCGTGGCCGTGCTCATGCACCTCGTCCTCAGCCGCGCGGCGCGGCTGCTGGCGATCGCGCCCGCCGTCGCAGATCTCCCCCCGGACCTCGCCCGCCTCGTCCGCGGCGGACGCATCAGGGAGATCGCGCTCGGCCGGATCGGCGTGCCCGAGACGCGCAGGCTCGTGGCCGCGATCGTGGGCGGCAGGGTGGCGTCGTCGACCATCGGCGAGGTGCACTACGCCTGCGGGGGCAATCCCGCCGAGGTGTACGGGATCGTCCACCGCGAGCGCGCCCGCGGGAACCTGCACGAGCGGGGCGGGGTGTGGACCCTCGACCGCTCGGTCCGGCCGGAGCCGGTAAGGGGCGCGGACGACCTCATCCGCGCGCGCTGGGCCCGGGAGTCCCAGGATGTCAGGGAGGTCATCGAGCAGCTCGCAGTGGCCCGCAGGGTGCCGATCACGGCCCTCGCGGGCCTTTTTGGTTCTGAGGTCCTCGTCGACATGGAGGACCGCGGCCTCATCGCGGTCGACGCGAGCCAGCACCGCTGCGCCTACCTCCGCGAGCCGCGGATGGCCGAGCTCGTCCGGGCCAGGCTCGGGCCGGACCGCCACCGCGAGCTCGCCTCGCTCATGTCCCTCGGCGGCGCGTCGGAGGAGAGCGGCCTGGACCACGAGGAGCTCATCTCCTACGTCGAGTGGACGCTCGAGGTCGGCAGCACGCCGGATCCCGGCCTCGTGCTGCAGTCCGCCGCGGCGGCGGTCGAGCTGTCCGAGCCGGACCGGGCGCTCGCCCTGCTCGACCGGCTGCCGGGGCTCGAGGGGCCGCTGGCCTTCGAGGCTGCCCTCCGCCGTGCGGCGGCCCTCGCGAGGCTCGAGCGCCGGGACGAAGCGCTCTCCGTCCTCGAGGCTGTGCCCGCGGACGTCCTCGGCTCGCTCGAGGCAGTGGATGCCGCGCGGCATGCGGCGGCGATGTCGGAGCTGCGCTGCTGGCTCTCCGGCGCAGGGGATGCGCTGGAGCCGCTGCGCGCGGCATGGGACCGGCTGGCCGTGCGCGCGGAGGAATCCGGGCCGGACCGCGCGGCCGCCGAGGTGCTCGACCTCGCAGAGTTCAGAGCGCACGCGTTCACCGGTGACTTCATGCCCATCCTGGCCCGCCTCGAGGCCGCGTCGCGGGACGCGGACTCGAGCGAGGGCTTCCGGCGCGGCTGCTCCCTCGTGCTGGCGCATGCCTGGGCCGCCTGCGGGCGCGAGGCGGACGCCGCGGCGCTGCTGGCCTCGATCGAGTTCTCGGCGCCGCGGCGCACGGACGAGGGCGAGTTCATGGCGTCCGCGTTCTCCGTCTGGACTGCCATCGGGGACTGGAAGCGGTGCGTCGACCTGTTCGAGGGGTACATGGACAAGGGCGGGCGCCGGCTCACCCTGCGCGGCGGGATCGCCGAGCTGTACCTCGCCCTCGCGCACCTGGCGGCAGGGCACGGCTCGGCGGCACTCGGCCCCGTCCTCAGTGCGGCCGCGCAGCTCGAGGAGTTCCCGGCGCTCAACGCCCTCCGCGCCGCCTATGCCGCCGCCGCCCTCGCGTACGCCCAGATCGGCGACTCGGGCGAGGCCGAGCGGTTCCTCGCCCTCGCAGCCAAGGCCCGGGGGCCGATGTTCTGGCAGCTCGCCATGTGCGCCGACCAGTGCGAGGGTGCTGCCCGCACTTGGCTCGGCCAGGGCGACGGGCCCGCGGCGATGCTCGCCCGTGCGGCCCGGGACGAGGCTGCGGGGCGCACGAGCGCCGCGGGCAGCGCGGTCTTCGAGGCGAGCCTGGTCGGCGGCGAGCGGGAGTTCCTGTGGATCGAGCGGCTCGCGCACCACCGCCAGGGCCCCCTCGCCCACCTCTGCGCCGCCGTGGCCTCCGCGACGCGCCGGAGGGACGTCACCGGGCTCCTCACGGCCGCCGAGCAGGCCTACGAGCTCCGCCTGGACGCCGTCGAGGCCCGGTGTGCGGCCCTCGCCCTCGACTTCGCCCGGGGCGAGGGCAACTCGGTGGCGGCCGGCCTCGCCCAGACCCGGCTGGACCGGCTCGCGCGGGTGCTCCCGGTGCTGCCGCTCGTCCCCCAGACGCCCGCCCCGATGCTCACCGAGCGCGAGCGCCAGATCGCCGTCCTCGCGGCCTCCGGCTCCTCCAACCGGGACATCGCCGACGAGCTCGGTGTCTCCGTCCGCACGGTGGAGGGCCATCTGTACCAGGTGTTCATGAAGCTGGGGGTGAGCTCCCGTGCCGGACTGGCTGGCCTTGTCTGAGAGGGAAGCGCGCCCGGAACGGAGGACGATGGAGACGACAATGAATGCCTCGCGGGGATCACGGGGAGACCACCGCGACTACTCCATGGCCCCCGACGGACTGGCCCCGACCCAGCAGGCGGTCATCTCCGCCACCGCCGAGGCGCTGCACCGCGGGGTCCCCGGCGCGGTCATCGTCTCGGGGGAGCCCGGGACGGGCAAGACCCACCTCATCAAGACGGTGACGGCCCAGCTCCGCGACGACGTCCGGTTCGTGGCCATCACGCCCGGAGAGAGCCTGCGGCACATCCCCTACGGAGCGCTGCTGCAGTGCCTGCGACATCTCACCCCGGAGGAGGCCCAGGACCGCGTCGGCATCCTGCGTGCCCTCTGGGCTGAGCTGCACGGCGCCGAGCCCCACGACGGCGGTGGACCCGAGCGGCCGATCGTGATCGTGCTGGACGACGCCCACCACCTCGACGACGACTCGGCCGGTGTCCTCGCCGAGGCCGTCGCCTCGTCATGGGTCAGGGTGCTCGCCACGGCGTCCAGCTCGGCGGGGCTCCCAGGGGACCTCCTGGACCTGTGGCGGGACGGCCTCGCGGAACGGTTCGACCTCGGCCCCCTGTCCCTCGAGGAGAGCCGGGAGGCGGCCGGGAAACGGCTCGGCGGCCGGCTCTCGATCACCGCCGCCGCGGTCCTGCACGCCCTGAGCGCGGGCAACCCGCTGCACCTCGTGCGGCTGACGGAAGAGGCCACCGCGGCCGGAACGCTCGTGCAGCGGCGCGGGATCTGGCTCCTCACCGGGGACTTCGCCAGCCGGGGCCAGGCGCTCGGCGCCCCCGTGCGCAGCGCGATGGAGTCCCTCGCCGCGGCCGAGCGGGAGGCCCTCACGCTGATCGCCCTGACCGAACCGCTGCCCCGCGCGGCCGCCCGGACCCTCATCGAGCGGGCCGTGTTCGACAGGCTCACCGACGCCGGGTGGCTGGCCGACGCGGGCCACGCGAGCGTCCGGCTCCGCTACCCCCTCGTGGCGGACGCCATCCGGGCCATGACGACCTCCACCCGCCGGCTGCACCTCCTGCGCCGGGCCACCGCTGTGGGCGGCGACGAACTGCGCCAGCCCTCGAACGAGCTGAGGCTGTTCGAGCTCGCCCTCGAAACGGGCACCATCCCGCCGTTCCACGAGCTCGCGCGGGGAGCAGCCCACGCGGTCTCGCGCTTCCGCAACGATCTGGGCCTCAGGGCCGCGGCCCTCGTCGACGGGGAGGCCGAGCGTTCGCTCATGCGGGCCATCCCGGCGCGCGCCCACCTCAACCTCGGCGACCCGGCCGCGGCCCTGGCCGACCTGTCCCGCGGCCCCGTGGACCCGAACGACCTCGATGACGTCCTCGCCGGCACCCTCATCGGCTTCGCGGCCCGGGCCGCCCGGGGCGAGACCTCGGCGATGGACGACGACGCCGCGCGGCTCGAGCGGGCGGCCGAGGCGATCGAGCGGGGCACGCCCACGGGCGACATCGTCTTCGGCCCCGGTCCCCGCAGCGTCGTCATGCGCAGGGCCAGGCTCCTGCGGGCCCTGGCCGCCGATGAGCGCGGGGACATCGCCGCGGTCGAGGCGGCCGTCGTCGACGAGCGCCGCGCGGTGCACGCCACGCCCCCGGCCCCGATCGAGCAGGCGCTGTGGACGCTGCTCGAGGGATCCGTGCTGCTCGCCCAGGGCCAGTACGCCACCTCGGCCCGCATGGCCGGCTCCGTCCTGGCCCAGATCGAGATCGACGACGAGCACTTCCCCCTCGAGGAGTACGGCCTCGTCCGGTACCTCTCTGCTCTCGTCCTCGGCGGCGACTGGGCGTCCGTCGTGAAGGTGTCCGAGGGCTACACCGGTGTCCGCTCCCGCCCCATCGTCGCCTTCGGCCCAGGGCTCTACTGCGCCCGGGCGTTCGCGCTCCTGCACAGCGACCGCGGCGAGGAGGCCGTGCCGATCCTCGGCGACGTCGTCGAGAACCTCGAGCTCATGGACCCCCTCCGCCTCCTCGCCGTCGCGGCCTCCTTCGCCGCGTGGGCGGCCGCAGCGGCCGGGGACGAGGAGGGCGCGCGCGAGTACCTCGCCCGGGCCGAGGGCTGCGCCGAGGTGGGCAGCGCGGCGATGCGCGAGCTCGCCGCGATGCACCGCGCGGGCGCGGCCGAGATCCTCGAGCCCGGCGCCGGCCTGGCGGCACTTGCCGAGATCGCCGAGCGCAACCGCGCCGCGGGCCGGCCCGGCTGGGAGCTCATCGCGTGGGTGCTCTACCTCGAGCTCGGGGGCAGGGACGAGGCCGGCCGGGCCGCGGAGGTCGCGGCGGCCGCAGAAGGATCGTGGGCCAAAGGCTGGGGCGCCTGGGCGCGCGCAGAGGCGGAGGAGCACGGCGACGCCTACCTGGCGGCTGCCGACCACTTCCGCGCGCTCGGGCTCAACCGGCGCGCGCGGGGTGCCTACGCGCGCGCGGCGGCCTGCTTCGACGCCGCCGGGGACAGGATCGCCGCGCGCCGCGCCGGTGCCGCCGCGCGGGCCTGCGAAGGCCTGCCCGGGGCCGGAGAGGCGGGCGAGGCGGAGGAAGCCGTCCTCGCCTCGCTGCGGCTGAGCCCACGCGAGCAGGACGTCGTGGACCTCGCCGTCGAGGGCCTCAGCGACCGCCAGATCGCCGACCGGCTGCACCTGTCGGTCCGCACCGTCGAGGGCCACCTGCACCGCAGCTACGCCAAGCTCGGCATCCGCAGCCGCGAGGACCTGCGCGCCGCCGTCGAAGACTGACCGGCACCCTCCCACACCACCTCTCCGTCCAGGCCTCCGGCCCGCCCCCGTGGCGGGCCGGAGGCCTGTGGCGGGCCGAAAGCCTCTGCCGCCGCGCGCCGTCGTCCGTCCGGTCACCCCGGACAAGTAGCCCTCGCCGGGCCCGGCGGAGGGTCAGCGCCGGCCCGCGTAGTGCCCCCCGAACCGGCTGCGTACCGGGCAAGGGGTGCGCCCCCGGAAGCCCCTCGAAGCTCGCGTACTCACTACTCGTGACCCTCTTCAAGCCGGCGCGTGTACTGGTGTGCAGAAGCTTTCCGTTCGAGGCGGTGCCGCAATGCCGGGCACCGCGGCAGGGGCAAGGAGCGGGTCATGTCCGTTGGAGCTCAGCAGGGATCAGCAGGATTCGAGCCGACCCGCGCCCGCGGGCTGGCGGAACGGATCGGGGCGTCCGCACTGGGCCTGCGGCTGCGCCGGGACCTGAGCGCGGCAGAGGCGCGCATGGCCCGGTCGGCACGGGCGCAGGGCTGGGCCCACCGCTATGCGCGGTTCCTGCGCGTCACCGACGCCCTCGTGGCGCTCGCGGCCGGGACCCTGGGCCTGCTCGTCATGAACCCGCCGCCCGGGCCGGCGGCCGCCCTCGTGGCGTTCATCCTCGTCTGGCCGTTCGCCCTCGGGCTCTCCGGCAGCCGGGACACCTCCGTGCTCGGCATCGGCGTGGACGAGTACCGGCGCGTCATCAGCGCGACGATGCAGCTGTTCGCCCTCGTCGCGGTCGTGGTCGTCCTCACCGACGGGGTGCTGTCCGCGCGCCTGTGGGCCCTGGTCCTCGGCACCGGCTCGGCCGGGCTGCTGGCGACCCGCTCCCTGAGCCGCCGCTGGCTCCACCGCCAGCGGCAGAGCGGGATGTACCTCACCCCGGCCGTGGTCGTGGGCGAGCCGGAGGACGTCCGCTACGTGGTGCGGCGCATCTCTGCCGGCGAGGGCGCACCGTACAACGTCCTCGGCGCGATCCTGCCCGGCGGCCGCCGCGGGCAGTCCCTCACCGTCGACGGCGTGCGCCTTCCCGTGCTCAGCTCGACGGACGACGTGGTGCGCACGGTCGCGACGAAGAAGGCCGGCGCCGTGATCGTCGCCGGGCCCGTGCCGGGGGGCAACCAGTACGTCCGCGAGCTCGGCTGGAACCTCGAGGAGCACGACGCCGAGCTCGTCCTCGCGTCGTCCCTGACCAACGTCGCCGGGCCCCGCATCCACTTCCGCCCCGTGCCGGGGCTGCCCCTCATGGAGGTCGACCTCCCGCGGTACTCGGGCACCAAGCACGTGGTGAAGCGCTGCGCGGACCTCGTGCTCGCCACGGCGGCGGTGATCGTCCTGGCGCCGGTGCTCGCGGTCCTGGCGCTGATCGTCCGGCTCGATTCTCCAGGCCCGGTGCTGTTCCGGCAGGAGCGGATCGGCAAGGACGGCACGCCGTTCACCATGTTCAAGTTCCGCTCGATGGCCACGGATGCGGAGGCGCGCCTGGCCGCCCTCACCGAGGCCAACGAGGGGGCCGGGGTGCTGTTCAAGATGAAGGACGACCCTCGGGTCACCCGGTGCGGGGCCTGGATGCGCCGGTACTCGCTCGACGAGCTCCCGCAGTTCCTCAACGTCCTGCGGGGCGAGATGAGCCTCGTGGGCCCGCGCCCGCCCCTGGCCCGCGAGGTCGGCGGCTACGAGCGCTACACCCACCGGCGGATGCTCATCAAGCCCGGCATCACCGGCCTGTGGCAGATCAGCGGCCGTTCCGACCTCGAATGGGACGACGCGGTGCGGCTCGACCTGTACTACGTCGAGAACTGGTCCCTCACGGGAGACCTCATGATCCTGTGGCGCACGCTCCGCGCCGTGGTCTCGCCGACCGGCGCCTACTGAGCACCGCGGCCAGACACCGCCCTTTTCCGTTACGCACATCATCTAGCAAGGGGAGACCATGGGAGACGTTCCACATCCGCTGGCCCGGCTGAGGGGGCTCGCCGAGGGCCGGCACGGCAGCACGTTGAGAGTCGTCGTGGTCGGAGCCGGCTACTGGGGGCCCAACCTTGCCCGGAACTTCGGCCGCTCCCCGGACTGGGAGCTGGCCGCGGTCTGCGACCTCGACGTGGCGAAGGCCGCCGTGCTCGGGGCCCCCTACGGGGCACCGGCTTTCCCCTCGCTGGACGAGGCGCTCGACACGGTCGAGGTCGACGCCGTGGCCATCGCGACCCCGGCTCGGACCCACCACGGAGTGGCACTCACCGCGCTCGCGGCGGGCAAGCACGTGCTCATCGAGAAGCCGCTTGCGGACACCTGGGACAAGGGGGCGGACTTGGTGCGGGAGGCCGATGCCCACGGGCTCGTCCTCATGGCCGACCACACGTACTGCTATACCCCGGCGGTCCAGAAGATCCGCGAGATCATCCTCGACGGGGATCTCGGGGACCTCCTCTACATCGACTCCGTCCGCATCAATCTGGGCCTGATCCAGCCGGATGTGAACGTCTTCTGGGACCTCGCCCCCCACGATCTCTCCATTCTGGACTACGTGCTCCCCGAGGGGCTCGCTCCGGAGGCGGTCTCGGCGCACGGCGCGGACCCGCTCGGCACAGGGCGGGACTGCGTGGGCCACCTCACCTTCGACCTGCCGGACGGGGCCATGGCGCACATCCACGTCAACTGGCTCAGCCCCACCAAAATCCGCCAGATGGTGATCGGCGGCACCCGGCGGACCCTGGTGTGGGACGACCTCAATCCGCAGCAGCGGCTGAGCGTCTACGACCGCGGGGTCCAGCTCCCGCGCAAGAGCCCGCGGGGCGGCCTCGAGCGGCGGGACGCCGCGGTGTCCTACCGGCTCGGCGACACGTGGTCGCCGGCGCTGCCGGAACGCGAGGCTCTCGGGGCCATGGTCGCCGAGTTCGCCGGCGCCATCCGCTCAGGGCGCTCGCCCGCGACGAGCGGCGAGTCCGCGCTCCGTGTGCTGGGCCTCCTCGAGGCCTCGAGCCGCAGCATCGCCCACCAGGGCGCCCAGGCCTCCGTCGCCGCGCTCGACGGGGCCTCCGGCACCGGGGGCAGCCGGGAGGCCAGCGTCGTCGACCTCGCCGGTCACACGTCCCGGAGCACGTTCGTCGAGAGCGCCGCGGCCCAGGAGTCGGGGTCATGACCGTCCTCGCGGGGGCACGCGTGCTCGTCACCGGAGGAGCCGGCACGATCGGCTCCACGATCGTGGACCAGCTGCTGGACGCAGGGGTCGAGCACATCGACGTCCTCGACAACCTGGTCCGCGGCAGGCTGGCGAACCTGGACCACGCCATCGCCGCGGGGCGTGTCCGGCTGGTCGAGGGCGACCTGCGGGACCGCGACCTAGTCCACGACCTGACGGTCGAGAAGGACCTCGTCTTCCACCAGGCGGCCATCCGCATCACACAGTGCGCGGAGGAGCCCCGCCTCGCGCTCGAGGTCCTCGTGGACGGCACCTTCACGGTGCTCGAGGCCGCGGCCCAGCACAGCGTGGACAAGGTGGTGCTCGCCTCGAGCGCCTCCGTCTACGGCGCCGCGGAGCAGTACCCCACGGGCGAACGCCACCACCACCACAACAACGACACGTTCTACGGCGCGGCCAAGAGCTTCAACGAGGGCATGGCCAGGAGCTTCCGCGCCATGTACGGCCTCGACTACGTGGCCCTGCGGTACTTCAACGTGTACGGGCCGCGGATGGACGTGCACGGGCTCTACACCGAGGTCCTCGTGCGGTGGATGGAGCGGATCGCCGACGGCAGGCCGCCGCTCGTGTTCGGCAACGGCGAGCAGACCATGGACTTCGTCTACACGGAGGACGTGGCGAGGGCCAACCTCAGCGCCGCCGAGTCCTCGGTCTGCGAGGGCGTGTACAACGTGGCCAGCGGCACCGAGACGAGCCTGCTCGCGCTCGCGGTCGCGCTGCTCGCGGCCATGGACTCGGACCTCTCGGTCGAGTTCGGGCCAGCCCGCAGGGTCAACGGCGTCGCCCGCCGCCTCGCCGACGTCGCGGCAGCCGAGCGGGACCTCGGATTCCGCGCGCAGGTGCCGCTCGAAGAGGGCCTGCGCCGGCTCGTCGCCTGGTGGCGCCCCCTGCGCGAGGAGATCGCCGCCGCCCGAGTCCTGGCGGCGTCATGACCGGGCGCATCAACGTCATGCAGCCCTGGGTGGGCCCCGAGGAGGCCGCGGCGGTCGCCGAGGTGATCGCCTCCGGGTGGCTCGCGCAGGGGCCCCGGGTGGCCGAGTTCGAGGCCGCGTTCGCCGCGGCCCAGGGGGCAGCGCACGGCGTCGCCACCTCGAGCTGCACGACCGCGCTGCACCTCGCCCTCGTCGTCGCCGGCCTCGGAGAACGGGACGAGGTGGTCGTGCCCTCGTTCTCCTTCATCGCGACCGCCAACGCCGCCCGCTACGTGGGGGCCGAGCCGGTGTTCGCCGACGTCGACCCCCTGACCGGGAATGTGACCGCGGAGACGGTCGAGGAGGTGCTGGGCCCCCGGACGGCCGCCGTCGTCGTCGTCGACCAGGGCGGGATGCCCGCCGACGTCGCCCCCATCGCCCGGCTGTGCGCGGCCCGCGGCATCACCCTCATCGAGGACGCCGCCTGCGCTGCGGGCTCCCTCTACCGGGGCCTGCCGGTGGGCGTGTTCGCGGACGCCGCCGCATGGTCCTTCCACCCCCGCAAGCTGCTCACCACGGGCGAAGGCGGCATGCTCACCACTGGCCGGCCGGAGTGGGCCGAGCGCGCGCGGCACCTGCGCCAGCACGCCGCGAGCCTGTCCGCGGCGGACCGCCACGGCTCCGTCCGGGCACCCGCAGAGTCCTACACCGAGGTGGGCTTCAACTTCCGGATGACCGACCTGCAGGCAGCGGTGGGGCTCGTCCAGCTCGGCAGGCTCGAGGCCATGGTGGCGCGGCGGCGCGAGCTCGCGGCGCTCTACCGCGCGGCGCTCGCCGACGTCCCCGGGCTCCGGCTCGTCGAGGACCCCGAGGCGGGGGAGTCGAACTTCCAGTCGCTGTGGGCCGAGGTCGGCGAGGCGTTCCCGCTCACGCGGGATGAGCTCCTGGACGCCCTCGCCGAGCAGGGGATCTCTGCCCGGCCGGGCATCATGGCCGCGCACCTCGAGCCGGCCTACGCCGGGGCGCCCCTGCGTGCCCCGCTGCCCGCGACCGAGCACCTCACCGCGCACACCCTGATCCTGCCGCTGTACCACGAGCTCGGAGCCGAGGGCGTCGAGCGGGTGTCCGATGCCGTACGGGCTGCTGCGGCGGTGGCGCGGACATGACAGAGCTCCTCCTCGCAGCGGCGGGCGGCCTGGCCCGCGAGGTCATGGCGGCTGTCCGCGACGGCAGCAGGTACGACATCCTCGGACTCGTCGACGACGACCCGGCCCTGATCGGGACCGTGCTGGACGGGGCGCACATCCTGGGCCGCCTCGAGGACGTGCGGGACTATCCCTCGGTGCACCTCGTGGTCTGCGCCGGCAAGGGGACCGTGCGCGCGGACATCGTCCGGCGGCTCGGCGGCCTCGGCGTGGCCCAGAACCGGTACGCGACCATCATCCATCCGAGTGTGACCGTGCCGGAGGGGTGCCTCGTGGGCCAGGGGAGCATCCTGCTCGCCAACGTCGTGATGACGGCGGCCGTGCAGATCGGCAGCCACGTCGTGGCCATGCCGCAGGTGACGTTCACCCACGGTGACGTCGTCGAGGACTTCGCGACGTTCGCGGCGGGCGCCACGCTCGGCGGATCCGTCACGGTCGCGCGCGCTGCGTACGTGGGCATGAACTGCAGCATCCGGCAGAACGTGCGGATCGGGGCGCAGGCGACCGTGGGGATGGGCGCGGCCGTCGTGGCCGACGTGCCGGACGGGCAGACCTGGGTGGGTGTGCCCGCGCGGCAGATCCCGCCGCCGCCGCCGCGCCAGGCACCGGCGCCAGAGGAGGCCGCCGAGCAGGCGCGGGAGGGGGAGCGATGACAGCAGGAGCCAGGGCGGGCGCGCCCGCGGTGCCCTTCGTGGACCTCGCCGCGCAGCAGCAGGAGATCGCGGCCGACGTGGTGCCCGAGGTGCTCGAGGTCCTCGCGACGGGCGCCTTCATCGGCGGCCCCCACGTGGCCGCCTTCGAGGAGGAGTACGCGCGGTTCGCGGGCACACGGGAGTGCGTGGGCGTCGCCAACGGCACCGATGCCCTCGAGCTGGCCCTGCGCGCCGTCGGCGTCGGCCCGGGCGGAGAGGTCATCCTGCCGGCGAACACGTTCGTGGCCACGGCGGAGGCCGTGGTGCGCGCCGGCGCGCGGCCGGTGCTGGTCGACGTCGACCCGGAGACCCTCCTGATCGACGCAGATTCGGTGGGCCGGGCGGTGGGTCCTAGAACGCAGGCCATCGTCCCGGTCCACCTGTTCGGGCAGGTGGCGCCCGTCGAGGAGCTGCTCCCGATCGCGGTGGCGTGCGGCGCCGCCGTGGTCGAGGACGCGGCGCAGTCCCAGGGCGCGCGGCGCTTCGGCCGCCCCGCGGGATCCCTCGGCGACATCGCGGCGACGAGCTTCTACCCGGGCAAGAACCTCGGCGCCGCCGGGGACGCGGGGGCGGTGACGACCCATGACGGACTCCTCGCCGACCGCGTCCGGCTCCTCGCCGCGCACGGGAGCCGGGTGAAGTACGTGCACGAGGCGGTGGGCTGCAACTCGCGGCTCGACGCCGTCCAGGCCGTGGTGCTGCGCGCCAAGCTGCGCCGGCTCGAGGGCTGGAACGCACGACGCCGGGTGGCGGCCGAGCGGTACTCCTCGCTTCTCGAGGGGGTCGCCGGGGTTCGGGTTCCGCGGAGCCTGCCCGGCAACGAGGACGTGTGGCACCTGTACGTGGTGCGGGTCCTCGACGGGCGCCGCGCCCGGGTGCAGGCGGCGCTCGCGGAGGCAGGGATTGCCACCGGCATCCACTACCCGACCCCGGTGCACCTGACCGAGGCCTTCTCTTCCCTGGGCTACGGCCCCGGCGACTTCCCCGTCGCCGAGGCCGCCGCGGAGCAGATCCTGTCCCTGCCGATGTTCCCGCACCTCACGGACGGCCAGGTCGAGCGGGTCGCCGAAGCGGTGGCGCAGGCGGTGGCGGGATGCTGAACACCCGCGCTCGCCGGGCCGGGAGGGCCACGGTCGCGCGGGGCGCCCTGTGGAGCGGGCTGAACACCTTCGCCACGAAGCTGGCCGGGATCGCCGTGACGATCGTCGTCCTGCGGATCGTCTCACCGCGCGATTTCGGCGTCTTCGCCGTCGCCCTGGTCGTGTACACCGTGGTGAGCTCCTCCTCCGAGCTGGGCCTGTCAGCCTGCATCGCCAGGCGTGACCTCGACCCTGAGGACACGGCACCGGTGGTCGTCACGCTCTCCATCGGCAGCAGCCTCCTGCTCTCCTCCGCAATGGCACTCGGAGCGGGCCCGTTGGCTTCGGCCCTGGGCGCGCCGGAGGCGGCAGGCGCAATCCGGGTCCTCTCGCTCTCGGTCCTGCTGAGCTGCATGACGACCGTGCCCACCGCCATGCTCACGAGGGAGTTCCGCCAGGGACGGATCTTCACGGCAACGGCCGCCTCCTTCGTCCCTGCGAACGCGCTCCTGCTCGTGCTGGCGCTCTCCGGCGACGGCGCCATGGCCTTCGCCTGGTCCCGCGTGGCCGGCCAGGTCGTGGCCGGTGCGGTCATCATCGCCTCAGTCCGCCCGTGGTACCGGCCCCGGTGGAGCAGGACGGCGGCTGCCCGTGCGCTCAGCTTCGGCCTCCCGCTGGCCGGGGCCAATCTCATCAACTACATCCTGCTGAACGCCGACTATGCCTTCATCGGCAGTCTGCTGGGGCCGGTGGTGCTGGGCGTCTACTCACTCGCGTTCAACATTGCATCGTGGTCGACCTCGGTGCTCGGTGCGGCGATCAACGGCGTGGCGATGCCCGCGTTCTCGGACGTCAGAGGGGACCCCGACCGCCTCCAGGATGCCGTATCGCACTGGTTCGCGGTCACAGGCCTCGTGGCCTTCCCGGTGTCGGTGCTCACGGCGCTGCTCGCGCCCGATCTGGTGCACGTGCTCTACGGGGACGCCTGGGCGGCCGCCGCGCCGATCCTCTCAGTCCTTGCCGTCTACGGGGCGCTGTTCGTGGTGGCGCTCGTCGCCTCCAACCTCCTGGTCGGAACAGGGCACACGGTGTGGGTCTTCCTCGTCCAGGCCGTGTGGCTCGGGTCCCTGGTCCCGACGATCGTCCTCGGGGTACAGCACTTCGGCGTCCTCGGGGCGGCCTATGCCCACGTCGCAGTCGTGCTCCTCGTCGTGGTCCCTGCCTACGGCTTCGCCCTCCGCCGCGTCCTCCCGCAGCCCTGGCGCCTCGCCGTGACGGCGCTCGCCCGTCCAGCGGCGGCGGCGTTCGCCGCCGGGGCGGCGGCGGCGCTGACCGCGCTGCTGCTCCCCGGGGGACTGCCGCGGCTGCTCGGAGCAGGAGCAGCGGGCGCCCTGGTGTTCCTCCTCGTGGCGCGCCGGACGATCGTGCGCTATCTCCCGGCCCGCGCCGTGACCCGGCTGCGCGCCCTCAAGGGCCCGATCGGGGGCGCCCGGACGGCCGCTGTCCCGGCTGGGGGCGCGGGCGGCCGCCTGCAGGACCAGGGGGCCGCCGAATGATGCGGCCGGAACGAGATCCCCTGTCCGACGGTCCTGCCGGCGCACCGCTCGGCACGTCCGGGCCGCGCCCCCGGCTCGTCTGGTTCCGCAGCATCCGCGCCGGCCTTCCGGACTTCTTGGCGAACCACCTCGCGGAGCAGGTGCGGACCATGTCGAGGTTCTTCGACGTGCACGTCCTCGACGCCGTGGGCGACTACGACGAGATCTGCGACCGTCTGGAACCGGACCTGTGCGTCCTCGAATCCGGCGTCTACGCGGGGGAACGCCGGCTGGCGAACACCGCATCCCATCCGAGGGTCCCCAAACTCGGATTCCTGCATGCCGATGCGTTCGACACCTCGCGCGCAGCCTTCATTGCCGACATGGAACGCTGGGGAGTCCATTCGTACTTCACCACATCGATGTCGATGGCCGACTACACGCCGGAGATCGCCGACAGGCTGTTCGTGTGGCCCAACACGGTGGAGGCGCAGGCCTTCGCCGGGCCCGCCGGTCCGAGAGCAGTGCCCGTGCTGCTCACCGGGAGCCGGGCGCGCCACTACCCGTGGCGCAACGCGGTGGGCCGGGTCCTCGAGGAGAACTTCACAACGCTCAGGATGCCGCACTTCGGCTGGGCCGGTGAGCGGGGCACCGAGCGCATGGCCTGGGGCGGCGACTACGCCCGCCTGCTCCGAACAGCCGTCTTCGTGCCCACGTGCGGGACGATGGCGCACGACTTGGTCCGCAAGCATCTCGAGATCCCCGCTGCCGGCGCCTGCCTCGTGACCGAGCGGACGCCCACGGTCGAGGCGGCGGGATTCCAGGACATGGTGAACTGCGTGTTCGCGGATGCCGGCGACGTGGTCGAGAGGCTCCGCGCCCTCATCGCCGATGAGCCCCTGCGCGAGCGCATCACGGCCGCTGGCACGGCGCTGGTCATCGGGCACCATGCCGCCGAACATCGGGACCAGGTACTCCAGTGGTACCGCCTCGCCAGGGAGCACGGGCCGGACACCCCCATGTCCCAGAGCTGGCCGGACGGACGGCTCACCGCGGTCGAGGGCGGGAGGCCGCACAAAACAGTCCGCCTCACCGTCGGAGGGCTCGACCGCCTCGATCTCGCAGCGGGCTGGGCGGCCGTCGGCCGGGGCGACCTGGTATCCGCGGAGAGCGCGTTCGGCAGGGCCCTGAACTACTTCTTCATCCCGGAAGCGGCGGTCGGCATGGCGCACACGGCCCTTCTCCAAGGCAAGCCGCGGGCAGCCCAGGACTGGGTGTCACGCCTGCTGGTGACGTCCTTTGCACACTATGCGGTTCCCCACCCCGATCCCGTCTTCTGGGCCTACCAAATCCGCGTCCACCTCTGCGCCGGTGACCTGGCCTCGGCAGCCGAGGCGGCGCGGAGATTCCCGGCGCTGAAGCATCCTGAGCTCGATCGCGTGCGCGGCGCGGCCCTTCTCGCGGTGGGCGCGCCGTCCGGCGGAGCAGCGCGGGGCACCGTTGCGGGGGAGCCCACGCCCACGACGGCTCCGGTTCCCCCTCGGTCGGAGGCCGAGTGGGCTGCCGAGCTGGAGACGATGCGGGGCGCCTGCGCTGGCGGGGGCGGCAGCAGCCTGAGGAGGCTTCCGATCCTTCCCTCGCTCCCTCGGGGCGCCTCGGCCCTGTGGGGGCGCGCCCACGTGTCCGCCCTCGTGGCGCGCCAGGCCTCAGGCCGGCTGCAGCCCGTGGTGGTGTCCACAGTCCGGGCCCGCCTCTCGCCGTTGAAGCGCCGGCTGCTGACCGACGCCGTCTCCGAGGAGATCGCGCGCACCCTCGAGACTGAGCCCATCGACACTGCCGTCCTCGTGGGCGCCCGTCGGCGAAGCCGGATCGGCCGGGCCGTGGAGGCCGCCGTCGGGCGGAACCCCAGCATCCGGCAGGTCGAACGGATACCTCCGGCACACGGCGACCACACGGACACCACGGAGCACCCGGACCGCGGTCGGGGCGCCCGGCTGGTGTTCGTCGCGCGCAGCGGATGGCCCCTGCTCGTGGACCTCGGTCTGCTCGCCGGCGCCGCCCTCATCGTCCTCGAGGGGACCACGCGGCGCAGCGGAGTCCAGGCTCTGGAGCGGCTGTCGGCCGCCGGCTACGCCGTCGCGGTCCACGAACCGGGGTACCGCGACGGCTGCGCAGTCCTGCGGCGCACCGTGCCGGAGCCCGACATGACGACGGAGGAAGGAGGAGCGCTGTGGAGCGAGTAGCGCAGGCGCTGCGGATGCGCCCGGCCCGCGCCGGCCAGGAGGGCCCTCCCCCCGGGCGTGTGAGCGTCGTGATCCCCTGCTTCAACTACGCCCCCTACCTTCAGGACGCTGTCGACGGCGCGCTCGCCCAGAGGGGTGCCATCGTCGACGTCGTCATCGTCGACGACGCCTCGACGGACGGCAGCTGGCAGGTCGCACAGCGTCTCGAACAGGCCAGCGGGCGCATCACGGCCCTGAGGCATACGGCCAATCGCGGGCCCGTCGCGACCTTCAACGACGGGGTGGCCGCCGCCACCGGGGACTTCATCATCCGGCTCGATGCAGATGACCTCCTCACCCCCGGCTCGGTGGCGAGAGCGCTCGCCCTCTTCCACGCCTTTCCCTCCGTCGGGCTCGTCTACGGACACCCCGTGCACTTCTCCGGCGCGCCCGTCCCGGGATACCGCGGCCGCTGCCGGTCGTGGTCCGTGTGGCCGGGCGCCGAATGGCTTGCACGCCGGTGTGCGTCCGCCGTGAACGTCATCACCGCGCCCGAAGCGATGATGCGCACATCGGCCCTCGACGCGGCAGGTCCCTTCCAGCGCGAGCTCCGCCACACGCACGACTTCGAACTGTGGCTCCGGCTCGCCGCGGTGAGCGATGTCGGCCATGTCGACGGAGCCGACCAGGCATGGCACCGGATCCATCCCGGAAGCCTGTCATCCTCGGTGGCACCCCTTGAAGACCTCGGGGAGCGCAGGGCAGCCTTCGACGCGCTGTTCGGCCACGGCGGTCCCCGGATCGACAACGGTTCCGAGCTCGCGGCCCAGGCGAGGACGGCCCTCGCCCGCGAGGCCGTGACGCTGGCCTGCCGCGAGTACGACCGTGGGCGGGGAGAGCTGGCAGCTGCGGCCGGGTTCGTGCACGCCGCGAGGGAACTCGTCCCCGATCCCACCGGACTTCCCGGGTGGAGCGGGCTCGAGCGCAGAATGCGGGGCCGGCCGCCCGGACGGACTCTGTCCTTGCTGCCGAGGCTGTCCCGCCGGGTGAGGACGCAACTCCGCGCGGCAGCGTGGCGCTATCGAGGGGTGATGTGAGATGGACCGATTCGAGGCGCCGGAGCGCCCCATCGGAGATGTCGTCGTGGTGTCTGCAGCGAACCGCTGGGAGGGGATCCCCATGGCGGACCAGCAGATGGCGGCGGCTCTGGCGCGCCGGGTTCCGGTCCTGTACGTTGATCCGCCGCAGTCCGTGGCGACCCGCGTCCGCAGCCTCGGCGTGGCCTCCGCGGTGCGCAGGGGCACCGTGGAGATCCTCGGGCCGGGACTGGCCCGGTGCGCCCCCGAGGGGCTCCCAGGCCTGGGCCGGCCCGGAATCGCGGCAGTCAATGCCCGCCTGTCCGCCCTCCAGATCCGGTCGGCACTGCGGCGGCTCGGCGGCCGCGCAGTGGCGTGCCTCGAAGGGAACGTCATGGTGCCCGTGATGGGCAGGCTCGGCACCCTGACGAAGGTCTACTGGGCGCAGGACGACGTCGAGGGCATGGCCGAGCTCATCGGCGGCGATGCGGGCGCCTACGCCCGAGCCAACCGCAGGCTCGCCGACGAGGCAGACATCGTCCTCGCGGCGAATCCGCTCGTCGCCGAGTCGCTCGGCGGGGGAGGCCGGCGAAGCGTCCTCATCCCCTTCGGGTGCGATGCCCAGCATTTCGGCGCCGCACGCGACGTCGAGCCGGCGCCGCTGATCCGCCTCGAGCGGCCCTACGCAGTCTTCATGGGACACCTCGGGGAACGGATCGACACGGGGATCCTCGAAAGGGTCGTGGACGACGGTGCGCGGCTGCTCCTCGTGGGCCCCCTCCATCCGCGCGCGGACACGAGGGCCTTCGACCGACTCGCGCAGCGGCCAGGCGTCCAATGGGTCGGCGCCGTCGACTTCGACCAGCTGCCCCGGTACCTGGCTGCCGCCAGCGTCGGCCTCGTGCCCTATACCCACTCGCGCTTCAACACCGGGAGCTTCCCCCTGAAGGCGCTGGAGTACCTCGCGGCCGGCCTGCCCGTCGTGTCGACCTCACTGCCGGCGATGGAGTGGATCGGGGGCCGCGACATCCACTTGGCGGACACTCCAGAACAGTTCTCTGCCGCGGTGCGCACCCTGCTCGCCGCCGGACGGGACACCGCATCGGACGAGCGGCGGCGCACCTTCGCACAGGGCCATACCTGGGATGCCAGAGCAGGCGCAGTCCTGGAGGCACTGGAGAGCTTGAGTGCGCGACCGCCGCGCAGCATGGTCGGGGGGCAGCCATGACGGGCGTCGACCACGTGGTGCTCACGCGCTTCAACCTCCCCTCAGCCGGCTACGAGAAGACGGTGCGCACGCGGGACGGATGGCTGGAGTCACGGGTCGGGCTCTTCGAACGCTACTGCCTCCCCTCGGTCCTCAGCCAGAGCTGTCAGGACTTCGCATGGCTCGTCTACTTCGATCCGGAGAGCCCGTCGTGGCTCATGGAGCGCATCGCACGGTGGAGCGGCAGCCTCACGCCCCTGTTCAGGCGCGAGGTACTCGCCCCCGAGCTCATCGCCGATCTGCGCGCTGCCTCAGGTGGAGGTGGAGGGCGCCTGCTCACCACCAACCTCGACAACGACGACGCCTTGTCCTCGGATTTCGTAGAGCGGGTCCAGGCCGCCGCACGGTCGGTCGATGACCAGCCGACCGCCATCTATCTCGCGCACGGCCTCATCGCAGCCGGCGAACGGCTCTACCGGCGGCACGATCCGGCCAACGCCTTCTGCAGCGTCGCGGCCCCGTGGGCAGCCCAGAAGACGTGCTGGAGCGACTGGCACAATCATCTCGGACGGAGTATGCCCGTGGTCCTCGACCGTGGCGGCCCGGGCTGGCTCCAAGTGGTCCACGGGGCGAACGTCAGCAATCGCGTCCACGGAGTCCTCACGGCCCCGGCAGTCCACACCCGGTCATTCCCGGGCCTTCTGGACGACCTGCGCCGACCCCGGACGAGGGACCGTCTGCTGGATGGCACAGTACGGCAGCCTGCCCGGATCGCCCGGGAGGCTCTGCGCGGTGCGGTGAAGAGCATCGTCGTGGCCTTCGGCGGCCGCGATGCATTGGACCGTGTCCGGACCCGGGCGCGCATCAGGGGGCCGCGTGGGGGCCTCTCCGGAAGGAGAAGTGGGCAATGAAACTGAGGACACTGGCTCGGGCGCTGCTGCGCCGATGGTATGCCGTCGTGACGGGCCTCCTGGCTCTCGGGGGGCTCTGCTACAGCGTGTACAGCGTGGTTCCTGCCGACTACAAGACCACCGGGAGCATCGTCCTCCTGCCCTCGTCGGAGACGATGGGCAAGGGCAGCAACCCGTATCTCTATCTGACCGGTCTCGGGCAGGCGATGGATGTGCTCACCCGGCGCATGTCGGCACCGGATGTCGACGCCCAGTTCACCCGGGACCACCCGGCGGCGTCGTACACCATTGCGGCAGATGTGACGTCGGGCAGCTCGATCCTCGTCGTCACAGTCAAGAGCCGTACGAGCGCCGACGCGACGGCGACCATGGAGGCGATCATCGGGGCCGTTCCCCGCGAGCTCTCGGCCATGCAGGACGAACTCAAGGTGCCTGCCTACTCGCGGATCTCCTCCATGCCGGTCGCGGCGCCCACGACGCCGACCGTGGAGGGCAAGGCGCGCCTCCAGGCCACCGCCGCCGCGGGCGCCGCCGGATTCATTGCCGTCATGGCGCTCACCGCCCTTCTCGACGGGCTCCTCCTGCGCAGATCCCGCCGTCGTGCGGCGGCAGGCGTGACGTCTGCCCGAGCGTCGCGCAGTATTCGCGGCCCGCTCCATGCCGGGGCGGCCAGCGTGGACGACGACGTCTCCGGCGAGCCCCCGCACGACGACCGCAGCCGCGTCCTCGTCCCCGTGGCCGCGGCAGACGGCGGACCGGTCATCGACGACGGCGAGGCCGCTCCGGCGGCGCCGCGGCGGCGGAAGCATCAGGTATCCGGTGAGCGCGGCTGATGTCCTCCAGTGCCTGGCGCGGCGATGGTACATCGTGCTCTTGGGGCTCATGATGACCTGCGCAGGCTGCCTCGCGGCAGCTCCCGGCCAGCACGTCTACTCCGCCCGTGCCTCGGTGGTCTTCCTCTGGCCGGGGTCCGGTCCCGTCTCGCGCACCGATGACACGGCCGTCCCGGCTCTCGTGAACTTCGCCGCCATGGTCCGGCTCGCTCTTCCGGCGCTCTCGGAAGGAGCGAGCGACGGAGGAGCGTTCGGGGGCTCGCTCGTCGGCGCGGAGGTGCGCCGGGGCTACGTCATCGTGCTCCCGAACTCGGGCGGCCAGTGGAGCCAGTCTTACAACCAGCCGATGCTCGCCATCGAAGCTGTCGACGTGGATCCCCAGGCCGCCGAGAACCAGTTGACGGCGATCATGAGGCAGATCGATGAGACGACTGCCGAGCTCCAGGAACGCCTGGCCATCCCGCCCGCAGAACGGGTCACCACCACCGCCGGGACCGCGAACATCGACCTCGTCGACGGCGGCGTGAACGCCGGGACCAGGGTGCGTGGTGTCTCCGCGCTCGGTGTCCTCGGCGCGTTCTCGACGATCGTGGGCGCCGTGCTGGCCGACCGCGCCCTGCAGCGCCGGCGGCCCCGCCCCGTTCGGCAGGGCATGACTGCTGTTCCTGCCCGAGGAGTCTGACATGACGATGGCGACCCCCTCCGCGCGGCGCCGCCTGGACGCCACGAGTGTGCTGACGGTGTTCCTCCTGCTCTGCGCTGTGCCCACGTCTCTGACCTTCACCGCCATCGGAGCGCTGGGCCGGCCGATCGTGCTGGCCGCGCTGGCGATGTTCGCGTGGTGGCTCGGGCACTCGCTCCAGCGGCCCTTCGGCACCCAGACGGCCGTCCAGCCCGTACGCTGGCTCCTCGCCGCCTTCGCCTGCACCGTGGCGGCAAGCTATGCGTCGGCGATGCTCCGCGGGCTTCCCGGAACGGAGGTGAGCCCGGCCGACACTGCACTGCTGCGCGTCGCGGCCTGGTGCGGGATCTTCCTGGTGGCCCATGATGGCCTGCGGACCTGGGAGAGCCTGTACACGGTGCTGCGCCGCGTGGTCCTCACGGGAACGCTCATGGCACTCTTGGGCCTCGGACAGTTCCTGACCAAGAACTCGCTCCTGGGCTGGTTCTCAGTTCCCGGCATGAGCGGGGACGGCACCGGCATTGACCAACGCGGAGGATTTGTCCGGGCTGCGGGCACGGCGTCCCATCCGCTCGAGTACGGGATCGTGCTGTGCGTGACACTCCCGCTCGCGGTCGCCTTCGCCATGGGCGACCGCCAACGAGGGGCCATCAGGCGATGGCTGCCTGTGGCGGTCATCGGAGCGGCCGCCGTTCTGTCCGTGTCGCGGTCGGCGCTGA
This sequence comes from Sinomonas atrocyanea, assembly GCF_001577305.1. Taxonomy (NCBI): domain Bacteria; kingdom Bacillati; phylum Actinomycetota; class Actinomycetes; order Micrococcales; family Micrococcaceae; genus Sinomonas; species Sinomonas atrocyanea. Next base: position 1,582,758 of record NZ_CP014518.1, read on the forward strand.
TCGCCGTCGCCGTTGCGGGAATCGTCCTCGCCGCCTCGTGGACCCCTCGGCAGCGGCTGTACGCGGGGCTCGGCGGCGTCGTCATGATGGCCGCGGTCTACATCGCCGTACCCGGCATGGCGGGCACGCTGCTCGGCATGTTCACCGGCGCCTCCCAGGACCCGAGCATCGCCTCGCGGGTCAACGGGGCCGACGTTGCCTTCGCCATGGCCGGGCGGCTGCCCTTCTTCGGCCGTGGCTTCGGCACGCTGCTGCCCACCTACGTGTACCTGGACAACCAGTACTTGGGGATCATCGTCGAGCTCGGCGTGGTGGGGCTCGGCGTCGTCCTCGCCCTCTTCGCGACGGGGATCGTGCTCAGCTGGCGCGGGCGCCGGCGGACGGACCTGCCGCTCCAGTCGCATCTGGGGGCAGGCCTCGCCGCGGGGATCTCCTCGGCCGCGGTCGCCTTCACCTTCTTCGATGCCCTCTCCTTTCCTCTGTCGGCGGCGTTCATGTTCCTCATGCTCGGTCTGGCCGGCGCCTACTGGCGGCTCTCGGCGGGACCGTCCGCACAGCCTGCGACAGCCACCTCGGCGGCACCTGCCGCCACCGACCTGAGGAGGACCTGATGGCCGTCCACCACCGCAGCCGGCATCCGCGGCAGGGCGCCCGGTCGATCTCCGTGCTCCTGTGCGCCCTCCTCGTCGTCCTGGCACCGATGAGCTCCCCGGCGCAGGAGACTGCCGCCGCGCCCTCCCTCCGCGACCTCCCCAGGATTCCCTGGGAGGGAGGGGCCGACTACTGGAAGCAGTTCCCAGCGGCGGACGCGGCCGGATGGTCCAACCCCGCCTTCTTCCCGATCGTGGCCTGGTACAACGGCATCAGCTCCAACGCCGAGGCGCAGTACGACAAGAGCGTCGGAATCAACACCTACATCGGCATGGACGCGGCCACGCCCTACAGCCTGTTCGCAGACAACGGGCTGTACTGGATCGGGCCGCCCCTCAACGGGACGTTCACCGCAGCGAGCAGGAACTGGGTGGGAGGCTTCCTCGACGATGAAGTCGACGGACGGTACTCCCCGGCGGAAGGCAGGGCACACCTGCGCCAGCTCTCCCAGGCCGCGAGGACCGGCGGCAGGTTCGCCTACACCAACTACACCCAATCAGTGCTCAGTAAGGACATGGCGCCCTCGGATGCTGAAGCCTATGTCAACGACTTCACCGATGTGACCTCGGTCGACATGTACTGGTACACGGTCCCCTTCTGCGGCTCCGTGCCGTACCGCGAGAACTACCTCATCCCCATTCCGCAGAAGCAGTGCCGATCGGCGTCGAGCTACGGCACCGCGCTCCAGATGCTGCGGCAGAGGGATGCCGCCGACGGCAGGCTCCAGCCGCTCTGGCAGTTTGTCGAAGACCTGAACGGGGGGCCCGGCGACCAGCCCTTCACGGCGGACATCACACCCCGGCAGCTCCAGGGGGCCGTCATGAGCTCCCTCATCAACGAGGCGCGCGGCATCGTGTACTTCAACCAGAGCCTCAGCGGGCCCTGCCAGGGCGGGAGCATCATCAGGATGTCCCAGGTGGAGCACGATTTCTGCGGGGCGCAGCAGGTCGCCGCCATGGGACAGGTCAATGCGCTCATCAAGGACCTGGCCGCCGTCCTCAACAGCCAGTCGCTCGCCTACTCCTTCGGACCCGGGCTCAGGACGATGCTCAAGAGCTACGGGAATTCGGTCTACATCTTCGCCATGGCCGACGCCGGGTCGTCGCCTGGGCACCGCTCATTCCAGCTTCCTTCCGGCGTGAGCGGGAGGACGGCGGAGGTCATCGGCGAGCACCGGACGATCGCGGTGGACGGGAGTGGGGCCTTCTCGGACGGGTTCGACGACGAGGCCGCCTTCCACATCTACCGCGTCCAGATCTGACGCCTGGTCCCTGCGTACCAGGTCGTCCGGCACTCGGTGACCGCGCACCCGGGTGACGGGGCGTCCTCGGGGCGGTCCCGCGCCCGGCGTCGTCCCCTGGCCACGACGCCGTCGGTCCCGCCGGCCCGCACTCCCAGGGCCTGAAGCCTGCCGCTCCATGGCAGGGGATGTGGCGCCGGCCGTTCCGCCCCAGCCGGTGATGCCACCCGGGCAGCCATCCGGGCGACGTTGCGCTGGTCTCATCGAGGGCCAAGCCCCCTGGTGACGCAGACCGGTGATGGGTCCGATGGGGTCTGGACCGGGCTTGCTCCGGCCCACGGACGCCTGCCGACACCGCGGATCGCCCCGCCGCGGGTCAGCGGCGGGGCGATCCGATGGCGTGCCCCGGGATCACGGTGTCGTGAAGACCACGTCCACCCAGTAGTTGGCTGCGTTGTAGCTGCTGGTCGGGAAGCCCGAGGAGCCATAGCTGTAGACACCGTTGAGGTGGCTCGCCGTGCTCTGGAGGCCGTGCAGCGGTGGGGCATCGGCTGCCGAGGTGAAGTAGCTGCTGGTGGCCGAATAGTAGCCATTGGGCGCGTAGTAGGACACCACGTAGGTGGTGTTGGCCGAGATGGCCACCGGGGTCGACAGGGTGGCCGTCTGCCAGCCGCCCGCACTCTCCCCACTGAACGTCACGGAAGCGAGGAGTGTCCCGCCCGCCGACCACAGGTGCCCCACATGGGTTCCGCTGTTCTGCGAACCCTTGTAGAACTTGATCGCCGTCACCGAGCCCGCCACGTCCGAGGTGAACTGCATGCCGAGCTCCACCGCGTTCGGGTCATTGACGTTCGGAGTCGCCGGAGTCGACGAGGCGCCGAAGACGCTGCAGGGACACTGGCTCCCCGAGGCTGCCGCGGTGGTGAAGCTCCAGCTGAAGGGCGACGGCATGACCTGGCCGGTGCTGCTCTTCACCCCGGAGACCGTCGCGGTGTAGGTGGTGCTGCCAGCGAGGGCTGCGCTCGGCGTGAAGGTGTAGGTCCCTGTGGCCGAGAGGTTCCCGACGGTGCCGCCCACGGCACTGCCTCCACTGGGGGTCACGGTGAAGGTCGCGGACGAGGTGTCAACGGCCTGGTCGAAGGTCGCGGAGACCGCCGACGTCACAGGAACACCGGTGGCGCCTTGGGCGGGCGACGTGGTGAGCACGACGGGGGCCGCCGGGGCCCCCGGATTGAAGACGGCATCGACCCAGTAGTTGGTCGCGTTGTAGGTGCCGGTGGGGAAGGTCGACCCCGAGCCGTAGGCGTACACGCCGTTGCCGCCCGAGGACCCGCTCGCGAGACCGAAGACCGGCGCGGCACCCTGCTGGGAGGAGAAGCCGCCGCTGGTGTAGGAGTAGTTCCCGGCGGGCGCGTGGTACGAGACGACGTAGGTGGTGTTCGCGGTGACCGAGACGGGGCTGGAGAAGTACGCCTGCTGCCAGCCGGACGCCGACTCCGCCACGAAGGTCACGGTGGCGAGATTGGTGCCGTTGGCGGACCACAGGTTGCCGACATGGGTACCGGTGTTCTGCGAACCCTTGTAGAAGCGCACGCCCGTCACCTGCCCGCCGGTGCTCGTCTGGAACTTCATGCCGACTTCCACTCCGTTGGTGTCGCCGGAATTCGCGGTGGCCGGCGTCGCGCTCGAGGGGAACACCGTGCAAGGACAGCTGTAGGCGGGCACCGTCGTGAAGCTCCAGCTGTAGGGCGACATCGTCTGCCCGGTCGAGTTGGTCGCGCCGCTCACGGTTGCCGTGTACTGGACGTTGTTGGCGAGCGACGCCGACGGCGTGAATGTCGCCGTCGTGGTGGCGCTGGAGTAGCTGAGAGATCCCGCGACGGTCGCGCCGGAGGGATCCTTCAGGGTGAACTGGATCGACGACGGGGCGACGTCCTGCGTGAAGGTGGCGGCCACCACGGAGGTCACCGCTACGCCCGTCGCCCCGGGCGCCGGGTTGGTGGACGACACGTTCGGGGCCGGCGGGGCCGAAGCGGTCGTGAAAGTCCACGAGTACGGCGCCGTCATCGTCTGGCCGGTCGAGTTGGTGGCACCGCTCACCGTCGCGGTGTACGTCATGCCGTACGCCAGCGCCGAGGACGGCGCGAACGTCGCCACCGTTCCGCTGCTGTCCAGGGACGTCGTGCCGGAGACGGCCGCACCGGTCGAGTCCTTGACCGTGAACGTCACCGAGGATGCCGTGACGGTCTGGTTGAAGGTCGCGGTCGGCGTCACCGCGACCGCGACGCCGGTCGCATTGGAGGTGGGCGAGGTCGAGGTGACGGCCGGTGCCGGGGGCGGGGCCGCGGTCGTGAAGTTCCACGAATAGGGGCTCGCCATACTCTGGCCGGTCGAGTTCGTCGCCCCGCTCACGGTCGCGGTGTACTGCGTGCTGTAGGCCAGGGCGGACGACGGTGTGAAGGTCGCCACCGTGCCGGCGCTGTTGAGGGCGGTGCTGCCGGCTACCGTAGCCCCTGTGGAGTCCTTGAGGGTGAAGGCCACGGAGGCTGCGGTCACGGACTGGTTGAAGGTGGCAGTCGGGGCGGTCCCGACGCCGACGCCGGTGGCCCCGGAGGCCGGGGAGGTCTGGGTGACCGCGGGCGCAGGGTTGGCGCTGGGGGAGAAGACCGGGTCCACCCAGTAGTACTCGGCCTGGTAGATCTGGTTCGGGAACGTCGACGAGGAGCTGTAGGCGTAGAAGCCGTTGGGGCTGCCCGGCAGGCTCCGGGTGAAGTGGAGCGGGGGCGCGTCGACCGAGTCGCCCCCTGCAGGCGGCGGCGACGGGTTGTTGTAGAAGTACCCCGTGGTCTGCGTGTAGTGGCCCTTGGGCGCGTAGTACGAGATGACGTACTTGGTCCCGGCTGTGATCGACACGGGCTGCGAGAACGTGGCCGACTGCCAGCCGGAGGTGGTCTCCCCGCTGAACGTGACGCTGGCCAGCCTGGTCCCGCCGGCCGTCCAGAGGTTCCCAATGTGGGTGCCCGTGTTGGTGCTGGCCTTGTAGAAGCGGACTCCCGTCACGGTGCCGGCGACATCGGAGTAGAACATGGCGCCCACCTCGGTAGCGCTTGCGTCGCCCGCATCGGCGACTGCCGGCTTGGTGGCGGTGCCGAAGAGGGAACACGCGCAGGTGGTCGACACCGTGGCGCCCGACCCGGGCTTCTCGAGGTTGCCGTTGTCGTCCACCGCCCGGCTCAGGAGGGTGGTGGAGGGGCTGCCGTGCGCGATCCAGGAATAGGTCCAGCTGGTGGTCCCGGTAGCCGGGTGCCAGGTGGTCCCGCCGTCGGTCGAGACCTCGACGCCGGCCACGACGCCGCCTCCGGCGTCGCTCGCGGTACCCTTCACGGTCACGGCCGTGCCGTCAGCGAAGGACGCCCCGGAAGCGGGAGACGTGATGGTCGACGAGGGCGCCGTGGCATCCGTCGAAGCGGTGGCGGCCACGAGCCCGGACATGAGGGTGGCAGGCTGGGCGCCCATGTCGGCGAAGAGGTTGACCGTCGCCTGCTGCATCGTCGGGTCCGGACTCTTGCCGGTGGTGAAGCCGTCGAGCCCCCAGGACCACTGCACGGTGCCGGCACCGAAGACGAGCGCCCCGCTGGGCGCGCGGTATTCCGTCAAGTTGTGGGTCGCGGTGGCATTGTTGACCGTGTTGCTCCCGTAGTCAGTGAAGACCTGGGCCGAGCCGTACATGGTCGAGGAGAGGTCGAAGAGGCCGGCGGGCCGGAACCCGTTGTCGGCGTCGAGGTCCCACTCGTAGCCCAGCGTGCCGAGCCCCGCGCCGAGCGTGGCGGACTGCGACCCGGTCAGGCTCGCGACCGGGGTGTTCCGCCAGATCCTGAGCTTGGCGTACTGGGCCGGCACGGTGATGTCGGTGGTGCCCGAGTTGACGTTGAAGAACTGGCCCGTCAGCGCGTTCTGGGCGTTGCCGCCGCCATTGGCCGTCCCGAAGCGCGGGTCCGCGTAGGTCCCCGTCCAGGTGACGGGGTCCATCGGCGCGTCGAAGTGGGTGTCCTTGTAGCAGACGAGCGTGCGGCCGGACGTTGTGGGGCCCGCTTGGCTGGGTTCCCAGCGCGTGCGCCAGAAGAGCTCGTTGCCCGAGAACATGGCGACGCTCACGCCCTTGTCGCGCGCCGCCTCGATGTTGGCCCGCTGATCGAAGGAGACGTATTCGTCATGGCCCGACGTGACGAACACCTTGTGATTGAGCAGGAGGGATCCCCGCGTCGCTGTGTCCAGTCCGGACATGTAGCTCATGTCGTACCCGTTGGCCTCCATGAAGCGGATCGTGGGGAGTTCGGTCGAGGTGATCCAGGAGTGCCCGCTGTCGTCGAGCGCGGTGTGGAACGGCCGGTTGTACGAGACCTTGAAGGCGGCCTTGTACGCCTGCGGGTTGCCCGGGGGACACGCGACGGTGCAGGTGTAGAGGCTGTTGCCCCCATAGGTGTTGTACGCCTGCCAGGTCTCGTCGGAGGTCTGGAAGAGGATCTGGCTCGTAGAGGCGTCGTTGCGCACCACGAAGGTGATCCAGCTGCTCCCGCCGGTGTCGGTCCGGACCAGGTGCGCGATGTAGACGCCGGACACGGCGTTGGACGGCACGGTCCACGAGGCGGAGACGGCCCAGTTGCCGCAGTCGACGAGGCCGGTGTCGGAGAAGGTCTGGCACGAAGGCTGGGTCTGCGGGAGCGTGGCGCTCGGGAGCAGGTTCGCGGCGACCTTGCGCGCACCGTTGCCCTGGTAGTACCCGAGGCGGAGGATGTCGAAGCGGTAGGCCTTCGCGTTGGTGTTCACCTTGAACTGGACCGTTTCACCCGCATTGACGCTCATCTGGGTGGCGTAGCCCTGGATCGTGGAGTCGCCGGCGCCGGAGATCATCCAGTCGCTCTGCGGGTCGCCCGCGAGGGTGTTCTCGCACGCCACCGCGCTCACCACCGGCGAACAGGGGTTGGTCGCGGCCTGGGCCGGCGGCGCCGTGGCGGGCGCTGCCGCGACGAGGATGCCGGCAACCAGGAGCGCTGGCATGAGGATGGAGGCGAGGCGACGCGCGGGGCGACGCTTCGGCCTGGTGGATCCGGCCGAATGAGGACGGCCTGCTGCGGTGCCCACGGTGACTCCTCGGGTGAAGGGTGAGGGATGTCTCTGACGCCGCCTCATCGCCGGCTGCTCTCGTCGCGCTCCCAGGGCGCCGGGCCCGCGAGCGGGCCGATCCTGCGCCCCACGAGCGCGAACGTCGCGTACACGGCGGCGTCGGCCGCGGAGAGCGGCCCGCGCACGGAGGCGAGGAGTCCGCGGACGGTGCGTCCCGGCGTGCCCCCGCCGGCGAGGGCGGGGGCACGGTAGACGCGGTGCAGGGTGGAGATGAGCGAGCCCGCCGTCTGCGGGGGGCGTACAGTGACGGGCTCGCAGTCGAGGATGACCTTCGCTTCGGCGGGGAACAGGGCATCGACGTAGTAGTCGTCCGCGGCGTCCTCGGGGAAGCGACCGAGCCGGCGGTGGCCGGCCTCGCTGAGGGCATAGCAGCCGGCGCCCCACAGCGCAGCACGGTTCGACGGGACCCGCACGCGGGCCCGGTAGTAGGCCGCGACGAGCGGATCGCACCCCGTGTCGTCATAGCGGAAGCCCGGCCGCCCGGCCAAGTACCGGCCCCGTCCCAGCTCGGCCAGCACGCTGGCCAGCGCCGCCGGCGGGAGCTCGATGTCGGCGTCCAGGTAGACACGGGGCCACTGCGTGGCCACGGCGTCCGCGGCGTTGAGCGCCCGGCCCTTGCCCGGCTCCGGCAGCTCGAGCACGCGCACCCCGTCGAAGGCCCGCGCCACCTCCGCGGTCGCGTCGGTGCAGGCGTTGCACGCCACGATCACTTCGACGCGCCCGCTCGCGAGCGCCGGCCTGAGCCTCTCGAGCGTCCGGCCGATCACCGCCTCCTCGTTGTGGGCGGGGATCACGATGCTTCCTCGGGGGTGCTCGGCGGGCGCGGCGGGGACGGGGGGCTGGCCGGGCACGACGGCGGGACCGGCCAGCGGCACGAGGGCGCCCCAGCGGCGCGGGCGGAGGAGCGCCGCCAGCGTGCGGCGGTGGCCGCCGTCGTACGAGCGCAGCGCCTCCCGGGCGACGACGGCGGCGGAGGCGAGTGCCGCGGAGGCGCCGGGGTGGTGCTTGCGCATGTAGCGGATGCGGTTGACGGCCAGGAGGGCTGCGAGGGGGCCCGAGGTCCCGGACCCCGCACCCGAGTGCCGCACCCGGGCCGCCGGCTCGAACCAGACCTCGAAGCCGCGCGCGCGGAGGGAATGGCAGTAGTCCGTCTCCTCGGAGTACATGAAGTAGCGCTCGTCCCAGGGGCCGGTCTCCGCCGCGGCATGGGCCGAGACGAGCATCGCGGCGCCGGTGGCCCAGTCCACGGTGTGCGCGTGGGCGTAGCTCTCGGGCTCGTAGTCGGTCTCGGCGCACCACTGCGGGCGGCCGGCGAAGTGCGCCCCGAAGAGGGCATCGCCCCAGATCCGCGCCGCGGTGGGCTCCCGCCGCAGCGAGAGGTGCGGCGCGCTGTCGTCGTCGATGAGGAGGGGCACGACGGCGCCCGCCCCGCTCGCGCGCAGCCTCGCCAGGAGCGCGGCGACGGCCCCGGGGGAGACCTCGGTGTCGGGATTGAGGACGAGGTACGCCTCGGCGTCCCCGGCCGCGGCCACGGCGGCATTGATCCCGCCCGCGTACCCGAGGTTCCCGCCGGTGGGGAAGGCGCGGACGTCGGGGTGCCGGGCGAGCGCGTCGAGCGTGGCCCGGTCGGGGGAGTTGTCGGCGACGACGACGCGGAGCCGCACCGCGCGGGCCTCCCGCCGTAGCGAGGCGACGAGCGCGTCCACCGTGTCCGCGTTGTTGTAGGTCACGACGACGACCGCGACCTCGGCGCCCTCGCCGTCGCGCACGAACGCGCCCTCGGCGTCTGGCCGGGCACCGCCGCCGTCCCGGGGCAGGCCCCGGCCAGCAGGGTGGGCGGCACGCGCCGAGGCCCGGGCGGCCTCCCGCCGTGCCGCGGCGGACAGCGCGATGCCTCCCGCGGCACTGTGCCGGCGCAGGCGCAGGTAGGCCTCGGGCCCCTGCACCAGGTACCGCTCGGAGAGGCGGGCCGGCTCGAGGGCGAGCCTCCACGCCCATTCGAAGCCATGCTCGGCCACCCAGGCGGGGGCCCGCTGGATGCGCTCGGCCAGGAAGTCGACCACGGCGCCGAACGCGAGCAGCGCCCGCGCCCCGGTGTGCGCGCCATGCTCGGCGATCCACAGCTCCTGCCGCGGCTTGCCCAGGCCCACGACGAGCACGTCGGTGCGGGCCGCGGCGACCGCGAGGGCCGCGGCGCGTGCCGAGTCCGGGTCCCCGAGCTCCTCCCGGCTGGGACTCCAGAAGCCGGCCACCGCGAGGCCCGGCCGCCGCTCGGCCAGCCGGGCGGCGAGCAGTTCCTGTGCCGCGGGGCTGCCGCCGAGGAAGCCGACGCGCAGCCCGTCTGCCGCGGCGCGGTCCAGGAGCGGGCCGATCAGGTCGCTGCCGGCGAGCCGCGGCCAGGCCCTGCCGGTGATCCTCTCGGCCTCGACGGCGAGCGGCGCCCCGTCGAGCAGCGTGAGCCACTCGACGTCGTCGGCGGCCTCGAGCGCGTGCTGCCAGCGGCCGCCCGCGCCGAAGTGGAAGACGTGGTCGAGGTTCGCCGAGACGACGCCGAGGGGCGCGGTGCGCCCGCGGCAGCCGCCGAGGATGGCCTCGACGGCCTCCGCTGCGTCGAGGAGAGTCACGGCGGTGCCGCCGAGCTGCACCCTGGCCGGCGCGCTCACGCCTCGGCCCTCCGCAGCCGCCCGGCGTCCTCGGTGTACCGGGTGCCGGTCGCGGGGCACACCCACGCGGTCCCGGCCTCGGCCGTATCCTCCTTCAGGCGGTGGCCCGCCTCGCCCACCCAGCCGATCCGGCGGGCCGGAACGCCGGCCACCAACGCGTAGTCCGGCACGTCCCGCACCACGACGGCGCCGGCCGCCACCGTGGCCCACGCCCCGATCCGCACCGGCGCCACGCACACCGCCCTGGCGCCGATGGCGGCGCCCCGGCCCACCCAGACGCCCACCGCGTCCCAGTCGGCGGCCGACTTGGGCGTGCCGTCCGGGTTGACGGCCCGCGGGTTCAGGTCATTCGTGAGGACTGCGCCGGGGCCCACGAAGGCGCCGTCCTCGAGCACCGCGGGCTCGTACACGAGCGCGTAGTTCTGCAGTTTGCAGCGGTCGCCGACCACGGCGCCGGGGCCCACGTACACCCCCCGGCCCACGGTGCACTCGCTGCCGATCCGGGCGCCGGCCCGCACGTGCGCGTACTGCCAGAGGGTGGTCGCGGACCCGATCTGCGCGCCGTCCTCGACCACCGCCGTTGCGTCGATCCGATCCATGCAGGCCTCCGTCCCCACGCGTGATGCGTTCCGTATGTGCAGGTGGCACCACGGTCGTCAGGCGGGGAACAGGGGGACAAGCGAGGGGAGGGGAATCGAGGATCGGCCGGGCCGGAATCAGGTGGTGCAGCACGGCGGGCGTCCGCCGTGCGCGTATGCTCCGGGGCGCCGGGCAAGTAGTACCGAGTACAGCGCCTTCTGCGTCTGCGTACCGGGACGGGTCAGCCCGCGGTGCCCCGCTCGAACGCGTCCGGGATGCCGTCGCCGTCCGCGTCGCCGGTCGCGACCGACTCGGCGGCCTCCACGCGCCGGTAGTGCCGGTTGCGGGCACGGAGCACGACGGCGGCGAGCAGCGCCGCCGTCACCGACCCGGCGAGGATCGCGGCCTTGGCGTGCTCGCCGTGCGGGGAGGCGGGGCCGAAGGAGAGCTCGGAGATGAGCAGGGAGACGGTGAAGCCCACCCCCGTGAGCAGCGCCAGGCCCGCGAGGTCGATCCACGCGAGGTCCGAGTCGAGATCGGCGTGCTGGCTCTTGGCCACGAGCCAGGTGGCGGAGAACACCCCGGCGGCCTTGCCCGCCACGAGGGCCGCGGCGATGCCGAGCGCCACCGGATCCTGCAGCGCGGAGACGAGGCCGTCCCACCCGCCGATGGCCACGCCCGCGGAGAAGAAGGCGAAGACGGGCACCGCCACCCCGGCCGAGAGGGGCCGGAGCCGGTGCTCGAAGATCTCCGCGAGGCCCGGGCCCGCCTCGGGGCCGCCGTTCTTCGCGCTGCGCAGCACGGGCACGGTGAAGGCCAGGAGCACGCCGGCGACCGTCGCATGGATGCCGGAGGCGTGCACGAGGGCCCACGTCGCGAGCGCGAGCGGGACGAGCAGGTACCAGGCGCGGACGCGGAGCTGGACGAGGACTCCGAACGCGGAGAGCGGCACCAGGGCTAGCAGCAGGTAGGCGGGCGCCAGGTCGGAGGAGTAGAAGAAGGCGATGATGGCGATCGCGAGCAGGTCGTCCACCACGGCCAGGGTCAGCAGGAAGGTGCGCAGCGCCGCGGGCAGGTGGGTGCTGATCACGGCCAGGACCGCGAGGGCGAAGGCGATATCGGTCGCCGTCGGGATCGCCCATCCCTTCAGCCCGTCGGAGCCCGCGGCGAGGTTGACGCCCACGTAGACGAGCGCCGGCACCGCGACCCCGCCGAATGCCGCGACCACGGGCACGAGCGCCGCGGAGGGCCGGCGCAGGTCGCCGGCCACGAACTCGCGCTTGAGCTCGAGCCCGGCGACGAAGAAGAACAGGGCGAGCAGGCCGTCGGCCGCCCACGAACCGACGCTGAGCTCGAGGTGCCACGGTGCGTAGCCGAGCCGCGCGTCGCGCAGGGCGGTGTAGGCCGGCCCGGCGGGGGAGTTGGCCCACACGAGCGCCGCCACGGTCGCGAGCAGCAGCAGCGCGCCGCCCACCGTCTCCTTGCGGAGGATCTCGGCGATGCGGCGGTACTCGGGGTAGGTTCCGCGGCTGAGGGTGGAGGCCAGCGGACGACGGCGCGGGGCGGGCTGCGGCACGGATTCATCCCATCGGTCGGGGGTCTCCTCGCGGGGAGGACTGTCTCACGCCGACCAGACTTCCCGGCACACCTTCATCCATTCTAGGGGGACCGGGGTCCGGGAAGCAGAACGGCGCCCCGGCCACCCGCAGCAGCGGGCGGCCGGGGCGCCGTCGTGCGCTCTGTGCCCCGCCGTCCCGGGCGTCCCCCGCCCCGGAACGGCCAGGAGGCTCAGGAGAAGAGCGTCCTGATCCCGATCACGGCAACCGCCACGCCGAGCGTCACCGAGATGGACACGAGCAGCAGGTGGACGGTCATGAACCGGGTGGCCCGGCCCTGCTCATCCTTGGCCCGCGGATCCTTCATGATCCGGCGGAGGAACTGCGGCCACACCACGAGGTTCCACACGCCGGCCACGATGAGCACCCAGGAGAGGGCGACCGGCAGCTGCATCAGTTGATCTCGCCGGCCAGCCAGGCCTCGGCCTGCGTCGCCTGGAGGTTGAGCGCCTTGCCGACCATCGGCTCGGCGGCGGAGGCGATCTTGCCGCCCAGGAGGGGCACCGAGGAGCTCACGGTGCCGTTGAGCTCGATGCGGGTCGCGCCGCCGTCGGCCGCGAGGCGCTGAACGGCCGCGACGTCCACCGGCGCGCCGGCAACCTTGACCTTGATGTCGGCCTGGCGGGAGCCGTCGGCCTCGGGCGCGCCCCAGACCTCGGTCTGGGTGACGTTGACGTACTCGCCGACGACCTTGCGGGCGATCTCGGGCAGGCGCTGCGTGGGCAGCTGGCGCACGACCGTGGCCGTGAAGGCGCCGGCGACGTCGCCGTCGACCGCGAACGACTCGAGGCGGCCGCCGACGAGCTCGCTCACATGGCGCTGGAACGCCTCGTCCGCGAACACCGCCGCAACGCGGTCGACGGGGAAGTTGAGGGTCTGGCTGGCTGACAGTGCCACAGGGGTCCTTCCGTAGGAGGCTGGGGTTTGGCGGAACGAATGCGGTCCCGGCACAGGCACGCGGGGGCGCGCGCCGAAGACCATCCTAGGGTGCCGTGGGGCGGCGCCCGGACGCGGGCTGCGGCGCGGATGCGGGCTGCCGGCGCTGCACGAGCACCGCGACCGCGGCCCCCACGAGCGCGCCGAGGCTGTTGGCGAGGATGTCCATCAGGGACGCCGTCCGCTCGGGCAGGAACAGCGCCTGCGCGGTCTCGGCCGCCGCCGACGCCGCGACCCCGGCGAGCACCGCGGCCCACGGCCGTGCGCCGAGGAGCACGGCCAAGAAGCCGAACGGGACGAAGAACGCGACGTTGGACGTCCACTCGAGCTGGGCGTAGCCGAGCCAGCGGGGGAGCCCCTGCGCATGCAGCCACAGGAAGACGGCCTGGATCGTGCCCGCCTCCGGCCGGTCCACGGGCGAGGGCCACAGGACCACGAGGGCCACCCCGGCCAGGTACAGCACCGCCGCGGCCGCCAGGGCACGCCGCACCCCGGGCCGGAGTGAGGGGGTTCGGGGCACGCGCTGGACCATCCCTCCCATGCTACGGGCGAACGCGGCCCGCCCGCGCGCGGCGCATTGGCTAAGCTGGGACAGCCCCCGGCCTCGCAGAGTGTCGGGGCTGTTGTGCTGTCGTGGCGCGCGGCCCGCTGACGGAGCGCGCGAGTGAGGAGCCAGAAGTGTCTGTTGACGTGCTGCGCCCGGCGAGCCGCGAGGGCGCCCCCATCCTCGAGGGCCTGCGCCGTGCCGTCGGGGAGGACGCGAGCGTGGCCCGGCTCCGCGAGTACGCCTCCAAGCCGGCGGCCCGCCGCAGCCAGGACCTCCAGGTGGTCGCGCCCACCGGGCTCCGGCCGGTGGTCGTCGCCGAGGTGGTCGAGGCACTGCCGGAACCGGGCGCCGTCGTGCTCGCCGTGACCGCGACCGAGCGCGAGGCGGAGGACCTCGTCTCGGCGCTGGGCGCCTACGTCCCGGCCGAGTCCGTCGCGCTCTTCCCGAGCTGGGAGACCCTCCCGCACGAGCGGCTCTCGCCGCGCTCGGACACCGTGGGGCGGCGGTTGGCCGTCCTGCGCCGCCTCGCGCACCCCGCGGCCGCGCCGGCCGACGGCGGCGGCCGGGCCACCGGAGAGCTCAGGGTCGTGGTCGCGCCCGTGCGCGCGGTCCTGCAGCCGCTCGTGGCTGGCCTCGGGGACCTCGAGCCGGTCTCCCTCGCCGTCGGGCAGGACGCGCCGTTCGACGACGTGGTCCGAGCGCTCGCCGACGCCGCGTACGCCCGCGTCGACATGGTCAGCCACCGCGGCGAGTTCGCCGTGCGCGGCGGCATCATCGACGTCTTCCCGCCCACCGAGGACCACCCCGTCCGCGTCGAGTTCTTCGGCGACGAGGTCGAGCAGATGCGCTGGTTCGCCGTCGCCGACCAGCGCTCCCTCAGCGGGCCCACCGTCCACCACCCCACCGCGCTGTTCGCCCCGCCCTGCCGCGAGCTGCTCATCACCCCCGCGGTCATGGGCCGCGCCGCCAGGCTCAAGGGGCGGCTGCCCGCCGCGGCGGACATGCTCGAGAAGATCGCCGGCGGGATCGCGGTCGAGGGCATGGAGTCCCTCGCCCCGCTCCTCGTGGACCGCATGGTCCCGTTCATCGGGGAGCTCCCGGCCGGGTCGGCCGCGCTCGTCATGGAGCCGGAGAAGGTGCGCGCCCGCGCCCACGACCTCGCCGCGACCAACGAGGAGTTCCTCGCCGCCGCGTGGGCCACCGCGTCCGACGGCGGCGCCGCACCGCTCGACGTCGCCCTCGCCGAGGCGGGGGAGGACTCGGGCGAGCACGCCGGCCGGCTCGAGGACGCGAGCTTCGCCACGCTGGGCGAGGTCCGCTCCGACGCCCAGGAGCGCGGCGTCACGTGGTGGTCGCTCACGTCCCTCGGCGTGGACCAGGAGACGGTCCTGGACATCGACGTGGTCACCATCGCCGCCCGCGAGCCCCGCGGGTACCAGGGCGACGTGGCCGAGATGATGGAGTTCATCGGGGGCAGGGTGCGGGACGAGTGGCGGATCGTCGTCGCGACGGACGGCCCCGGGCCCGCCCAGCGCCTGGCCGAGCTGTTCCACGACGCGAACATCCCGTGCAGCCGCATCGACGGGCTCGACCGCGCCCCCGACCCCGGCATCATCGAGATCACCAAGGCACCGGCCGGCAAGGGCTTCGTGCTCGACGGGCTCAAGCTCGGGCTCCTCACCGAGGCGGACCTCCTCGGGCGGGCGAGCGCGGCGGGGACCCGCGACATGCGCAAGATGCCCTCCCGGCGGCGCAACGCCGTCGACCCCCTCTCGCTCACCGCGGGGGACTTCGTGGTGCACGAGCAGCACGGGATCGGGAAGTTCGTCGAGCTCGTGCAGCGCAAGATAGCCGGAGGCGGACACAGCGCGGGGCAGGGCGCGGCCGGTGCCGCGCCGACGCGCGAGTACATGGTCCTCGAGTACGCGCCGGCCAAGCGCGGCGCGCCGGGGGACCGGCTCTTCGTGCCCACCGACCAGCTGGACCAGGTGACCCGGTACGTGGGCGGGGACACGCCGTCGCTGTCGAAGATGGGCGGGGCCGACTGGGCCTCGACCAAGTCCAAGGCCAAGAAGGCGGTCAAGGAGATCGCCGGGGAGCTCATCCGGCTCTACTCGGCCCGCATGGCGTCCAAGGGGCACGCGTTCGGGCCCGACACCCCCTGGCAGCGCGAGCTCGAGGAGGCGTTCCCCTACGTCGAGACGCCGGACCAGCTCACCACGATCAACGAGGTCAAGGCGGACATGGAGCGCGAGGTCCCCATGGACCGCCTGGTCTCCGGCGACGTCGGCTACGGCAAGACCGAGATCGCCGTCCGGGCCGCGTTCAAGGCGGTCCAGGACGGCAAGCAGGTGGCCGTGCTCGTGCCGACCACCCTGCTCGCCCAGCAGCACTACGAGACGTTCTCGGAGCGGTTCTCGGGCTTCCCGGTCCGCGTGCGGGCGCTCTCGCGCTTCCAGACCGGCACGGAGTCCAAGGAGACGCTCGAGGGGCTCAAGAACGGCTCGGTCGACGTGGTCATCGGCACGCACCGGCTCCTGTCCAAGGAGGTCCAGTTCAAGGACCTGGGCCTGGTGATCATCGACGAGGAGCAGCGCTTCGGCGTCGAGCACAAGGAGGAGCTCAAGAAGATGCGCACCAACGTGGACGTCCTCGCGATGTCCGCGACGCCCATCCCGCGCACGCTCGAGATGTCCCTCACCGGCATCCGCGAGACCTCCACGCTCGCCACGCCGCCCGAGGAGCGCCACCCCGTCCTGACCTACGTGGGCCCGTACACGGACAAGCAGGTCTCCGCCGCCATCCGCCGCGAGCTCATGCGCGAGGGCCAGGTGTTCTTCGTGCACAACCGCGTCTCCTCGATCGACAAGACGGCCGCCGCGATCCGCGAGCTCGTGCCCGAGGCGCGCGTCGAGGTGGCCCATGGACAGATGTCCGAGTCCCGGCTCGAGAAGATCATCGTGGACTTCTGGGAGAAGCGCTTCGACGTGCTCGTGTGCACCACCATCATCGAAACCGGCCTCGACATCTCCAACGCGAACACGCTCATCATCGACCGCGCCGACTCCTATGGCCTCTCCCAGCTGCACCAGCTGCGCGGCCGGGTGGGCCGCGGGCGCGAGCGCGCGTACGCGTACTTCCTGTACCCGGCGGAGAAGCCCCTCGGCGAGGTCGCCCTCGAGCGGCTCAAGGCGGTCGCGGCGCACAACGAGCTGGGCGCCGGCATGCAGCTGGCCATGAAGGACCTCGAGATCCGCGGCGCCGGCAACCTCCTCGGCGGCGAGCAGTCCGGGCACATCCAGGGCGTGGGGTTCGACCTCTACATCCGGCTCGTCGGCGAGGCCGTCGCGGACTTCCGCGGGGAGGGCGAGGAGAAGGCCGCCGAGATGAAGATCGAGCTCCCGGTGAACGCGCACCTCCCGCACGACTACGTGCCGGGGGAGCGGCTCCGCCTGGAGGCCTACCGCAAGCTCGCTGCCGCGACGGACGACGCCGGCATCAACGAGGTCATGGAGGAGCTCACGGACCGGTACGGCGAGCCGCCCGCCCCGGTGCAGAACCTCGCGGCCGTGGCACGGTTCCGGGTGCGGGCCCGCGCGGCGGGCCTGACCGACGTGGCGCTCCAGGGGAACATGGTGCGCTTCGCGCCCGCCGACCTGCCCGAGTCCAAGCAGATGCGCCTGACCCGGATGTACAAGGGGGCCCAGTACAAGCCGGCGCTCAACGCCGTGCTCATCCCCAAGCCCAAGACCGCCCCCATCGGCGGTGCCGACCTCGCCGACGGGGAGATCCTCGCCTGGGCGGACCAGGTGGTGGAGGCCATCTTCGCCCCGGCCCCCTCGACCACCCCCTGAAGACCCGCCCACCCCGCCCCGCAGACCCCCCCGTTTCGGGTACGCATCTCGTCGGGTTTCCGCGGTTTCGGGTACGAGCCGCCGAGCCGCCGTCAGCGCCAGCCCTGTGACGTCAGGGCGGCGACGACGCGGCTGACGATGTGCGCCTCGCCTCTGACGAGGTCCTCCCGGGTGAGGATCACCTGCGCCCAGCCGGCCGCCACGGTCCTCCGGTTGCGGCTGCGGTCCCATTGCTGCTGCTCGGGGTCAAGGTGGTGCTCGCCGTCGTACTCGATGGCCACGCGGTAGCGGGCGTTGCCCAGATCGACCCACAGGACCTTGCCCCAGGGGTCCACGACGACGCAGTTGGGTTTGAAAGGCGGCAGGCCCGCGCGCTCGAGCATGAGCCGGATCCGCGTCTCCTGCGGCGAATCGGCTCCCACGGCCATGAGCTCGAGGGCGATCCGCGCCCTCCCGAGGCCGGGGACCCGGCGCTTGCCGCCAACATAGGCGCGCAATTGGGCGAGCGTGACGATCGCTGTGCGCGGATGGATCCCGCGCTGGTGTTCCGAGACCAGGTGCTCGCCGGCAACGATGACGTCGTCCATGGTCAGCTGACGGACCCCGCACAGGTCGAGCCAGGTCCGCTCAGCCGTGGTGACCCTCGTGCCGCCGAGCATCATCACGTCGTCGGCACCGAGGCGGACGCGGTGCCCGCGCACCTCGAAGCGCCGGGGCTGGCCGAGCCGCTCCTCCGGGCCGCCGGACCGGGCGAGATCGATCTGGGACGTGTCCTGGGCCCACGCGGGCAGGGGGATGCCGTGGAGGAGGGAAGCCGTCAGGTGGCTGACGGAGGTGGACTCGTGCAGCCGCGTGTAGGGGGCCGCCCGGCTCAGAAGGTCCTCGCGGGCGTCGAGCGGCCTGCGGATGCCGCGGCTCGGGATGATGATGCCGCCGCCGCGCACCCTGCCCGGCCCGAGCTCCGACTCGAGCCCGTCGAGCAGGGTGAAGGAGGCCGTGGGGAGCCGGTCAGCGGAGCCTGTGCTGTTCGTCACCTCACCATTGAGCCACGGACGACGGCGATGCCTCCTGAGTTATCCACAGGCCTTTCGTTTCGGGTACAGACAGCTGCCCGCCTGCGGTGCTCCTCGGAGCGGCAGGCGGGCAGAGCGTGTACCCGGAACGGCGAGGGGACGACGAGATGCGTACCCGAAATGCCGATAGGGCGACGAGATGCGTACCCGAAACGGGGGGGGTAGGCGGGGCGGGGTCAGCGGCGGTGCTGCTCGCCCGTGGTGTTCTTGGCCATGAACGTCATCGGGATCCCGAACGCCGCAGCGAACAGGAAGATGAGGGCCGCCATGGGCCAGACGTTCGTGAAGTCGAGGAACTGCACGAGGTACAGGCCCAGGAGGAAGAGGACCATGAAGATCACGAAGAGGATGATGCTGCCGCCGAGCGGGTTCGGCTCGAGCGGGCGGTTGTACTGGTCGTCGTCAGACATGTCTCTCCTGTGCGCTGCGTCTAGTAGCCGCCGGCGCCGCTGGTGCCGCCGGTGACGATGGCCACCCCGGAGCTGGCTCCGATCCGGGTGGCGCCTGCTGCAATCATAGCCCGGGCGTCGTCCGCGGTCCGCACCCCGCCGGACGCCTTGACGCCGAGGTCCGGGCCCACCGTGGCGCGCATGAGCGCGATGTCCTCGACGGTGGCTCCGCCCCCGTTGAAGCCCGTGGAGGTCTTCACGAAGTCCGCCCCGGCCTCGACGGCGGCCTCGCACGCGAGGACCTTCTGCGCATCGGTCAGGAGCGAGGTCTCGATGATGACCTTGAGGATCGAGGAGCTGCCGTGCACGGCCTCGGCGACCGCCTGGATGTCGTCGACGAGGGTGCCGCGGTCGTTCGCCCGCGCGGCAGCGATGTTGATGACCATGTCGACCTCGTCCGCGCCGTCCAGCGTGGCGCCGCGCGCCTCGAAGACCTTCACGTCCGTGGGGGTCGCCCCGAGCGGGAAGCCGGCCACGGCGCACGTGAGCACGCCCGAGCCGCGCAGCGCCCGCGTCGCCGTCTTGACCCAGAGCGGGTTCACGCACACCGACTTGAACCCGTACTTCACGGCCTCGCTGCACAGGGTGAGGATGTCCGCCTCGCTGGCCTCCGGCTTGAGCAAGGTGTGGTCGATGTAGCCGGCAAGGTCCGCGGGAGTCAGTGCGGGCTCGGAAGACACGTCGGCGTCCTTTCGCTTGGGTCATCCCATACTGGCACATCGGCTACTGGCACTCGGCGCGGGCTCTCCGGCCGTGCAGCATGAAGCAGAAGGTGGCCTGAGGTTGGGAGCAGTGAGCGGGGGAAGCCGACTAGAACGAGCACCCCGCGCGTTGGCGCTGGCACGGCATTGCTCTGCTAGCGTCTAGTTGGAGGGTTGACAGGCTTTCCCTTAGTGGTGCGTCGTTGGCGAGGAGGGGCTGTTGGCACAGGAACTAGGGCATTCAGCGGGTCTCCCACGACGGCGGAAGCCCAGTATCAATGATGTCGCCAAGATCGCCGGTGTCTCGTATCAGACCGTCTCCCGAGTCATCAACAACGCCCCGGACGTGAGTGCGGCGACCCGGGATCGGGTGCTCGGCGTGATCAAGGAGGTCGGCTACCGGCGCAATCGGACGGCCACCGCGCTCGTCACCAGTCGCTCGACGGTCATCGGGATCCTTACGGACGGCTCTCCTCGCTTCGGACCGGTGGGCACTCTCATGGCACTTGAGAGCCTCGCCCGGCAGAACGGCTACGCATCGACGGTTGTGACCGTTGAAGAGCCCTACGAGGAGAGCGTGCCGAAGGCGCTCAATGCCTTGGACGACGTGGGTGTCGACGGCATCATCGTCATCGCGCCACGCCTCGCCATGGCTGCTGCCGTGTGGAATGCCGACTTCCGGGTGCCGGTCGAGATGATCGCCGCCGGGGCCTCGTCCACGCCGAACGTCTTCACCTACTCAGAGAACCAAGAACTGGGCGCCCGCATGGCGACCCAACACCTCATCGACCTCGGCCACACGGACATCGCTCATATTGCGGGGTCGATGGAGTGGTTCGACGGCCGCGTCCGCAAGCGCGGCTGGGAGGCGGCGATGCGAGACGCCGGCCTGGAACCCGGGCTGTGCGTGGAGGGCGACTGGAGCCCCAAGTTCGCCTACGAGACTGGCCTGCGCCTGGTCTCAGAGGGAAGAGTGCCGCAGGCGATCTTCGCCGTGAGCGACCATACGGCGCTCGGCCTCATCCGGGCCTTCGCGGAGAACGGCGTCCGCGTTCCAGAGGATGTGAGCATTGTCGGCTTCGACGACGTCGAAGGCTCAGACTATTTCCTTCCGCCGCTGACAACCGTGCGACAGGACTTCCCGGCGCTCGCGCAGGCCAGCATCGACGTGCTCTTGGGGGCCGTCGAGGGGCGCGAGGTCGACAGGACCCCGAGTGTCCCGACCCTCGTCGTGAGGGCGAGCGCCATCCCAGCGCGTCTTCGCCAGACCAGCCCTCAAGCCCTATAGAAACCAGAGCGACGAGCTCCTGGCCCTCCTCCGCAGGCGGGGGCCGGGCGTCTGGGCCCACCCCGCGTTAGGGGAATCCGTTGGCAAGTTCCAAGTGATGCTTGACACATGCGACCGTGAACGTTCACGATAGTAGGACCGTGAACGTTCACGGGAATCTCAACGAAGAGGAGGAGCCACGGTGAAAGCCGACAAGTCGGTCCAGTCCCTAGGGCTCCCATCCAACGTCGGCGTGGGCCAGGTCGACGCTGGGCAGTGGGCCCACGCAAGCCAGCTGCTGTCCGCGGCCCAAAGCCCGGGCAACGATCTTGCCAAAGGCGTGGAGGCGTTCGTACCCCGGAACTCCTCGGCGGTCGTGGGCGTCGTCCACGACGGAACCCTGTGGGCGAGCCTGGTCGTCACGGCGGATGGATCAGGCTGTCTCGCAGCGGTGGGCACTGTGGACCCGGATGGCCTGGAACCTTCCGTTGACTTGGCCGGCATCTCGTCGGAGGCGGTCGCCTGGGTCCAGGGACACTATGGCCGCTGCAGCCTCGGACTCTTCTTCGACAAGCCACAGGCTGCGGCGTTCCTGAACGCCTCGGACAAGGCTGCCGCCATCCGAGCAGCCTCGACTGCCGGCGGACTCATGCTTTCGCCTGTCCCTCCTGCTCTGGCGCTTGCCCTCGCCTGAGCGGCACCAGCCGCATCCGCGACCCGAGACCCAGAACGTCCAGGGAATTGCCCCGCGGACAAGCACCACCCTTCCCTTCCCTTCCCTTCCCTTCCCTTCCCCGACAGGACTGGAGAACATCATGATTCGCAGAACAGCGTTCCTCGCAGCGGCCGCTGCTATCACGCTGGCCGCCGCAGGGTGCGGCAGCTCATCGACGAGCGCCGCCGGAGGAACCGACTCGGCCGTCTCGCAGAAGGCCGAGACTGCCCTCAAGCAGGTCACAGGTCAGGTGCTCAGCAAGGGTCCGAACGGCGAGACTCCGTCGCCCGCTTCGGCCACGACGCTGTCCTCAGATGAGATCGCCAAGGTCAAGGCCATGGGTGCCACCGCCGCGATTGTCATGCACTATGGCGGCAACGACTGGGCCACAGCCCAGATCGCCGGTCTCAAGAGCGAGTTCGAGAAGCTGGGCATCAAGGTCATCGCCACGACGGACGCCGACTTCAAGCCGGACAAGCAGGTCTCCGACCTCGAGACCGTCATGACCCAGAAGCCGAGCATCATCGTCTCGATCCCCACCGACCCCGTTGCGACCGCGACGGCCTATCGGAAGGCCGCTCAGGCCGGGGCAAAGCTGGTCTTCATGGACAACGTCCCGCAGGGTTTCGTCGCGGGCAAGGACTACGTCTCGGACGTCTCCGCGGACAACTACGGCAACGGCGTCGTCTCCGCCCACGAAATGGCCAAGGCACTCGGCGGCAAGGGCAAGATCGGCGTCATCTTCCACCAGGCAGACTTCTTCGTGACCCAGCAGCGCTACCAGGGCTTCAAGGACACCATCGCCAAGGACTACCCGGACATCCAGGTCGTCGAGGAGAAGGGCATCGCCGGCCCCGACTTCGCCGGCGACGCCCAGGCTGCCGCGAACGCGATGCTCAGCAAGCACGCCGACCTCGCCGGCATCTGGGCCGTGTGGGACGTCCCTGCCGAGGGTGTCATGGCCGCGGCCCGTGCAGCAGGCCGCCAGGACCTCAAGATCGCGACCGAGGACCTCGGCAAGAACGTGGCCATCGCTCTCGCGAAGAACGACCTCGTGGTCGGCCTCGGCGCCCAGGTGCCCTTCGACCAGGGCGTGACGGAGGCCCAGATCGGTGCGGGGGCGCTGCTGGGCAAGAAGGAGCCGGCCTACGTGGCGCTGAGCGCCCTGCCCGTGGACCACTCGAACGTCCTGGACGCGTGGAAGCAGGTCTACCACGCCGACGCCCCGGCGGACCTCCAGAGCTCGTACAAGAAGTAGCGGGCCAGAAGCAGCAGAAGCAGTCGGGCGGGGGCTCAGACCCCCGCCCGGGAGGGACAACCCATGAACACGCCAGACAATGCCGTCGAGATGCGGTCCATCTCCAAGGGCTTCAACGGGGTTCCGGTCCTGAAGGAGGTTGATTTCGAGGTCCGCAGGGGCGAAGTCCACGCACTTGCGGGCGGCAACGGCGCCGGCAAGTCCACCCTCATGAAGATCCTGCAGGGCGTCTACCATGCAGACGCCGGCGAGATCCTCATTGACGGGAAGCCGGCCGCCATCAATTCCATCCAGGACGCGAAGTCTGCGGGGATCGGAATGGTCTTCCAGGAGTTCAGCCTCGTGCCGAGCCTGACCGTGGCGCAGAACATCTTCCTCGCCTCCGAGCCGCTGGCCGGCGGCTTCATCGACGACCGCGAAGCAGTGCGCCGAGCCAAGAAGATCTTCGACGAGATGGAGGTCAGGGTCGATCCCAAGGCCGAGGTCTCCCGCCTCGGCACGGCGTACTGGCAGCTCACGGAGATTGCCAAGGCGCTGTCTCAGAACGCGAAGGTGCTCATCATGGACGAGCCGACCGCGAGCTTGGCCAGGCATGAGACCGAGGCGCTCTTCGAGCTCATCGACCGTCTCAAGGCGCGGGGCATCTCGATCATCTACATCTCACACCGTATGGACGAGGTGTACCGGATCGCGGACCGCATCACGATCCTGCGCGACGGCCGACGCCTGCTCACCGAGCCGCTCTCCACCGTGACGCCCGAGCAGATCGTCGAGGGCATCGTGGGCAAGAAGATCGAAGGGCAGCTCGCGTACCGCGAACGGGAGCACACGGTGCACGACGGCGTCCCCCTCCTTGAGGTGCGCGGGCTCACCTCCGGCCCCAAGGTCCGGGACATCTCCTTCGTCCTGCGGCCCGGAGAAATCCTCGGCCTCGCAGGCCTCATGGGCTCCGGGCGCACCGAACTGGCCCGCGCCCTGTTCGGCATCGACAGGGCCACCAGCGGCGAGATCCTCATCAAGGGCAAGAAGGCCATCATCGGCTCGCCCAAGCAGGCGATCGCCGCCGGGCTGGCCCTGATCCCAGAGGACCGGCGTGCCCAGGGCCTCGTCCTGGAGCACTCGGTGCGCGACAACCTCCTCCTGCCCCTCCTCGGCAACATCAGCCGCGGACCGCTCTTGGACATCGGCGAGGGCAAGAAGCTCTCGTCCTCGCTCATCGAAAAGCTCGCGGTGAAGGTGGCCCACCCGAATCGGCCCGTCAGGCTCCTCTCCGGCGGCAACCAGCAGAAGGTGGTCATCGCCAAGTGGCTGGGCACCGACCCCGAGGTGCTCATCCTCGACGAGCCGACGGCCGGCGTCGACATCGGCACGAAGAGCGAAATCCTCGACATGATCCGGGATCTGGCGAGCACCGGCAAAGCGGTGATCGTCATCTCCTCCGAATACCCCGAACTCCTTGCGGTGAGCGACCGAGTCCTCGTCCTCAAGGAAGGTTCCATCATCCATGACCTGCCTCGCGGCGACATCGCCGACGAGGAGTCCCTCCAACTCGCAGTCCAGGGAGTCTGACATGAGCAAGACAGCCCCCGCGGCCACCATCGAGTCGCCGATCTCGC
The DNA here is from genome assembly GCF_001577305.1 of Sinomonas atrocyanea. Classification (NCBI taxonomy): domain Bacteria; kingdom Bacillati; phylum Actinomycetota; class Actinomycetes; order Micrococcales; family Micrococcaceae; genus Sinomonas; species Sinomonas atrocyanea. The sequence continues at coordinate 1,607,107 of NZ_CP014518.1, forward strand.
CGAGCTTCGGCGAGAAGCTGAGGAAGCTCGACTGGCGCCGCTACGTCATCTACATCGGCTTCGTCGTGGTCTTCGCGTTCTTCGCGATCCTCCTCCACGACCAGGGTTTCCTGTCGGCGGTCAATCTGCTGAACATCTTCCGGCAGACCGCGACCATCACCGTGATCGCGGTCGGGATGACCTACGTCATCTCGTGCGCCGAGATCGACCTCAGCGTCGGATCCACGGCCGGCCTCTCGAGTGTCGCCACCGCCATGGGCATTTCCCAGTGGGGTCTCGTGCCGGGCATCCTGGCCGGCCTCGCCATGGGCGTGATCGTCGGTGCGATCAACGGCGGTCTCGTAAGCCTGCTGGGCATTCCCTCGTTCCTCGTGACTCTGGGCATGATGGGCATCGCCGTCGGCGCCGCCCAGTGGGCCACCGCATCGGCCCCGCAGCCGATCCTCGACGACACCTTCAACACGCTCTTCGGCTCGGGGAACATCGGCCCCATCCCGGGCCTGGTCCTGTGGTCCGCGCTGTTCGTGGCGGTCGGCGCCGTCGTGCTGTCCCGCACCAAGTTCGGCCGGCAGGTCCTCGCAACCGGAGGCAACCGCACTGCAGCCGACTTCACCGGCATCAACACCAAGCGCATCAAGTTCCAGGTCCTGCTGATCTCGGGCATCGTCGCGAGCATCGCGGGCATGCTCTACGCTGGCCGCCTCCAGTCCGGACGCTTCCAGTGGGGCACCGGGGACGAGCTCTCGGCCATCGCCGCGGTGATCCTCGGCGGGACCAGCCTGTTCGGCGGCTCTGGCACTGTGATCGGCACACTGTTCGGCTCGCTCCTGATCGGCCTCATCAACAACGGCCTGATCCTCGCGGGACTCGACAGCAGCCAGCAGCAGGTCGTCCGCGGCGCGATCATCATCCTGGCCGTCGCCCTGGCCCGGAAGAAGTAGCCATGGCCGCCGTACTCCGCTCCGGGATCATCGGCACGGGATTCATGGGCGAGGTCCACGCTCACGCCGTGCGGGCCGCGGGCGGCACCCTGAGTGCCGTCGCGGGCCGAACGACGCAGAGTGCGGAGCGCGCAGCGGCCATGCTCGGCGCGGCCCACTCGGCAGCATCGCCGGAGGACCTGATCGATCGCGACGACGTCGATGTCGTGCACATCTGCAGCCCCAACACGACGCACGCCGAGTATGCGGAGCGGGCTCTCGCGGCCGGCAAGGCAGTCGTGTGCGAGAAGCCCCTCGCGACCTCGGTCGAGGATGCCGCGCAGCTCGCGGATTTGGCCCACCGCCACGGAAGCGTCACGTCGGTGCCGTTCGTCTACCGGTTCTACCCTGCCGTCCGAGAGGCGCGGAGCCTCGTCCGCCGCGGAGACCCAGGCCGTCTGTGGCTCCTGCACGGCTCTTACCTGCAGGACTGGCTCGCCAGCCCCCAGACGACGAACTGGCGCGTCGACCCGGCTAGGGGAGGGGCGTCCCGGGCCTTCGGCGACATCGGCGTGCACTGGTGCGACCTCATGGAATTCGTCACCGGGCAGCGGATCACGCGGCTCGTCGCCTCCACATCGCAGGCCTTCGCGGAACGGCTCGGCGATCGAGGTTCCTCCCCGGTCGCCACCGAGGACGGCGCGACTGTGCTGTTCGAGACCGACCAGGGAGCAACCGGATCAGTCGTAGTCAGCCAGGTCACCCCGGGCCGGAAGAACCGGCTCTGGTTCTCCTTTGACGGGACCGATGCCTCCCTGAGCTTCGACCAGGAGCAGCCAGACACACTCTGGGTGGGACGGACAGCGGCCTCCACCCGTGTGGCCGCAGGCCGCGACACCCTTACCACCGAGGCCGGGAGGCGGTATGCCCGGCTCCCCGCCGGCCACCCGCAGGGCTATCAGGACAGCTTCAACGCGTTCGTCGCGGATGTCTATGACGCTGTGCGCGGCAACGCACCCGACGGGCTGCCCACCTTCGCCGACGGGCTCCGCGCGGCCCGGCTCACCCAGGCGATCATCACCTCAGCCCAGAGTGGCGGATGGGTCGCGACTCCCCTGCAGGATGAGCCGGCCCGCCGCGCTCACACCACCATCTGAAAGGGCCACAGCCAATGAAACTCGGATACTGCACCATCACCTGGGGCGGCGTCGTCGGGCATCCCGTCGGGGTGACGAGCGTCAAGGACCTCTTCTACATGACGCACGGCTCGATGGAGACGGCCGTGAAGGACATCGCCTCAGTCGGCTACGAGGGCGTGGAGATGTTCGACGGCAATCTCGTCGAGTACGCCGATCGCCCTGAGGAGCTCCGCGGCCTGCTCCACGACGCCGGCGTCTCGCTCGTGAGCGTCTACACCGGCGCGAACTTCATCTACGCCGACATCCTCCCCGACGAACTGCACCGCATCCAGCGGTCCGCGGAACTGGCGGCCACGTTCGGGGCCGAACGCCTCGTCGTCGGCGGCGGCGCGCGCCGCGCCGCGGGAACCAGGGACGAGGACTACCAGCGCCTCGGCGAAGCCCTCGACAGGGTCGCCGACATCGCCGAGGGCTTCGGCCTGTCCGCGAGCTACCACCCCCACCTCAGCACGATCGTCGAAGGACCGGACGAGCTGGAGCGCCTGATGCCGCTGACCAGGATCGGCTTCTGCCCCGACACGGCGCACCTGGCAGCCGGTGGCGCTGACCCCGCGGCCATGATCCGCAAATACCCTGAGCGACTCCGCCACGTGCACCTGAAAGACCTCCGTGAGGACCCGTTCAGATTCCTGCCGCTCGGCGAAGGCGTCCTCGACCTTCCGGACATCGTCCAGGCCATCAAGGAGAGCGGCTACGACAGCTGGCTCATGGTCGAGCTCGACGAGTACGACGGAGACCCCCGCGCTGCCGCCGAGATCAGCAAGAAGTACCTGGACGACCTCCTCCACTCCTGACCCCCATCGAAAAGGAACACGTCATGAAGAACCTCAACGTCGGCCTCATCGGAGGCGGCTTCATGGGCAAGGCCCATTCGCTCGCCTACTCGGCGATGCCCATGTTCTTCTGGCCGGCCCCGGCCATGCCCGTCCGCCACACCATCGCCGAGGCGACCGACGACCTCGCTGCCGAGGCCGCCCGCCGCTTCGGCTTCGAGAAGTCGACCGCGGACTGGCGCAAGGTCATCGAAGACCCACAGATCGACGTCGTGGACATCGCCACGCCGAACCACCTCCACGCCGAGATCGCCATCGCAGCCGCACAGGCCGGCAAGCACATCATCTGCGAGAAGCCCCTGGCCCGCACCGGCGAGGAGTCCAAGGCCATGTACGACGCGGTCAAGGACGCCGGCATCGTCCACATGGTGGCCTTCAACTACCGCCGCACGCCCGCCGTCGCCCTCGCAAAGAAGTACATCGAAGAGGGCGCGATCGGCCGCATCCTCAACTTCCGCGGCACCTACCTCCAGGACTGGAGTGCCGACCCCAACTCTCCGCTCTCGTGGCGCTTCCAGAAGTCCGTCGCCGGCTCCGGCGCGCTCGGAGACATCGCAACCCACGTCATCGACATGGCCCGCTACCTCGTCGGCGAGTTCGCCTCCGTCAACTCGATCCTCTCGACATGGATTCCTGACCGGCCCCTGCAGTCCGGCGGGGCCGACGCGCTCGGGAACGTCCGGGGCGGCGACGGGCCGCGCGGCGAGGTCGACGTCGATGACGAGGTCATGACCATGGTCCGCTTCGCCAACGGCGCCGTCGGCTCCATCGAGGCCACCCGCAATGGGTGGGGGCGGAACAACTTCATCACGTTCGAGATCCACGGCACCGAGGGCAGCATCGTCTTCAACTACGAGCGCCGGGACGAGCTCCAGGTCTGCTTCGCGAACGACGGCGACGACCGCCGCGGCTTCCGGACCGTCTACACAGGGCCGGCGCACCCCTACGGAAGCGGCCTCTGGCCGATCCCTGCGCTCGGCATCGGCTACGGCGAGACGAAGATCATCGAGGCGCACGACTTCTTCAAGGCCATCGCCGAGGGCACCAGCGTGAGCCCGAACTTCGCCGATGGCTACCAGACCGCCCTCATCGACGACGCGATCGTCGCCTCGGCGGAGAAGGACGCGTGGGTCGACGTACCTCGCGTTGCGGAGCTCGCGGACTAGCGCGAACAGCCCCCTAGAGGTGGGGACAGCGGGCCTGTCCCCACCTCTGCCCCCAGCAGGAGGAAAGATGAATCCCCCATCCCCAGCGGACCGCAATCCAGCAGGACCGGTGGCGCAAGAAGTCTGGCTGATGCCCGTCTTCATCCCCAGCCCCGACCGCGCAGCCGAGCTGCGCACCGCTCTCCACGAGCTCCAGCAGACGAGCCGCAAGGACCCAGGCTGCATCGAATACAGCGTCTATGAGGCCGATGGACGATTCGTCCTCATCGAGGGCTGGGACAGCCGCGCCGACCTCGAGAGCCACAACGAGCAGGCCCACGTCCAAGAATTCGTGGGCAGTTCGGCGTACCTGCTGGCCGAGCCATTCACCGTTGCCCGCATCATCCCAGTGAGCTGAGAGCCCACCCCATCCGAGGAGGTCCCATGCCCCGCCCCTTCACCCTGTTCACCGGCCAGTGGGCCGACCTCAAGCTCGAGGAGGTCGCCGAGCTCGCCGCCGGCTGGGGCTACGACGGCCTCGAGATCGCCGTCTCCGGCGAACACCTCGACGCCGCCCGCTGGGACGATCAGGCCTACATCGACGAACGCCTCGGCATCCTCGAACGCCACGGCCTGCAGCTCTACGCGATCTCCAACCACCTCAAGGGCCAGGCCGTGTGCGACGACCCGATCGACTTCCGCCACCAGGGAATCGTCGGGTCCCGGGTGTGGGGCGACGGCGACCCCGAAGGCGTGCGGCGACGGGCCGCCGAGGACCTCAAGGACACCGCCCGACTCGCCCGCGCCCTCGGCGTGAAGACCGTGGTCGGATTCACCGGCTCGGGCATCTGGCAGTACGTGGCCATGTTCCCGCCCGTGCCCGCCACCGTCATCGACGCCGGCTACCAGGACTTCGCCGACCGGTGGAACCCCATCCTCGACGTCTTCGACGAGTGCGGGGTCCGGTTCGCCCACGAGGTCCACCCCTCCGAGATCGCCTACGACTACGTCTCCACCCAGCGCGCCCTCGAGGCCATCGGCCACCGGCCCGCGTTCGGCCTGAACTGGGACCCCTCCCACATGATGTGGCAGGGCCTGGACCCCGTCGCATTCATCACCGACTTCGCCGAGCGGATCTACCACGTGGACTGCAAGGACACCCGGATGCGCATGGGCAACGGCCGCGCCGGCATCCTCTCCTCCCACCTGCCCTGGGGCGACCCCCGCCGCGGCTGGGACTTCGTCTCCGCCGGCCGCGGCGACGTCCCCTGGGAGGACTGCTTCCGCGCCCTGACCGCCATCGGCTACGACGGGCCCATCAGCATCGAATGGGAGGACGCCGGCATGGACCGCCTCGTCGGGGCCCCCGAGGCCCTCGCCGCCCTGAAGAAGTTCGACTTCACCCCCGCCACCGCCTCCTTCGACGCCGCCTTCAGCAACCAGACCTGACGCCAGAACAGCAGCCACGGGGGTGGTCAACATCCTGATACATGTCGACGACTGGTCAACCCTCTCCGGGTGCCAGATTGAAGTACGCCTGAAGGGCAGGAGTGTCTGTACCGGAATCGTAGGAGAGGTCCTAGAAGGCGGGACCGTTCTGCTCGTCCAGCCGTTCAGAGGGGTCCGCACTGCATTCGACAAACGCGACTCATATGAGGCGTGGACAACTCTTACGTGTGTGAGGCCAGGCCTCAGCCGGAGGCCACCCGCAGCCGGTACCCGCGCTTGACCACGGTCTGCACGAGCTGGGGATCCGGAAGCGCCCCGCGCAGCCGGTTGACCGCCATGTCCAGGGCGTGGTTGGAGGCGGACGGGGAGACGAGCCGGGCGAGGGTCTCGCGCGGCACTACCGCGCCTCCGGCATCGAGCAGCGTCCGGAAGAGGAGCATCGCCGCCGGGGCGAGGAACAGCTCCGATCCGGCGACGGTGACGGCCCGGCCCCGCAGCGCGACGGTCCCCGCCGCGGTCTCGACGCTGCGCACTGCGCGCCGTTCGAGGTTGTCCGTGACGAGCTTGACCAGCGCCCCCATGCGGTACCGCTCCGGGATCCAGGGGCTGAGGCCGGCGGCCTCGAGCGGCGCGGCCGTGACGGGGCCGACGGCGGCGGTCGCCACCCGCCGGCGCAGCGACCCGATGAGCTCGCGGTAGACGCCGAGCTCGTGGGCGGTGCTGAACAGGGCATCCACGGCCGGGGCGCTCGTGAAGGTCAGGACGTCGAGGGCACCCTCGCACACGGCGGTGATGAGCGCCTCCGTCCGGTCGTCGCCCTCGGGACGCACCCAGCGGTAGGGCGTGACGGTGACGAGTTCCGCCCCGGCCTCGCGGAGCCGGTCGAGCTGGCCCCGGTCGGTGTAGCCGTGCAGCTGGACGGCAACGCGCCGCCCGTCGAGCCGGCCGCCCGCGTCGCGCAGCACAAGGTCCACGAGCGTGGAGGTGGTCTCGTCGTTGGCGATGCCGACGTCGGCCAGCCCGGCCGCGCGGACCGCGCCGCGGGCCTTGGGGCCGCGGACGTAGAGCGAGGCGCCGGAGAGGGAGTCCTGCAGCGCGTCTCCCAGCCCCGCGGCGTCGGCCACCTCGAGCCAGCGCCGCATGCCGTAGGCCGTGGTGATGACTGCCAGGTCGGGCTGCGCGGCGATGGTGCGGCGGGTGTCCTCGAGCAGTCCCTGGTCCTGGTCGACCGGCGCGATCGTAAGCACCGGGGCGTGCAGGACCTCGGCGCCGCGCCGCTCGAGCGCCTCGATCAGGTCCTGGGAGCGGCGGTGCGAGGTGACGCCCACCCGGAAGCCCCGGAGGAGCCCCCCAATGGCCCCTCCGTCCGCTGGTGCCGAGCCGGCATTCTCCGGCGCCGCCCCCCGGTCAGGTCCTACCGCGGCGGCGCTCATGCGGCGCTCCCGGCCGGCTGCTCCGCGAGGGCGCCGACGAGTCCGCGCAGCTCGTCGGCGTACGCCCCGCCCCCGGCAGCGCCGTGGCCGGCGGCGCGGACCACGTCGCCGATGACGATCACGGCAGGGTTGCCGCAGCCCGCCGTGTCCGCCTCCGCGCTGCCGAGGGCCGTGACGGTGGTGCGCTGGCCCGCCTGGTGGCCGCGCTCGACCACGGCGAGCGGCGTCGCCAGGCCCAGTCCCGCCCGCCGCAGCCCGGCGGCGAGGTGGGGGAGCGTGGCGATGCCCATGAGGACGACGACGGTCCCTCCCTCCGCTGCGAGCCCGGCGAGGTGGCGGTGCTCGGCGTCGGTCAGCGGGGCGTGCCCCGAGATGACCGTGAAGGAGTGGCTCACGTTGCGGTGCGTCACGGGGATCCCCGCGGCCGCGGGGACCGCGATCGAGCTCGAGATCCCGGAGACCACACGGACCGGGACGCCCGCGGCCGCGCAGGCGGCGGCCTCCTCGGCGCCGCGGCCGAACACGAACGGGTCCCCGCCCTTGAGCCGCACCACGTTGGCGGGACGCCCGGTGAGGCCGTACGTCGCGTAGTCGACGAGCAGCCGGTTGATCTCCTCCTGCGGCACCTTGTGGTGCCCTGGCAGCTTGCCGACGTCGACGAGCCTGGCCGTGGTGAGCGCGGGCAGCTCGCGCCACGGGGCGAGGCGGTCGAAGAGGACGATGTCGGCATCGCGCAGCGCCTCGACGGCCTCGACCGTGAGCAGGCCGCGGGACCCCGGGCCGCCGCCCACGAGGGTCACGTGGCCGCGGCGCCCCGCCGGGGGCTCGGCGACGAGCGGGACCCCGAGCCTGCGGTAGTGGTCCAGCACGGGCGCCCACGCGGCGTCGTGCGCCTCCGGGCGCCCCACCACGGCCACGAGCGCGGGCCTGGCGGGCACGGCGGCGGCCGCCATGTAGGCCTCGGCGGATGAGAAGAACGTCAGGCGCGCGCCCGCGGCCCGGTAGCGCGCGAGGGCCTGGCGGGACTCGTCGGCGTCGCCGAGCACGACGACGGGAAGGCCCTCGAGTGAGACGGTGATCTCCATGTCAGGCCTCCTGGGCGGTGGGCGCGGCAGCGGCCGCGGCGGGAGTGCGGACGGGGATGGTCGCGCCGAGGGAGACCCGCTCGGCGGCGGTGGCGGGCCGGACCTGGTCCCGCTCGGGGACGTGCACGATCGAGTCGTCGGCGGCGTCGGGGGCGTTGACGAAGGAGCGGAAGCGGCGCAGGCGCTCGGGGTCCTTCAGGGTCGCGGCCCACTCGTCCTCGTAGTGCTCCACGTGGCTGGCCATCGCCGCCTCGAGCTCGGCGGCGATCCCGAGCGAGTCCTCGACGACGACCTGCCGCACGTGCTCGAGGCCGCCGTCGAGCTCCTCCTGCCAGCGCGCGGTGCGCTGCAGGCGGTCGGCGGTGCGGATGTAGTACATGAAGTAGCGGTCGATGTACCTGATGAGGGTCTCATCGTCCAGGTCCTTGGCCAGGAGCTGGGCGTGGGCCGGGGTCGCGCCGCCGTTGCCGCCCACGTACAGGTTCCAGCCGTCCGCGGTCGCGATGACGCCCACGTCCTTGCCGCGGGCCTCGGCGCACTCGCGGGCGCAGCCGGAGACGCCGAGCTTGAGCTTGTGCGGGCTGCGCAGGCCCCGGTAGCGCAGCTCGAGCTGGATCGCCATGCCCACGGAGTCCTGCTGGCCGTAGCGGCACCAGGTCGACCCGACGCAGCTCTTCACCGTCCGCAGGCTCTTGCCGTACGCCTGCCCGGACTCCATGCCCGCGGCGATGAGCTCGGCCCAGATGTCCGGAAGCTGCTCGAGCCGGGCCCCGAACATGTCGATCCGCTGCCCGCCGGTGATCTTGGTGTAGAGGTTGTACTTCTGCGCGACGGACGCGATGACGGCGAGCTTCTCGGGGGTGATCTCGCCGCCGGGGATGCGCGGGACCACCGAGTACGTGCCGTCTTTCTGCATGTTGGCCAGGGCGCGGTCGTTGGTGTCCTGGAGGGTGCCGCGGCCGGCGTCGAGCACGTAGGCCGAGTGCTGGGAGGCGAGGATCGAGGCGATCGTCGGCTTGCAGATGTCGCAGCCGGCGCCCGTGCCGTACCGGGACATGATCTCCTCGAACGAGGTCAGCTGGGCGACCCGGATGTGGTCGAAGAGCTCCTGGCGGGAGAGCGGGATGTGCTCGCACAGGGCCTTGCTCACGGTCACGCCGGACTTGGCGAGCTCGGCCTCGAGGAGCTTCTTGATCATCGGCACGCACGAGCCGCACTGCGTCCCGGCGCGCGTGCAGGCCTTGAGCCCGGCCACGTCCTGCACCGGGTCCTGCCCCTCGCAGGCCCCGCAGGCGTTGACGGCATCGCGCAGCGTCCCGGCCGCGACGTTGTTGCACGAGCACAGGATCGCGTCGTCCGGGAGCTCGGTTTCGGGCGCCTCGCCGCCGCCTGCAGCGGACAGGAAGGCGCCGGGCTCGGCGGGGAGCTCGCGGCCCAGGAGCGGGCGCAGGCTCAGGTAGGGGGAGGCGTCGCCGACGAAGATGCCGCCGAGGAGCGTGCGCGCATCGTCGGTCGTGACGATCTTCTGGTAGACGCCGCGGGCGGGGTCGGCGTAGACGATCTCGAGTGCGCCCGGCTCGGCCGCGAACGCGTCGCCGAAGCTCGCCACGTCCACCCCGGAGAGCTTGAGCTTGGTGGCCGTGTCGAAGCCGGGGAAGGTCGCCTCGCCGCCGTGGAGGCGGTCCGCGACGATCTCCGCCATCGTGTTCGCGGGCGCCACGAGCCCCAGGCACATGCCGCCGAAGCTCGCCACCTCGCCGATCGCCCATACGTTCGGCGCGCCCGTCGCGCACCTTTCGTCGATCACGACGCCGCCCCGCGGCCCGATCTCGAACGTCGCCCCGGCGCCGGACTCGCCCGCGGCGTCCACGGCCGCGCGGATGAGCTCGTCACGGGGCCGGACGCCGATCGCGACGACCACGAGGTCCGCGGGCACCACGCGCCCGTCCGCCATGAGCACGCCGGTGACCGACCCGGCGTCATCCGTGTGCACCTCGGACGGGAACACCCCGCCGTGCAGCGTGAAGCCCTTCGCGGCGATCAGCCGCGTGAGCGCCTGGCCGGCGCCCTCGTCGAGCTGCCGGTTCATGGGCCACGGCGAGCCGTCGATGATGAGGGACTCCGCACCGAGCGACTGCGCCCCCGCGGCCGCCTCGATGCCGAGCAGCCCGCCGCCGATCACGGCGACCCGCGGCTGGCGGCCGAGCACCTGGCCGAGGCGGCCGATCTCGGCACGGAGGAACCAGACGTCCTCGAGCGTGCGGTAGACGTGCGTGTGCTCGGCGCCCGGGATCGGGAGGCGGGCGGCGTTCGAGCCTGTCGCGAGCACGAGCTCGTCGTAGGGCAGCTCCTCCGTGCCGTCCTGGCCCTCCAGGAGCACGGTGCGGGACGCGGCGTCGAGGCGCACGGCGCGCGCGCCGGTGCGGAGCGTGACCCCGGGCGTGTCCCACAGGGACGGTGTGCCCAGCGTGAGGTCGACGCTGCCCGGCTCCTCGGTGAGCGCCTTGGAGAGCGCCACGCGGTCATAGGGGAGGTGGGCCTCCTCGGTGACGACGGTGATCCGGAAGCCGCCGGAGGAGTCGAGGCCACGGGCGGCCATCGCCTCGACGAAGCGGTGGGCGGCGGGGCCGCCGCCGATCACGGCCACGCGGCGCGGACCGGTGCCGGCGGTGGGGGTCTCGAGCGGGCTCATGCTCACGGTGGGTGCCTTCCGTAGGAGGATGCCGGGCGCCCCGGCGTGTTTCCTCCACCCTAGGAGGGGGCGATTTCGGCCCAGTTGCCCGGATGTAACGGACCGTTGACTTCACTGTCACGGGCATGTTTCGCGACAGGTGAGGCCGGTTTTACGTGGCCGTCACGCGTGCTCAACCCGGGCGAAACCCTCCGCTCCGTAGCGTGGAGCCATGACGATCACAGCTGAAGCACCCCGCACGGACACCCTCCGGGACCACGCCGGCCCCGTTCCTTCCGACGGCGTCTGGCACAGCGTCTGCACCCTGGCCGACCTCGAGCCGAACTGGGGAGAGGCCGCGCTCGTGGCGGGGCGCCAGGTCGCGCTGTTCCGCCTGGCGACCGGCGAGGTCTACGCGGTCGAGCAGCGGGACCCCGTGAGCGAGGCGTACGTGATGGCTCGCGGCATCGTGGGCTCCCGGGGCGAGCGCCCCACCGTCGCGTCCCCGCTCCACAAGGAGGTCTACGACCTGGCCACCGGCGAGCGGCTCGATGCCCCGGGCATCCCCCTCGCCACCTTCCGCGCCCGAGTGGTCGACGGCAGGGTGCAGGTCGCGGCCTGACCGGGGCCCACCCGCCGCGGGGAGCTCCGGCTAGAGCCCGAGCGCCTCGCGCACATCGTCGAGTGCTGCGTCCATCGCCGCCCGCGCGGCCTGGCGGGCCTCGGCGAGCTCGGCAGAGCTGTCCACCGGGCGGATCACCTCGACATAGCACTTGAGCTTCGGCTCGGTCCCGCTCGGCCGGATGATCACGCGGGTCGAGTCCCGCGTGGCCCACAGCAGCCCCTCGGTGGGCGGCAGCTGCTCCGACCCCTCCGAGAGGTCGACGGCCGTCTCGACCGGGGAGTCCGCGAAGGAGGCCGGCGGGTCCTGCCGCAGGCGGGTCATCATCGCCTCGAGGAGGCCCAGGTCGGCCACCCGGACGCTGAGCTGGTCCGTGAGGTGGACCCCGTGCAGCACGTGCAGCGCGTCGAGCCGGTCGAAGAGGGTCTGGCCCTGGGCCTTCGCCTCCGCGGCCATCTCGGCGACCAGGAGCGCGGCGGAGATCCCGTCCTTGTCCTTGACGAGCTCCGGCGCGACGCAGTAGCCGAGCGCTTCCTCGTAGCCGTACACGAGCCCGGGGACCCGGGAGATCCACTTGAACCCGGTGAGCGTCTCGCGGTGGGCGATCCCGGCCGAGGCGGCGATGCGGGACAGCAGCCGCGAGGACACGATCGAGTTCGCGAACACCGGCCCGCCCGGCTCGGCATCGGCCGCGGGCGGGGCGGCGGGGGAGGCGGCAGGGGAGGCGTCGGCGGCGGCCGCCGGGGCGGCGTCGTCCGTGAGGCCCTGCCCGCGGCCGAGGCGGCGGACCATGTGGGAGCCGAGCAGCGCCCCGACCTCGTCGCCGCGGAGCATGCGCCACTCGCCCGAGGCGGGGTCCTCGGCCGCGACGGCGCAGCGGTCGGCGTCCGGGTCATTGGCGATCACGAGGTCCGCGCCGGCCGCCTGGGCGGCCTCGAGCGCGAGGTCGAGCGCGCCGGCCTCCTCCGGGTTCGGGAAGGCCACGGTGGGGAAGGCCGGGTCCGGCTCGGCCTGCTCGCGCACGAGCGAGACGTCGTCGAAGCCGGCCGCGCGCAGCACGCCGGCGGCCGTCTCGCCGCCCACGCCGTGCAGCGGCGTCAGGACGACCTTGAGCTCGCGCGCCGGGAAGAGCCCGGGATCGGCGAGGCGCACGACGGCGTCCCGGTAGTCCGCGGCGACGCTCGCCGGCAGCGTGGTCCAGCCGGACTCGGCGAGGACGATGGCGCCGACCGGGCCGGCGGCGTCGATGAGCGCGGAGATCTCCGCATCGACGGGGGCGACGATCTGCGCCCCGCGCCCGCCCTCGTCCACGGCGCGGCCGCCGAGGTAGACCTTGTAGCCGTTGTCCTGGGGCGGATTGTGGCTGGCCGTGACCATGACGCCCGCGTCGCAGCCGAGCGCCTGCAGGGCATAGGCGAGGACCGGGGTGGGCAGCGCCGAGGGCATCAGGTACGCCTCGACGCCCGCCGCGGTGAAGACCGCGGCCGTCTCCTCCGCGAACACGTCCGAGTTGGTGCGGGCGTCGTAGCCCACGACGGCGCGCGGCCGGGTCCCGTCCGCGGCCCCCGGCCGGGCGGCGGCGACCTTGCCGAGGAGGAACGCGGCCACCCCCGCCGCGGCGCGCCGCACCGTGACGCGGTTCATGCGGTTCGGACCCGGCCCCAGCGCCGCGCGCAGGCCGGCCGTGCCGAACTGCAGGGTCCCGGCGAACGCGTCCGCGAGCTCCTGCCGCGCGGCCTCGCGTGCGGGGGAGCCCTCGGGCTCGGCAGCCCGCGCGAGGGTCTCGCGCAGCTGGGCCGCGGTGGCCGGGTCCGGATCGGCCGCGGCCCAGGCCTCGGCGCGGGAGACGAGCTCGTCGAGCCCGGGGGCGCCGGCAGGTGTGGTGCTCATGGGAAGGCCCTTCAGATCGCGGCGAGGACGTCGGCGAGGAGGCGCGAGATGCGCGGGCCGGCGGCCCGCCCGGCCTCGAGGACCTCCTCGTGGCTGAGGGGCTCCGGACTGATGCCGGCGGCGAGGTTGGTCACGAGCGAGATGCCGAAGACCTCCAGGCCTGCGTGCCGTGCGGCGATCGCCTCGAGCGCGGTGGACATGCCGATCAGGTCCGCGCCGATCCGCTTCGCGTACTGCACCTCGGCCGGCGTCTCGTAGTGGGGTCCGGGGAACTGGGCGTACACGCCCTCGGCGAGGCTCGGGTCCACGGACCGGGCCACCGCGCGCAGCCGCGCCGAGTAGAGGTCGGTCAGGTCCACGAAGGTCGCGCCCTCGAGCGGGGACGCGGCGGTGAGGTTGATGTGGTCGCTGATCAGCACCGGAGTGCCGGGCGCCCAGTCGGGGTTCAGGCCGCCGCAGCCGTTCGTGAGCGTGAGGACCCTGCAGCCCGCGGCTGCCGCGGTGCGGACGCCGTGCACCACCGCGCGCACGCCCTTGCCCTCGTAGTAGTGGGTGCGCGCGCCGAGCACGAGGGCCCGCTTGCCGTCCGCGGTCAGCACGGAGCGGATGGTGCCCACATGGCCCTCCACCGCGGGGGCCGAGAAGCCGGGGACCTCGGGCGCGGGGAGGGTCGCGGTCGTCTCCCCGATGAGGTCCGCCGCGCCGGCCCAGCCGGAGCCGAGGACGAGCGCGAGATCGTGCTGCGCCACGCCCGTGGCGCGCGCAATATGGTCTGCCGCGGCCCGGGCCAGCTCGAAGGGCCCGGTGGCGGTTGCCGTTGTCGTCACAGGTAGAACCTACCAACCGCACCCGCGCGGGGCATGCTCGGCACGCAATGGCCCCCACGCCCCCGCGCAGGGCACAATGGATGTCCGTGACGATGAACCCTGACTTCGCGGCCCCCCACATTGCAATCCTCGGCGGCGGACCCGGCGGCTACGAGGCGGCGTCGGTCGCCGCGTCGCTCGGCGCCCGGGTCACGATCGTGGAGCGCGCCGGGCTCGGCGGCTCCGCGGTGCTCACCGACGTGGTGCCCTCCAAGACCCTCATCGCGACGTCCGACCTCATGACCCGGGTCGAGGAGGCCTCGGCGGCGCTCGGGCTGCGCCTGGCCTCCGGCAGCGGGGACTCGCTCAAGCGCTCCGACCTCCGCGCGGACCTGCGCATCGTCAACGACCGGCTCCTTGGCCTCGCCCGCCAGCAGTCGGAGGACATCCGCGCCGGGCTCGAGGCACAGGGCGTCAGGATCGTCCTGGGCTCCGGCCGGCTCGTGGACGGCAGCGTGATCGAGGCGGTCACCGTGGACGGGACCGAGCGGATCGAGGCCGACGCCGTGATCCTCGCCGTGGGCGCCCACCCCCGCGAGCTGCCCACGGCCCGCCCGGACGGCGAGCGGATCCTCAACTGGGCCCAGATCTACAGCCTCGAGGAGCTCCCGGAGGACCTCATCGTGGTCGGCTCGGGCGTGACGGGCGCCGAGTTCGCCTCCGCCTACAACGGCCTCGGGTGCAAGGTCACGCTCATCTCGTCCCGCGACCGGGTCCTCCCCGGCTCCGACACCGACGCCGCCGAGCTGCTCGAGAAGGTCTTCACCCGGCGCGGGGTGCGGGTGCTCTCGCGCTCGCGGGCCGAGGCGGTCGAGCGCACGGAGGACGGCGTCGTCGTCACCCTCGGCGACGGCACGAAGGTGACCGGCTCGCACTGCCTCCTCTGCGTCGGCTCCATCCCCAACACGGACGGGATCGGGCTCGAGCAGGCCGGCGTCGCCGTCAGCGAGAGCGGGCACATCAAGGTCGACGGCGTCTCCCGCACCTCCGCGACCAGCATCTACGCGGCGGGCGACTGCACGGGCGTCCTCGCGCTCGCCTCCGTCGCGGCGATGCAGGGCCGCATCGCGGTCGCCCACATCCTCGGCGACCAGGTGACGCCCCTGAACCTCAGCCACGTGGCCTCGAACATCTTCACCTCGCCCGAGATCGCCTCCGTGGGCGCCTCCGAGGCGGACGTCGCGACCGGCAGGATCGCCGGGGACATCGTGACGCTGCGCCTGAAGAGCAACGCCCGCGCCAAGATGCGCAACACGACCGACGGGTTCGTCAAGATCATCTCCCGCAAGGGATCCGGGACTGTGATCGGCGCCGTCGTGATGGGCTCGAACGCCTCCGAGCTCATCTTCGGCCTCGCGATGGCGGTCGAGCAGAAGCTCCACGTGGACGACGTCGCGAACACCTACGCCGTCTATCCGTCCCTGTCCGGCTCGCTCTCGGAGGCCGCGCGGCGCCTGCACGTGCACATGTAGCCGGCCGGCCGCCCCCGGCGCGCCGCGCGCCGCCGCACCGGGGGAGCGGGGGGTCCTGCCGCGGGCGCCCTCATGTGGGCTATGCTCGCAACCATGGCACCGCGGAGCTTCCTTGAATGGCCCGTCGTCCGGCAGATGCGCACCGGCGATCTGCTCGGCCGTGGGCCCTCGGTCACCTCGCCCCGGACCAAGGCGATCGCCCCCCGGACGGCCACGGCCGACCGCGTCGTGCAGAGCGTGTGCCCCTACTGCGCGGTGGGCTGCGGGCAGCGCGTCTACGTCAAGGACGAGAGGGTCGTGCAGATCGAGGGCGACCCGGACTCGCCCATCTCGCGCGGCCGCTTGTGCCCCAAGGGCTCGGCCAGCGAACAGTTGGTCAACTCCCCGGGCCGGCAGACCCGGGTGCTGTACCGCGCCCCGCGCTCTGCGGAGTGGAAGCACCTGGACCTGGCCACCGCCGTCGACATGATCGCGGACCGGTTCATCGAGACGCGCCGCAGGACATGGCAGCAGGAAGACAGCGAACGCCGGCTGCTGCGCCGCACCATGGGCATCGCCTCGCTCGGCGGCGCGACGCTGGACAACGAAGAGAACTACCTGATCAAGAAGCTGTTCACGGCTGCCGGGGCGGTGCAGACCGAGAACCAGGCGCGCATTTGACACTCCGCCACGGTTCCCAGTCTGGGAGCCTCGTTTGGACGCGGTGGCGCGACGCAGTCACTGCAGGACATGGCCAACGCCGACTGCATCATCATCCAGGGTTCCAACATGGCCGAGTGCCATCCGGTGGGATTCCAGTGGGTTGCGGAGGCGAAGGCCCGCGGAGCGAAGGTCATCCACGTCGACCCCCGCTTCACCCGCACGTCGGCCGTCGCGGACAGGCACATCCCGATCCGTGCCGGCTCTGACGTCGTCCTCCTGGGTGCGCTCATCAACTACGTCATCAGCAACGACCTCTGGTTCAAGGAGTACGTGAGCGCGTACACCAACGCGGCGACGCTGGTCCACGAGGACTACCGCGACGCCGAGGACCTCGGCGGCCTCTTCTCGGGCTTCGATCCGGAGACCGGGGCGTACGACAAGTCGTCGTGGGGATACGCGGAGGACGAGGGGGGCTCGATCGCCGAGCCCGGAGCCAGCTCCGAGCACGGCGCGGACGCCGCGGCCCGTGCCGCCGGCCACTCGTTCGGCAGCGGCGGGCCCGCCCTGGAGCATGCCCAGGTGCGGCGCGACGACACACTGCAGGATCCGAGGACCGTCTTCCAGATCGTCAAGCGGCACTACTCCCGTTACACCCCGGAGATGGTCCGGGACATGTGCGGCATCGACGTCGCCGACTTCGAGTACCTGGCCCGCACCATCACCGAGAACTCGGGGCGCGAGAGGACCACCTGCTTCGCCTACGCCGTCGGGTGGACCCAGCACTCCCTGGGAGCACAGTTCATCCGGACCGCCGCGATCCTGCAGCTCCTGCTCGGCAATGTGGGCCGCCCGGGCGGCGGGATCATGGCGCTGCGCGGCCACGCCAGCATCCAGGGCTCCACGGACATCCCGACCCTCTTCAACCTGCTCCCCGGGTACCTGCCGATGCCGAGCGTGGGACGCCACGACACTCTCAGCGAGTATCTGGGGGCGATCGCGTCGAAGCAGCAGAAGGGCTATTGGGCGGACGCCGATGCCTACACCGTGAGCCTGCTGAAGGCGTGGTGGGGCGACGCCGCGACGGCGGAGAACGACTGGGCCTACGACTACCTCCCGAGACTGACCGGAGCGCACGGCACCTACGAGACCGTGATGGGCATGCTCGACGACGAGGTGGAGGGCTACTTCCTCCTCGGACAGAACCCGGCCGTGGGCTCGGCCCACGGGCGCATGCAGCGGCTGGGCATGTCGCACCTGAAGTGGCTCGTCGTCCGCGACCTGAACCTCATCGAGTCGGCCACGTGGTGGAAGGACGGCCCGGAGATCGAGTCTGGGGAACTGCGCACCGAGGACATCGAGACCGAGGTGTTCTTCCTGCCCGCGGCGACCCATGTGGAGAAGGCGGGCTCGTTCACCCAGACCCAGCGGCTGCTCCAGTGGCGGCACCAGGCGGTCTCCCCGCCCGGTGAATGCCAGAGCGAGCTGCAGTTCTTCTTCGAGCTGGGCCAGCGGATCCGCGAGAAGCTGGCCGGCTCGGACGACGAGCGCGACCGCCCGCTGCTCGACCTCACATGGGACTACCCCACGGACGAGCACGGCGATCCCGATCCGGAGGCCGTGCTCGCCGAGATCAACGGCCGCCACCTGGCTGGCCCGGACGCCGGCAGCCCGCTCTCGGCGTACACCGAGCTGCGCGCCGACGGTTCCACCGCAGCGGGCTGCTGGATCTACACCGGCGTGTACGCCGGCGGCACCAACCATGCCGCGAATCGCACGCCGGGCCGCGAGCAGGGACCTGCCGCACCGGACTGGGGCTGGGCGTGGCCGGCCAACCGCCGGATCCTCTACAACCGGGCCTCCGCCGACCCCGCCGGCAGGCCGTGGAGCGAGCGCAAGAAGTACATCTGGTGGGACCAGGAGCAGGGACGGTGGGTCGGCGACGACGTGCCGGACTTCCCCCTCGACCGGGCGCCGGGCAGCACTCCCGACCCCGCGCTCGGCGGTCCTGCCGCCCTCAGCGGAGACGACCCGTTCATCATGCAGTCCGACGGCAAGGGCTGGCTGTTCGCACCCACCGGCCTCGTGGACGGGCCCCTGCCGACCCACTACGAGGCCCAGGAATCTCCGGTGGCCAACGCGCTGTACCCGCAGCAGCAGAACCCGGCGCGGCTCAGGTTCCCGCGCCCGGACAACCTCAGCGCGCCGAGCGCCGGGACGAGCGGTGTGGAGGTCTATCCCTACGTCTTCACCACGTACCGGCTCACCGAGCACCACACCGCCGGAGGGATGAGCCGCTGGCTGCCGTACCTCTCGGAGCTGCAGCCGGAGATGTTCTGCGAGGTCTCCCCGGAGCTGGCTGCCGAGCGCGGACTCGAGCCCTATGGGTGGGCCACGATCATCTCGCCCCGGTCTGCCATCGAAGCGAAGGTGATCGTCACGGAGCGGATGACTCCGCTGGCCGTGGGCGGCCACACCGTCCACCAGATCGGGTTGCCCTACCACTGGGGCGTCGGGACGAACGCGGTGGTCAGCGGCGACGCGGCGAACGACCTCCTGGGTGTCACCCTGGACCCCAACGTCCAGATCCAGGAGTCCAAGGTGGCCTCATGCGACATCCGGCCGGGCCGCCGGCCCCGGGGGGCCGACCTGCTCGCCCTGGTCGCCGAGTACCAGGCGCGGGCCGGCACGACCGTCGAGACCGGCAACCAGGCGGTCACCGATCCGGCGCGCGAAGGCATCGACCAGACGAGGGAGGACTAGATGGGCCAGCTGTCCGGACCGACCGATCCCACCGCCGATGCCCACTGGGAGCACACCCATCCGCGCAAGGGGTTCTTCACCGACACCTCGATCTGCATCGGGTGCAAGGCCTGTGAGGTCGCCTGCAAGGAGTGGAACCACAACCCCCAGGACGGCGACCTGGAGCTGCTGGGGTCCTCCTACGACAACACGGGCGCGCTGGGAGCGAGCACCTGGCGGCATGTCGCCTTCATCGAGCAGGGCCAGGACCGCATCGTCGAGGCCCGGGAATCCGGGCGCGCGCTCGTGAACCTGGGTATGCCCCGCATCGGGCCGCCCGCGGATGCCGCACCGGACCTGTCCGAGGCGGACACGGCGCCCCCGGACACGGCAGACTTCCGGTGGCTGATGTCCTCCGACGTCTGCAAGCACTGCACGCATGCCGGGTGCCTCGACGTCTGCCCGACCGGGGCGCTCTTCCGGACCGAGTTCGGCACCGTCGTGGTGCAGGACGATGTCTGCAACGGCTGCGGGACGTGCGTGGCCGGGTGCCCGTTCGGCGTGATCGAACGCCGCCGTGACGGCACCGTCGCGGTGGCCGCCGAGCGGGAGCAGCACGCAGAGCATCCTGCTGTCCCCAACGTGGGCGTCGCCCAGAAGTGCACGCTGTGCTACGACCGGCTGGTGGCCGACGAGACCCCGGCCTGTGCCAAGGCCTGCCCGACGACGTCCATCAAGTTCGGCGACCACGATGACATGGTGGAGACGGCCAAGGAACGTGTGGCCGCCCTGCATGCACAGGGGCTGACCGAAGCGAGGCTCTACGGCGCGAACGAGCTCGACGGGGTGGGCGGGACCGGTTCGGTGTTCCTGCTGCTCGACGAGCCGGAGGTCTACGGGCTCCCGCCGGACCCGAGGGTGCCCACGGCCGATCTGCCGCAGATGTACCGGAGAGCCGGGATGGCCGTAGCAGGGATGGTGGCCGCAGCCGCGTTGGCCTTCTGGAGAGGACGGGCGTGACCCACTCGGATTTCGACAGCTTCCGCCCCACCGAGCCCGCCCGGCGCCGTCGCCCTGACGGCAGGCGACGCGGCGGCCGCCGAGACGGCGGCGGCGACGGATCCAGGGAGATGCCCATGGTTCCGGAGCCCGAGTTCACCTCGTACTACGGCCGTCCGGTGGTCAAGCCGGCGCCGTGGGGCGACGACGTGGCCGCCTACCTGTTCCTCGGCGGCGTCGCAGGGGGGTCCGCGCTGCTCGGCCTCGGCGGCCAGCTGACCGGCCGGCCCACGCTGCGCAGGAATGCCCGGCTGGGCGCCCTGGCGGCCGTCAGCGTCGGTGCCGTCGCCCTCGTGAAGGACCTGGGCCGGCCGGAACGCTTCCTGCACATGCTGCGGACCTTCAAGGTGACGTCGCCGATGAGCGTCGGCTCGTGGATCCTCAGCGCGTTCAGCGCCGGCACCGCGGTCGCGGCGGTCGCGGAGATCGACCGCCTGAGCGGTGCGCGGCTGCCGCTCGGGCCGCTGCGGCCCGTGCTGCAGGGCGTCGAGGGGCTGGCCGGCTTCGAGGCAGCGCTCTTCGGCGGACCCCTGGCGGCGTACACCGCGGTCCTGCTCGGCGACACTGCCACTCCCACGTGGAATGCCGCGCACGAGGAGCTGCCCTTCGTCTTCGTCAGTTCGGCGACGCTCGCCTCCGCCGGCCTCGCTATGATCACGACCCCGGTCAACGAGGCCTCTCCCGCCCGGACGCTCGGGGTGCTCGGCGTCATCGGCGACGTGGTGGCGACGCGGGTGATGGAGCACCGGATGGACCCGGTCGCCGCCGAGCCCCTGCACGAGGGCAAGGCCGGCGCCATGCTGAAGTGGAGCGAACGGCTGGCGGTCGCCGGCGGACTGGGTGCACTGGCGGCCGGACGCAGCCGCGCCGTGGCGGCCGCCTCCGGGCTGGCGCTGCTGGCAGCCTCGGCCCTGACCCGGTTCGGGCTGTTCGAAGCCGGCCTGTCCTCGGCCCGGGATCCGCGCTACACGATCGAACCGCAGAAGAAGCGGCTTGCAGCCCGCCGCGCGGCCGGGATCACCGACGATTCGATCACTACCGCGGGCTGACACAGCCGGCTGAGGCCCGGGCCGAGGCCTAGCGGATCTCGAGGCCTGCGCCCACGGTGGTGTGCCCGATCACCGGGTGCCCGGGCACTTCGCCCACCACCAGCAGCCCACCGGACGTCTGCGCGTCGGCGAGCAGGAGCAGGTCGTCCTCGGTGATCCGGGAGGCGGTCCGGATCTGCGGCCGCACCCAGTCGAGGTTTCGCCGGGTCCCGCCCGAGACGAATCCGTCCCGCAGCGCCTGACGCGCCCCCTCGATGAGCGGCACCGCGTCCAGGTCGATCACCGCGCCCACGGTGGAGGCGCGGCACATCTTGTACAGGTGCCCCAGCAGACCGAAGCCCGTCACATCCGTGGCAGCCCGGATGCCGGCCGCGACCGCGTCCCGGGCCGCGTCGCGGTTGAGGCTCGCCATCGTCGCCACCGCTTCGGCGAACACCTCGCCGGTCTGCTTGTGCCGGTTGTTGAGAAGGCCGACGCCGATCGGCTTGGTCAGCGTGATCGGCAGCCCCGGCTCGGCGGCGTCGTTGCGCAGCAGCCGGTCCGGGGGAGCGACACCGGTGACCGCCATGCCGTACTTCGGCTCCGGATCATCGATGGAATGGCCGCCGATCACCGGGCAGCCTGCCTCCGCGGCGACGCTCAGACCACCGCGGAGGACCTCGGCCATCAGCTCTGCCGGCAGGACGCCGCGGGGCCAGCCCACGAGGTTGACCGCCATGATCGGCCGCCCTCCCATCGCGTAGATGTCGGAGAGGGCGTTGGCCGCCGCGATGCGGCCCCAGTCGAAGGCGTCGTCGACGACCGGGGTGAAGAAGTCGGCGGTCGAGAGCACGGCGAGGTCATCGCGCACCAGGACGGCCGCGGCGTCGTCGCCGTTGTCCAGGCCGACCAGCACGTCCGCACCCGGCTGGCCGACGAGGCTGCGGACCACGTCTTCGAGCTCTCCGGGCGGGATCTTGCAGGCGCAGCCGCCACCGTGGGCGTAGCCGGTCAGCCGGGGCGCGCCGGCCGCGCCGCCGTCGAGCAGCGGCAGGGACGTGGGGGCCTCATTCACCCGGCCAGCCTACCCCCGGGGCGCCTGCTACATTGGGGTGCGGTGGCGTCCGGGTCCTGGTGGGCCCCCCGGTCTTCAAAACCGGTGAGGCCGAGCATCTCGGCCTGGCGGGTTCGATTCCCGTCCGCCACCGCCAACCAGCGGCAGCCGATGCCGCGTCACGAGGAGGGGCTGTGGACCACGTCGATCCCCGGCGCCTGATACCCCGCACGAACGACCTGCTGGCGCTGCCGGCCGTCCGCGAGGCCCGCAGCCGGCTCAGCGAGCCGGTGGTCCGCGACCTCGTCCGCGACGCCCAGGAGAAGGCGCGGCGCGGCGACATCGCCCCGGGACAGGTGGAACCAGCCGTGCTCGCAGCCGTCGCCGCCCGCAGCGCGACCACCCTGCGGCCGGTCCTGAACGCGACGGGCGTCATCGTCCACACCAACCTCGGCCGGGCCCCCCTGTCCGCCGCTGCCGTCGACGCCCTCGTCGCAGCCAGCGGCTACGTCGATGTCGAGCTGAACCTCGCCGACGGCCGGCGCTCGCGGCGCGGCGCCGGCGCCCGGGCTGCCCTGCTCGCCGCCTGTCCCGCCGCCGAGGACGCCCTGGTGGTCAACAACGGCGCCGCGGCGCTGGTCCTTGCCACCACGGCCCTCGCCGCCGGCCGGGAAGTGGTGGTGAGCCGGGGCGAGCTGGTGGAGATCGGCGCAGGCTTCCGGCTCCCGGACCTGATCGAGTCGACCGGCGCCGTGCTCCACGAGGTGGGCACGACCAACCGGACGCACCTGCGCGACTACGCCGACGCCCTCGGACCCGCCACGGGCTGTGTCCTCAAGGTCCACCCGAGCAACTTCCGGGTCGAGGGATTCACCTCCGCCGTCGGCCTCGAAGAGCTGAAGTCGTTGACGGCCGCGGACGGGATACCGCTCGTGGCCGACCTGGGCAGCGGGCTGCTGGCCCCCGACCCGCACCTGCCGCATGAGCCCGACGCGGCCACCGCGCTGGCCAGCGGGGCCGACGTCGTCATCGCCAGCGGCGACAAGCTGCTCGGCGGCCCCCAGGCGGGGCTGCTCCTGGGCCGCAGGGACATCATCGAGCGGCTGTCCCGCCACCCCCTCGCCCGGGCCGTCCGCGCCGACAAGCTCTCCCTCGCCGCCCTGGAGGCGACCGTCGCTGGCGGGGCGCCCCCGGTCGTCCAGGCGCTGCACGCCGACATCGGAACGCTGCAGCGCCGCACCGAGAGGCTCGCCGCAGCCCTCGGAGTGCCTGTCGTGGCGCACGCCGGCCGGGTCGGGGGCGGCGGCGCCCCCGGCTTCGCACTGCCCGGCTGGGCGCTCCGGCTTCCTGAGGGACTCGCGGGCCTCCTGCGCACCGGCGACCCCGCCGTGCTGCCGCGCGTCCACAGCGGCTCCTGCCTGCTCGACCTGCGGTGCGTCCCCGAGGGCGACGACGATCGGATCCTCGAGGCGGTGCGGAAGGCCCTGGCAGCCCTCGGCGCCGCGGACGCAGGCGCGGCGGGCTGAGACGTGCACGTCGTCGCCACGGCCGGACACGTCGACTCCGGCAAGAGCACCTTGGTGCGCGCCCTGACCGGCATGGAGCCGGACCGCTGGGAGGAAGAACGCCGCCGTGGGCTGACCATTGACCTCGGCTACGCCTGGACCGCCCTGCCGTCCGGGCTGGATGTCGCCTTCGTGGACGTCCCCGGGCATGAACGCTTCCTCGGCAACATGCTGGCCGGGATCGGGCCGGCGCCCGTGGTCTGCTTCGTCGTCGCCGCCGACGAGGGCTGGCAGGCGCAGTCCGACGATCACCGGGACGCCGTCGCCGCGCTGGGCATCGAGCACGGGATCCTGGTCCTCAGCCGGGCGGACCGCGCGTCCGACCAGCGGATCGGCGACGTGCTCGCACGGGCCCGGACGGAGCTGGCCGGGACCGGCCTGCGGGACGCCCCCGCGGTGACGGTGTCCGCCGTCGAGGGCGCCGGCCTGGCCGAACTCCGGACCGCCCTCGATGGCGTGCTGGCCGGCGTCCCGGCACCGAGCACGTCCGGCCGGGTCCGGCTGTGGGTGGACCGGTCCTTCACCATCACCGGTTCGGGCACCGTGGTGACCGGAACACTGGGTGCGGGAACGCTGGCCCAGGGCGACCGGCTCCAGCTGCTCGGGCACGCCGGTCCGCGGGCCGTCGCCGTGCGCGGCCTCCAGAGCCGCGACACCTCATGCACCTCGGTAGGGCCAGTCAGCCGGGTGGCGCTGAATCTGCGCGACATCGCTGCCGCGGACATCCGCCGAGGGGACGCACTCGTGACGCCGGACGCGTGGCCCACCACCGGGGTGCTGGGCATCCAGCGGAGCACGGGCGTGGCCTACACCGACGTGCCGGAGCAGCTCATGGTGCACGTCGGCACCGCCTCCGTGCCGGCGCGGCTGCGTCCCTTCGGCCCCGACCACGCCCGGCTCGTCCTCGACAGGCGCCTGCCGCTCGTGCTGGGGGACCGCCTGGTGCTGCGTGATCCGGGGAGCCGCTCGGTGCTGGGCGGCGCCCGGGTCCTCGACGCCGACCCCCCGGCCCTGCGGCGGCGCGGTGACGGCGCCCAGTGGGCGCAGCGGCTCGCGGGCATGGATCCGGCAGGGGATGTGCTGGGCGAAGTGGCGGCCCGCGGAGCGGTGGAGGCACAGCATCTCCGTCGGCTCGGGCTGCTGGCCGACGACGACGCCGAGGCGCCCTCGGGCGTGGAGGTCCTCGGCGGCTGGTGGGTGCATGCTCCCGTGCTCCACGCGTGGCAGCAGCGGCTCCGCACCGCGGTCGAGGCGCTGCAGGATCGGGATCCCCTGGCGCCGGGCCTGTCCATGGGCGCGGCCCGCGACCTGCTCGCGCTGCCCGATGAGAGGCTGCTCCCGCCGGTCGTCCACGGGGCGGGCCTGGAGCAGGACGGCGGGCACCTCCGGCTGCCCGGGAGCGACCGCAACCTCGGCGCAGCCGAAGCGGCCATCGCCGAGCTGGAGCGCCGACTGGCGGCCCAGGCGTTCAGCGCACCTGAAGCGGACGAGCTGGCCGCGCTGGGCCTCGGCGTCCGGGAGCTTGCTGCCGCCGAGCGTGCCGGCCGCGTGCTGCGGCTGCGCGACGGGGTGGTCCTCCTGCCCACGGCTCCCGCCATGGCGATGCGCACCCTGGCGCGGCTGGAACAGCCCTTCACCACGAGCCAGGCACGCCAGGCGCTCGGCACCACGCGCCGGACCGCGATTCCGCTCCTCGAGCACCTCGATGCGCGCGGCTGGACCCGGCGCCTGGATGCCGGTCACCGCACGGTGGTCCGCTGACCCGGAGGACCCGGGTCCGGGCCGCGGTCCCAGCTGCCCCTCCGTCGAAAGGGCCGGCGAGGTCCCGGAGTCCTTCGGCCCTTGAGCCGGCGCGGGCCGCGGCGGACCATGGCCGCATGGCACACGACAACGCCCCTGCCCATCAGCACCGGGCCTTTTCAGACGACCGCGAGGCGCTCAGCGCCATCGAGGAGCACCACGGGCAGATGCTCCGGCGCGGCAGCGCGCTCGCCGACGCGCTCGTCGCGGCCGTCGCCGCGGGCGACGCCGGCGCAGCCTACGACGAGAAGGCCAACCTCGTCGGGTGGTGCGAGGACGAGCTCATCCCGCACGCCGTGGCCGAGGAGGGCCCGCTCTACGGGCAGGCCCGCCAGACGGCGGAGGCGCACCTCCTCGTGGAAGGGATGCTCCTGGACCACCAGACGATCATCGGCCTCGTCGAGGAGCTCCGCGAGGCGGAGGGGGCCCGGGCGGCGGCCCTGGGCACCGCGATTGCCCGGGCGTTCGCCCTGCACCTGAGGAAGGAGAACGAGCTCCTCTTCCCCTTCATCGCCGCGAACCCGGCCCTGTCCCTCGCCGAGGCGGTCGCAGGCCTCGAGGCACTGGTCGGGGAGTAGCCCGCGGTGAGCCGGGCGCCGGCCCGTGGACCGGGCTGAGTCCATTCAGATGCGGAGCGTGTGCACTCGGAGGCACGCGTTGCTGTACCGTGTCCGCCGTCACAGGAGATGGGCAGGGTACGAGGAGCGACGATGGCCACGACAGCGGAGGAATCGACCGCGGGGGAATCGACCACGGCACCAGCCGGCTGCCGCGCTGCAGAGGCGGAGGGGAATGCCGGCCCGCGAAGGCCGCCCGTGGCGTCCTTCTCCGCCGTCATGGCAGGCTTCATCGCGGTCGCGGGCTCCTACGCGGGCCCGATGGTCGTGGTCCTCCAGGCGGCCACGGCCGCACATCTGAGCGCGGAGCTGACGGCATCGTGGGTGGGCTCGATCGCGATCGCCAGCGGAGTCACGCGCATCGTGCTGAGCGTGGCCACCCGGCAGCCCGTGGTGGTCGCGTGGTCCGTGCCCGGCGCAGCGCTGCTGCTCACCGCCCTGGGCCGCTACCCGTACTCCGACGCGCTCGGGGCGTACGTCGTCGCAGCCGCCGCGGCGCTCGTGCTCGGGGCGCCCGGATGGTTCGGGAAGATCATGGAGGCCGTGCCGCAGCCGGTCGTGGCCGCTGTGCTGGCCGGTGTCCTGCTCCCCTTCGTGCTCAAGGCGAGCAGCGCTGTCGTGGAGGCGCCCGTCGTGGGCGGCGGTCTCGTCCTCGCCTTCCTGCTCGGCCGCAGGTACCTTCCCCGCTACGCGGTGCTCGCCGCGCTCGCCGCGGGAGCCCTGCTCGCCGCGGCGACGGGCGCAGTGCGGATGCCGAGCCTCACCTGGGACTTCTCCGGCCCCGTATGGACGACGCCGACCTTCGGCCTCCCGGCGGTCGTCGGCATCTCCGTGCCGCTGCTCGTCGTGACGATGGCGGGACAGAACGCCCCGGGCCTGGCGATGATGCGCCAGCTCGGGTACGACGCCGGGCACAGGACCATGATCGGAGGCGCATCGCTCGCCTGGCTGCTCTCGGCTCCCTTCGGCGCCCACGGGATCAACCTTGCAGCCATCACCGCGGGGATCTGCGCGGGCCGCGAGGCCCACGAGGACCCGGCGCGCCGCTACATCGCAGGTGTCTCGTGCGGCGCCTTCTACATCCTGTTCGGCCTCTTCAGCACCACGGCAGTGGCCCTTGTCGCCGCGGTCCCCGGTGCGCTCCTGACGTCCCTGGCGGGGGTCGCGCTCCTCGCCGCGACCCAGGGCGCGATCGTCGATGCCCTCGGGCGGCACGGCGGCGGGGGCAGGGCGACGCCGCACGCGGCCGAGGCCGCCATGGTCACGCTGGCCGTCACGGCGTCCGGGGTGAGCGCACTCGGGATCGTCGCCCCGTTCTGGGGCCTCGTGGCAGGCACCGTGGCGTACGCCGCGCTGGGGATGTTCAGGCGGCAGCGGCCGCGAAGTGCGCCTCGATGAGCTCGCGCAGCCCATCGCGGCAGCCGCCGCAGCCGGTCCCGGCCCTCGTCTTCCGCGAGATGTCCTCGACGGTCGAGCACCCGTTGCCGACCGCCTCCTGCACCTCCCCGCGGCTCACTCCGGCGCACCGGCACAGCGTGGCCTCAGGGCCGGTCCCTGCCGCCGAGGGGCCTCCGGCGAGGGCGGCCTCCGGGCCGTCCAGGCGCAGGATGACGGACCGGTCGGCGGGCAGCTCCGCGCCTGACTCGAACAGCAGTGTGAGCTCCGCCGCCGCCCGGGGCATGCCGAGGGCCACGAAGCCGACGAGCACCCCGGCGCGGGTGGCCATCTTCACGTAGGCCCCGTGCTCCGGGTCCGACCACAGGGAGACCTGCAGCGGCGGGGGCCCGGACTCGCCCGCGGCGTTCTCGAGCGAGAAGGCATCCCACGGGTCTGCAGCCACGGCCCCGGCGAGTGCGAGGTTCACGCCGCGGGCCTTGAGCAGGATGACCGGGGCCCGCTCCGGGCCCAGGGGCGCGGGCGCGGGCTCGCCCAGGAGCTCGCTGCGGAAGCGGGCGGCGAGCCAGTCTGCGTGGCGCCACCCCGGGGCGAGGAGTCCGCTCGGGGCCTTCTCGCCGGGCTGGGCGCAGTCGCCGATCGCGAAGACATGCTCGGTGTGCAGGGCCCGCAGTCCCTCGTCCACGAGGACCCCGGCGCCGACCGCGAGGCCCGCGCCCTCTGCGAGCTCCGTCCTGGGGCGGGCCCCGCACGCGAGGACCAGGAGGTCGCCGTCGATGGCCGAGCCGTCGTCGAGCAGCAGGGCACGGAAGGCCCCTCGGGGCCGGTCTCGAGGCCGGTCGAGCGTGCGTTGCCGGCGACCCGGACGCCCTGGCGGCGCAGGGCCGCGGCGAGTGTGGCCCCGCCGGCGGCGTCGATCGTGCGGCCGAGCGGCCGGTCCCCGTGGTGGACCACGGTGACGGTGGCGCCCTCCTCGCTCGCCGCGAGTGCCGCCTCGAGGCCGAGCACGCCCCCGCCGAGGACCACGATCCTGCGGCGTCCCTCGACCGCGGAGGCCAGCCGCGCGGCGTCGTGCACGTCGCGGAGCGCCGTGACGCCCGGGGGGAGGACGGGATGCAGCGGGTCCGGGTTGAGCCCCGTGAGGTTGGGCACCACGGCGCGGGCGCCGGTGGCCAGGACCAGCCGGTCGTAGGCGAGCCCGGTGCCGTCGGCGAGACGGACCGCCCGCCGGGACCGGTCCACCCGGGCCACCCGGGTGCCGGTCAGCACGCGCACGCCGTCCCGGGCGAGCTCCTCCGGGTCGGCGAGGGCCATGGCCCCCAGAGCCGTCCGGCCCACGCCGAGGTCCGCGATGAGCACCCGGTTGTAGGCGGGGAGCTCCTCCTCGCCGACCACGGTGAGCTCGAGCGCCCCGGCCGCCACGGCGGGCCGGAGCTCGTCGACGAAGCGCGCGGCGACGGGGCCGAAGCCGACGACGACGATGCGGGGCCGGGCGGGCGCGGAGCCCGCCGGGCGCTGGGCTGGGGCAGTCATCGCGAGGCCTCCCTCGAGGGCACGGGGACGGGGACAGGGACCGGGGTGGGCGCGGGCGGCGCGGCCGTGACCGTGGTTCCGGGCTGGGGCGCGTCCCGCGGCAGGGGCGCCACGAGCACGCTCGTGGTCTTGAACTCGGGCATCCCAGAGATCGGGTCGGTGCGCTGCTCGGTCACGCGGTTCGCCGTTGCGGTGCCCGGGAAGTGGAACGGGACGAACACGGTGTCCGGCCGCACCTCGGAGGTCAGCCGTGCGCGGCAGCGCACCTCCGGGGCGCCCGTCCGGGGGCCAGACGCGGTGGGACCGGCGCGGCGGACGGTGACCCACGCGCCGTCGGCAATCCCGAGGCGGGCGGCCGAGGCGGGGTGGATGTCCAGGCTCGCCTCGGGGCGGGCGGCCGCGAGCGAGGCCACCCGCCGGGTCTGCGCCCCGGACTGGTAGTGCTCGAGCAGCCTGCCGGTCGCGAGCTGGAACAGCGATGGATCCCGCGGGGTGGCGGCGCCCGCCTCGGCGCCCGCGGGCGTCAGGGGCCGCACGGGCACGATCCTCGCCCGGCCGTCCGGGTGGGCGAAGCGTTCGAGGAAGAGCCGCGGCGTTCCCGGCGACCCCGCGCCCTCGGGCGCTGCGCTTTCGGACCCCGCGCCCTCGGGCGCTGCCGGGCACGGCCAGTGCAGCGCCTCTCCGGCGTCCAGCCGCTCGTAGGTGATGCCCGAGTAGTCCGCCGGGCCGCCGGCCGAGGCGGCGCGGAGCTCCTCGAACACCGCGCGCGGGTCGTCGGGGAAGGCAGACGGCGCGCCGAGCAGGGCCGCGAGCCGGTGCATGATCCACAGCTCGCTGCGGGCCCCGGCAGGCGGCTCGGCGGCGCGGCGCCGCCGGAGCACCCGGCCCTCGAGGTTGGTCATGGTGCCCTCCTCCTCGGCCCACTGGAGCACGGGGAGCACGAGGTCGGCCTCGCGGGCGGTCTCGGAGAGGAAGAAGTCGCAGACCACGAGGAAGTCCAGCGACCGCAGCGCGGCCCGCACGGCCGTCGCATCGGGGGCGGAGACCACGAGGTTCGCCCCGTGCACGAACAGGCAGCGGACGCCGCCGGCGTTCTTCTGTCCGACCGGGTCCTCAGAGGCGGGCTTGCCGAGGGAGGCCAGGAGTTCGACGGCGGGCAGTCCGGGCCCGGGGATGCTCGCCTCGGGCACGCCCCAGACCCGGGCCAGGTGCGCGCGGGCGGCGGGGTCGGTGATCTTGCGGTAGCCCGGGAGCTGGTCGGACTTCTGGCCGTGTTCGCGGCCGCCCTGGCCGTTCCCCTGGCCCGTGAGCGTGCCGTAGCCGCCGCGCGGGGAGCCGGGCAGGCCGAGCAGGAGCGCGAGGTTGATCGCGGCCGTCGCCGTGTCGGTGCCGTCGGCGTGCTGCTCGACGCCCCGGCCCGTGAGGATGTAGCACGAGCCGGTCCGCGCGGAGTGGGCGAGGCGCCGGGCCGTCTCGCGGAGCAGGGTGGCCGGGACCCCCGTGGCCGCCTGCACCCGCTCGGGCCACCACGGCGCGACGGAGCGGGCGAGCGCCTCGGGCCCCTCGCCGGGGGCCGCGGCGGCCACGCGCTCTGCCAGGTAGTCGCGCGCCGCGAGCCCCTCGGCGAGGACCACGTGGGCGAGGCCCAGGAGGAGCACCAGGTCGGTGTGCGGGGCGGGCTGGAGGTGCAGGCCCGCGCCGTCGTCCGTGAGCGCCGCGGTGGCGGAGCGGCGCGGGTCGACGACGATCAGGCCGCCCGCCGCCCGGGCCCCGGCGAGGTGGGCCACGAACGGGGGCATGGTCTCGGCCACGTTCGAGCCGAGCAGGAGCACCGTGTCCGCCCCGGCGAGGTCCGCCACCGGGAAGGGCAGCCCCCGGTCGAGCCCGAAGGCCCGGCTGCCGGCCGCCGCGGCCGAGGACATGCAGAACCGGCCGTTGTAGTCGATCCGTGAGGTTCCGAGGGCGATCCGGGCGAACTTCCCCAGCAGGTAGGCCTTCTCGTTGGTCAGCCCGCCCCCGCCGAAGACGCCCACGGCGTCCTTCCCGTGCCGGGCCTGCGCGCGCCGGACCTCCGCCGCCACCCGCTTGAGGGCGGCGTCCCAGCTGACGGGGCGGAGCCCGCCGTCGTCCGCCCGCATCAGCGGCTCGGTGAGCCGGCCCGGGTGGGCCAGGAGCTCCGCGGAGGTCCACCCCTTCCGACACAGCCCTCCCCGGTTCGTGGGGAAGTCGCGGCCGGCGACCTCCGGGACGGTGGACGCCGTGCCGGGGGTGCTGAGGCTCATCGCGCACTGCAGCGCGCAGTAGGGGCAGTGGGTCGGGACGGCCGGTCCCGCGGTGGCCTGGCTCATGCGCCCGCCTGGGCCACGAGGGACCCGCGGCGGAGGTAGCAGGCCCAGCACACGGCGAGCATGAGCGCGTAGGCCGCAACGAACCCCAGGAAGGCCGGGACGTAGGATCCCGTGGCGGCGCTCGAGGCGCCCAGCAGCTGGGGGATCACGAAGCCGCCGTAGGCGCCGACCGCGGAGATGAGGCCGAGGGCGGCGGAGGCGAGGCGGGCGGTGTGCGACGCCGGCGCGCCGCCTCGGGCGGCCCGGCTCGCCCTGGCGAAGATCACCGGGATCATGCGGTAGGTGGACCCGTTGCCGATGCCGCTCGCAGCGAACAGCACGAGGAACAGGGCGAGGAAGAGCCAGAAGCTCGCCAGCGGGAGCGTCGCGACGAGGGCAATCGTGGCCGCCGCCATCACCGCGAACGAGGCGACGGTGATCCGCGCCCCGCCGAAGCGGTCCGCGAGCCTGCCGCCGTAGGGGCGGGACAGGGAGCCGACGAGGGGGCCCAGGAACGGGAGGGAGAGCGCGGCCGGCACGCCCGCGGCGCTCACGGTGAAGACCGAGTACGCGGGGAAGATGTCGTGGATGAGCTTCGGGAAGACGCCGCTGAAGCCGATGAACGAGCCGAAGGTGCCGATGTAGAGGAGGGCCACGACCCACAGGTGCGGCTCCTTCAGCGCGGCGAGCGAGCCCGCGAGGTCGCCCTTGGCGTTGGCGAGGTTGTCCATCCGCCCCAGCGCCCCGAACGCGGCGACGAGGACGAGCGGAACCCACATGAGCCCCGCGACGGCGAGCGTCGAGCCGGCCTTGCCCGTGGCGGCGGCTCCGCTGGCCACGAAGGCGGCCAGGCTCACCGCCAGCGGGACGGCGAGCTGGGCGATCGCCGCACCGAGGTTGCCGCCGGCCGCATTCAGACCCAGCGCCCAGCCCTTCTCCCGAGCCGGGAAGAAGAAGGTGATGTTCGCCATCGAACTCGCGAAGTTGCCCCCGCCGACCCCGGCCAGCCCCGCCACCGTGAGCATGAGCCAGAAGGGCGTCGCGGGGTTGGACACGCACGCCGCGAGGCCGAGCGTGGGGATGAGGAGCAGGAGCGCGGAGACGACCGTCCAGTTGCGTCCGCCGAAGCGGGACACCGTGAACGTGTAGGGGATGCGGAGCGTGGCGCCGACCAGGCTCGGCATCGAGATGAGCCAGAACGTCTGGGAGGTGTCGAAGCGGAATCCGGCCGCGGGCAGCGAGACCACCACGATGGACCACAGCTGCCAGACGACGAAGCCGAGGAACTCGGCGAGGATGGACCAGCGCAGGTTCCTGCGGGCCACCGCCCGCCCCTCCGACTCCCACTGGGCCGTGTCCTCGGGGTTCCAGTGCTCGATCCAGCGCCCGCGGCGGACGTCGAGCCGGAGGCTCTGGGGTGCCGGGCTCTGGACTCCCGGCGCCGGGGCGGGCGTGGTGGTCGATTCGGTGCTCATGGGTCCTCCTGAGACGGGGGAGTGGGCTTCTCTGGATCGCCTTCCACGCTAGGAACGCGGCGTTTCGGCCAGCATCCAGGGCCGTTAACACGCCGTGACATCTCCCTCTCACCGGTCGCGGCGCCGCCGTGAGTTCGGAAGGGGCCAGGAGGTATCCGGGAACGCGGACTCGGTTCCGTCTCGCGATGCGGACCGCTTGTCCGTTGGGTGGACGGCGCGGGCATAGGATGGCTTGTACTCAATCCCAGGACCGGAAGTCAATCCTCGGTCCAGCATGTGAAAGCGATGCCATGTCCACCACATCTGCGGTGACGGAGCCCTCGGCCGCACAGTCGGCCAACACGAAGGGCCGAGTCATCTTCTCGAGCCTCATCGGCACGACCATCGAGTTCTTCGACTTCTACGCGTACGCGACGGCGTCCGTGCTCGTGTTCCCGAAGCTCTTCTTCCCGAACGCCACCGACATCAACGCCATCCTGTCCTCGTTCGCGATCTTCGGCGTCGCATTCGTCGCGCGCCCGGTCGGCTCGATCGTGTTCGGCCACTTCGGCGACAAGCTCGGGCGCAAGGGCACCCTCGTCGCATCGCTGGTCACGATGGGCCTCGCGACCTTCCTCATCGGCCTCCTCCCGCCGGCGACGACGCCCGGCTGGGTGGTGCTCGCCCCGCTGCTGCTCGTGGTGTTCCGCTTCCTCCAGGGGCTCGCCCTCGGCGGCGAATGGTCCGGGGCGGCGCTCCTGGCCACCGAGAACGCCCCCGCGAACAAGCGCGCCGTGTGGGGAACCTTCCCGCAGCTCGGCGCCCCGATCGGCTTCATCATCGCCAACGTGATGTACGTGGTCATGAACAGCTTCCTCACCGCGAAGCAGTTCGAGGACTTCGGCTGGCGCATCCCCTTCCTGTTCAGCATCATCATGGTCGCGATCGGCCTCTACGTGCGCCTCAAGCTGGTCGAGAGCACCTCGTTCAAGAAGGTTCTCGAGGAGGAGAAGGTCGCCAAGGTTCCGCTCGCGGCGACGTTCCGGCACCACTGGCGCGCGGTCATCGCCGGCACGTTCATCATGCTGGCGACGTACGTGCTCTTCTACCTGACCACGAGCTTCACGCTCACCTACGGCACGGCGACGGACAAGGTCGAGGTGGCCCGCGCCGCCGCCCAGAAGGCCGGCAAGCCGTTCGACGCGTCCGCGTTCGTCCCCGGCCTCGGGATCGACCGCGGCCTGTTCCTGTGGATGCTCATCATCGGCGTCGTGTTCTTCGGCATCTTCACCGTGGTCTCCGGGCCGCTCGCGGAGAAGTACGGCCGCCGCCGGTTCCTGCTCTGGGTCACCGGCCTCATCTTCGCCTTTGGCCTGGCCTGGGGCCTCATGTTCGGGCCCGGCACCGGCGCCGCGATGGTCGGCCTGATCGTGGGCTTCACCCTCATGGGCGCGACGTTCGGGCCGATGGCCGCGATCCTGCCCGAGCTCTTCCCCGCCAACGTCCGCTACACGGGCTCCGCGATCGCGTACAACCTCTCCTCGGTCCTCGGTGCGGCGCCGGCCTCGTTCGTCGCGATCGCCCTGTGGCAGTTCGGCAAGGGCAGCACGGTGTGGGTCGGCGTGTACCTGGCACTCGCCGCCGTCCTGACGTTCGTGGCGCTCCTGCTGACCAAGGAGACCCGCGACGCCGAGTTCGAGGACAACGTCTCGGCCTAGAGACCTGACCCCGGGTCCCACAAGACGTGACCCCGCGTCCAAGAAAAGGTGACCCCGCGTTGGAATTCCAGCGCGGGGTCACCTTTTTGGCGACGCGGGGTCAGGTCTCTCGCGACGCGGGGTCAGTCCTCGATCGTGGCGATGACCGCGCCCGCGCCGACCGTCTGCCCCGGCTCCGCGGTGAGCCCGCGGACGGTGCCGGCCTTGTGCGCGGTGAGCGGCTGCTCCATCTTCATGGCCTCGAGCACGACGACGAGATCGCCTTCCGCGACCACGTCGCCGTCCGCGACGGCCACCTTGACGATCGTGCCCTGCATCGGGGCGGTGAGCGCGTCGCCGCCGGCCGCGGTGGCCGCGGAGCCGCGCGCGGTGCGGGGCTTCTTCTTGGGCTTGGCCGCCCGCCCGGTGCCGAGGGACAGCGAGCCCGGGATCGTCACCTCGAGCCGCTTGCCGCCCACCTCGACGACGACGCTCTGCCGCGCCCCGTCGTCGTCCGCGCCGTCAGCGGCGGCCGGACCACCGGCATACGGCGGGATCGTGTTGTCGAACTCCGTCTCGATCCAGCGGGTGTGGATGGAGAACGGGCCCTCCTCGGGCGCGAACGCGGGATCGCGCACCACGGCGGCGTGGAACGGCACGACCGTGGGCATGCCGGTGATGACCAGCTCGTCGAGGGCCCGGCGCGCCCGCTGGAGCGCCTGGGCGCGGCTGGAGCCGGAGACGATGAGCTTGGCGAGCATGGAGTCGAAGTTGCCGGAGATGACCTCGCCGGCCTCGATGCCCGAGTCGACGCGCACGCCGGGGCCCGTCGGGTAGCGCAGCGTCTCGACGGTCCCGGGGGCCGGCATGAAGCCGCGGCCCGGGTCCTCGCCGTTGATGCGGAACTCGAACGAGTGGCCGCGGACCTCGGGGTCGTCGTAGCCGAGTTCCTCGCCGCGGGCGAGCCGGAACTGCTCGCGCACGAGGTCCAGGCCCGTGACCTCCTCGGACACGCAGTGCTCGACCTGGAGGCGGGTGTTGACCTCGAGGAAGCTGATGGTCCCGTCCTGGCCCACGAGGAACTCGCACGTCCCCGCGCCGAGGTAGCCGGCCTCCTTGAGGATGGCCTTCGAGGACTCGTACAGGCGCTTGGTCTGCTCCTCGCTCAGGAACGGCGCCGGCGCCTCCTCCACGAGCTTCTGGTTGCGGCGCTGCAGCGAGCAGTCGCGGGTCGAGACGACGACCACGTGACCCGTCGAGTCTGCGAGGCACTGCGTCTCGACGTGGCGCGGGGCGTCCAGGAAGCGCTCGATGAAGCACTCGCCGCGGCCGAACGCCGCGGTCGCCTCGCGCACGGCGGACTCGAACAGCTCGGGGATCTCCTCGAGCGTGCGCGCCACCTTGATGCCGCGGCCGCCGCCGCCGTAGGCGGCCTTGATGGCGACGGGCAGGCCGAACTCCCGGGCGAACGCGAGGACCTCGTCCGCGGATTCGACCGGGTCCGCCGTGCCGGGGACCAGCGGGGCGCCGACCTTCTCGGCGATGTGGCGCGCGCGCACCTTGTCGCCGAGCGCGGCGATGGCGTCGGGGGAGGGACCGATCCACGTCAGGCCCGCGTCGATGACGCGCTGGGCGAAGTGGGCGTTCTCCGACAGGAAGCCGTAGCCGGGGTGGACGGCGTCGGCCCCGGAAGCGCGGGCGGCGTCGAGGATCTTGTCCATCACGAGGTAGGACTCGGCCGCGGTGGTGCCGCCCAGCGCGAAGGCCTCGTCCGCGAGGCGCACGTGCAGGGCGTCCCGGTCGGGGTCGGCGTAGACGGCGACCGAGGCGATGCCCTCGTCGCGGGCCGCGCGGATGACGCGGACGGCGATCTCGCCGCGGTTGGCGACGAGCACCTTCGTGATGGGCTTGGTGGCAGCGCTGAGGGACAAGGCAACTCCGTTCTGTACTGCGGGAAGCCTAGCGCCGACTTGGTGGAATCGCCCATATTGGTGGCGGATTCCGTGCGTAGCGGGCCGATCCTTTGTAGGGGACCTACAAAGTCAGCGGTCGACGGCGGCCGCCCACCAATCCGTGAGGCGCACCCCCGCGCTGGCCAGGAGGGCGCGCAGGGTCGAGACGGACAGGCCCACCACGGCGTGCGGGTCGCCGTCCACCCGGGACAGGAACGCGCCACCGAGACCGTCGATCGTGAACGAGCCCGCGCAGTGGAGCGGCTCGCCCGTCGCCACGTAGGCCTCGATCTCCTCGGGGCGCATCTCGGCAAACTCCACGCCCGCCGAGGCGAGCTCGCCGCGCCCGGGCCACGCGCCGCCGTCGTGCGCCCCGGAGTCGCCGCGGGCGGGCGTGTGCTCGGTGCGGCAGTCGATGAGCCAGTGGCCGGTGTGCAGGACGCCCGCGCGGCCGCTCATGGCCGCGAGCCGCTCGCGGGCCACCTCGGCGGTGTAGGGCTTGCCGAGGGCCTGGCCGTCGAGCTCGAAGACCGAGTCGCAGCCGAGCACGAGGGTGCCCGCGGCCGCGGGCAGGGCGGCGACGGCCTCGGCCTTGGCGCGCGCCAGGAGCAGCGCGGTGTCAGCAGGGGTTGCCTCGGGGTGCCCCGCGGCCACGGCGACCTCGTCCACGTCGGAGACGAGGATCCGGTGCGGGACGCCGGCCTCCTCGAGGAGCTTGGTCCGGGCGGGGGACTTGGACGCGAGGATGAGCGTGGGCGGGGCCGGTGGAGCTGTGTGGACGGTCACGACGCACAGCCTATCCCTGCCGCGCGGGCCGCCCGGGCGTCCGGGAACGCAGGACGGCCCCGGCACGGGACGCGTGCAGGGGCCGCCGCGGCCGGGTGCGGTCAGCGGGCCACGGGTTCGGGCTCGCCCTCGTCGCTGCGCTCCGGTGCCGCCACGCGCTCGAGCTTGGCGCCCTCGATGTCCAGGTCCGGCAGGATCCGCGCGAGCCAGCGCGGCAGCCACCAGGCCGCGGTGCCGAGGAGGCGCATGACGGCGGGCACGAGGGTCATGCGGACCACGAACGCGTCCAGCAGCACGCCGAGCGCGAGCCCGAAGCCGAGCGGCCGGACCATCGTCAGGTGGCTGAAGATGAAGCCCGCGAACACGCTGACCATGATGATTGCGGCGGCGGTGATCACCCGTGCGGCGTGGTGGAAGCCGGTCCGGACGGCCAGGTGCGCCTCGACGCCGTGGGCGTAGGACTCGCGGATGCCGGAGGTGATGAAGACCTGGTAGTCCATCGCGAGGCCGAACAGGATGCCGATGAGCAGGATGGGCATGAAGCTCAGGACCGCCCCCGGGTGGGTGACGTCGAAGACCGGGCCGAGCCAGCCCCACTGGTACACGGCGACGACCGCGCCGAACGCGGCGCCGAGCGAGAGCAGGAACCCGCCGGTGGCCAGCAGCGGCACGAGGAGCGAGCGGAACACGAGCAGGAGCAGGATGAAGGACAGCCCCACGACGATCGTCAGGTACGGCGGCAGGGCGTCGGCGAGCTTGGAGGAGACGTCCACGTTGGCCGCCGTCTGCCCCGTGAGGCCGATCGTCACGCCCGTGCTCGCCTGGATGTCGGCGCCCTTGGCGCGCAGGTCGTGGACCACCTGGACGGTGCTCGCGCTCGCCGGCCCCTCCTTCGGGATCACCTGGAAGACCGCGATCCGGCGGTCCGGGCTGACCGTGCCGGGCACGGCCGCGACCACGCCGGGGACCGAGCGGAGCTGGTCGGCGACGTCGTACTCCTTGGCCTGGACGGCGCTCGCGTCGAGGCCGGGCGGGAGGTCGCCGACCACGATGATGGGCCCGGTCATGCCCTCGCCGAAGTACTTCCCCGTGGCGTCGTAGGCCTTGAACGCGGTCGAGTCCACCGGCTCCGAGCCGCCGTCTGGGAGGGCGAGCCGCAGCTGCGCCGCGGGGACCGCGAGGACCGCGAGCAGCACGACAGCGCCCAGCACCGAGACCCACGGGTGCCGGGTGACCCAGGCGCCCCAGCCGCGGTTCGCCTTCTCGAGGTCCGTCCGCGCCTCCTCCTCGGCGTGGCCCGCCTTCGCGTTCTCCGCGAGGGCCTTGGCCCAGCGCCGCCGGGAGATGATCCGCCGGCCCGCGAATCCGAGCACCGCGGGCAGCAGGGTGACCGCGACCAGCACGGCCACGGCCACGGTCGCGGCGGCGGCGAGGCCCATGACCGCGAGGAACGGCAGGCCGGGCACCACGAGCGCCGCGAGCGCGATCACCACGGTGAGGCCGGCGAACACGACGGCGTTGCCGGACGTGCCGATCGAGAGCGCCACGGACTCGCGCGGGTCCATGCCGCCGAGCAGCTGGGTGCGGTGCCGGTTGACGATGAAGAGCGAGTAGTCGATGCCCACGGCCAGGCCGAGCATGAGCCCCAGCATCGGGGTCACCGAGCTCATCGAGACCACGCTCGTGAGGGCGAACGTGCCGCCCACGCCGACGGCCACACCGATGAGGGCCATGAGCAGGGGCAGGCCTGCGGCCACGAACGTGCCGAGCATGACGAACAGCACGATCGCCGCGACGGCCACGCCGATGCCTTCGGACGTGCCGAAGATCTGCGAGATGTCCTGCGTGAGCTCCTTGCTCGGGTACGCGTTGACGCCCGCCACGCTCGAGGCGATGGACTGGACGTCCTGCCGTAGCGCGGGGGTGAGGGCATCGGTGGACTTGGTGAACTGGATCGAGGCGATGGCCGCCTTGCCGTCGCTGGAGACGAAGCGCAGGCCCTCGGCCGCGGTGGCCTGGCGCTGGGCGAGGGCGAGCTGGGCCTTGGCGTCGGCCAGCTTGGCGGCGCCCTCGTCGGCCTGCTTCTTCCCGGCGTCATACTGCGCCTGCCCGGCCGCGAGCTGCTGGCGGCCGGCATTGAGCTGGGCCTGGGCCGAGGCGGTGGCCTGGGCGATCGCCGCGGCCGGGAGGCCCTGCGCGGCGAGGGCCTTCTTCTGGGCGTCGAGCTGGGCCTGCCCGGCGTCGAGCTGGGCCCGGGTGGCGTCCAGCTTGGCCTTGGCGGCCTCGAGCTGCGGCGCGCCGGCGGCCAGCTTCGCCTCGTTCGCCTGGATCTGGGCCTTGCCGTCCGCGATCTTCGCGGCCGCGCCGTCGAGCTGGGCCTGCGTGGTGAACGGGTCCGTGACGTTCTGGACGCCGTCGAGGCCCTTGATCTTCGCCAGCGCAGCGCTGAGGTCCCTCTTCTGGGAGTCGGTGAAGGCCGCGTCCGGGGACGTGAAGACCACGGTCGCGCTCCCGCCTGCGGCGGAGGGCAGCTCCGCCTTGAGCTTGTCCAGCATGCGCTGGGTCTCGGTGCCCGGGATCTGGAAGTTGTTGGTCATGCTGCCGTGGAACGCCGCGGCGGAGCCTCCGACCGCCGCGACGATGACGAGCCAGGCGGCGAGGACGAGCCAGCGGCGGTCGTAGGCGAACCTGCCGAGGCGGTAGAGGAGCGAAGCCATGGGCCTTACCTATTCAGAGCGGAACGGACGGGTCGGTGGTGCGCGCGCCGCGGAGCGGACCGGCGGGCGGGCTCAGGGCGCGGCGAAGCCGGTCTTGAGGTGGGTGATCGCGGAGGAGAGCAGGCTGCGGAGCCGGGTGAGGGACGACGGCGAGAGGTCGCCTCCCGATTCGGTCATCCACGTCTCGAGGGCCGCCTTGCCGCAGGAGATGATGCTCCCCGCGAGGGCGGCCACGTAGAGGTCGTCGCCGAGTTCGGGGTGGCGCTCCCTGATCGCCGTGCCGATCTTGTCGGCGCAGTCGTCGAAGGCCTGCAGCTGGAAGCGCGTGAGGGGGTCGTGGCCGGCGGCCACGAGGAACGACTGGGCCATCGGCTCGATGAGGTCGTTGTCGGCCATGCCCGTGAGGACGTGGAGCGCGGATTCGAGGATGGGCTCGTCCGCCGGGCGCTCGCGGAGCTTGCCGAGCGCACGGTCGAGGAAGCCGAAGGTCGGGGCGGCGATGGCCTCCTCGACGCTGCCGAAGTAGTTGAAGAACGTCCGGCGGGAGACGCCGGCGGCGTCGGCGAGCTCCTCGGCCGTGAAGCCGCCGAGCCCACGCGACAGGGCGAGGGACAGCCCCGCGGCGATGATCGATTCGCGGGTCGCGGCCTTGTTCAGCTCGCGGCGCGACGAGGGTTCAGCGGTCACCCCATGACACTACGTGCAAGTTTGCACCCCGTGCAAGTTCTGAAGGCTTGTTGGGGCCGGCCGGGTTCTGCTGGCGATACGCAGGACGCCCTGTCGCGGAGGGGACGGCCCGAGGGCGTCTCCTCCGCGACAGGGCGTCTGGCGCGGCGGAAGGCGGGAGGTCAGCGCGCGGCGGCCAGCTCGCCGTCGTGCGCCTGCTCCACCGAGGCGGTGGCGGACTCGTCCTTGAGCGGGTCGCCGTGGCGCGGGGCGTTGTAGAGCGCCTCGTCGAGGATGCCCTGGCGCTTGGCGACGAGGGTCGGCACGAGGGCCTGGCCCGCGACGTTGACCGCGGTGCGGCCCATGTCCAGGATCGGGTCGATGGCCAGGAGCAGGCCCACGCCGGCCAGGGGCAGCCCCAGCGTCGAGAGGGTCAGCGTCAGCATCACGACGGCGCCGGTGGTGCCGGCGGTCGCGGCCGAGCCGAGGACCGAGACGAGCACGATCAGCAGGTACTGGCTGACGTCCAGGTTGATGCCGAAGAACTGGGCGACGAAGATCGCGGCGACCGCCGGGTAGATCGCGGCGCAGCCGTCCATCTTCGTGGTGGCGCCGAGCGGCACGGCGAAGGACGCGTAGCCCTGCGGCACCCCGAGGTTGCGCTCGGCGACGCGCTGGGTGAGCGGGAGCGTGCCGATCGAGGAGCGGGAGACGAACCCGAGCTGGACCGCCGGCCACACGCCGGAGAAGTACTGCTTCACGGACAGGCCGTGCGACTTCACGAGGATCGGGTAGACCACGAACAGGACGAGCACGAGGCCGGCGTAGATGGCCACGGCGAACTTGCCGAGGGCGCCGATGGTGTCCCAGCCGTAGACGGCGACGGCGTTGCCGATGAGGCCGATCGTGCCGAGCGGCGCGAGGCGGATGATCCACCAGAGCACCTTCTGGATGATCTCGAGGGCCGAGCGGGTGAAGGTCAGGAACGGCTCGGCCTTGGCGCCGACCTTGAGCGCGGCGATGCCCACGGCGATCGCGATGACGAGGATCTGCAGGACGTTGAACGACACGGTCGTGGTGACGGCCCCGCCGTCGCCCGCGGTCGAGCTCGCGCCGAGCCCGAGGAAGTTGTGCGGGAAGAGGCCGGTGAGGAACGCCCACCAGTCACCGCTCTTGCCGGTGTACTTCGCCTGCTGGGTGATGCCCGTCCCGGCGCCCGGCTGGAAGACGACGCCCAGGGTGATGCCGATCAGGACCGCGATGAAGGCGGTGATCGCGAACCACAGCAGGGTGTTCCACGCGAGCTTGGCCGCATTGGAGACCTGGCGGAGGTTGGCGATCGAGCTCACCACGGCGGTGAAGATGAGGGGGACCACGGCGGTCTGGAGCAGGCTGACGTAGCTGCTGCCGATGGTCGCGAGAGTGGCGCCGAGGGCGTTCGGGCTGGCCTTCGTGCTGCCCGTGTACTTCGCGAGGAGGCCGAGGACGAGGCCGACGACGAGTGCGGCGATGATCTGCGGGCCGAACGACGTGGCCCACGTCGGGAGGCGGCGCGGGGTGCGCGCGGTGCTGGTTGAGGTGCTCACCCGTCCACGCTAGGGGCGCAGCTTGTACCATACGAAGCTTGTGTTTCTTCAGATGACGCCCAGTGTGACGGCGCGGCCGGGGGTCGAACCCCGCTGTGCCGCGCCGCCACGCCGTTTTGTTACGCTATTCCCTCAGCCCTTGTGGGATATGTCACGTCGCTTCAGGCGGTCAGGGCGCGCCGGAGGGTGTCCAGGCCGACCGATCCGAGGTTCAGGGCGCGCGTGTGGAATTCCTTGAGGTCGAACTCGCGGCCCTGGGCGGCGGCCTCCGCCTCGAGCTCGCCGCGGACCTGTTCCCACAGCCGCTGCCCCACCTTGTAGGAGGGGGCCTGTCCCGGCCACCCGAGGTAGCGGTTGAACTCGAAGTCGAGCTGGCCCTCGGACACGTCCAGGTTCTGCTTCAGGAACCCATAGCCCTTCTCGGCCGTCCAGGTTCCCGTGCCCCAGCGCTCCGGGACCTCGAGCCCGAGGTGGACGCCGATGTCGAAGACCACGCGCGCTGCGCGCATGCGCTGCCCATCGAGCATGCCCATGCGGTCGCCGGGGTCCGCGAGGTAGCCGAGCTCGTCCATGAGCCGCTCGGCGTACAGCGCCCAGCCCTCGCCGTGGCCGGAGACCCAGCAGATGTTGCGGCGCCAGTCGTTGAGCAGCTCGCGGCGGTACACGGCGGTGGCGCACTGGAGGTGGTGGCCCGGGACGCCCTCGTGGTAGACGGTGCTGGTCTCGGCCCACGTGGTGAAGGTGTCCTCGCCCTCCGGGACGGACCACCACATGCGCCCGGGCCGGGAGAAGTCGTCGGACGGCGCCGTGTAGTAGATCCCGCCGTCCTGCGTGGGCGCGATCATGCACTCGAGCTGGTGCATGGGCCCCACGATCTCGAAGTGGGTGCCGGCGAGGTTCGCCACGGCCCGGTCCGAGAGGTCCTGCATCCAGGCCCGCAGCGCGTCGGTGCCCTTGAGCTGCCGGGCCGGGTCCGCGTTGAGGGCGGCCTTCGCCTCGGCGATGCCCGCGCCGGGCTTGATCTGCTCGGCCACCGCCTCCTGCTCGGCGATGATGCGGTCCAGCTCGGCGACGCCCCAGGCGTACGTCTCCTCGAGGTCGACCGTCGCGCCGAGGAACCGGCGTGACTCGAGGGCGTACCGCTCGCGGCCCACGGCGTCCTCCTCGGGCGCCTGGGGGAGGAGCTCGCCCTCGAGGAAGTCCGCGAGCCCGCGGTACGCCGCGGCCGCGGCCGTGCAGCCGTCGGCGAGGGCGGAGACGACCTCGTCCGGCAGCGCGGCGCCACCGTCGAGCCTTGCGTCCGTGGCGAGCCTGGCGAAGAAGCCGGTGCCGTCTGCGCCGTACTTGCGGCACTGGCCGACGACGACGCGCACCTGCCGCGCCGCCGAGACCTTGCCGTCCGCCGCGGCGGCCCGGAGCGAGGCGACGTAGCCCTCGATGGCCGCGGGGACGTTGGCGGCGCGCCCGGCGATGTGGCGCCAGTGCTCGGCCGTGTCGGCGGGCATGAGGTCGAAGACCGCGCGGATCGACTGCGCCGGCGACTCGATGTTGTTCAGCGTCGCGGCCACCCAGCCGCTCGCGTGCCGCTCGGCGTCGAGGCCCAGGCGCTCCCGCATCGCATCGAGGGTGACCTCGTCGATCTCGTCCTCGGGCGTTGCGGCGTCGAGGGCGCTGAGCGTGTCCCGCACGAGCGCGCTGTGCGCGGCGAGGCCCGCGGGCGAGTAGTCCGGGTACTCCGTCTCGTGGCCCGGGTAGCCGAGCTCGGTCGCCAGGGCAGGGTCGAGGTCGAGCAGCCTGCGGGTGAACTCGTCCGCGATGGCGTCGAGGGCGCTGGGCGTGCGGGTGCCGGAGCTGTGCTGGTTCTGGTGAGTGTTCTGCGTCACCC
Organism: Sinomonas atrocyanea; assembly: GCF_001577305.1. NCBI lineage: Bacteria > Bacillati > Actinomycetota > Actinomycetes > Micrococcales > Micrococcaceae > Sinomonas > Sinomonas atrocyanea. The sequence continues at coordinate 1,651,194 of NZ_CP014518.1, forward strand.
TCACGAGCCTAGCGCGAGGCGCCGACACGTGAAAGAACCCGTGCACATCTTCCGCCTGTGCCCTGGGCGAGGAGTCACGTACGCACCGTTCAGGAGCCACCTACGCCCCGTTGCGGAGTCACGTACGCACCGTTGAGGAGTCACGTACGCACCGTTGCCGAGTCACGTACGCACCGTTGAGGAGTCGCGCCCGGCGGATTGACTCCTGGGGAGCGCGCAGGTGACTCCTTGAGGGCACGTAGGTGACTCCTCAGCACGGGTGAGAGTCCGGGCCCGGCAGATGCGTCAGGCGCGGCCGCGGCGCTGGGCGATCATGTGCCGCGGGCGCAGGGTCGCCCGGCGGATCCGCTCGCGGCGCGTCGGTGCTGCCGGCGCGGCCTCGGGCTCGGCGGTGCCGAGCGAGGCGAGCACGGCCGTGAGCGCCGCGACCTCCTCGGCGGTCGGGTTCCCGCGGGTGACCGAGAAGAGCACCGGCGCGGCGGCGACGGCGGGGGAGTCCCCGCCGTCGTGCGTCTGGGGCGTCTGGGGGAGCGCGCTCACAGCGGGATGTTCCCGTGCTTCTTGGCGGGCAGGGACGCGTGCTTGTCGCGCAGCGCGCGCAGGCCGCGCAGGAGCTGCACGCGGGTCTCCGACGGTGCGATCACGGCGTCGATGTACCCCAGCTCGGCGGCCTGGTAGGGGTTGAGGAGCTCCTCCTCGTAGTGCTGGATGAGCTCGGCCCGCTTGGCCTCGACGTCGCCGCCCTCTGCCGACACCGCGGCGAGCTCGCGGCGGTACAGGATGTTCACGGCGCCCTGCGCGCCCATGACGCCGATCTGCGCCGTGGGCCAGGCGAGGTTCAGGTCCGCGCCGAGCTTCTTGGACCCCATGACGATGTACGCGCCGCCGTAGGCCTTGCGGCAGATCACCGTCAGCTTCGGCACCGTGGCCTCGGCGTACGCGTAGAGCAGCTTCGCGCCGCGGCGGATGATGCCCTGGAACTCCTGGTCCTTGCCGGGGAGGAAGCCGGGGACGTCCACGAGCGTGATGATGGGGATGTTGAAGGCGTCGCAGTGGCGCACGAACCGGGCGGCCTTCTCCGAGGCCGCGATGTCCAGCGTTCCCGCGAACTGGATTGGCTGGTTGGCGACGATCCCGACCGTGTGTCCCTCCATGCGGCCGTAGCCGATGATCACGTTCGGCGCGTAGAGCGCCTGCATCTCGAGGAAGTTGCCGTCGTCGAGGATCCCCTCGATCACGGCGCGCATGTCGTAGCCCTGGGTGGGGGAGTCGGGGACGAGCGTGTCGAGGGCGAGGTCCTCGTCGGTCTGCTCGAGCTCCTGGTCCGAGTCGAGGACGGGGGCCTCGACGAGGTTGTTCGAGGGCAGGACGTCGAGGAGCTCGCGGACGAACTCGATCGCGTCGGCCTCGTCGGAGGCGAGGTACGTCGCGGTGCCGGTCGTGGCGTTGTGCTGGCGCGCGCCGCCGAGCGTCTCCATGTCCACTTCCTCGCCCGTGACGGTCTTGATGACGTCGGGCCCGGTGATGAACATGTGGCTCGTCTTGTCCACCATGACCACATAGTCGGTGAGCGCCGGCGAGTAGGCCGCGCCGCCCGCGCAGGGGCCCATGATGAGCGAGATCTGCGGGACCACGCCCGAGGCGGCCACGTTGTTGCGGAAGATGTCCGCGAACATGGCGAGGGAAGCGACGCCCTCCTGGATGCGCGCGCCGCCGCCGTCGTTGATGCCCACCACGGGGCAGCCGTTGCGGAGGGCGAACTCCTGGACCTTGACGATCTTCTCGCCGTTGACCTGGCTCAGGGATCCGCCGTAGACGGAGAAGTCCTGGCTGTAGACCGCCACGAGGCGCCCGTCCACGGTGCCGTAGCCGGAGACGACGCCGTCGCCGAGCGGCTTCTTCTTCTCCATCCCGAACGCGGTGGAGCGGTGCACGCGGAGGGTGTCGAACTCGACGAAGCTGTCCGGGTCGAGCAGCATGTCGATGCGCTCGCGCGCCGTGTTCTTCCCGCGCGCGTGCTGCTTCTCGATCGCCTCCTGGCCCGAGGGCGCGAGCGAGGCCGCCCGCCGGTCGCGGAAGTCCGCGATCTTGCCTGCGGTGGTGGTCAGGTCGTGGGTCACACTCACTCCAGCTCTCGGTCCGTAGCGCACGCGCGGTGGCTCTGTAGGGTCCGCACAAAGGGCGGAGACGTCACCTCAGTCTAGTGAGGCCCTGCGGGGCCGCCTGTGTAGGAACCCTACAAATTCGTGCGCTCGGCCGGCACGGGTCCCCATGGGCGCCGCGATCTTGTTACCGGTCAGTAACATCGTCCCGTACACTGGGGAGCATGACGACCATCACACCGGGCGCCGCCGGCACGCTGGCGGGCCGCACCATCCTCATGAGCGGCGGCAGCCGGGGCATCGGCCTGGCCATCGCGAAGCGCGCCGCCGCCGACGGGGCCAACGTCGCCCTCCTGGCCAAGACCGCCGAGCCGCACGCCAAGCTGTCCGGCACCGTCTACACGGCCGCCGAGGAGATCGAGGAGGCGGGCGGGTCCGCCCTCGCGATCGTCGGCGACGTCCGCAGCGACGAGGACGTGGCACGGGCCGTCGAGGCGACCCGCGAGCGGTTCGGCGGCATCGACGCCGTGGTCAACAACGCCTCCGCGATCGACCTCTCCACGACCGACGCCGTGGACATGAAGCGCTACGACCTCATGGCGGACATCAACGTCCGCGGCACCTTCCTGCTGTCCAAGCTCGCCCTGCCCGCGCTGCGCGCCTCGGCGTCCTCCGCGGCAGGCGCCCACATCCTCACCCTGTCGCCGCCGATCAACCTCGACCCGGCGTGGGCCGGCCGCCACCTCGCCTACACCATGGCCAAATACGGCATGAGCCTGACGACCCTCGGCCTGGCCGAGGAGCTGAAGGGCGAGGGGATCGGCGTGAACTCCCTGTGGCCGGCGACCCTCATCGACACGGCCGCCATCCGCAACATGCCCGGCGGCGACGCCCTCGCCACCGCGGGGCGCCGGCCCGAGATCGTGGCCGACGCCGCGCACGTGCTGCTCACGAGCGACCCCCGCACCACCACGGGAGGGTTCTTCACCGACGAGGAGGTCCTGGCCGCCGCCGGGGTGACCGACCTCGCCCGCTACAGCCTCGGCGCCGCCGAGGACCGCCTCGTGAAGGACATCTTCCTCTGAGATCAGGGGCGGTCGCCGCCCTCTCGATAGGATTCAGGCATGGACGACCACGCGCAGCCAGAGTCCCGCGGGCCCCTCGACGCAACGCTCCTGGGGCCCGGGTTCGTGCGCGAGGCCGGGCTGTCCCGCCTCGAGGTCCTCGATGAGATCGACTCGACGAACGCCGAGCTCCTCCGCCGGGCGGAGGCGGACCCCGACGGGTGGGGGGACCTCTCCGTGCTCGTCGCCGACCACCAGACGGCGGGACGGGGACGCCTCCACCGGCACTGGGAGTCCCCCGTCGGGGTTGCCGTCGCGGTGTCGGTCGTGCTGCGCCCGCACAACGCCGCGGGACGCCCGCTGCCCACGCAGAGCTACTCGTGGTTCTCGCCGCTCGCCGCGCTGGCCCTCCGCGAGGCCCTGGCCGAGACGGCAGGGGTCGAGGCGAGCGTGAAGTGGCCCAACGACGTGGTGGTCGACGGGCTCAAGATCTCCGGGATCCTCGCCCAGCTGGCGCCGGGAGCGCACGGCGCGCCGCCCGCCGTCGTGCTCGGGACCGGCATCAACGTCGGGCAGGCGCAGGACGAGCTGCCCGTGCCCACCGCGACGAGCCTGGCGATCGCCACCGGCCGTGAGCACCGCCGGGAGGACATCCTCGCCGCGTACCTTGCGGCGTTCGCCCGCCGCTACCGGCAGTTCTGCGCGGTCGACGGCGACCCCGACGCGCCGCTCGCGGCCGGCCGCGGGCTCTGGGGCCAGGTCGAGGACGCCACCATCACGCTGGGCAAGCGCGTGCGCGTCGAGCTCCCCGGCGGACAGACCCTCGTGGGGCGCGCGACGGGCCTCGACGCCCACGGCGCCCTGCGGGTCGTCGAAGAGGACGGCACCCGCCACTCGGTCGCGGCGGGCGACGTGGTCCACCTCCGCCCCGCCGATGGCGGCTATGCGTAGGCTCCTCGACCCGGGGGAGCAGCTGATTGTCAGGACGCGGCGCCAGGGCCGCATGCTCGTGCTGCCCGCCGTCGTCCTCATCCTCGTCAGCGGGGCTGCCGCCTTCGCCGCGGGCTGGCTCTCGCGCGGCCGCCTCGAGGCGCTGGCCCCCTGGCTCCCCGCGGAGACGTCATCCTGGTCCCCGCTCGTCCCCACGGCGCTCGCCGTGTGGATCCTGGTGGGGTACTGCCTGCGCGAGCTGCTCGCGTGGCGCTCCGTGAGCTATGTCCTCACGAGCCGGCGCGTGCTCCGCCGCGAACGCGGCCTCACGCGTAGCGACCGCGGCATGCCGCTCTCGCTCGTGCGCGATGTCCACGTCCGTCAGGGATTCATGCAGGGGATGCTCAGGTCCGGGACGATAACCTTGACCTCGGGCCAGTCGGCGCAGCTCACGCTGACCGACGTGCCGGAAGTGCGCCGTTTCAGCCAGTTCATCCTCGACGCCATCGAGGAGCTCCCGCTCCAGGAGCGTCAGCCGGATCCTGGCGACGAGATCACTGACTTCAGCGATGCGTCGCTTCCGTGGGAACTGAGGGAGGACTGATGGACGAGCCGAACGGCGAGGCGCTGTGGGAGGGCCCCGAGGAGCGGCCCGCCGAGCGCCTCGACGCTGCTGCTCCCGAGGCGGTGCGCACGGACGCCGGCGATGCGGACTCCGCCGGTGAAGACGCGGCCGGTGAAGACGCGGCCCGTGAGGTGCGGGCCGGTGAGGATGCAGCCGAGGACGCGTCTGCGGACCCGGCCCGGGCCCAGTCGCACCGTGCGGGCCAGCGGGCCCCGCGGCCGGCCCGGCGGATCACGTCCAAGGACATCGAGGTCCTGCTGCTCGGGGGCGAGCGCACCCTCAAGCGCCGCGAGGTGGCGGCGGCGGCCGGGGTCTCGCTGTACTCGGCCCGCAAGCTCTGGCGCGCCCTGGGCATGCCGAACTTCACCGACGACGACCTCGCCTTCACCCAGGCCGAGCTCGAGCCGCTCAAGGTCATGCCCCGCCTGGTCCGGGAGGGCAAGCTCACGGAGGAGGCGGCGATCTCGGTGGCCCGGGCGATCGGCCAGATGACCGACCGCATGGTCGTCTGGCAGGTCGAGGCCCTCGTCGAGGACATGATCTCGAGCCAGGGGATGACTGACTCCGAGGCACGCGTCGCGCTGCTCGAGCGGCTCCCGGACCTGGTCGGCCCGCTCGAGGAGATGCTCGTCTACTCCTGGCACCGCCAGCTCGCCGCGGGCGTCCAGCGCCTCGTGGTCAGGGCCCAGGCCGGGCTCGACTCGAGCGAGGAAGGACGCGACGGCACGGAGGACGACGCCCCGCTGCCGTTGGCACGCGCCGTCGGCTTCGCCGACCTCGTCTCCTACACGTCCCTCTCGCGCCGGATGAATGAGAGGACCCTCGCCCAGCTCGTCCAGCGGTTCGAGAACCGCTGCTCCGAGATCATCGCCGTGGGCGGCGGACGCCTCGTCAAGACCATCGGTGACGAGGTGCTCTACATCGCCGAGACCCCGGCGGCGGGCGCCCAGATCGCGCTGGCGCTGTCCAAGGAGTTCGCGGAGGACGAGATCCTCCCGCAGTGCCGGGTCGCCATGGTCTGGGGCCGCGTGCTGAGCCGGCTCGGAGACATCTACGGGCCGACGGTGAACCTCGCCGCCCGCCTGACCGCGATCGCCGAGCCCGGGCAGGTCCTCGTGGACGACGTCACCGCGAAGGCCCTCGCAGGGGACGAGCGGTTCGTCCTCGAACACCGCGAGCCCGAGATGGTCCGCGGCTTCGGCGAGATCCATCCGGTGGCGCTGCGCCACGGCACCGGGCCGGGCATCGTCCTCGACTGACCCGCGTCCCCGACTGACGCGGCGCACCCGCCGGCGCGCCGGGTCAGTGTGCGGTGGTGGGGGGAGACCTCCCCATCGCGGGCCCGGACGGCGAGGCACTAGGCTGTGCCGGGGACATCGCCGGGGCTCGGGGCCCGGGCCGGTGGAGAGAGCACACACATTCCAGGGGGAGCGGATGACGCTGACGACAGAGCAGGCCACATGGTTCGCCGAGACCTTCGAGCGCCTCGCAGCGAACGTCGGCCAGGCCGTGCTCGGCAAGGACCACGTGGTCCGGCTCGCGCTCACCGCCATGCTCGCCGAGGGCCACATCCTCCTCGAAGACGCGCCCGGGACCGGCAAGACCTCGCTCGCGCGGGCGCTCGCGGCCACGGTGCAGGGCACCAACTCACGCATCCAGTTCACCCCGGACCTGCTGCCCTCCGACGTCACCGGCGTGACGATCTACGACCAGAAGACCCAGCAGTTCGAGTTCCACAAGGGCCCGATCTTCGCCAACATCGTCCTCGCGGACGAGATCAACCGGGCCTCGCCCAAGACCCAGTCGGCGCTGCTCGAGGTCATGGAGGAGTCCCGGGTCACCGTGGACGGCGTGACCTACGAGGCCGGCAGGCCGTTCATGGTGATGGCCACCCAGAACCCGATCGAGCAGGCTGGCACCTACCGGCTCCCCGAGGCCCAGCTCGACCGGTTCCTCATCAAGACCTCGATCGGCTACCCCGACCACGCCTCCACCGTGCGCCTCCTCGGCGGCGCCTCGGTGAAGGACCGGTCCCGCGAGCTCGCCCCGATCATCACCACCAACGCGGTGGCCGAGATGGCCGAGCTGGGAGCCCAGAACCACGTGGACACGGCAGTCCTCGAGTACGTCTCGCGCCTGTGCGAGGCGACGCGCAACGCCCCCGAGACGCGGCTCGGGGTGAGCGTGCGCGGCGCCATCGCCATGGTCCGGGCCGCCAAGGTCTGGGCCGCGGCGCAGGGGCGCAACTTCGTGCTCCCCGACGACGTCAAGGAGCTGGCGGCGGTCGTCTGGACCCACCGCTTCGTCATGGACCCGGAGGCCGAGTTCGCCGGGGTCACCCCGGACCGGATCCTCGAGCGCGTCCTGGGCGAAGTCGCCGCACCGCAGTCCCGCGCCGGGGTGTGAGCCCGGCGATGCCCACCCGCAACCCGTTCGCGGCGGCGCGGGACGCCGTCGTCCGCCGTCTTCCCGGACGCAGCGGGAGCCGTCCGGCGCCCGAGACCGACGCGTCCTCCCGGCCGCGCCTGCACCCCGCCTCGCTCTGGCTGGAGGCGGCGGGCCTCGGCCGCTCCTACGCGGCGCCGACGCTGGCCCGCGCCGGCGCGGCGTACCGGAGCCGCCTGCACCCGACGCTGTCGGTGGTGAGCCCGCTCGGCTGGGCGGTTGCGCTCGCTGCCGTGCTGCTGGCCCTTGCCGGGGCCGCCTGGGGCTGGCAGGAGGCGACCGCCGCGGCGCTGCTCGCGGCGAGCCTGTTCGTCCTCTCGATTGTGTTCGTGCTGGGCCGCGCCTCGTATGCCGTAGACCTGGACCTCGCCCGCACCCGCGTGGCCGTGGGGGAGAGCGCGGTGGGCGGCATCGAGGTGGTCACCACGTCCTCGCGTCCCGTGGCGCCGTCGCTCCTCGAGCTGCCCGTCGGCGCGGCCACGGCCGTGTTCCACCTTCCGCGCATGCGCCCCGGCGTCCCGCACGAGGACCTGTTCACGATTCCCACCGAGCGGCGCGCCGTGATCGTGGTCGGGCCGGTCCGCTCCGTCCGGGCCGACCCGATCGGGCTCCTGCGCCGCCAGGTGGTCTGGACCGAGCCGCAGGACCTGTACGTGCACCCCCGCACCGCCGTGCTCGGGACCTCGGCGGCCGGCTTCATCCGGGACCTCGAGGGGATGCCGACCAGCGAGCTCGCCACCTCGGACGTGTCCTTCCACGCGCTGCGCGAGTACATCCCCGGTGACGACCGCCGCCACATCCACTGGAAGACGACGGCCCGCACGGGCACGCTCATGGTGCGCCAGTTCGAGGAGACGCGCCGGGCCCACCTCGCGGTGTGCCTGTCCGCGAACCTTGCGGAGTACGGCACCGAGGACGACTTCGAGCTCGCCGTCTCGGTGGCCGGCTCGATCGGCCGGCAGGCCCTCGCGGAGCAGCGCGAGCTGAGCGCCCTCACCCAGCGCGGCCCGCTGCGCACCGAGAGCCCGCGCCACTACCTCGACGACCTGACCCGCCTGCAGGGCGCCGCGATGCGCCCGACGGCGGTCGACGCCGCCCGCTCCACCGCGGACAGCGTGCCCAACGCCTCGGTCGTGTTCCTCGTGGTGGGCACCGGCGTCACCCCCACCCAGCTGCGCGCCGCCGCAGCATCCATCCCGCCCGGCATCCGCACCTTCGCCGTGCGCTGCGAGGCCGGGGCCGCCCCCAGGCGTGCCGGCATCGCGGACCTCACCGTGCTCACGGTGGGTGCCCTCGAGGACCTGGGCCCGGTGCTGCGGAAGGCGGCGGCATGAGCGAGACCACCCGCCTGCGGCCGCGCCGACCCACCCCCGGCGGCGCCGAGAGCGGCGGCGGAAGCGGCCGTCCGCGGAGCGGCGGCGCTGCTGCCCGCTCCCCGCGGCCGGGCTTCTGGGCCGGCCGGAACCCCTGGCTGCACGCGGTCGACGCCGCGGCCATCCTCGTGCTCGCGGCGCTCGGCATCGCCGGCTTCCACCTCGCCTACGGCGGCGACCGGCACTACCTGGTCGCGGGCCTCACCGGGGCAGCCCTCGGCCTCGCGGTCGCATTCGGCTCGTCCGCGCTGCGCCCCGGCTGGCTCGTGAGCACGGCGGGGGCCTTCCTCGCCTACCTCCTGGTGGGCGGCCTCGTGGCGACCCCGGACGAGTCCGCGGGCGGCTTCATTCCCACCCTCGCCTCGCTGCGGACGCTCCTGCTCGGGATCGTCGTCTCCTGGAAGGACAACCTGACCGTCGCGGCCCCGCTCGGCACGGCCTCCGGGATGCTCGTGGTGCCGTATCTGAGCGCGTTCGTGTGCTGCCTCGCCGCGGGGCTGCTCGCGTGGCGGCTGCGCCGGCCCTACTGGCCCCTCGTCCCGGTCACGGTGCTGTTCGTCGTCGGCATCGCCTTCGGCACGCACGAGGCCTTCCTCGCCCTGCCGCGAGGCGTCGCCTTCGCCGTGACCGGGGTCCTGTGGTCCTCGTTCCGCCGGTCGGCGGCCCGCGTCGGGACGGCACGCGTCGTCTCGGGCGAGACGACCGTGGCCGACCCCGGCTCGGCGCGCGCGGCCAGACTCCGCCGCGTGGGCCTCGGCGCCGCCGTGGTGGCGGTGGCCGCCGCGGCGACGCTGGCCCTCGCCCCCGCCGTCACCGCGGGCGCCCAGCGCGACGTGCTCCGGGACCGCGTGGTACCGCCCTTCGACCCGCACAACTACGTGAGCCCCCTCTCGGGGTTCCGCAGCTTCGTCAAGGACCAGCGGGACTCCGTGCTGTTCACCGTCTCAGGGCTGCCCCAGGGCGGCCGGGTGCGGCTCGCGGCCCTGGATGCCTACGACGGCACCGTGGCCAACGTCGACCAGTCCGGCTCGGGCTCCTTCGCCAAGGTCGGCGACGCGTCCTCGATTGCGGCCGCGGATCCGCCCTCCGGGGCGAGCACGCCGTACACGCTCGACGTCACCGTGCGCGACTACCGCGGCTACTTCCTGCCCGGCGGGCGGACGACGACGGGCATCGCCTTCGACGACAAGAACAGCCCGGCGGCGGAAGGCCTCTACTTCAACCCGCTCACGGACACGGCCATCTCCACGGCCGGCGTGGCCGCAGGCGACGAGTATGCGGTCCGCGTCGTCGAGCCCAAGCGGCCCGACGACGCGCTGCTGGCCCAGGCCCAGTTCGCTCCGGTGAGCCTGCCCGCCGTCGACGGCGTCCCGCAGGTGCTCCAGGCCAAGGCCGGGGACATCCTGGGGGACAGCCAGGCGCCGCTCGAGCGGGTGCGGACCCTCGAGTCCTACTTCCAGAAGTTCGGCGCGTTCAGCAACGGGCTCATCGCCGAGGGCCAGGTGCCCAGCCTCTCCGGGCACGGCGCGGGGCGGCTGCGGGCCATGCTCACCGCCAAGCAGATGGTCGGCGACGACGAGCAGTACTCGGTGACGATGGCGCTCATGGCGCGCCAGCTCGGCATCCCTGCCCGCGTCGTCATGGGCTTCTACCCCGAGAAGCCCCAGCCGGCCGGGACGAAGATCGACATCAAGGGCAAGGACGTCCACGCGTGGGTCGAGGTGGCGTTCGAGGGCTACGGCTGGGTCGCCTTCGACCCGACGCCGCCGAAGAACAACGTCCCGATCCCGCCCGACCCGCAGGCCCAGTCGAAGCCGCGCCCGCAGGTGCTCCAGCCCCCGCCGCCGCCCCAGGCGCCGGTCGAGCTGCCACCGGACTCGCGGCCCGACGTGCTGGACCAGGAGCAGAAGAAGGACAACTTCTGGCTGATCTTGGGCCCCATCCTCGCCGCCGTGGGCATCGGGCTCATCCCGATCGCGGTCCTCGCGCTGCCCCTCGTGCTCGTCGCGTGGCTGAAGCTGCGCCGCCGCCGGCGGCGGCTGGCCGCGGAGCATCCGGCGGAGCGGGTGAGCGGCGGCTGGCGCGAGTACACGAACTTCGCGACCGACCTCGGCGCGAGCCTCGACGCCCGTTCGACCCGGCGCGAGACCGCGGCGGTCCTCGGGGAGGCGTTCCCGGACTCGGCGGGCACGACGACGATGCTCGCCCGCCGCGCGGACGCCGCCGTCTTCGGCGCGGGCCGTCCGAGCGAGAACGAGGTCGACGCCTACTGGGCCGACGTGGACAGCTCCATCGAGGCGATGCGCGGCTCGCTCGGGTTCTGGCGGCGCCAACGCGCCAGGTTCTCGCCGCGCTCGCTCCTGCTCGAGGCGCGGGCGGCGCTGGCCGCCCGCGGCTCCGGAGCGCGCGGCGCAGACCGCGCACCGGCTCTGCGGCGCCTGTGGGGCCGGCGCGGCACGGCAGCCAAGGGCAGGACCAGGGGAGGGACTGAATGACGGCCTCGGTGCCGCCCCGCGCGCAGCCCGAAGCGGTGTGCCCGGCGTGTGGCAGTATGGTCCGGCAAGGAGCGCTGTTCTGCCCCGTCTGCGGGGCGCCAGCGGGCCACACTGGAGGCCACGGGCCGTCCGGCCGCACGCCTGCAGGCCGCACTGGGGGATACGAGGGGAACACGGGGACCATGGTGAATCTCGAGCTGGTCAATGCCTCCACGGGCAAGCGCGCCGGCGCCAAGCTCATCGACCTCGGCCTCGCCTGGATCCTCCAGCTCCTGCCCTACCTCCTCGCCCTCGCCTCCCTCTCGACGCTCTCGGGGAGCGCGTACCCCACGAGCTCGGACGAGCAGGCCCTGCTGGCCGCCGCCGTCTGGTGGGTGACCGGCACCGTGCTCGGGATCGCCCTGTGGATCTTCTGCTGGGCCTGGGAGGCCCGCACCGGCAAGACGCCGGGGCAGGCCATGCTGGGGCTGCGCACGAGCGGCCCCGAGGGCCTCGCGCCCGGCTGGGGCGCGGTGTTCGTGCGGAACTTCGTCTTCGGGCTCATCTGCCTGATCCCCGTGGCCGGCGTGGTCCTTGCCCTCATCTCGAACATGTTCGATCCGAACAGCAAGCGGCAGGGCTGGCACGACAAGGCGGCCAGGACATTCGTCTTCGACGTCCGCGCCGGCCGGGACCCGCTCACCACCGGCGGGATCAACGGCCCCGCCTCGTTCGCGCCCCGTGCGGACCTCCCCTCCGTCCAGGAGGTCGCCTCCCCGATGGCGTCGCCGGCCGCCAAGCCCCAGGTGCCGGCGCGCCCGGCCACCGCTCCGGCCGCCCCGCCCGCGGGTGCGGTGCCCCCGGCCGCGGCTCCCGCGCCCGCCGGCGCCGTCCCCGCCCCCGCCCCTGCGCCGCATGCCGCCGACCCGGACGCCGACCTCGGGGCCACCCGGTTCGCCCCGTCCCGGCAGACCGGTGCGCCGGCAGCGGGCGGCGCCCCCTCGGCGTCGGACGTGGTGCTGACCTTCAACGACGGCCGCCGGATCGCGCTGCGCGGGCCCGTCCTCATCGGCCGCAACCCCGCCGGCTACGACGACGAGACCGTGCAGGAGTTCCTCGCGGTGGACGATCCGGGCAAGAGCGTCTCCAAGACGCACCTGGCGGTGTGGAGCGACCCGAGCGGCGTGTGGGTCCAGGACCGCAAGTCGACCAACGGCACCCGCGTGGTCCGCGCCGACGGTGCGACCGCCGAGGCTCCCGCCGGCCAGCCCGTCCTCGTCGATGCGGGCGACGTGGTCCGCTTCGGCGACTGCTTCTTCTCGATCGGAAGGGGACACGCGTGACCGACACGCACGCGCCCGATCTTGATCCGCGCCTGCGGCTCACGGTCGGCTTCGGCACGGACCGCGGGCTTCGCCGCGAACTCAACGAGGACTCGTTCCTCGCCCAGGATCCGGTGTTCATGGTCGCGGACGGCATGGGCGGCCACGAGGCGGGCGAGGTGGCCAGCCAGCTGTGCGTGCAGACGCTGCGCGAGGCCGCCATGCTGGCCCCGGGAACCCACGCCGCGACCGCCCAGGACATCCAGCACGTGATCCAGGACGCCGACTGGCGCATCCGCGATGCCACGGGCGCCCGCGCGGGGACCACCCTCTCCGGAGCGGTGCTCATCGAGATCTCCTCGGTGCCGTACTGGCTCGTGGCCAACGTGGGCGATTCGCGCACGTACCGGCTCTCCCAGGACGGCCGGTTCGCCCAGATCAGCGTGGACCACTCCGAGGTCCGCGAGCTCGTGGACGCGGGCCAGATCACGGCCGAGGAGGCGCTCACGCATCCGCGCCGCCACGTGGTCACGCGGGCCCTCGGCACGGGCGAGGACGCCGAGGCGGACTTCTGGCTCCTGCCCGTCGAGGACGGGGACCGGCTGCTCGTCTGCTCCGACGGGCTGACCTCGGAGCTGCGCGACAGCGAGATCCTGCGCCTGCTCACGAGCCGCGTCCATCCCCAGGACGCGGTGGAGGCGCTCATCGACGCAGCCATCCACGCCGGCGGGCGCGACAACATCACGGTCATCGTCGTCGATGCCCAGGACGCCGCCGACGAACTCGGCCTGCGCGAGACCGCACCGCGGCTCGCGCCCGAGGAGGACACGCTGGACCGCGACCGTGCCGAGCGGCCTGCCGACGATGAACCGGCCGGCGACGATGCCGCCGGAGCCCCAAGCCCCGAGGCGGAGCCGGGCGGTGACCGTGACGAGGCGTGAGTACCGGCCCGGGAGCGGCTGGACCCTGCTGGCGCGCGGCGAGCTGACCGTCCTCGTCCCCGCCGCCCAGTCGGACGAGTTCCTCGGTCGCCTCTGGGACGCGCTCGGCGCCGACGGGGCGGACCTCTATGCGCTCCTCGACGTCTTCGCGTCGGCCTTCGGCCTGGCCCGGATGCCGGCGTTCGCCCTGGCGGAGCACGGCGACCGGCTGCGCCTCCTCGTGCGCGGGGCCGTGCGCGCCACCGTGACGACGGCCTCGGGGGACGAGGCGCTCAGCGGCAGCGAGGTCGGGACCTGGCTCGAGCGCGCGTTCGAGGCGTGGGACGCGGTCGAGGTCTCCGGTGCGCCCGCCGGCGCCGTCGCAGGCGAGGAACCCCGCGGCGCCCTGCCGCTCCTCGGCGGGGTCGTCGCTGCGGACACCCTGCTCGTGGCCGCGGACCGAGGGATGCCCGCCGCAGAGGCGGACGACGCCGCGTCGGCGGCTCGCGCCGTCAGCTCGCCGGCCGCCGTGGTCCCGCCGGACGCCGTCGCGCCGGTGACCGCGCCGGTGACTGCGGCTGTCCCGGCGGCCGCGAGCGAGGAGACCCTCCTGCCCGAATCGACCGTGGGGGGCTCCACGCTGGCAGGCCCCGCGACGGACGATCCGGCTCAGGCGCATGAGGCGCCGGCCGATGAAGCACAGCCCGACGAGGCGGCCGCGGGGCCGGCCCCCGTGGTGGCGGAGGAGGCCTCCGAGGCCACCACCTCCACGAGCGACTACGACCACCTCTGGGGCACCACGGTGCTCCGTTCCGTCGAGGACGCGGCCGTGAGGACCGACGGCGAGGAGGACGAGGAGCCCAGCGCCCTCGAACCCAGCGCCCTCGAACCGAGTGCCCCCGAACCGAGTGCCCCCGAACCGAGTGCCCCCGAACCGGGCGCCCAGGAATCCAGCGCCGGCGAATCCAGCGCCACCGAACCCGACGCCAGTGCACCCGACGCCCGGGAACTGGGCGCCCGGGGCCCCGAGGCGGACGCCGCCGGCGGCCACGCGCTGTCGGACACCGGGAACGGCCGCGGACCGGCGGCATGGAGTCCGCCGAGCCTCCTCATCGACGCGGTGCCGTGGGCGAAGCCGCAGCAGGCGCCCCCCGCCCACGCCTCGGCGCACGAGCCGGGGGAGCAGCATCAGCCGCGGCCCAGGCCGCGCGCGCAGAGCGAGATGCACTACCCCGACGCGCCCCGGGACGGCGCCGGACCCGGCACCGGGCCGCAGGGCCGATCCATCACGTCCGAGCTGTACGGCGACCATGACGGGGAGACGGTCATGCGCAGCGAGCTCGACCCGGCCTCGCTGGGCGCGGAACCCGACCAGGGACCCGCCGCCTCCGGCGCGCCGGGCGCGGCCCGCGAGGCGGCCGCCGCCCTGCTGGTGCTCGGCCGCCGGTGCCCGCAGGGGCATGCGAGCCCGCCCTCGTACCCCCAGTGCGCTGTCTGCGGGGAGCACCTCGACGGCGAGACGGTGCAGGTTCCGCGTCCCGCCCTGGGCCGCGTCGTCTTCTCCACCGGGGAGGTCATCGACCTGGTCCAGCCGCTCGTGGTGGGCCGCCAGCCCTCGGTCTCGCGCGTGCCCAGCGGCGGAATGCCGCGGCTCGTCTCGGTCACGAGCCCCTCGGGGGACATCTCGCGCAACCACCTCGAGGTCCGCCTCGAGGGTTGGCACGTCATGGTCCGCGACCTCAAGGCGACCAACGGCACGGTCCTCGCCCGGGCCGGCCAGGCGCCGCGCAGGCTCGCCCAGGGCGAGATGACGATCGTGCTCGACGGCGACGTCGCGGACCTCGGAGACGGCGTGAGCCTGCGCTTCGAGGCGGTGCCGTGAGCTCGAAGCGTCCCCCGGCCCCGCCCCCGGAGCTCAAGGGCTTCAGGTACCTGAGCCTGCTCGGCTCGGGCGGCTTCTCCGACGTCTACCTGTACGAGCAGGACAGGCCGCGCCGCAAGGTCGCCGTGAAGGTGCTGCTCTCCGACCTGCGCACCGAGAGCGCGCGGCGCCAGTTCGAGACCGAGGCCAACCTGATGGCCCAGCTCTCCTCGCATCCGTACATCGTGACGATCTACCAGGCGGAGATCACCGACAGCGGCCACTCCTACCTCGCGATGGAGTACTGCTCGCGCCCGAGCCTGGACATCCGCTACCGCCGCGAGCGGCTCAGCGTGGACGAGGTCCTCGCGGTCGGCATCCAGGTCGCCTCCGCGGTCGAGACCGCCCACCGGGCCGGGATCGCGCACCGGGACATCAAGCCGGCCAACATCCTCGTCACCGACTACAACCGGCCGGCCCTGACGGACTTCGGCATCTCGGGCACCGTGGAGGGCGGCGGGGACGCGGACATGGGCATGTCGATCCCGTGGTCGCCCCCGGAGTCGTTCCGCGGCAGCGTGGCCGACGGCGTGGCCCTGGACGTGTGGGCCCTCGGCGCGACCCTGTACACGCTCCTCGCGGGCCGCTCGCCGTTCGTCGTCCCCGGCGGGGACAACTCGCAGCGGGCGCTCGTCCAGCGGATCCACTCCTCGCCGGTCCCGCCGCTGGGCCGCGCTGACGTGCCCGAGTCGCTCGAGCTCGTGCTCGCCACCGCGATGTCCAAGGCACCCGAGAGCCGCTACTCCTCGGCCCACACGTTCGCCCTCGCGCTGCAGCGGATCCAGAACGAGCTCAGCCTCTCGGTGACGCCCTTCGAGGTGCTCGAGGAGCCCTCGGACGAGGACGACCCCGACTCGTCCTACGAGGAGACCCGCGTGCGGGGCGTCGTGGCGATCAACCCCCACGCCCCCCGCGCGGGCACGGGGACGGCACCGGGCCGGACCGTGCCCGGCCGGACGGTGCCGGGCACCCCCGGACGCACGACGCCGTTCACCGCCCCGGGCGCGGGCCTCGCCGGGGCACCGGGCGAGGCAGCGCCGGGCGAGACCACCACGGGACGGGACGACACCGTCCTGCGCGGGCGGACCGGCACGGCGCCCGGCCGGGAATCCCTCCACGGCCCGGGGGCAGGCGCCGAGCCGGAGGGCGACTCGACCGTGCTGCGCGGCGACGCGACGGTCCTGCGGGGACGCCCCCTGCCGGCGGGGCAGCCGGCGGGGCAGGGGCCCGAGGACGGCGGCCGGGACGACGCCGACGGCGAGGGACGCGCCGCCGCGGTGCGCCGCCGTCGTGCGCTGCTGGCCTCGTCAGCGGCGGGCGTGGTCCTCGTCGCCGCGGTGGGTGCCGGGATCGTGCTCGCGCCGGGCCTGGCCAACCGGCCCGCGCCCAACCAGACCACCTACAGCGCGCCGCCGGTCGACGCCGTGGACTCCGGCGCCGTGCCCAACGTCACCGACCTGAAGGGCACGGCGGACGCCTCGGGGGTGACGTTCACCTGGAAGAACCCGCAGCCCAAGCCCGGCGACGCGTACCTCGTCACCGTGCTGCGCCTGATGGGCCAGCAGCCGCCCACCACGGTCACCGCCACGAAGGCCACCGTGCCCAAGGAGGCCTCGGGGCAGACCTGCGTGCGCGTCGTGGTGCGGCGCAGCGACGGCGCGGCGGGGCCGATGGACGACTCCGCGCCGAGCGCGTGCGTGAGCACCAAGTGACCGTGAGCACCAAGTGATACTGCCCGGCGCCGCGGTGCGGCACGGGAGCCATGTGAATGTCCGAACTGGGGAGACGGAGCACACACGAATGGACCAGGGAACACCAGGGGCCGGCGACCTCGTCGTCGACTTCTGCGGAGAGCTGTACCGGCCCGATCCGGGCGGCGTGTTCGGGATCGGCAGGGAGGGCGACCTCGAGGTCGACGACAATCCCTACCTGCACCGGCGCTTCCTCGAGATCTCGCACGTGGACGGCATCTGGTGGCTCTCCAACGTCGGGTCGCTGCTCTCGGCAACAGTCGCGGACGTCAGCGGCGGGCTCCAGGCCTGGGTGGTGCCCGGCGCGCGGATCCCGCTCGTCTTCGGGCACACCAACGTCATCTTCACTGCAGGGTCCACGACCTATGAGTTCGCCGTGCACGTGCGCACCCCCGCGTTCCGGCAGCACGCGAGCCCCGAGGAGGACGGCGGCGCCGCGGGGGAGACCACCATCGGCCCCATCACCTTCACCGACTCGCAGAAGGCCGTGATCGTGGCGCTCGCAGAGCCCATGCTGCGGCGCGACGGGACGGGGCTGAGCTCGATCCCCACCTCCGCGGCGGCGGCCCGGCGGCTCGGGTGGGCGCTGACCAAGTTCAACCGGAAGCTGGACAACGTGTGCGACAAGCTCGACCGCGTGGGCGTGGTGGGCCTCCGCGCCGGCGGCGGGAAGCTTGCCACCAACCGCCGGGCGCGGCTCGTCGAGCACGCCGTGAGCTCCCACCTCGTCACCGCCGAGGACCTCGTGCTCCTGAAGACACAGGCCGAGACGCCCCGGGGCCCGGCGGCGTCCGGGCAGGACGGGCCGGAGGGGGACTAGGTGCGGATCAGACTCACGCTGCGGCGCGACCCCGAGCCCGCGGTGGACCTGGCCGTGACCGTGGACGGCCTCGCCTCGGTCGGCGACGTGGCCCGGGAGCTGTGGCTCGCCGATCCGGCGCGGGCCGCCGAGCACACGGGTGCGGGTCCGGCCCGGGCGGAGGCGGGCGCCCTGGCCGGCCTGACCCTCAGGGTCGAGGAGTCGGTCCTCGCCGGCGGGATGACTGGCCGCGTGCTCGACCCCGAGGGGACCTTCCTCGAATCGGGCCTCCGGCAGGGCTCGACCGTCTCGCTCTCACGGGTGGCCCCGCGCGGGGCTGCCCACGGCGCGGCCGGCGCCGACAGCGGCGCCGGAGCGCCCGCCGTCGACCGCGGACCGGCGGCGGCGACCCTGCGCGTGGTGTCCGGCCCGGACGCCGGCAGGGAATTCTCCCTCCCGGTCGGCGCGAGCCTGATCGGCCGCGGCGCCGGTGCCGACGTGGTCCTCACCGACCCGCTCGTGTCCAAGCGGCACGCGCGGATCACGGTGGGCGAGACGATCGAGATCGCGGACCTGAACTCCTCCAACGGGCTCGTCATGGACGGGCTCACCGTCTCCAAGGCCGTGCTGGCCTCCTCGGACGCCGTGACCCTCGGGGACTCCACCGTGTCCGTGGTGGGCCTCGGGCACAGCGCCGGGCGCACCCAGACCTCCCCGCTCGTGCCGTTCAACCGCTCCCCGCGGGTCGTGCCGCGGTTCCCGCCGCAGGCCCGCGAGCTGCCGGAAGGGCCGCAGCGGCCCACCACCCAGCCGTTCCCGATCGTCATGCTGTTCGTGCCGATCCTCATGGGCGCCGTGATGTTCGCGGTCCTGCAGAGCGTCGTCTCCATCGTGTTCATGGCGATGATGCCGCTGTTCGCGGTGGGCATGTGGTTCGAGTACCGGCGCCACGCCAGGCGCGAGCTCCGCGAGGAGACCCGGCTCTTCGAGGAGCGGCTCGCGGAATTCGCGCGCCAGATCACCGAGCTGCAGACGGTCGAGCGGGCCGTGCGGCTCCAGGAGGCACCCTCGGTGGCGGAGACCGTGGAGTCGATCTACCGCCTCGGGCCCCTGCTGTGGACCCACGCCCCCGAGCACCGCGAGTTCCTCACCGTGCGGCTGGGGCTGGGCACCGTGCCCAGCCGCGTGAGCGTCACCGTCCCGCCCGAGGGCAGGACGCTGCCCGAGTTCACCCGCCGCCTCCACGAGGCGCAGGGCCGCTTCGCGGTGCTCGACGCCGTGCCGGTCACGGCGAGCCTGCGCCAGGGCGGCGGCCTCGGCGTCGCCGGCCCCCGGGGCCTCGTCGAGAACGTGGCCCGGGGCATCCTGCTGCAGATCGCCGGACTGCACTCGCCCGCGGAGGTGGTGATCGCGGGGCTGGCCTCGCACGAGTCCAAGGAGCGGTGGGAGTGGCTCCAGTGGCTCCCGCACGTGGGCTCCTCCCACTCGCCCCTGGCCGGCGACCACCTCGCCGCAGGATCGGCGGCGGGGATGCTCCTGCTCACCCGGCTCGAGGACCTGCTCGCCGTCCGCACCGCCGGCCCGGATGGGCAGGCCAGCCCCTCGGGCGGTCCCGCCGGTCGGCGCGGGGCAGTGCGGGAGGAGCACGACGGGACGTCCGAGCCGATCGTGCCGACCGTCGTCGTCCTCGTCGAGGACGACGCCCCGGTGGACCGCGGCCGCCTGACGCGCATCGCCGAACTCGGCCCCGACGTGGGCATCCACGTCGTGTGGGTGGCGGCCGGCGCCGAGCAGCTGCCGCAGTGCTGCCGCGACTTCATCGTGGTCGACGGCGAGCACGGGGCCACGAGCGGCCAGGTCCGCCTCGGGCGGCACACCTACCCGGTCAGCTGCGAGAGCGTCGACGAGGCGCTCGCCGTCCAGCTCGGCAGGATGCTCACCCCGATCGTGGACGTCGGCAAGCCGGTCGACGACGACTCCGACCTCCCGCGCAGCGTCTCCTACGTGACGCTGGCCGGGGCGGAGATCGCGGACGACGCCGGCACGGTCGCCGAGCGCTGGCAGCAGTCCAACTCGGTGCGCGCCTCGGCCGTGGCCAATCCGAAGGCGAAGGGCACCCTGCGCGCGCTCGTGGGCTCGAAGGGCGTGGAGCAGTTCTTCCTCGACCTGAAGAACGAGGGCCCGCACGCCCTGGTGGGCGGCACGACGGGCGCGGGCAAGTCCGAGTTCCTGCAGTCGTGGGTGCTCGGCATGGCCAACGCCTACAGCCCCGACCGCGTGACGTTCCTGTTCGTGGACTACAAGGGCGGCGCCGCCTTCGCCGACTGCGTCAGCCTGCCCCACACGGTGGGGCTCGTGACCGACCTCTCGCCCCACCTCGTGCGCCGCGCGCTCACCTCGCTGCGCGCCGAGCTGCACTACCGCGAGCACCTGTTCAACCGGAAGAAGGCCAAGGACCTCCTCGCGATGGAGCGCGCCGCGGACCCGGACACCCCGCCGTACCTCGTGATCGTGGTGGACGAGTTCGCCGCGCTCGCCACCGAGGTCCCCGAGTTCGTCGACGGGGTCGTGGACGTCGCCGCCCGCGGCCGGTCCCTCGGGCTGCACCTGATCCTCGCGACGCAGCGGCCCGCCGGCGTCATCAAGGACAGCCTGCGCGCCAACACGAACCTGCGCATCGCGCTGCGGATGGCGGACGAGGCCGACTCCGAGGACATCCTGGGGGAGAAGACCGCGGCCTACTTCGACCCGGGCATCCCCGGCCGCGGCGCCGCCAAGACCGGCCCCGGGCGCATCCAGGGCTTCCAGACCGGGTACGCCTCCGGATGGACCACGGAGCGGCCCGCGCTGCCCCGCATCGACATCGCCGAGATGGACTTCGGCACCGGCGCGGCCTGGGAGCGGCCCGCGGACCTCGTGGACGCCGAGCCCGAGGCCGAGGGGCCCAACGACATCGCGCGCATGGTGCGCACCATCTCGACCGCGGCAGACCGGATCGGGCTCGAGATGCCGCGCAAGCCGTGGCTCGCCGAGCTGCCCCAGACCTACGATGTGGCGCGGCTGCCCAATCCGCGCACGGACGAGCGGCTCCTGCTCGGTGTCGTGGACGATCCCGCGCACCAGAGCCAGCCGACCTTCTTCTACGAGCCGGACCGGGACGGGAACATGGCCGTCTACGGCACCGGAGGGTCGGGGAAGTCCGCCGCGCTGCGCACGGTCGCGGTCGCCGCGGCCATCACGATGCGCGGCGGCCCCGTGCAGGTCTACGGCATCGATGCGGGCTCGCGCGGCCTGCACATGCTCGAGGCGCTCCCGCACGTGGGCGCCGTGATCGACGCGGACGACGCCGAGCGCATCGGCCGGCTCATGCGCCACCTGTCAGGACTCGTCGACGAGCGTTCCGAGCGGTACGCCGCCGCCCGGGCCGGCAGCATCGGCGAGTACCGGCGCCTCGCCGGCCGCCCCGACGAGCCCCGCATCATCGTCCTCATCGACGGGATGGGGGCGTTCCGCGAGCAGTACGAGTACAGCTCCGAGAGCGCGGTATTTGACCTGCTCACGCAGCTCGCCTCCGACGGGCGCGCGGTCGGCGTGCACCTCGTCATGACCGGGGACCGGACCAACTCGATTCCCGCCTCGATCGCCTCGAGCGTGCAGAAGCGCATCATCCTGCGCATGACGGGCGAGGACGACTACATGATGTTCGGCCAGCCCAAGGACGTGGTCACGCCGCAGTCGCCGCCTGGACGCGGCGTGGTGGACGGCCTCGAGGTGCAGCTCGGGGTGCTCGGCGGGAACGCGAACGTGGCGCTGCAGGCGCGCGAGATCACCCGGCTCGCCGAGGCGATGCGGCGCCAGGGCGTCCCCGAGGCCCCGCCCGTGCGCACGCTGCCGGACCTCGTCACCGGGCAGGCGCTGCCGACCGACTCCGGACGGGTGGCGCTCGGCCTCGAGGACTCGACCCTCGAGCCGCTCTACGTCGACCCGTCGGGGGCCTTCATGCTCACCGGGCCGCCCGGATCCGGGCGCACGACGGCGCTCGCGGCCCTCGCCGCCGGGCTGCGGCGGGCGCGGCCCGGCGTCCGCAGGGTCTACCTCGGTGCCCGGAGGTCTGCCCTGGCGAACCTTCCGCTGTGGGACGCGAGCTTCACGGGAGAGGACGCCGTGGCGGCCGCCGTCGACGAGCTCCAGCTCGACGTGGGGGTGCGGGAATTCGCGCTCTTCGTCGAGGGCCTGCCCGACTTCGACTCGACTCTTGCCGAGAGCGGGCTCTCGGGCCTCATCACGGCCATGGACCGCGAGGGCCTGTGGATCGTGGGGGAGTCGGAGACCGCGGGCTGGGGCTCGGCCTGGAGCCTGTCCCAGCCGTTCAAGAACGGCCGCCGCGGCCTGCTGCTCAATCCCGCGGAGATGGACGGCGACTCGCTGCTGAACACGTCCCTGGGGCGCATCCGCAATCCCCGGTACGTGCCCGGACGGGGCTTCTACGTGGCGCGGGGACGGGCGTACAAGGTGCAGGCCGCCTTCGAGGACCTCGCCGCCGGCTGAGTGCTCCAGGACATCAGTCCCAGACGTCAGCCCTGCGTCGTCCAGCCCTGCCCTTTCCTAGAAGGGCGGGGCGGGTCGTGGTGGGGGTAGGTGGTGTAGGCCAGTCCCGCTGGTGAGGTCCAGTGGAGGGTGCCCGGCGGTGTGAAGGCTCCCGGTGGGCTGGTTACCGGTGGATTGGGTGCCGTGGGTTCGGGTGCCGTGGGGCTCGGTGCCGGTGGGCTGGGTGGGGCGTTGCGGCTCTGGGTGGGCGGGATGGGCTGGGTGGTGGCCGCTTGGCGGAGGGTCCAGTGGCCGCGGGTCTTGAGACGGTGGTGTTCGCGGCAGAGAAGGGCGAGGTTGTCTGCAGCGGTGTGGCCACCGGCGTGCCACTCGGTGGTGTGGTCGGCCTCGGTGGTGGGGGCGGGGCGGTCGCAGCCGGGAAAGCGGCAGGTGGCATCGCGGGCGCCGAGGTAGCGGCGCATCGCGGCGGTCGGGGTGTAACGGGCGCGGCCGATGGCCAGGGGCGCGCCCGTGGCGGGGTCGGCCCACAGCCTCGTCCAGGTGGCGGCCTCGGAGGCGAGGAGCCGGGCCGCTGCGGGGTCGACGGGGCCGTAGCCGAGGAGTTCGGCCGGGGTCTCGGAGGTCCCGGCTGCGGTCGCGGCGGGCAGGACGAGGACGACCTCGCACCGCACCCCGGACCCCGCAGGGCCAGCGGGCCTGACTGACCCGGCCGACGTGGCTGACCCGGCTGACTTGGCTGACCCGGCTGACTTGGCTGACGCGCCGGGGATGGCCGGCTCCGCCGCCGTGGCGGCCCTCGGGCGCCCGGCGGCGGGTGCCGTGTCGCCGGCGCCAGTGGTCCCGCCTGGGACCGCGGTGCCGGCCGGGACCGCGGTGCCGGCCGGGACCGCGGTGCCGGTCGGGACCGTGGTGCTGGCGGTCAGGAGGTCGGCGAAGGCGTCGGCGCGCAGCTGTGCGAGGGTGCGGGCCTCGTCGGGGGCCTGGAGGGAGCGGGCGATGGCCTCGAGGCGGGTGTCGATCGCGGCCCCGTGTTCGAGGGGCAGGTACGCGGTGAGCCAGCACATCCCGTCGGGGGCCGGGTCGAGGTCGACGCGGCGGCCGGCGGCGGCGTGGGCCTTGCGAGCGGTCAGCGGCTCGTCAGCGTGGTCCTCGACGAGGCGGCGCAGCCGACGGGTGAGGGCGGCCGGGGACGGTATCCGGTCGGGGTCGGAGGGGCAGGCGGCCTCGACGGCGGCGGCCAGGAATGCCGGCAGGCGTTCCGGGGGCACGGGGACGGCCGCGTCCAGGACCGCCTTGGCCCGGCGGCGGGAGAGCCGCCCGCCGGCGAGCGCCGCCAGGATGGGGGCCGCGGCCGGGTCGGTCAGGGACAGGGCCTCGGCGACAAGGCCTTTGGCGGTGCGGGCGGAGACTTTCAGGGCCGCCGAGACCTCCGAGGCCGCGATCGAGGCCGCCTCCGCCGTTCGGAAGGGATCGGTGCCGTCACCGGCGCAGAGGTCGACGAGGGCGCCAAGAACCGCGGCCTGCTCGGCCAGGCGTGCGGCCTCGACCTGTTCGAGGCGGACCAGGCGGCGTACGAGCCCGGCAGCGGCCACCTCGCGCAGTTCTGCCCGCACCACCGGGGCGGGGAAGACCTCGAGCTCTTCCGGGTCCGCGAACAGTCCCGCATCCACAGAAGCGAACAGTGCCGCGTCCACCCCTCCCCGTACGGACACGGCGAGGTCCTTGTCCGGGACGCGCCGGAACGCTGCCGAGAGCACTGGCCCGAGCCCGGCCGGGTCAACCCCCTGCGGCCGCGCCAGATCGTTCAGCTCCCACTCCAGCCGCAACCACTCCGGCGGCTCGGACGGGAACCCGACGGACGACACGGCGTCGTCGGGAGGCACCGCTGCCTCCGACTCCGACCGGCCATCTCGCTCCATATATCAAGAATAGAACATATATTCGATTAATAGAAGAGGGCAGAGCCTATCATGGGAATGTCGCTTCACCTCTCGCTCCGGACCGCATCGGAGCAACAGGCGCCGCGTGGGGAGGAGTCCCCATCGTGGCCCTGGCGGCAGGCGGATAGGTTGGTCTATGAACGCAATGGCCGCCTCTGGACGAGGGATCCGAGGGTGGGTCGTGGGCGGGATTCCTGGACACGCCGGGGACGTATCGAAAGGAAAGATCATGGCTATTCAGCAGGGCGCCAACGTTGCCGAGCTCCGCGGTGTCGCGAAGCAGTTCGATGCGAAGGCCAACGAGGTGGACCAGATCAAGAACAACCTCAATGCGCTGATCAACAACAACATCCCGGCCAACTGGGCCGGCCGCGACGCCGAGCAGTTCAAGGGCGAGTGGCAGGCCACGGGCATGAAGTCCCTGGCCAAGCTCGTCGAGCAGCTGCGCGACGCCTCGCGCACCATGAACACCAACGCCACGGCCCAGGAGCAGACCTCCAGCAGCCTGCACTAGCAGCCCACCGCGGCCCCCGTGCCGCCGCGCTCACCGGGCGCTGACCGGGCGCCGACCGGGCGCTGACCGGGGGAGGCCCCACGGCACCAGCCGTGGGGCCTCTCCTGCGTCTCCCCCCGGCTGACCGTTTCGGGTACGCATCTCGTCGCCCTTTTCGCGTTTCGGGTACAGGCGCTCGTACCCGGAAGGCCCCAGAGCCGTCGAGATGCGTACCCGAAACCGGGGGCGGGTCGGGGCCATGGGGCAAGATAGACAGCGTGAGCCCAGAAGCAGCGAGCACCCAGACAGCGAGCACCGAAGAAGCGGTCGGCGAAGCGATCGTCCCGTCCGAGTCGCTGCGCGAGGAGTACGACGCCCTCGCGGACGAGGTCCGGCACCACCGCGCCCTCTACTACAACCAGGACGCGCCGGAGATCTCGGACGCCGAGTACGACGCGCTCTACCGTCGGCTCGAGGAGTTCGAGGCGCTCCACCCTGAGCTCATCGCGAACGACTCGCCCACCCAGGAGGTCGGCGGGGAGGTCACGGCGGCCTTCGCCCCCGTAGAGCACCTGGCCCGCATGTACAGCCTCGAGGACGTCTTCTCCCTCGACGAGCTCGAGGCGTGGGTCCGGCGTGCCGAGGCCAGCGTCGCGGCGGCGGGCTTCCCCGCGGCGGCATGGCTCACGGAGCTCAAGATCGACGGCCTGGCCGTCAACCTCCTCTACCGCAACGGCGAGCTGGTCCGGGCCGCGACCCGCGGCGACGGCCGCACGGGCGAGGACGTCACGCACAACGTCCTGACTATCAAGGACATCCCCACCCGGCTCGAGGGCGAGGGGCACCCCGAAGAGGTCGAGATCCGCGGCGAGGTCTACATCCCCACCAAGGCCTTCAACGAGTTCAACGAGGCGCTCATCGCCGAGGGCAAGGCCCCGCTCGCCAACCCGCGCAACGCGGCCGCCGGGTCGCTGCGCCAGAAGGACCCCGCCGAGACCGCCAAGCGGCCGCTGAGCATGTTCGTCCACGGCATCGGCGCCCGCGCGGGCCTGAGCACGGCCAGCCAGTCCGAGACCTACGACCTGCTCAAGGCCTGGGGGCTGCCCACGAGCCCGTACTACGAGGTCCTGGACACCTACGAGGAGGTCCTGGCCTTCATCGAGCGGTTCGGCGAGAAGCGGCACAGCCTCATCCACGAGATCGACGGCATCGTGGTCAAGGTCGACGACTTCGCCACCCAGCGGGCCCTCGGCCACACCTCGCGCGTGCCGCGCTGGGCCGTGGCATTCAAGTACCCGCCGGAGGAGGTCCACACCCAGCTCCTCGACATCCAGGTGAACGTGGGCCGCACCGGACGCGTCACCCCCTACG
The DNA here is from genome assembly GCF_001577305.1 of Sinomonas atrocyanea. Classification (NCBI taxonomy): domain Bacteria; kingdom Bacillati; phylum Actinomycetota; class Actinomycetes; order Micrococcales; family Micrococcaceae; genus Sinomonas; species Sinomonas atrocyanea. The sequence goes on from NZ_CP014518.1 coordinate 1,677,272, forward strand.
GGGTCATGGAGCCCGTGAAGGTCGCGGGCTCCACGGTGTCGATGGCGACCCTGCACAACCAGGACGTGGTGCGCGCCAAGGGCGTCAAGATCGGCGACACCGTGGTGCTGCGCAAGGCCGGGGACGTCATCCCCGAGATCGTCGGCCCCGTGCTGGCCCTGCGGGACGAGGCGGCGGTGCGCGACTTCGTCATGCCCACCACGTGCCCCTCGTGCGGGACCCCGCTCGCGCCCGGCAAGGAGGGCGACGTCGACATCCGCTGCCCCAATGCCCGCTCGTGCCCCTCGCAGCTCCGTGAGCGCGTGTTCCACCTCGCCGGCCGCGGGGCCTTTGACATCGAGGCCCTTGGGTGGGAGGCGGCCATCGCGCTCACCCAGCCCGCCGAGCCCGAGGTGCCGCCCCTGGAGAATGAGGCCGGCATCTTCGAGCTCACCGCCGAGGACCTCCGCGACGTGAGGATCCGCCGGGAGAAGCGCTCCAAGGGCGTGGGCACGGGGGAGTGGGAGCTCGTCCCGTACTTCTACACGAAGCCGACCGCGAAGACTCCCTCCAAGCCCACCGCCACGACCGAGAAGCTGTTCCGCGAACTCGAGAAGGCCAAGACCCAGCCGCTGTGGCGCGTCCTCGTGGCGCTCTCGATCCGGCACGTGGGCCCCACGGCCTCCCGGGCCCTCGCCACCCGGTACGGGTCGATGGCGGCCCTGCGGGCCGTCCTCGCCCAGGATGACGCGCGCGAGCAGCTCGCAGACGTCGACGGGGTGGGCCCCATCATCGCGGACGCGCTCATCGAGTGGTTCGCCGAGGACTGGCACCGCGAGATCGTCGACCGGTGGGCCGCGGCCGGCGTGAAGATGGAGGACGAGCAGGACGCCTCGGTGGGCCGCACGCTCGAGGGGCTGACCGTCGTCGTGACCGGAAGCCTCGAGGGCTTCAGCCGCGACGAGGCCAAGGAGGCCATCATCATCCGGGGCGGCAAGGCCTCCGGCAGCGTCTCCAAGAAGACCGACTACGTGGTGGCCGGCGAGAGCGCCGGGACGAAGCTCGACAAGGCCGAGCAGCTCGGCGTGCCGGTCCTCGACGAGGACGGCTTCCGCACGCTCCTCGCCGAGGGCGCCGCAGGGCTGGGCGCCCCGGCGGGGGCCGAGGACGGGGGCGGCGCGGACGCGGGCACCCCGGAACAGGTCATGCGGGCCGAGGAGGACGACGAGTGACGCACGCCCACACGCCCGAGTTCCTCGAGCGCCTCCTGACCGTGGCCCGGAGCGCCGCCGCCGCCGGCGCCGCCGTCCTCGCAGGCCGCGCAGACGGCGTGCTCACCTCCGCCGAGGGCGCCGCCGAGACGAAGAGCTCCGGCAGTGACTGGGTCACCGAATTCGACCTCGCCGCGGAGAAGGCCGTGCGCTCGGTCCTCGCGGCCGAGCGTCCGAACGACATCGTGACCGGGGAGGAGCAGGGAACGAGCCGGGTGGCGGAGCCCAGCGGCTTCCGCTGGTCGATCGACCCGCTCGACGGCACCACCAACTTCATCCGCGACATCGTGTACTACGCCACGAGCGTGGCCGTGGCCGACGAGGACGGCCACTGGCTCGCCGGGGTCGTCAACGCCCCCGCGCTCGGGCGCGAGTACTGGGCCGTCCGCGGAGGCGGCGCCTGGCGGCTCGACGCCGCCCCCGGACGCGCCGGCGACGAGGGCCACCGCGACGGGCGGCCCCGCCGCCTCGACGGACCCGCCCCGGGCAGGGCCGACGACGGGTCGGCGATCCTCGCCACGGGCTTCTCCTACGAGCCCGCGATCCGGGCTGAGCAGGCCGCGGCCCTCACCGGGCTCATGGACGGCTTCGGCGACATGCGCCGGCTGGGCTCGGCCGCCCTGGACCTCTGCCTCGTCGCGGATGGGACCCACGACGCCTACGGCGAGCGGGGCCTCAACGAGCACGACTTCGCCGCCGGGGCGCTCATCGCCGAGGAGGCCGGCTGCTGGGTGCGCCGTCCCGTCCTGACGAGCCCGCTGCTCGGCGGCCCGGACGACGACGAGCGGCTCGCCGCCTGGACCTGCGCCGGGAGCATCGAATTCTCCGGCCGCTTCCCGATCGGATGACGGGCCTCATTGTCCGCGAGGCGACCCCGGCGGACTACGCGGAGATCGCCAGGATCGCCGAGGCCGCCTACCTCGGCCCGGGCTACTTCGAGAGCGCCGAGCACCCGTACATGCAGCACATCGCGGACGTGGCCTACCGCGCCTCACGGGGCACGGTCCTCGTCGCGGAGCGGGACAAGCGGATCGTCGGATCCGTGACCGTCATGGCGCACGGCGACGGCTTCGACCAGATCGCCCGGCCCGGGGAGTTCGAGTTCCGCCTCCTCGTGGTGGACCCCGCCGTGCAGCGGTCCGGGGCGGGCACGGCCCTGGTGCGCGAGGTCGAGGTGAGGGCCCGGCGGGCGGACGCGACCGCCGTCGTGCTCACCACGGGGGAGGGCTGGGAGGCGCCGAACGCGCTCTACCCCCGGCTGGGCTACGAGCGCGCGCCCGAGCGGGACTGGCCGGTCACGGGGACCGACATCATGCTCCCGGTCTACATCAAGCGCCTCTGACCACCGCGACTAGACTGGATCGCGAACCTTCTAACCACCTTCACAGGGAGATCCATGGCTGAGATCACTCGCGACGACGTTGCGCACCTCGCGCAGCTCGCGCGGATCGAGATGAGCGAGGCGGAGCTGGACAAGATGGCGGGCGAACTGGCCCACATCGTGGACGCCGTCAAGAGCGTGAGCGAGGCCGCGGGCCCCGACGTCCCGGCGACGAGCCACCCGATCCCGCTGCAGAACGTCTTCCGCGAGGACGTCGTGGGGCACGTCCTCACCCCGGCCGAGGCGCTCTCCGGCGCCCCCGACGCAGACCAGGACCGCTTCAAGGTCCCGGCCATCCTGGACGAGGAGTAAGCCCATGGGCACCAACGACAGTCGGCTCAGCGACCTGATCACGTCGAGCGCCTCGGCCCTCGCCGGGAAGCTCGCCGCCAAGGAGGTCTCCTCCGAGGAGGTCACCCAGGCGCACCTCGACCGCATTGCCGAGGTCGACGGCGGGGAGCGCGGCATCCACGCCTTCCTGCACGTCAACACCGAGGAGGCGCTCGGCGTCGCCCGTGAGGTCGACGCGATCCGCGCCGCCGGAGGGGACGACGCTGCCGCCCTCCACCCGCTCGCGGGCGTCCCGATCGCGATCAAGGACCTCATCGTCACGAAGGGCCAGCCCACCACCGCGGGCTCGCGCATCCTCGAGGGCTGGATGAGCCCCTACGATGCGACGGTCATCAAGAAGATCCGGGCCGCGAGGCTCCCGATCCTCGGCAAGACCAACCTCGACGAGTTCGCCATGGGCTCCTCCACCGAGCACTCCGCGTTCGGCCCCACCCGCAACCCGTGGGACCTGGACCGTATCCCCGGCGGTTCCGGCGGCGGCTCCGCCGCGGCCGTCGCGGCCTTCGAGGCCCCCCTCGCCCTCGGCACCGACACGGGCGGCTCGATCCGCCAGCCCGGCGCCGTGACCGGCACGGTGGGCGTCAAGCCCACCTACGGCGCGGTGTCCCGGTACGGTGCGATCGCCATGGCCTCGAGCCTGGACCAGATCGGCCCGGTCTCCCGCACGGTCCTCGACGCGGCCCTGCTCCAGGAGCTCGTCGGCGGCCACGACCCGTTCGACTCGACCTCCCTCACCGACTCCTTCGACACCCTGGCCGCCGCGGCGCGCGCCGGCGCCGCCGACGGAAGCCTCCAGGGGCTGCGCATCGGCGTGGTCAAGGAGCTCGGCGGCGAGGGCTACCAGGCCGGGGTGGAGGCCCGCTTCCGCGAGTCGCTCGAGCTGCTCAAGGGCGCCGGGGCGCAGGTCGTCGAGGTCTCCTGCCCCAACTTCAAGTACGCGCTCGGCGCCTACTACCTGATCATGCCGAGCGAGGTCTCGAGCAACCTCGCGAAGTTCGACGGCGTCCGGTACGGCCTGCGCGTCCTGCCCCAGGACGGCCCGATGACCATCGAGCGCGTCATGGCCGCCACCCGCGCCGCCGGGTTCGGCGACGAGGCGAAGCGCCGCATCATCCTCGGCACCTACGCCCTCTCGGCCGGGTACTACGACGCCTACTACGGCTCGGCCCAGAAGGTGCGCACCCTCATCCAGCGCGACTTCGACGCCGCGTTCGCCCAGGCGGACGTGCTCATCTCCCCGACGGCGCCGACCACGGCGTTCCCCCTCGGGGAGAAGCTCGACGACCCGCTGGCGATGTACCTCAACGACGTCGCGACCATCCCCGCCAACCTCGCCGGCGTCCCCGGCCTGTCCCTCCCGAGCGGCCTCGCCGACGAGGACGGCCTCCCCGCCGGCCTCCAGATCCTCGCCCCGGCCCGCGAGGACGCCCGCCTCTACCGGGTCGGCGCCGCCCTCGAGGCGCTGCTCGAGGCCCAGTGGGGCGGCCCGCTGCTCGCGAAGGCCCCGGCCCTCGGGACCGGGCAGTCCGCCGAGACCAACGCAGGAGTGAAGTAGAGATGGCAGCCACGCAGACCGTCCTGTCCTTCGAGACGGCCATGGAGAAGTTCGACCCGGTCCTCGGCTTCGAGGTCCACGTCGAGCTCAACACCAAGACGAAGATGTTCTCCTCGGCCCCGAACGTGTTCGGCGACGAGCCGAACACGGACGTCAACGAGGTCGACCTCGGCATGCCGGGCGTCCTGCCCGTCGTGAACCGGGCCGCCGTCGAGTCGAGCATCAAGATCGGCCTCGCGCTCAACTGCGAGATCGCCGAGTCCTGCCGGTTCGCCCGGAAGAACTACTTCTACCCGGACACGCCCAAGAACTTCCAGACCTCCCAGTACGACGAGCCGATCGCGCACGACGGCTGGATCGACATCGAGCTTGAGGACGGGACCGTCTTCCGGGTCGAGATCGAGCGCGCGCACATGGAGGAGGACGCCGGCAAGCTCACCCACATGGGCGGTGCGACCGGCCGCATCCACGGCGCCGAGTACTCCCTCGTGGACTACAACCGCGCCGGCGTGCCGCTGGTCGAGATCGTCACGAAGCCGATCGTGGGCGCGGGCAGCCGCGCCCCCGAGCTGGCCCGGGCCTACGTCGCCGCCATCCGCGAGATCGTGAAGAACCTCGGCGTCTCGGATGCCCGCATGGAGCGCGGCAACGTCCGCTGCGACGCGAACGTCTCGCTCATGCCCAAGGGCGCCACCCAGTTCGGCACCCGCTCGGAGACCAAGAACGTCAACTCGCTGCGCTCGGTCGAGCACGCGGTACGGTTCGAGATCCAGCGCCACGCCGCGGTGCTCTCGGCGGGGGAGAAGGTCACCCAGGAGACCCGCCACTGGCACGAGGACACGCGGACGACGACGGCGGGCCGGCCCAAGAGCGACGCCGACGACTACCGCTACTTCCCCGAACCGGATCTCGTGCCCGTGGTCCCGAGCCGGGAGTGGGTCGAGGAGATCCGGGCCTCCCTGCCGGAGCCTCCGGCAGAGCGGCGCAAGCGCCTCAAGGAGGCCTGGGGCTACGCCGACGCCGAGTTCCGCGACGTGGTCAACGCCGGCGTCCTGGACTCCGTCGAGGAGACCATCACCGCGGGTGCGACCCCGCAGGCGGCCCGCAAGTGGTGGATGGGCGAGATCGTGGGCCGCGCCAAGGCCGCCGACGTGGACCCGGCGGAGCTCGGCGTGAGCCCCGCGGCCATCGTCGAGCTCAACGGCCTCGTCGAGGGCGGCAGGCTCAACAACAAGATGGCCGGCCAGGTGCTCGACGGCGTCATCGCCGGGGAGGGTACCCCGACCGAGGTCATGGAGGCCCGCGGCCTCGTCCTCGTCTCCGACGACGGCCCCCTCCTCGAGGCGATCGACGCCGCCCTCGCCGCGCAGCCCGGCGTCGCGGACAAGATCCGCGGCGGCAAGGTCCAGGCCGCCGGCGCGATCGTCGGGGCGGTCATGAAGGCCACGCGCGGCCAGGCCGACGCCGGCCGGGTCAAGGAGCTCATCCTCGAGCGGCTCGGCGTCCAGGCCTAGCCGCACCGCGTCCAGGGCGGGCCCTCCTCGCAAGAAGGGGAGAGCCCGCCCTTTGCCGTGCGGGCGCACGGGCGCACCATGGGAGGCGGTCCGGACGGGACCGGCCACGCTCAGGGAGGATGCGATGACGGCGAACGTGAACTACTTCGAGATCGGCACCGAGGACCCGGAAGGGTCGCGGGCGTTCTACGGCGGCCTGTTCGGCTGGGGCTTCGGAGAGCCGTCCCCGGTCGGCTACCGGATGGTCGAGACGGACGCAGGAGGCCTCTGGGACACCGGCGCCGTGGGCGGGGGCCGCTGGGCGGTGTTCTACGTCCAGGTGGACGACGTCGCGGCATCGCTCGCCGAGGCGCAGCGGCTCGGCGCGAGCATCGCCATCCCCCTGACCAACAACGGGGCCATCGAGTTCGCGCACCTGGTCGACCCCGAGGGGAACCGCTTCGGGATCTGGCGGCCCCTCGGGGCCGCTGCATAGGGTGGGCCCATGGCGCCTCTGATCCAGTACCACGCGACGGTCCTCGGAAGCCCGGACCCGCAGACCGCGGCCCGCTTCTACGCCAACCTCCTCGGCTGGGAGCTGGGCGACGACGAGCGCGAATGGGCCACCGTCCTCGACCCGGCCGGCGGGCGGCAGCTCTCCTTCCAGCTCGAGGAGGACTTCGAGCGTCCGGTCTGGCCGGAGAAGCCCGGCCAGCAGCAGATGATGATGCACCTGGACCTGCTGGTGACGGACCTGGCGAAGGCCGCGGAGCATGCCGCCGAGTGCGGGGCCGAGCGCGCGCCGCACCAGCCTCAGGACGACGTCGTCGTCTTCTTCGACCCCGACGGCCACCCCTTCTGCCTGTTCGAGAACTAGAGCGCCACGCTCCCTCGCGCCGCCGCCGGGCCTTCCTGTGAGCCACCTTTCGGTTGGCCCCCAGTTCGCCCGCGTCCCGCCCGCCAGCCCGCCGCGGGCGGGATGATGGATCCATGAGTTCCACCGCAACACAGCGCACACGCCGTGCACTCGTCATCGGCGCCCTCGGCGTCGCCCTCGTGGGCGGCGGGGGCGCCGCAGTCTGGGCCGCCTCGACGCCGTCGCCCTCACCCTCGGCCCCCTCCCAGGGCAGCCACCCCTCGCCCCTGAAGGGCGCGCACGGACAGGGGCTGATGGCCCGCGGCGGACTCCACGGGGAGGTCACGGTCAAGCGTGCGGACGGCACGTACGTGACCCTCGTGGGCCAGCGCGGCACGGTGACCGAGGTGACGGGCACCAAGCTCACGGTCAAGAGCGAGGACGGCTACACGCATTCCTACGTGCTGGACGGCAGCACGAAGTTCCGCTCCGCCTCCGACCCGAAGGGGCCGGCCCTTAAGTCCAGCGACCTCAAGGTCGGCGACGAGGTCGCGGTCCGGGCCCAGCGCAACGGCAGCGACGACACGGCCACCGCCGTGGTGAAGGGGCCCTTCCCGGTCCGCACCTCCCAGGGTCAAGGAAGCCAGAACCAAGGGGGCCGGGGGCACCAGGGCCATGGCGGCAGGATGCACCGCCAGTCGGGCACGCCGGGCGGCCAGCAGCCCTCGCCCAGCCCCTCCGGGAGCCCGTCGGTGCGCGGGTCGGTCTCCCAGTCCTGACGGGCCGGACTCCTCCGGGGCTTTCTTAGAGCGCCCTTAGAGGCGCGCCCCTACGCTGGTTCTGCCCGACCAGCCAGGAGGAGACCCCGTGTCCGTGCCCCCGCGCCCCAGCACCCCCGCCTTCCGCAGCCCCGCGCTCGAGCGCGCAGCCCGCGCGCTGGACCTCGACTTCCCGCGGGGCAGCAGGCAGCCGTCGCTGGTCCGCTTCATCGTTGCCAGCGCCGTCGCCGTCATCGGATCGGTGCTCGCCTGCGGCGCGCTCGCGGCCGCGGCGATCGCCGCCATGCCCGACCTCGCCGGCTACGAGCACTTCCAGTTCATGGAGTACACCAAGCTGACCGTCATCGGCGTGGTCCTCGCGTGCCTCGCCTGGCCGGTGACGGCGTGGCTCTCGTCGAGGGCCTGGAAGCCGTTCCTGTGGCTGGCCCTCGCCGTCACCGTGGTGGGGCTGGCCCCCGACGCCTGGATCCTGCTCAAGGGCCAGCCGGCGGCGGGCGTGGGCGTGCTCGTGCTCATGCACTTCGCCCTGGCCCTCATCACCTACCCGGCGCTCGTCCTCATCGCGCCGCAGCCTCGTGGACGAGATCGAGCATCAGGGCGCGCAGCGCGTCGGTGACCCGCTGGACGGAGCGCCGCCGCGCGTTCTCGGGCCGGATCAGGAGGTCGATGCTGCGCTGGGTGCCGATGCCCGCGAGCGGGCGGAGCACCACCCCGGCCGGCAGCCCGATCGTGGCCGTGTACCGCGGCAGGAGCCCGAGCCCGCCGCCCCCGGCGACGACGGCCGCGACCGTCGAGTAGTCGTTGATGCGGTGCCCCACCTCGGGTGAGACGCTCGCCACGGCGCCGATGGCGGAGAGCACGTCCGCGGGGGAGTAGCCGATCCGGCTCGAGACCCACCGCTCGCCGGCCACGTCCTCCGGGGAGAGCTCGCCGCGGGCCGCCAGCGGGTGCCCGGCAGGCAGGGCCACGTCGAAGGGCTCCCGCACGAGCGGGATGGCCACGAGCCGGTCCTCGGGCCAGGACTCGGTGTGCGCGAGGCGGTGGGCGAGCACGATGTCGTACCGCGCCGTCAGCGCCGGGAAGCCGTGCTGGGGCACGTCCTCGTCCGCGAGCCGCAGCCGCGGCACCGGTGCAGCGGCGCCGCCAGGCTCCGCCGCCCCGCTCGGCGTTGCGGTGCCCGCGTCCGCCGGGGACGCGCCGTCGTGCGTCCCGGGACCGGCCGCGAGCCGCCGGGTGAGCCGGCCGAACAGGGCCTGCGCGGCGGAGTGGAACGCGCACACGCTCACGGTCCCCGCCGGGTCCTCGTGGTACGCGCCGATCGCGGCGCGGGCGTCCGCCATGGCCCGCACGACGGCGCCCCCCGCCTCCGCGAGGACCCTCCCCGCGTCGGTGAGGACGAGGGTGCGGCCCTCCTTGCGGGTCAGCTGGGTGCCGGCGCTCCGGGCGAGCAGGGCGAGCTGCTGGGAGACGGCGGAGGGGGTGACCATGAGCTCCTCTGCCACGGCCTTGACGCTCCCGAGCTCCCCGAGCTCCCGCAGGATCTGTAGCTGGCGCACATCCATAAGCCGATCCTAAAGCGTCTGTTGAGAAACCTGCTGTTGTTCTAAGCTTTCCGCTGGCCTTGAATGGGCTCATGAAGGCCCTCTACAAGCCCGGCCCGCAGGCCGGCCTCGAGCTCACCGAGCGCCCCGAGCCGCAGGCCGGCCCCGCGGACGTCAAGATCCGCGTCTACACCACCGGCATCTGCGGCACGGACCTGCACATCGAGTCCTGGGACGCGAGCGCGCAGTCCATGATCACCGCCCCGCTCGTGCCCGGCCACGAGTTCTACGGCGAGGTCGTCGAGGTGGGCGAGGACGTCCAGGTCGTCAAGGTCGGCGACCGCGTCTCCGGCGAGGGCCACATCGTGTGCGGCATGTGCCGCAACTGCCGGGCCGGCCGGCGGCAGATGTGCATCAACGTGGTGAGCGTCGGGGTCCAGCGCGACGGCGCGTTCGCCGAGTACGTGGTCATCCCCGAGGCTAACGTCTGGGTCCACCACGACCCCTCCGTCACCCCCGAGCTCGGCGCCATCTTCGACCCGTTCGGCAACGCCGTCCACACCGCCCTCAGCTTCCCCGTGGTCGGCGAGGACGTGCTCATCACGGGCGCGGGGCCGATCGGGCTCATGGCCATCGCCGTGGCGCGGCACGCGGGCGCCCGGAAGATCGCCATCACGGACGTCTCGTCGCGCCGCCTCGAGCTCGCCCGCCAGATGGGCGCCGACCTCGCCGTCGACGTCTCGACCATGAGCGTGCGCGAGGCCCAGCGCGAGCTCGGCATGCTCGAGGGCTTCGACGTGGGCTTCGAGATGTCCGGGCGGCCGGCCGCGCTCGCGGGGATGATCGAGAACATGAACCACGGAGGCCGCATCGCCCTGCTCGGCCTGCCCTCGGAGGCCGCGGAGCTCGACTGGACCAAGGTGGTCACCCACATGCTCACCCTCAAGGGCATCTACGGCCGCGAGATGTTCGAGACGTGGTACGCGATGAGCGCCATGCTCTCCTCCAACCCGGTGCTCCGGAAGAACGTGGCCGCCGTGGTGACCGACATCCTGCCGGCCGAGCGCTGGGAGGAGGGGTTCGCCGTCGCCCGCTCTGGCAGCGGCGGAAAAGTGGTGCTGGACTGGCAGGGCGTCTGAGGGCCGGCCCCGGCGGATGCAGCAGGACGAGGAGAGGAAGACGATGTTCACAGGTGTCAGGGACCAGCTCGCCGCGGAGCTGGAGGAGATCCGCGCGGCCGGCACGTTCAAGGAGGAGCGGCACATCGACTCGCCGCAGTCGGCGCACATCCTGGCCGGCCCGCTCGGACGGCCGGCGGGGGAGGTGCTCAACTTCTGCGCCAACAACTACCTCGGGCTGGCCGACCACCCGGACCTCATCAAGGCGGCGAAGAGGGCGCTCGACGAGCGCGGCTTCGGCATGGCCTCCGTGCGCTTCATCTGCGGCACCCAGGACGCGCACCTGGCGCTCGAGCGGCGCGTCTCGGAGTTCCTCGGCACCGAGGACACGATCCTCTTCTCGAGCTGCTTCGACGCCAACGGGGGCGTGTTCGAGGCGATCCTCGGCCCCGAGGACGCCGTGATCTCCGATGCCCTCAACCACGCCTCGATCATCGACGGCATCCGCCTGTGCAAGGCCGCCCGGCTGCGCTACGCCAACCGCGACATGGGCGAGCTCGAGGCCCGCCTGGCGGAGGCGAAGGCGATGAACGACGGCGCCGGGGCACGGCGGGTGCTCATCGTCACCGACGGCGTCTTCTCGATGGACGGCTACCTCGCCCCGCTGCGCGAGATCTGCGACCTCGCCGAGCGGTACGGCGCGATGGTCATGGTCGACGACTCGCACGCCGTGGGCTTCATGGGCGCCACCGGCGCCGGCACCCCCGAGCACGCGGGCGTCTCCGACCGGGTGGACATCTGCACCGGCACCTTCGGCAAGGCCCTCGGCGGCGCCTCCGGCGGCTACGTCTCCGGCCGGGCCGAGATCGTCGCGACCCTGCGGCAGAAGGCCCGGCCCTACCTGTTCTCGAATTCCGTCGCGCCCATGATCGTCGCGGCCACGCTCACCGCGCTCGACCTCGTGGCCGGCTCGGGCGAGCTGCGCGAGCGCCTCTTCGCCAACGCCGCCCTGTTCCGCCGCCGCATGGGCGAGGAAGGCTTCGAGCTGCTGCCGGGCGAGCACGCGATCGTGCCCGTCATGTTCGGCGACGCGGCCCTCGCCGGGCGGATCGCGGCCGAGATGCTCGCGCACGGCGTGTACGTCACGGCCTTCTCCTATCCCGTGGTGCCCCAGGGCCTGGCCCGCATCCGCGTGCAGCTCTCCGCCGCGCACACCGAGGACGACGTCGAGACCGCCGTCCGCGCGTTCGCCGCCGCACGGGAGGCCGTCGCGAGCCGAGCATGATGTGATGTAAATCACATGGGCGGGGGGTCGCTCGGCCCTGTCCCGGTCCTCCGCGGCGCTCCTACCGTGGAAGCTGCGCGGCACGGCGAGCGACGTCCCTGCCGCCCTCCGCGCCGCGCGGCGGCCACGTCCGTGGCCGCCGGGCAATCAGGAGGCATGTCATGAGCGATGTGACGCCTATCAGGAGCAGCGTGCGCACGGGAGGCTCCGGCCTCAAGAATGTGGGCGGGCTCTGGGGCGAGCTCCTCGCAGAATTCCTCGGGACGTTCGTCCTCATCGCGTTCGGCGACGGCGTCGTCGCGATGGCCGTCGCCGCGCTCCCGGGATCGGGCCGCGCACAGACGCCCACCACGATCTTCCTCGCGAGCGGCGACTGGCTGCTCATCACCTGGGGGTGGGCGCTCGCGGTGACGATGGCCGTGTACGTGGCCGGCGGCGTCAGCGGCGCGCACATCAACCCCGCGGTCACGCTCGCGTTCGCCGTGCGCCGGAAGTTCCCGTGGTCCAAGGTGGGGCCCTACATGGTGGCACAGGTGGCGGGCGCCTTCGTCGGGGCCGCCCTCGTGCTGCTGAACTACTTCCCGGCCATCGACGCCTACAACAAGGCGGTCGGCGTGGGGCGCGGAGACCCCAAGAGCAATGCGACGTTCTCGATCTTCGCGACCTTCCCTGCGCCGTTCTACAACGGCAACCCGGTCGGTCCGCTGATCGACCAGATCATCGGCACCATGTTCCTCGTCATGCTCATCGCGGCGATCATCGACCTGCGCAACACGGCCGTGCAGGCGAACCTGGGACCCGTCGTGGTGGGCTTCGCGGTGGCCGCCATCGGCATGTCCTTCGGGGCCAACGCCGGGTACGCCATCAACCCCGCCCGCGACCTCGGCCCGCGCCTGCTGGCGTGGCTCGGAGGGTGGGGACAGGTTGCGATGCCGGGAACGGTGGACGGGGCCTTCAGCTGGTACTTCTGGGTGCCGATCGTGGGGCCGCTGATCGGCGGAGTGATCGGGGTGCTCGTCTACGACTGGTTCATCGGCGACGTCCTGCACGCCCGCGACCGCCTCGCCCGGCCCGCACCGGAGCCGGGGCGCACGCGTGAACCGGGGCAGCCCGAGCCTGGCCGCGCCGGAAGCGAGGCCGCCGGCTGAGGACCCTGTGGGCCGCGCCGGCGCCGGGCTACAGTGAGGCCATGACGGCCACCACCAACAGTGCCCAGGATGTCGACGTCCTCATCGTCGGAGGCGGGATCGCCGGCCTCTCGCTCGCCTCGGAGCTGGCCGGCCGATGCCGGGTGGCCCTGGTCGAGGCCGAGCCCTCGCTCGCCTACCACACCTCCTCCCGGTCCGCGCAGCAGCTCATCCCGAGCTACGGGCCCCCGCCCGTGCAGGAGCTCACGCGCCGGACCCTGGAGGTGCTGGCAGACGCCGCGGACGGCGCGGGGCGCCGGCTCGTGTGGCCGAGCCGCTTCATGCTCGTCGGCAGCCGGGCCGATGTCGAGGCGGAGTCGCACGAGGGCATGCGGGCGCTCACGCGCGAGGAGGCCACCCGGCTCGTGCCGGCGCTGCGGCCTGGCGCGTTCGAGGCTGCCGCCCTGGACACCGACTCCGTCCGCGTCGATGCCCCGGCCCTGCTGGCGTTCCACGAGGAGCGGGCACGGGCCCACGGGGTCGGGCTCCACGTGGGCGCCCCGGTGCACAGCGCCCAGCGCGTGGGGGAGGGGTGGCTCGTGGGCGCGGGCGCCGAGGGCTTCCACGCGGCCAACGTGGTCAACGCCGCCGGTGCGTGGGCCGACGACGTGGCGGTCCTGTTCGGCGTCGAGCGCCTCGGCCTGCAGCCCTACCGGCGGACCGCGGCCCTCGTCTCCCTCGCCGCCCCGCTCGACCCCGACACGCCCATGGTCGCCGCGGCGGACGACACCTGGTACTTCCGGCCGGATCCGGCCGGCGCCCTCGTCTCGCCCTCGGAGTCCGAGCCCTCCCGCGCGGAGGACGCCGTCCCGCGGCCCGGCGATGTCGAGGCGGCCCTCGCCCTCATCCGCGCCGTCGCCGACCTCGAGGTCACCGGGATCGTGCGGGCCTGGACCGGGCTGCGGACCTCGCCCCAGGACGGCCTGCCCGTCCTGGGCTTCGACCCCGAGGGGCCCGGCTTCTTCTGGCTCGCCGGGCAGGGCGGCTACGGCTTCCAGACCTCGACGGCGCTGGCCGAGGCGGCCGCCGCCCAGCTCCTGGCCGGCCCCGAGGCCCTCCGCACCGGCGCGAGTCCGGTATCCGGGACACAGCGGGCCCTGGATCCGCACCGGCTGTCCGTGCGGAGCTGAAGATGGAGGCATGAGCCTCCTCATCGACGCCATCGGCGAACTCTCCACCCAGCACCTCACCGGCGAGGCGAGCCCCGCCTCGGGCGAGGGGGCCGGCGTGCTGCGGGACGCCGCCGTCGTCCTCGACGGGGAGCGGATCGCGTGGGTGGGCCGCTCGGCGGACGCCCCGGCCGCCGACGAGCGCTTCGACGCCCAGGGCCGCGCCGTCCTGCCGGGCTGGGTGGACTCACACTCGCACCTCGTGTTCGCCGGCGACCGCACCGCCGAGTTCGAGGCCCGCATGGCCGGGCAGGCCTACGCCGCCGGGGGGATCGGGGTGACCACCGCCGCCACCCGCGCCGCGTCCGACGGCGAGCTCCGCCGCCTCCTCGCGGCGCGCGTCGCCGAGGCGGTGGCCGGGGGCACCACGTATCTGGAGACCAAGACCGGCTACGGCCTCGAGGTCGGGCACGAGGCGCGCAGCGCCGTCCTCGCCGCCGAGGCCGTCGACGAGGTCACCTACCTCGGGGCCCACCTCGTCCCCGCCGGCGCCGACCCCGAGGCGTACACCGATCTCGTGTGCGGCCCGATGCTCGACGCCGTGCGCCCGCACGTGCGCTGGGCCGATGTGTTCTGCGAGGCGGGCGCGTTCACCGAGGAGCAGTCCCGCCGCGTCCTTGCGGCCTGCCGCGACGCGGGGCTCGGCCTCCGCGTCCACGGCAACCAGCTCGGCCCGGGCGCAGGGGTCCGGCTCGCCGTCGAGTTCGGCGCCGCGAGCGTGGACCACGTGAACTTCCTCGACGAGGGGGACATCGCCGCGCTCGCGGACAGCTGGGCGGCCTGGGCCGACGGCGGCGCGGCCGGCGCCCCGGGGACCGTCGCGACCGTGCTGCCCGCGTGCGACCTCTCGACCCGAGCCCCGCTCGCGCCGGCACGGGCCCTGCTCGACGCCGGGGTGCAGGTCGCGATCGCCTCCAACTGCAATCCCGGCACGAGCTACACGAGCTCGGTCTCCTTCTGCGTCACGACGGCGGTGCTGCAGATGGGCCTGACGGTCCAGGAGGCGGTCCGGGCCGCGACATTCGGCGGGGCGCTGGCGCTGCGCCGCCATGTCGGGGCGGACGCCGACGGGCAGCGCGCGGTGGGGTCGATCGCCGTCGGCCACCGCGCCGACCTCCACCTCCTCGACGCGCCCAGCGCCACCCACCTCGCCTACCGGCCGGGCATGCCCCTCACCCATGCCGTGTGGCGGGCCGGGACGCGGGTGCGCTGAGCGAGGCGCCCGGACGGGGCAAGATAGACGCATGCCGCAAGCACGCGCCGTCGTCCGTCCTGCCTCCCGCGTCCGGTGGCGCGCCCAGCTGGCGATCGTCCTCGGGCTCTCCCTGGGCCAGTCGGCGGTCTACTCCGTCGTCCAGCTGCTCGACAAGGCCACCCGGGCGCCCCTCTCGCAGGGGACGAGCACCCTCAACCGGTCGCTGAGCACGCGCGAGTACTTCGACCTCGTCTATCAGCTGCTGGACATCGTGTTCTCGCTCGTGCCGGTGGCGCTCGTGCTGTACTTCGTGTGGGACGCGGCCGCCCGGCGCAGCTCCGCGGCGCTGCCGTGGACGACGCCGTTCCGCCGCCTCGGGTTCGACCTCGCCCGGCCCGGGCGGGACTGGCTGTGGGGCGTGGGGCTGTTCCTCGCGATCGGGATTCCCTCGCTCGGGCTCTACTGGGCCGGGCGCGCGCTGGGGATCACCACGGCGATCATCCCCAGCGGCCTCGACGCCCACTGGTGGACCGTTCCCGTGCTCATCCTCTCCGCGATGCGCCACGCCGTCCTCGAGGAGGTCATCGTGGTCGGGTTCATGCTCGGCTGGCTGCGCCGGCTCGGGTGGCGCGCCCCCGCGGCCATCGCGGCGAGCTCGCTGCTGCGGGGCAGCTACCACCTGTACCAGGGGATCGGCCCGTTCGTCGGCAACGCCGTGATGGGCGTCGTGTTCACCCTGGTCTACCGCCGGTACGGGCGGGTCATGCCGCTCGTGATCGCCCACGCCCTGCTCGACATCACCGCGTTCGTGGGCTTCAGCCTCGTCGGGAAGGCGATGGGGCTGGGCTGACCCCTGAACGTGGCGTACGTGACTCCTGAACCTGACGCACCTGACCCCTGAACGTGGCGTACCTGACTCCTGGACCTGACGCAGCTGACTCCCCACCGGGCTGGGCCCGTTGGGGAGTCAGGTGCGCGCAGTTGGAGAGTCAGGTACGCGTGGTCGAGGGGTCAGATCGTGACGGCGCCGCTGGCGGTGTCGAAGGTCACGGACATGATGCCCGGGGTCCCCTTCGGCGAGACCCATTCGACCGCGACGTCCTCGAGCGGCCGCTCGACGGGCTCGCCGAGCCACTCGGTCACGCGCTCGGCCGAGCCCGCGATGGTGAGCCGGCTCATCCGCACGGTTCCGGGGTAGGCGTTCGACGGATGCAGCGAGGGGTCGCCCTCCCACTTGAGCATGTACGGCACCTGGGGGTCCGCAATGAGCCCCAGGATGCCGATCTGCTTCCAGACGAGCTCGCGGCCGTCCGGGAACTTGCGGTTGCCCGGGACGGCCTGGCGGCCGAGGCGCTGCTCGAAGGGCGCGAGGTCGTCGACCTCCACGCACCAGCCCATCCACCCGCCGCCCGCGGCGCTGCGGGCGCGGACGGCCTGGCCGAAGGGCGCCTTGCCCGAGGCCGGGTGGTCCAGGACCTCGACGACCTCGAGGTAGTGGTGGTCCGTGAGCGGGATGATCATGTTGCGGGTTCCGAAGCGCGGGTGGACCCCGCCCTTGACTGCCTCGACCCCGAGCGCGCTGGCGATCCGCTCCGTCGTGGCCAGAAGGCCGTCGGCTTCGCAGGCATAAGAAACGTGGTCCATACGCATGGAAGTCATGGTGCCACTTTGTGATGGACGCCTCAGCTTAGGGTTGCCTTACTAGCAGGGGATGCCCGTCCGAGGGCCGCGCATCGGCGTCAGCGTGCGAGGGGGAGGGAGACCTCCATGGTGGTGCCCTCCGCGCCGGTCTCCGCGATCCGGACGGAGCCGCCGTTGCGGACGGCGATGTCGCGGACGAGCGCCAGGCCGATCCCGAAGCTCCGGCGCCCGGCCGGCGAGGCCGTACCGCCCCCGGCGTAGCGTTCGAAGACCCGCTCGGGCGCCGGCCCGGCGATCCCGGGGCCCGTGTCCGCGACCGTGAGCAGCGCGGCCGTGCCCTGGCCCCTCCCGCCGTCGGAGACCCGCACGCCGACGGTGACCCGGCCGCCGTCGGGCGTGTATTTGACCGCATTGTCGGCGAGCGCCACGATCACGCGCCGCAGCGGGGCCGGGGCGACGGCGACGGGCACCTGCTGGCCGGGCGTGTCCGCCGCGACGACGATGCCCCGCTCGCCGGCGAGCACG
Source organism: Sinomonas atrocyanea (assembly GCF_001577305.1). Classification (NCBI taxonomy): domain Bacteria; kingdom Bacillati; phylum Actinomycetota; class Actinomycetes; order Micrococcales; family Micrococcaceae; genus Sinomonas; species Sinomonas atrocyanea. Next base: position 1,694,598 of record NZ_CP014518.1, read on the forward strand.
GCGACATCGGCCGCGACATCGCGCGCGAGCCCGGCGAGGTCCGTCGGCGTCTCCGGGACGTCGGGTCCGCCGGAGACGCTGTGCAGGAGGTCCTCGATGACGGCGGCGAGCTTGGCCGAGTCGGTGCGCAGCTCGGCGAGGACCCCGGCCGCCTCGCTGTCGTGCCCCAGGCGCCGCTGCGCGAGCTGGATGCGCGTGTTCAGGACCGTCAGCGGCGTGCGCAGCTCGTGGCTCGCGTCCTGGACGAAGCTGCGCTGGAGGGCGAGCGACTCGCCCAGCGGCTTGACGGCCTGCCGCGCCACGAGCGCGCCGACGACGCCGGCGAGCACGATCCCGAACACCCCGCCGGCGACCAGGGCGCCGAAGACGTCCACCGTGTCCAGCAGGAGCTGCTGCCCGCTGCGGGCCGCGTGCGCGGCGATCTCGGAGGGCTGGGACTTGACCCAGATGAAGACGGCGGCGGCGGCCAGGAGGAGCACGACGACGACGGCGACGGCCGCCGCGATCTGCAGGCCCACCTTCAGGGCGGCGCGCCGCAGCGCCGCCTCGTCCGAGTTCGCCGGGCGGCGCCGGGGGAGGCGCGGGCTGCGGGCCGGCGCCGTCATTCGAGGCCGCCGAGCTGGTAGCCGACGCCGTGCACGGTCCTGATCACGGTCCTGTCCGTCTTCTTCCTGAGGTAGTGGACGTAGGTGTCGACGACGCCGGGGGTGTCGCCGGCGTCGAACACCGAGGCGAGGAGCTCGGCGCGCGAATGGACCCGGTCCGGCTCGGCCGCGAGGCGCGCGAGCAGCGATGCCTCGGCCGCCGAGAGCTCGACCCGGTGCCCGTACGGCGAGGTGAGCACACGGGCCGCCGGATCGAGGTCCCACGAGCCGACGGCCAGCAGGGCGGGGGCGGGCGGCGCGTAGGACCTCGTGAGCGCGCGGAGCCGGGCCGCCAGCTCGTCGGAGTCGAAGGGCTTGACCAGGTAGTCGTTGGCGCCGGCGTCGAGTCCCTCGACCTTGTCCGGGACGCTGCCGAGGGCGGTGAGGATGAGGATCGGGACCGCGAGTCCCCGGGCGCGGATCGACTTCACGAGGGAGACGCCGTCCACGAGCGGGAGCCCGCGGTCCACCACCAGGGCGTCCCACTCCTCCCCGAGCGCGAGCCGGAGGCCCTCGCGCCCGTCGGGGGCGAGGACCACATCGAAGTCGTCACCGAGCAGCTCCGCCATGAGCGGGCCGAGCTGGGGATCGTCCTCGACGAGCAGGACGCGGGGCGTGGCGGTCATGGCTGCCATTGTGCCAAGCGGGGGCGCCGGGCGCCCCGGTGGCGCACGGGCCGGCTCAGTCCTGCTCGGCGCCCACCGGGGCCGGATCGGGCTGCGCGGCCTTGCGGCGGCGGCGCCAGATCTCGAGGGCGATGGGGATGACCGAGGCCGCGACGATCAGCACCGAGAGGATGTCGATGTTCTTGGCGATGAACTCCACGTGGCCGAGCCACACGCCCAGCAGCGTGATGGACACCGACCATGCGACGCCGCCGAGCACGTTCCAGCCGACGAACCGGCGGTAGGGGTAGTGCGCCATGCCCGCCGCGAGCGGGACGTAGGTGCGCACGATCGGCACGAACCGGGCCAGCACGAGGGCGCGGCCGCCGTAGCGGCCGAAGAACTCCTCGGCGCTGTCGAGGTAGGAGAGCTTGAGCACGCGCGCGTCGGCGCGGAACCAGCGCTTGCCGACGAACCGCCCGAGCAGGTACCCGGCCTGGTCGCCGCCCACCGCCGCGGCCGCGACGACGAGCATGAGCACGGGCAGGCTCAGCCCCAGCTGGGCGTGGAGGAGGCCCACGGTGAACAGGAGGGAGTCGCCGGGGAGGAAGGGGAAGAGCAGGCCGGACTCGATGAAGACCATGAGGGCGACCACGCCGAGGACCCAGGGGCCGGCTCCGGTCAGGAGTGCAGTGGGATCGAGCATGGGGGATCAGCGGCTTTCGAGTCGGGTGATGAAGGGCACCTTGGCGAGCACCGGCGGGACGAGGCGGTTCCAGAGGCCGGCGAAGAGGAAGATCCCGGCAATCGAGGCGGGGAAGGAGACGAGGACGTCCATCGGGTAGTGCATACCCACGTAGACGCGGGTCCACGCAACGAAGACGGACGCCGCGAACCCGACGACGAGCACCCAGACCCCCCAGCGCGTGTGCCTCAGGAGGAAGTACAGCGCGATGGTGAGCGAGACGGCGAAGCAGACGTGGCCGCTCGGGAAGCTGTTGGGGTCCATGGCATTGGAGATGGGGTGCGCGAGGAGGCCCTGGTCGGGCCGCTGGCGGTGCACCGCGTACTTGAAGATCAGGCTGTAGACCCAGCCGAAGCCCGTGATGCCGACGACGGCGAGGGCGTCCACCGGGGTGCGCCGCACGAACCACAGAGCCGCGAGCACTACGACGAGGATCACGATGGCGCCCTTGGGGCCGAGGATCTGCTCGAGGGCCAGGGAGACGGTGTCCATCCACGGCACATGGTGCAGGCTCATCCACGCGTCGACGTTGAATTCGGCGTTGGTGTAGGCGCTCGTGGTGGCGGCGAAGCCCAGGGCCAGCACCACGACGCTCATCGCGAGGGGCACGAGGATCCAGTGCTTGAGCGTGGGCAGGTGGAGGAGCCGGCTGCGGGCCGGGAGGTCGGCCCAGGCGCTCGGCCGGGGAGACGCGTCGTGGGAGGTCGTCATGGCCCCATCATGGGGCCGGCGGTCTAAGACGGTTCTAAGAACCCGTGCTCCGCCGGCCCGGGGCCAGCGGCGGCACGATCGTGCCGGTTCCAGGTCGTCGCTGTGGCTTGACTCACACCGCGGGCCCGCGCAAGCTGGACAGCGGAACGTTCGTGCCGGTACTTCCGTCGCGGCGCGGAGCCCGGATGGGGTCGGGCGGGGAGCGGGGGAGGCGTGTGGGCAAGCTCAGCAGGACGGTCGCCGGTGAGGTGAGGGCCCGCCGTCGGGCGCTCGGACTGACACAGCAGGACCTCGCGGAACTCGCCGGCGTGAGCGAGCGGTTCGTCCGCTTCGTCGAGCAGGCCAAGGCCAGCGTCCAGCTCGACGCCCTCGAAGCGGTCCTCGACGCGCTCGGGCTCGAGCTGCGCCTCGCCGGCCGGGGCGGGGCCCCGTGACCCGGCACCGCATCGCCGACGTCTACAAGGCGGGCTTCCTCGCTGCCCGGATCGAGCGCTTCGAGGGGGGACCCGCTTCGCCTACCTGCCCGGCTACGTCCTCTCCGGCGGCGAGCCGGTCGCGAGCACCCTGCCGCTCACGGGCCGCCCGGTCGTGACCGGCGCCGGCGCCGTGCCGCCGTTCTTCACCGGTCTCCTGCCGGAGGGCCGGCGCCTTGCCTCGCTGCGCCGCGCGGTCAAGACCAGCGCCGACGACGAGCTCGGGCTCCTCATGGCCGCCGGCGCGGACCCCGTGGGAGACGTGCAGATCGTCCCCCATGGCGAGCCGCTCCCCGGCGTGGGCGCCGCCACGGGCCCCGGCATTCCGGACGGCACAGGCACCCCGGAGGGCACAGGCGCCCCGGACAGCACACGCGGCCGTCCCGAGGAGCAGGCGGTGGTGCTGGACCCGCGCCGCACCCCGGACTTCGCCCGCCTCCTGGACGATCCGAACCTCGTGGACCCCAAGGCGCTCGCCGGCGTGCAGGACAAGGTCAGCGCGGGGATGATCTCGGTGCCCGCGGCCCAGTCCGGGCGCAGCTACATCCTCAAGCTCAACGCCCCCGAGTTCCCGCACGTGGTCGAGAACGAGCACCTCATGTACCGCTATGCGGTGAGGCTGCGGATCCCGGTGAGCCCGGTCAGGCTCGTGCACGACGTCGCGGGGAGGGCCGGGCTGCTCGTCGAGCGCTTCGACCGGCCGCCCCGCGAGGCGGGCGCGGCGGGGGCCGGCGTCCTCCGCCTGGCGGTCGAGGACGGCTCCCAGCTTCTCGGCCTGTACCCCGCGGACAAGTACAACGTGAGCTACGAGGAGCTCTGCAGCGTGGTGGCCGCCCACTGCGCCGCGCCGCTGCCGGCGCTGCGGAGCCTCGCCCTCCAGGGCGCCTTCGCGTGGCTCACCGGCAACGGCGACCTGCACGCCAAGAACGTCTCGGTGGTCCGCGGGCTCGCGGTGCCGGGGGAGTGGGCGGTCGCCCCCGTCTACGACATCCCCTCGACCGTGCCCTACGGGGACAAGTCGCTCGCCCTGCCGCTGGGAGGCAAGCGCACGGGGATTTCCCGGCGCCACTTCCTCGCCTGGGCGCACGAGCTCGGGCTCCCGGCCCGCGCGGCGGAGGGGGTGCTCGCCGTCGCCCTGCGGGCGGCCGGCCCGCTCGTGGCGGACCTGCAGGCGGCCGACGGCGGCCCCTCGCCGTTCGCGGCCGCCGTCACCCGCGCGTGGGTGAAGGAACTGCGGCACCGCCGCCGCCTCATGGAGGGCTGAGGGGCCGCCGCAGACCCCGCAGACCGGGGACGTTCGGGGCCCTAGGCGGCGGGAAGTCACAGACGGTCACAGTCTTCGGGCCCCCTCTCAGGCGCCCCTACACTCGTGCCATAGGTCATGAGTGCCAGCGCCAAACCCCGGTTCGCTGGCCGGCAACCCTCCGCCGCGGTGGGGTGCCCCGGGTGAAGACCTGGGCCGGCGAGAGCCGCCGGTCAAGCGCAGCGCAAAGGAGCTTGCTATGTCCAGCAACCCCCAGTGGTCCTTCGAGACCCGCCAGATCCACGTCGGTCAGACCCCGGACGCCGAGACCGGAGCCCGGGCCCTGCCGATCTACCAGACCACCTCGTTCGTGTTCCCGAGCGCCGAGAGCGCCGCGAACCGCTTCGCCCTCGCCGAGCTCGCCCCCATCTACACGCGCATCGGCAACCCGACCCAGGACGCGGTCGAGCAGCGCATCGCGAGCCTCGAGGGCGGCGTCGCCGCGCTCCTGCTCTCCTCGGGCCAGGCGGCCACCACCTACTCGCTCCTCAACGTCGCCGAGGCGGGCGACCACGTGGTGGCGAGCGCGAGCCTGTACGGCGGCACGTACAACCTGCTCAAGCACACGTTCGCCAAGTTCGGCATCGAGGTCACGTTCGTCGAGGACCCGGACAGCCTGGACGAGTGGAAGGCCGCGGTCCGGCCGACCACGAAGGCGTTCTTCGCCGAGTCGATCTCCAACCCGCGGCAGAACGTCCTCGACATCGAGGCCGTCGCCGGTGCCGCGCACGCGGCCGGGGTGCCGCTCATCATCGACAACACCGTGGCGACGCCGTACCTCGTGCGCCCGCTCGAGCACGGCGCCGACGTCGTGGTCCACTCGGCCACCAAGTACCTCGGCGGCCACGGCTCCGCGATCGCGGGCGTGATCGTGGACGGCGGCAGCTTCGACTTCGCCCAGGACCCCGAGCGCTTCCCGGGCTTCAACACGCCGGACGAGAGCTACAACGGGCTCGTGTTCGCCCGCGACCTCGGCGTCGGCGGCGCCCTCGGGGCCAACCTCGCGTACATCCTCAAGGCGCGGGTCCAGCTGCTCCGCGACCTCGGCTCCGCGGTCTCCCCGTTCAACGCCTTCCTCATCGCCCAGGGCCTCGAGACCCTCTCGCTGCGCGTCGAGCGCCACGTCGAGAACGCCCAGAAGGTCGCGCGCTGGCTCGAGGCAAGGGCCGACGTCGAGTCGGTCGCCTACGCGGGCCTGGCCTCGAGCCCGTGGCACGCGCTCGGGAAGAAGTACGCCCCGAAGGGCACCGGCGCGATCGTGTCCTTCGAGCTCGCCGTGAACGACGGCGCGGACCCCGCCGCGGCGGGAGCGGCCTTCGTCGACGCCCTGTCGCTGCACTCGCACGTGGCCAACATCGGCGACGTCCGCTCGCTCGTGATCCACCCGGCCTCCACCACCCACGCCCAGCTGACCGCGGAGCAGCAGCGGGCCGCGGGCGTCACCCCCGGCCTGGTGCGCCTCGCTGTCGGGCTCGAGGCCATCGACGACATCCTCGCCGACCTCGAGGCGGGCTTCGCCGCCGCCGGGGCCGTTGGGCAGTCCCAGGCCGGCGCCCGGCAGGGGGAGGCCGTCGCGGAGCCCGTCGCGTGACGCTCCTCGACCGCCCGGGCGTGCCCGGCTCAGCTGCCGCGCGCCGCGGCGAGCGCACGACGGCGCCGCGGCAGGACGGCGTCGTGCTCACCGCCGGCGTGGGGGCCCTCCAGCTCGAGGCCGGCGGCGCGCTGCCCGAGGTCGAGCTCTCCTACGAGACGTGGGGCACGCTCGACGCGGACGCCTCCAACGCCGTCCTGATCCAGCACGCCCTCACCGGAGACACGCACGTGGCCCAGGGCCACGGGGCCGAACCCGGCTGGTGGGACGCGCTCGTGGGGCCGGGCAAGCCGGTGGACACCGAGAAGTACTTCGTCGTCGCGGCCAACATGCTCGGCGGCTGCTACGGCAGCACCGGGCCCAGCAGCCTCGACCCCGAGGGCGTCCCGTGGGGGTCGCGGTTCCCGTTCGTGACGATCCGCGACTCGGTCCGCGCCGAAGCCCGGCTCGCCGACCGGCTCGGGGTCCGGCGGTGGCACGCCGTGCTGGGCGGGTCCATGGGCGGTGCCCGGGCCCTCGAGTGGGCCGCCATGTACCCCGATCGGGTGCGGCACTGCGTCGTCGTCGCCATCGGGGGGTACTCCACTGCCGAGCAGATCGCACTCGCGCAGGCCCAGCTCCTCGCCATCCGCCAGGATCCGGCGTACCGCGGCGGCGACTACTACGGCGGCCCCGAACCGGTGGCAGGCCTCGGCCTGGCCCGGCGCATCGCCCACATCTCCTACCGGTCCGAGGCCGAGCTGAACTTCCGGTTCGGCCGCCGCGGCCAGGGCGCCGAGAATCCGCTCGAGGCGCCCGGCGGCGCGGCAGAGCGGGGGCGCTACCAGGTGGAGAGCTACCTCGACCACCAGGCGGACAAGCTCGTGGGCCGCTTCGACGCCAACAGCTACGTGGCGCTCACCGAGGCGCTCATGAGCCACGACGTCGGCCGCGGCCGCGGCGGGATGCAGCGCGCCCTCGCGGGGGCCAGGGCCGAGTTCTTCCTGGCCTCGGTGAACTCCGACCGGCTCTACTTCCCGGAGCAGAGCGATGAGCTCGCGCGCGCCCTGCCCGGCGAGGTCCCGGTGCACTCGATCGATGCGAAGATCGGCCACGACGGCTTCCTGACGGAGATCGGCCAGCTCGGCGCGGAACTGCGCCGGCGCGTCTTCACGCTCTGAGCCCGCCGGGGCGCCCCGCAGCCCACGGGCGCACCCCATCGGCGGAGGCACAGGAATCACACAGCTTCCTCCCGCCCAAGCTACAAGTGCGTCCTCCATGCTGGAAGAAGACCAGAGGAGGACCAGATGGGTGAGAGCATCCGCGAAACGGGCCGGCGCCGGGCGCGCCTGGCCGCTGTGGCCGTCGGCGCCACCGGCGTCTTCGGCGTCGGCGCGATCGCTGCCGCCGTGTACGTCCCGGCCGTTGTCCAGAACGTCACGACCCCCGGCTCCTCGGACGACTCCGGCCAGAGCGGGGTGTCGGGGCAGGACGGCAGCGGGACCAACAGCGCCCCGCTGGACAACGGCGGCACGCGCCACAGCCGCTACCAGCAGTACCAGTCCGGCACGCAGGGCCTTGCGCCGTCCCAGGGCGGGGGCCCCATGGGCCAGTCCTCAGGGTCCTGAGATGGCGGCCCACGCCGACTTCGAGGCGTTCACCTGCGACTGCCGGGTGGCCGTCGCGGACTCCTCGGCCCTCCCCGCCGCCCTCGCCAGCGTCACGGCACTCCTGCGCCGCGTCGACCAGGCGGCCAGCAGCTACCGCGCCGACTCCGAGCTCGCCGTGCTCCAGCGCTCCGGCGGCGGCACGGTGAGCCCGCTGCTCGCGCACCTGATCCGCGCTGCGCTCGACGTCGCCGAACGCAGCGGGGGCGACGTCGTCCCGACCCTCGGGCGCGAGCTCACCTCCTTGGGGTTCGGCCCGCTGGAGGAGGACGCGGCCCCGGAGGCCCCCGTCCTCCGGCCGGCCGAGAGCTGGCGCGGCATCAGCCTGGAGGGCAACGAGCTGACGCTGCCGCGCGGCGTCGTCCTCGATCTCGGCGCGACGGCGAAGGCCGCCGCCGCAGACCTCGCCGCCCGCGGCCTCCGCGACGAGCTCGGCACCTCCGTCCTCGTCTCGCTCGGCGGCGACATCGCCACGGCCGGCGACGACGCGTGGGAGATCCTCGTCCAGGACCTCCCCGGCGATCCCGCGACCCAGGTCCGGCTGACGGGCGGGTGGGCCATGGCCACGTCGAGCACCCAGAAGCGCCGCCGCGGGGCCTCGGTGCACCACATCCTCGACCCCTGGACGGCGCTGCCCGCTCCCGCGACCTGGCGCAGCGTCACCGTCGCGGCCCCCGACTGCCTGAGCGCGAACATGGCCAGCACCGCCGCGATCGTGCGCGGACCCGCGGCGGTCGCGCGGCTGCGCGAGTCGGGATTCCCCGCGCGCCTCGTCAGGGACGACGGCGGCGTGATCGAGCTCGGCGGCTGGCCCGCGCCGCGCACCGGGGCCGACGCGCCCCTCGCAGCGGGGGCGCGCGGATGAACGAGATCATGTGGGCCATCGGACGGGCCGGCGGGATCGTCTCGCTCGGCCTCTTCACCCTGGTGCTCGTGCTCGGGATCGTGAGCCGGTCGGGGCGCCCGCTCCTCGGGCTGCCCCGCTTCTCCGTCGCGCTCGTCCACCGCAGCACCGCCCTCACCGCCGTGGTCTTCCTGGCCCTGCACGTGGGCACCCTCATGCTCGATCCGCACGCCAAGCTCGCACTCCCCGATGTGGTGGTCCCGTTCATCGCCGCCTGGAACCCCTTCTGGGTAGGCCTCGGGACGGTGGCACTCGACCTCGTGCTCGCCCTCGTGGTGACGGGGCTGCTGCGCCAGCGCCTCGGCCAGCGGGTGTTCAGGACCATCCACTGGGCGGCGTACGGCATGTGGCCGATCGGCCTCGCGCACGCCCTCGGCACCGGCACCAACGCGGTGGACCTGTGGTTCCAGGCCTACGCGTGGGGCTGCGCCGGCGCCGTGGCCTGTGCCGTCGTCTGGCGCCTGAGCGCGGGATTCGCCGAAACGTCCGCGGCGCGGCTCGGGCGAGCCTGAGAGGAACGGCCCACTCCATGGAAGCGACAACCGAGACGGACATCAGACTCCCCGCCCTCGGCACCGGCCGGCTCTTTGCCGCAGCCGGCCCCGGCAGGGCGGCCCACGAGGCGGCCTACGGCGCGCGCCGCGACGACTGGACCCGCGAGGCACTGCTCACCGAGCTCGAGGCCTCCGGCCTTGCCGGCCGCGGCGGAGCGGGCTTCCCCGCCTGGCGCAAGCTCTCCTCCATCAGCGGGCGCCGGCCCGTGGTCATCGCCAACGGCGCCGAAGGCGAGCCCGTGAGCCGCAAGGACGCCGCACTCCTGCGCCGGGCCCCGCACCTCGTGCTCGACGGCCTCCTCGACGCCGGGGAGGCGCTGGGCGCCTCGCAGCTGTTCGTCTATGCCCCCGCGGACGCGCTCGCGGCCGTGGCCGAGGCCGTGGCGGAACGCCGGGACGCCCGCCGCGTCCGGCTCGTCGAGGCCCCGCGGACGTTCATCTCCGGCGAGGCCACGGCGGTGGTCTCCGCCCTCGAGGGCGGCCCTGCCCTCCCGCGGGACACGACCGTGCGCCTGAGCACCAGCGGATACCGCGGGCAGCCCACGCTCCTGCACAACATCGAGACCCTTGCGCAGCTCGCCCTCGTGGCCCGCTACGGGTCCGCCTGGTTCCGCAGCACCGGCACCCGGGAAGACCCCGGCACGAGGCTCGTGAGCCTGGCAGGCGATGTGCCCGCCGACGCGGTGCTCGAGGTCCCCGGCGGCGCGACCGTCCGCGAGATCCTCCAGGCCGGGGGAGTGGACGCCGCGTCCACCGCCGCCGTCCTCGTGGGCGGGTTCCACGGCGCGTGGGTCCCCGCCGGCGGCTTCGACCGACCCATGACGGCGGCGGGCCTCGCCCGCTACGGCGGCCGCCCGGGCGCGGGGGTGCTCCTCGCAGTCGCGAAGGGGCGGTGCGGCCTGACGGCCGCGGCGCCGATCGCGCGCTACCTCGCCGACAGCTCGGCGCAGCAGTGCGGCCCCTGCATGTTCGGCCTGCCCGCCATGGCTGCCGTCGTGGAGCGGATCGCCGCGGGCGAGCGCACCCCGTGGCTCGCCTCGGAGGCCGAGCGGCTCGCGGGCCTCGTCACCGGCCGCGGCGCCTGCCGGCACCCCGACGGGGCCGCCGGATTCGTCCGGAGCACCCTGTCGGTCTTCCGCGACGAGGTCCACGCGCACCTCGGCGGGGCCTGCGTCCAGGGGTGGCAGCGATGAGCCGCACGCAGCTCGAGCTGCACATCGACTTCACCCGCTGCGAGGGGCGGGGGCTCTGCACGGAGCTCCTCCCCGAACTCCTCGTCCGCGACGACTGGGGCTACCCCGTGGGCCGCGGAGGGCGCGACGTGCCGGTCCCCGGCGCACTGGGCGGGGCCGCCCAGGACGCGGTGGACCTGTGCCCCGTCCAGGCGCTCCTGCTGCGACGCGTCAGCCGCGCATGACCTCTCAGCCGCGCATGACCTCGTTGCGCGCCTTCATGTACTCCTCGAGCGAGATCTTCTGCTCGGAGAACTGCCGGTCGAGCTCCGCGAGCTTCTTGGCGCGGTAGCCCTGCGGCGCATCATCCGGCGCCCCGGGCTCCACCGATGCCGTTGCCGCCGGCCGAGCCGGCCGAGCCGGGGCTCCGGCCTGGCCCTGCGGGGTGGACTGTGCCTGCGGGTTGGGCTGTGCCTGCGGAGCAGGCTGTGACTGCTGTGTCGGCTGGCCGGGGAAACCGGGGGGCAGGGGCTGCTGCCACCACGGCACGTCCGGCCGGGCCGGGCTCTGGCCCTCCGGAATCCCGCCCTGCGGGTACTGGCCGCCCTGGGGATACTGGGCGCCCTGGGGATGCTGGGCGCCCTGGGGAGACTGGCCACCCTGGGGAGACTGGGGGTACTGGCCGGGCTGCGGATACTGCGGATACTGGCCGTACTGGTCCCGGCCGTACTGGTCCCCGCGGTCCCGGGGGTACGGCGGGCGCCCCGTCCCGGGTCCGGGCTGGCGCATCTTCCGCATCACCATGGGGATCACCCACCAGAAGATGACGACCCAGAAGATCCAGTTCCCACTCATGCCACCAGCCTACGCCGCCACCTGAGGGCCAGCTGTGGGCCGTCTGGGCAGATCCCCGCGCGCGGCTCGGGTCAGCTCGGTTCGCCCGAGCCGAGGGGAGCTCCCGCGCCGAAGACGGGCCCCGCCGTCGGCCGCTTCGCCGAGATGCCGTCCCCGCTCGACTTGTGCCGCAGCCTCCGGATCACCCACGGGACGAAGTACTCCCGCGCCCAGACAAGGTCCTCGGTCCGGGCCGTACGCCAGGTGCGCACGGGAGTCGGGCTCGGGTCCATCGGCTCGAGGCCGTGGCGGACATTGAGGGTCTCGAGGGCCATGATCGCGATGGTGTGGTGGCCGAGTGGGGAGAAGTGCAGCCGGTCGGTGTCCCACATGCGCGGATCGGAGAGCTGGCGCAGGCCCCACATGTCGGCCACGACGGCGTCGTGCCGCGCCGCAACCACACGCAGGTTCTCGTTGTAGATGGCGACCTTGCCGCGGATGGCCGAGAGCACGGGGGTCGAGCCGATGTCCGGGCCGTTGAAGAGGAGCACCGTGGCGCCCGCGTCGGCGAGGCGTCCCACGGCGGAGTCGAGCCGGAGCGCGAGGGCATCGGGATCGCTCCCCGGCCGCAGCAGGTCGTTGCCGCCAGCCGAGACCGACACGAGGTCCGGTCGGAGCTCGAGGGCCGGCTCGAGCTGCTCGTCCAGGATGCGGCCCAGGAGGCGCCCCCGGATCGCAAGGTTCGCGTACGCGAAATCCTCGGTGCCGTGCGAGAGCTCCTCGGCCAGCCGGTCCGCCCAGCCGCGGTGGCGCCCCGGGTTCTGCGGATCGGGATCGCCGATCCCCTCGGTGAAGGAGTCCCCGAGCGCCACGTACCGGTGCCACGGGTGCCGGCGCCCCTCCGGGAGACCGATTTCTGCTGGGGCCTCGCGTTCGACGGTCATGGCTGCAATTATGCCGCGCAAGTAACCTGAACGGTCTTTCAGATAGGCAGTGCCGCGCTCGGCGAGAATAGTTGATGCTTCAACTATGTGTCACAATGGGGACATGACTGATGCCCCTGCCGACGCCCGGCGCGCCGCCTTCCCCGCCCACTACCCCGAGCACGTCGCCCTGTGGAACCGCCCCGAGGAGGACCGGGAGGGCACGCCGCTCCTCGTGCTGCTCCACGGCTACGGCTCCAACGAGGCCGACCTCATGGGCCTCGCCCCCTACGTCCCCGCGCAGTTCACCGTCGCCTCGCTGCGCGCGCCGCAGGAGCTGGCCCCCGGGGCGTACCAGTGGTTCCCGCTCATGGCCGCGCAGGACTTCACCATGGACGCCGTCGAGGCCGCCACCGAGTACGTCCTCGCCTGGCTGGATGACGTGCGCGGCCGGCACAGCTCCGTGACCGTGCTCGGCTTCTCGATGGGGATGGCCATGGCGACCTCCCTCGTGCGGCGCCGCCCGCACGACTTCGCGGCCGTGGTGGGCCTGTCCGGCTTCGCTGTCGATCCGTCCTCAGCCGGCGCCCCGGCGGAGGACTACGGCTACTTCCTCGACGGGGACCTCGACGGGACGCTCCCCATGTTCTGGGGCCGCGACCAGGCCGACCCCGTCATCACGCAGGACAAGGTCGAGTACACGATGGGCTGGGTGCGCAGCCACGTGCAGCTGACCAAGGTCACGTACCCGGGAATCGGGCACAGCGTCAGCGCGCCCGAGATCGCCCACGTGAAGGAGTTCCTCGAGCTCTCGGTCCTCAAGGGCTGAGCCCCGCGGGGCGCGACGGCGGCTGCCCGCCTCGGGCGGCTGCCCAGCCTCGCGCTCAGGCCGGGCCGGCGCTCCGGCCGGGCCAGGCGCTCCGGTCAGGACTGCGGCACGAGGCGGACGCGCTGGCCGTTGACCTCGACCGAGTCGCCGACCCCCAGCTGCCGCCCGCGGCGCTCCTCGATCTCCCCGTTGACCTTCACCAGGCCGTGGCGGATGAGCTCTGCGGCCTCGACGCCGTCCTCGACGAGCGAGGCGAGCTTGAGGAGCTGTCCGAGCCGGATCGTCCCCTCGCGGATCTCGACGGTCTCCTCGGCGCCGCTGCCCTGGGACGGGGGCTGGCCGGTGGCACGGGAGGATTCGCGGCGCGTCATGCTGCAACTCTAGGCTAGGCGGATGACTGATGCCCCCGCGCGCCCCTGCCCGTGTGGCTCGCAGCGGCCGTCCTGGCAGGCATCGCCATCCCGGCCCAGGGGCGCGTCAACGGCGCCCTCGGCCTCAGGGTCGGCGACGGGCTCGAGGCGGCGCTCGCGAGCTTCTCCACCGGGCTCGTCCTCTTGATCGGCATCGCCCTGGCACTCCCGTCCGGCCGGGCGGGCCTGAGCGAGATCGTGCCTTCGCTGCGTGGGGGCCGCGTCCCCTGGTGGTACCTCGGCGCGGGCCTGTTCGGGGCGCTGTTCGTCGTCGCCCAGACCTTCACCGTGGGAATCCTGGGCATCGCCGTGTTCACCATCGCCGCGGTCACCGGCCAGACCATCAGCGGTCTGCTCGTGGACCGGGTGGGCTTCGCGCAGGGGCGGAGGCGCCCGGTCACCGGAATCCGTCTCCTTGCCACGGTCCTCACGCTCGCCTCAGTCGCGTACACCGTGGCGCCCAAGCTCTCGGTCGCCGATCCCGCCGCGCTCCTCGCGGTCATCGTCCTCCCGGCGGCGGCAGGCTTCGGGCAGAGCTTCCAATCGGCCATGAACGGCGCAAGCGCCCGCGCGTACGGCAGTCCCCTCGCGGCCACGCTCATGAACTTCGTCTCGGGAATCGTGGGCCTCGCGCTCGCCTGGGGTGTCAAGCTCGCCGCCTCGGGCCCTGGCCGGCCGCTGCCCGGGGACTTCCCGGGGGACTGGTGGTACTACACCGGAGGCGTGCTCGGAGTCGTGTTCATCGGCGCGGCCGCCGTGCTCGTTCGGCACCTCGGCGTGCTCCTCACCGGCCTGGGCATGATCGGCGGCCAGCTCCTCGGCTCGCTCGCCCTCGATGCTGCGGCCCCGGTGCCGGGCAGTGTGGTTGCCCTTCCGACCGTGGTCGGCACCCTCGCCACGCTCGGGGCCATGGTCGTGGCGACCCTCCCGTGGGACCGGCGCCAGTTCCGCCGGTAGTCTTGGAGGCACACACCCGACGGACCGCACCCAGCGGCCTGAGCACTCTCGGAGGATTCCCCTTGGCACCCAAGACCGCACTGGACTCGATTGTCTCCCTGGCCAAGCGCCGCGGATTCGTCTACCAGGCGGGTGAGATCTACGGAGGGTCCCGCTCGGCGTGGGACTACGGTCCACTCGGCGTCGAGCTCAAGGAGAACATCAAGGAGCAGTGGTGGCAGACCTTCGTCCGCGGCCGCGAGGACATGGTCGGGCTCGACTCCTCGGTGATCCTGCCCAAGCAGGTCTGGGAGGCCTCGGGCCACGTCGCGACGTTCACCGATCCGCTCGTCGAGTGCCTCCAGTGCCACCACCGCTTCCGCCAGGACCACCTCATCGAGGCGTACGAGGCCAAGAAGGGCCGCGCGCCCGAGGAGGGCATGGACTCCATCACGTGCCCGAACTGCGGCACCGCCGGGAAGTGGACCGAGCCGCAGATGTTCTCCGGCCTGATGAAGACCTTCCTGGGCCCGGTCGACAACGCCGAGGGCCTGCACTACATGCGCCCCGAGACGGCGCAGGGCATCTTCGTCAACTTCAACAACGTCGTCACGACCTCCCGGAAGAAGCCGCCGTTCGGCATCGGCCAGATCGGCAAGGCCTTCCGCAACGAGATCACCCCCGGCAACTTCATCTTCCGCACGCGCGAGTTCGAGCAGATGGAGATCGAGTACTTCACCGCGCCGGCTGACGCCGACGCGTGGTTCAAGCACTGGGTCGACGCCTGCTGGAACTGGTTCATCGACCTCGGCATCAACCCCGAGAACATGCGCCAGTTCGACGTCCCCGAGGACGAGCGCGCCCACTACTCGGCGGGCACGATCGACATCGAGTACCGCTTCGGCTTCCAGGGCAACGAGTGGGGCGAGCTCATGGGCGTCGCGAACCGCACGGACTTCGACCTCTCGAGCCATTCGAAGGCCTCCGGCCACGAGCTCGCCTACTTCAACCAGGCCACCAATGAGCGCTACACGCCGTACGTGATCGAGCCCTCGTTCGGCCTCACCCGGTCCATGATGGCCTTCCTCGTCGACGCCTTCACCGAGGACGAGGCGCCCAACACGAAGGGCGGCGTGGACAAGCGCACGGTCCTGCGCCTCGATCCGCGCCTGGCCCCCGTCAAGGCCGCCGTCCTCCCGCTCTCGCGCAACGAGGACCTCTCGCCCAAGGCCCGCGACCTCGGCGCCGAGCTGCGGCGGCACTGGAACATCGAGTTCGACGACGCCGGCGCGATCGGCCGCCGCTACCGTCGCCAGGACGAGATCGGCACCCCGTTCTGCATCACCGTGGACTTCGACACCCTCGAGGACCAGGCCGTGACCATCCGCGAGCGCGACTCGATGAGCCAGGAGCGGGTCTCCCTCGACAAGGTGACCGGCTACCTGTTCGAGCGGCTCGGGAAGTGACCCGGGCGTGGCACAGCTGACCTACCGGCCCTGGCGCGAGGGCGACGACCGCACCCTGCTGCAGCTGTGGGGCGACGCCGAGGGCGCGTCGCCGGCGCAGTTCCGCGGTGCCTTCGCGCCGGACTCGGACGGTGCGGACGACGCCGCGCCGTCGCCTGCCGCCGCATGGCGCCGCTGCATCGTGGCGGAGGACCAGGGCATTCCCGTGGCGGCCGGCGTCGTCTACGAGGCGGCGCTCCATCCGGCGCGGCTGTGGGTGTACGTCGAGGTTGCCCGGGACCATCGTCGGGCAGGCATCGGGACCGAGCTCCTGCGGCGCCTGCGTGAGCGCACCGCCGACGTGCCCGCCCGCATCGCCGCGGCCGCGGGCGGAGGGGTCCCGCGCCTGCGCTCGAAGGTCGAGGCCGGGAGCGCGGGGGCGGCGTTCGCCGAGGCCAGCGGGTTCGGCCTGCTCCAGCGCTCCCGCGAGGTCGTCGTGCGGCCGGGGGCGCTCAAGCTCCCCGTCTTCGGCGACGGGCCGGCGGCGGAGACCGGGCTGGGCGATGACACTTCCCCGCTCGTCGAGGATCTGGCGACCGGCTCGGTCGAGCTGAGCGACGCCGTCGGCCGCTACTATGCCGCGGTGCACGAGTGGGACCCGCCGGCTGCGCTCAGCGTGGGCCGTGCCCAGCAGCTCTTCCTCTCTGACGCCGCGGGGGCCCACGGCGCCGTCGTGCTGCGAGCCCCGGCCGTGAGCGCGTTCGGCGCCGGGGTCGCGCCGTCGAAGAAGGGCCGGCTGCGGGCCTTCGCGGTGAGCTATGCCGGCCCGGCGAGCGCCGCCGCCGAACAGCCGAGCGAAGTGCTGCTCGGCCACGAGGTCCGTCTCGACCGGGCCGACGCCCAGGACGCGGTGCGCGGCCTCCTCGCGCTCGTGGCCTACCAGCATCCGGTGCGGCTCGAAGTCGACGACTCCATGGCCGCCGTGCGGGCCGCGGTCGATCCGCTGCTCGAGACGGGCACGGCAGAGCAGGTGGGGCCCGAGACCCTCACCGTCGGGGACTGACCGCCGGCTCCCGGCCCCGGGCGACTTACATCTTGTCGCGGTCGGGACGCAGCCCGTTCATGACGTCGCGAGCATCCCAGATGTCGCGCTCGGCCTCGGTCGGAGCCCCTCCGCCGAATTTCGCCGGCACCCACCACGCCCCGGCGGGGTGGCCCAGCGGGAAGTCGAGCACCGCGACGTCGGCGGCGGACTGGAGGGCCGTCTGGAGTCGCCGTCCGGCGTCCTCGGGGCCGGTGGTGCCGGCCACGTCCACGGGGGCGCCGAAGTGGATCCGGACCGGAGCCTGCCACAAGGCCCTGAGCGAGCCCGCCCCCCGCCTCGCCCTGGCCCCATGGCCCCGGGTCATGATGCGGTGGCCGCCCCAGACCGCCACGGGCACGAGGGGGACGCCGGTCTCGAGGGCCATCCGCACCGCACCGGTATGGCAGGCGCGCACGGTGAAGCTCCGGCTCACCCCGGCCTCGGGGAAGAGGGCAACGCTCCAGCCCGCGTCCAGGGTCCTCAGGGAGGCGTGGAGGCTCGCGTGGTTCGGCTTGCCCACGACGGCGAGCCCTCCGCAGGCATTGATCGCTGCGCCCAGCAGACGGCTGCGATAGGGGCGGGGGCCCACGAGGAACCGCAGCCTGTCCCGCCGGAGCTCCCACCACAGCAGGGCGACGGGAACGAAGTCGAGATACCCGAAGTGCGTGATGGTGAGGACAACCTGCCCCTCAGGGACGGCGTCGTGGCCCGTGGAGACGACGTCGACCCGAAACAGGTCCCGCAGGGCGGTGAACGCCAGGCGGGCCAGATCGTAAAGCCAGAAGTTGTCCGGCCGGAGACGGCGCGCCTGATCCGGGAGCCGCGGGCGGCCCGGAACGCGAGGTGTCGCCATGGCGCCCACCCTACAGGCGGCAGAGCCTCCGACGGGGGCTGCGTTGCTGGCAGGCGGCTCGCTGGCGGCTTGTCCACATAGGGCCTCTTCTCGGTTCCGGCCGGGCCGCCAGCTCCGTAGCGTCGGGAACCAGGTGCCGAAGGGGCACCGGACACCAGGGAACCCGGGGGTTGGCATGGCCAAGGCACAGCGCAATCGCACACGCAGAGGCGGGAGGACGCTGCCTGCTGGCCCCGGCGGGCTACCTGGACCCTCGGGCCCGAGCGGGCAGGGTGGACCTCGGGACCCGCATCTGCCCGAGTTCAGCCAGCGCCAGGCCGACGCCCTTACAGCCCACGCGGCAGAGGCCGTCCGCAGCCGCGGGTACCGGGCCAAGGACTGCGGGACGCACCTGGCCGTGACGGGAGGCCCCTTCACGGGCCCGGGCGCACAGCTGGGGTTCTCGACCATCGCCCGCGAGGCAGGGCGTCTTCCCGAAGCGGAGTGGGGCGCCATGGTCGCGGCCGTCGTCACCCAGATCCTCGACGTCGCCGTCCACGGCTGCCGAACCCGCGGCGGCCTCGGGTACGCGGGGCAGGCTCTGCGCGAACGGCTCTTCCCCCGCTTCGTGGCGCCAGAGCGGATGCCGCCGGGCCAGCTCGCCGAGGCCCACACGTACGCCCGCCACGTGGGAGGGCTGCCGCTGATTCTGGCCCTCCGCCACGACCAGGCCTCCCTCTACCTCGCCGACGACCACCTCGCCAAGGCGGGCGCCCCCGACGCGGCCTGGGCGGCCGCGGAGTCCAACCTCTTCGCAGCGGGCCTCGGGAGGGGAGAGGCCGTCGTCCGCGAGGGCACGGCCGTTCTGCTGCTCGAGTCCGATCATCCGCGCCAGGCATCGTGGATGGCCTATCCGGAGCGGCTCATGGACCACTTCGGGATCGAGCCCGGCCCCCTCGGGGTCCTCTTCAGCGTTCCGGCGCTGAGGATGATCGCCTTCACCGTGACCGAGGACAGCGTCTCGAGCGAGGGCATCCGTTCGATGCTCGAACTCAACGCCGTCCTCGCCCAGGACGAGGTGGCGCCGCTGAGTCCGCACGTCTACTGGTGGCGCCCGGGCGCCCCCATGCAGCAGGCAACGGCATGGGAGGACGGCGCGGTCGTCGTCTCCGCGCCCGCGGAACTGGTCCGCCTCCTCGGCGGACAGGACGGCTCACAGGACGGCAGGGCGGTCGCGTGAGAGGGGGCACGCCGCCCGCGCCCAGAGCGGGTGCGCCGGCGTTTTGCATCGCTTTGACACAATGGAGGGGTGACTGCTGTGCCAACCGTCCTTCCCGGAACCCCCTCGGGTGCCCCAGCCGAACCCGTTCGACTCGAGCTGCCGCCCCTGCACCTGGGGCGCCTCACCGTCGACACCCCCGTGGTGCTCGCGCCGATGGCGGGCATCACGAACACGGCCTTCCGGCGCCTGTGCCGCGAGTTCGGCGGGGGGCTGTACGTCGCGGAGATGGTCACCTCGCGGGCACTCGTCGAGCGGCACCCCGAGTCCCTGCGCATGATCAGGCACGACGACGATGAGGCCGTCCGCTCGGTGCAGCTCTACGGGGTGGATCCCGTCACCGTGGGCCAGGCCGTCCGCATGCTCGTCGAGGAAGACCTTGCCGACCACATCGACCTCAACTTCGGCTGCCCGGTCCCGAAGGTCACCAAGCGCGGAGGCGGCTCGGCCCTGCCCTGGAAGACGGACCTGTTCACGCAGATCGTCACCACCGCGGTCCGCGAGGCGGACCGGGGCGGCCTCCCGCTGACCGTGAAGATGCGCAAAGGCATCGACGAGGACCACCTGACCTACCTCGACGCCGGCCGGATCGCGCGGGACGCCGGCGTCGCCGCGGTGGCACTGCACGGGCGCACCGCGGCCCAGTTCTATTCCGGGACGGCGGACTGGAGCGCCATTGCCCGCCTGCGGGAGGCCCTCCCGGACGTGCCGGTGCTCGGCAACGGCGACATCTGGAGCGCCGAGGACGCGGTGCGCATGGTGCGCGAGACGGGGGTCGACGGGGTCGTCGTCGGGCGCGGCTGCCAAGGCCGCCCCTGGCTCTTCGGCGACCTGCAGGCGGCCTTCGAAGGCCGCGCGGACCGCATCCAGCCCGGACTTGCGGAGGTCGGCGAGGCGTTCTTCCGCCACGCGCAGCTCCTGGTCGAGTACTTCGAGGACGAGGGCAAGGCGCTGCGGGACATCCGCAAGCACGTCGCCTGGTACTTCAAGGGATACGCGGTGGGAGGGGAGCTGCGGGCCCGCCTCGCGCAGGTGAACACGCTCGAGGAGCTCCGCGGCCTCCTGGGCACGCTCGACGCGGACGCACCCTACCCGGGCGCCGATGCCGAGGGGCCGCGGGGCCGGGCGGGGTCGCCGAAGCGCCCCGCCCTCCCGGACCGCTGGCTCGAGAGCCGGACCATGGACAGCGCCCAGACCCGCGACATCGCCGCCGCAGAGCTGGACGTGTCCGGTGGCTGAGGCCGTCGCCGAGGGCACGCGCGGCTACGCGTCGCAGGACACGCAGCGCTGGGTCGAGGAACCGACCAAGAAGTCCTACCGCAGCGACTTCGAGCGGGACAGGGCCCGCGTCCTCCACTCGTCCGCCCTGCGCCGGCTCGGGGCGAAGACGCAGGTCGTCGCACCGGACACCGATGACTTCGTCCGCACCAGGCTGACCCATTCGCTCGAGGTCGCCCAGGTCGGCCGCGAGCTCGGGCGCGTCCTGGGATGCGATCCGGACGTCGTCGACGCGGCGTGCCTGAGCCACGACCTCGGCCACCCGCCGTTCGGCCACAACGGCGAGAGCGCCCTGAACGACATCGCCCACGCCATCGGCGGCTTCGAGGGCAACGCCCAGACCCTCCGCCTGCTGACGCGGCTCGAGCCGAAGGTCCTCGACGCCGCAGGGCGCCCCGCCGGGCTGAACCTGACGCGCGCGAGCCTGGACGCCGCGTGCAAGTACCCCTGGACCGCCGTCGACGCGCCGCTGGTCCACGGCCATCGCACCAGCAAGTTCGGCGCGTACGAGGACGACCTCCCGATCTTCTCCTGGATCAGGGACGGCGCCCCCACCGGGCGGTCGTGCATCGAAGCCCAGGTCATGGACCTCTCGGACGACATCGCCTACTCGGTCCACGACGTCGAGGACGCGATCGTGGCCGGGAAGTTCCAGCTGCGCTGGATGGAGAACCCGGACCACCGCGCCCGGGTCATCGGCTACACCCAGCAGTGGTACCTGCCGCACAGCGACGCCGCCGCCATCGACGCGGCGCTCGCCCGGCTCGAGGCGACCCCTGTGTGGGTCCGCGAGGCGGACGGCTCGCGGAGGTCCATGGCCGCGCTGAAGAACATGACGAGCCAGCTGATCGGGCGCTTCTGCGACAGCGCGCTCGCGCTGACCAGGGCCGCCTACGGGTCGGCGCCGCTCACGCGGTACAACGGCGAGGTCATGGTCCCGGAGGAGACGGTCCTGGAGATCGCGGTCATGAAGGGCCTCGCGACCACCTTCGTCATGACCACCGACCACCGGCAGCCTATCTACGAGCGTCAGCGCGAGGTCCTGCACGCCCTCGTCACCGCCCTGAGCGCCACCGGCGAGCGGCATCTCGAGCCGATGTTCGCCGCGGACTGGCGCGCTGCGGAGGACGACGGCGCGCGCCTGCGCGTCATCGTGGACCAGGTCGCCTCGCTCACGGACGGCTCCGCGCTGGCCTGGTACGAGCGCCTCGTGGGGAGCCTGCCGAGCCTGTGGTGAGCCCCGAAGATGCCGGGCAAGGACTGACGGCGGCAGTGGCTAAGGTAGATCCGTGGCTGGCCTGATCAAATCCGAGGACATCGCGGAAGTCCGCGCGCGCACGGACATCAGGGAGGTCGTCGACGGCTACGTGACCCTCAAGGGAGCGGGCATCGGCTCGTGGAAGGGCCTGTGCCCCTTCCACGACGAGCGCAGCCCCTCCTTCCACGTCCGCCCGCAGGTGGGCACCTATCACTGCTTCGGCTGCGGCGAGAGCGGCGACGTCATCAGCTTCCTGATGAAGATGGACCACACCGCGTTCGCCGAGACCGTGGAGAAGCTCGCGGCGCGCATCGGCTACGAGCTGCACTACGAGGAGGGCGCCGGCCCCCGGCGCGAGGAGGTCGGGCGTCGGCAGCGGCTGCTCGACGCCCACAAGATCGCCGCCGAATTCTTCCAGGCGCAGCTGCTGACGCCCGCAGCCGCGGCCGGGCGGCAGTTCCTGTTCGAGCGCGGCTTCGAGCGCAACGTCGCGGAGCAGTTCGGCGTCGGCTTCGCCCCCCAGGGGTGGGACTCCCTCCTGAAGCACCTGAGGTCCAAGGGCTTCCGCGACGACGAGCTCAAGCTGACGGGCATGTTCTCTGAAGGCAACCGTGGCCTCTACGACCGCTTCCGCGGCCGGCTCATCTGGCCCATCCGGGACATCACGGGGGACGTGATCGGGTTCGGCGCCCGCCGCCTCTTCGAGGACGACCAGGGGCCCAAGTACCTCAACACCCCGGAGACGACGCTCTACAAGAAGTCGCAGGTCCTCTACGGGATCGACCTCGCCAAGCGCAACATCGCCAAGAAGCGCCAGCTGGTCGTCGTCGAGGGCTACACCGACGTCATGGCCTGCCACCTCGCCGGCGTCGACACGGCGGTGGCCAGCTGCGGGACCGCGTTCGGCGCCGAGCACATCAAGGTCGCCCGCCGGCTCCTCTCCGACGACGGCACCGGGGGAGAAGTCGTCTTCACCTTCGACGGCGACGCCGCCGGCCAGAAGGCGGCGCTCAAGGCCTTCGATGAGGACCAGCGCTTCGTGGCCCAGACCTACGTGGCCGTCGAGCCGAGCGGCATGGACCCGTGCGAGCTGCGCCAGCACCGCGGCGACGCGGCGGTGGTCCAGCTCATCGGGACGCGGCGCCCGCTCTTCGAGTTCGCGATCCAGGCCACGCTCCGCAAGCACAACCTCGACTCGGTCGAGGGCCGGGTGTCGGCCCTGCGCGAGGCCGCTCCCGTCGTCGCCCAGATCCGCGACCCGGCGATCCGTCCCGCCTATGCCCGGGAGCTCGCGAAGTGGCTGGGGGTGCCCCTTGAGGACGTCACGCGGGCGGTGCAGTCGGCAGCCCGGCGGGGCGCGCCGTCGTCCGCGCCGCGCCAGGGACCGTCCCAGCAGGAGGGCCCCGCGCACGACGGCGACGGCGCGGCCCCCGCCGCCTTCTCGCCGGCCGCGTGGCGGCCGGACCCGCGCGACCCGGTCGCGGTCATGGAGCGCCAGGCACTCGAGGTCGTGCTGCAGCAGCCCCAGATGCTCGCCGACTCGGCCTGGACCGAGTTCGCCGCGGCGCGGTTCGCCGCGCCCGCCCACGCGGCCCTCCACGCCGCCATCGTGGCCGCGGGCAGGCCGGCGCCGCAGGAGCCGACCGCCGGCTGGATCGAACGGGTGCGCCACGAGCTGCCCGAGGCCCTGCGGCCCCTCATGGCCGAACTCGCCGTGACCCCGCTGCCGGCCACGACCGAGGAGTCCCTCGAGAGGTACTGCCGGGACATCCTCGCGGGGCTCGCCGAGCTCCAGATCACCGCCCAGAAGGCCGAGATGATGGGCCAGCTGCAGCGACTCGGCCCCGACAGCCCGCCGGAGGAGTACCAGCGGCTCAACCGGGCGCTGCTGGACCTCGAGCTGCGCCGCAGGGCCCTCCGTTCGCCCGACTGATCGGCCCGGAGGGCGCGTCGCGGCGGCCCCGGGCGCCGATTTCGCTCGAAGCGCGCGCCCTGATAGGGTAGAACCCGCTGCAATCCCCCGTAGCTCAATTGGCAGAGCATTCGACTGTTAATCGAAGGGTTACTGGTTCGAGTCCAGTCGGGGGAGCCACTTGCAGCCATTCCCCCGTAGCTCAATTGGCAGAGCATTCGACTGTTAATCGAAGGGTTACTGGTTCGAGTCCAGTCGGGGGAGCCATGGTGTGCGCCACCGGCCGGAAGGCCGGTGCAGCGCCGCCCGCGGCCTCTATCATGAACGTATGCCCGAGCCGTCGGCTTCCCTCCCGGCAGGGTGGACACGCTATGAGGGTCCACTCCTGACCGTGTGGCGCGCCCGGTTCGAGAGCGTGTACGGCGAGGGGTCCGCCGCTGGGTTCAGTGACGGCATACTGCTGCGGGACCATCGCCGCCCCATCGCCCAGTGGGTCAACTTCGCCCTCAGGTCTGCGGTCCTGGTCGCCCCCGAGACGCCCGCGGGGTGGCCCGTCCAGCGCTTTGCGATCTACTACGCACCCCCGCGCGAGGGATTCGAGACCATCCGGACCGAACGCCACGAGTGGCTCCCGCGCGGCCCCCGCGGCTCGGCCACCGACACCGACGCCTTCGACGCCGCGGTCCACGCTGCCGAGCAGTTCCTGCAGGTCGAGGCGGCCTTCGGTGCGCTCGGGACCGGGAGCGCACCCGGCTGAGGCCGGCTGCGCGGCGGCGGCCTTCCGCGCGTCCCCGGGTGGTAGTTTGGTCACGGATTGCGCCTCGCGCGTTCTGGACCGACTGGAAGGAACCCGACGACGATGAGTGGACGCCACAGCATGCCGGACGATCGGCGGCCGAAACTGGCGGCTCTGCCGGACCTCGCAGGCCAGGCCGCACGGCTCGCACCGCGCCAGCTGAACGATGAGCTGACGCTCGCGAAGATCGAAATGAAGCAGAGGGGGAAGCAGGCCGGCATCGGTGCCGGCCTGTTCGGTGTGGCGCTCGTGTTCCTCGGGCTCCTCGTGATCGCGCTCGTCGTGGCGGCGATCCTGGGCCTCGCCACCGTGATGCCGGGCTGGCTCGCGGCACTCGTGGTGAGTGCTGCCTTCCTCGTGATCCTGGCGATCGCGGCGCTCATCGGGCTCCGCTGGGTCAAGAAGGCCATGCCGCTCGTCCCGGCCGACGCCATCCGCGGGCTGCGGTACGACGTCGGCATCGTGACCGAGGGCCGCAGCTTCGACCCGCGCCTGCTCGACCCCTCCACGATCCAGTACAAGCGCGCCCAGGCCACCAAGGAGGCCGAGAAGGCGCGGCAGCAGCTGGAGAAGGAGGCCCAGGACCGGGCCCACGGCAAGGTCAAGCTCCCGACCCCCACTGAGGCCGAGCTGCGCGAACGCCTCGCCAAGCGCCGCGAGCATCTCCTCGACGTCCGCGAGGGACTTGTCGCCGAGATGGACGTCAAGCGCCAGGCCGGCTACCTCGCGGATGATGTGCGCTCGGCGCTGGCCGGCGCCTCCGGCCGCAGCCCCTTCGCGAAGGGCG
Source organism: Sinomonas atrocyanea (assembly GCF_001577305.1). Classification (NCBI taxonomy): domain Bacteria; kingdom Bacillati; phylum Actinomycetota; class Actinomycetes; order Micrococcales; family Micrococcaceae; genus Sinomonas; species Sinomonas atrocyanea. The sequence continues at coordinate 1,719,549 of NZ_CP014518.1, forward strand.
CCCCGGGCGCCCAGCACAACGAGGACGCCGCGCGCCGCGGCGCCGAGGCAGCCGAGATGATCCGGGAGCGCTGGGCGCCCCTGACGGTCTTCACCGTCTCGGCGACTGCGTTCGTCGTCTTCCTGCGCAAGCTGGTCAAGAGCTGATCGGCCGGGGGAGCTCGAGTGCACGGCAGTACGTCGGCCGTGGGGGGAACGGAAGCGATGCGGGGGCATGAGCGGGCGGAGCGGTCCCCGTGAGGCTCTTCAATGCCGGTGCGCGTCCGGGCCGCGGTCAGACCGAGACGGACGCGGTCCTGACCCTGCCGAACGTCATCACCATCCTGCGCTTCCTCGGCGTGCCGCTGTTCATGTGGCTCGTCCTCGGACCGCGGGAGTACGGGTGGGCCGTTGTGGTGCTCGCCGTCATGGGGAGCACTGACTGGGTCGACGGGTACATCGCGCGGCGGCTCGGGCAGACCTCGACCCTCGGGCGCGTCCTCGACCCCGCAGCGGACCGGCTCGCGCTCCTCGCCGTCGCCCTCACGCTCGTGCTTGCCGGGGTCGTCCAGTGGTGGTACCTCGCCGCGCTCCTCGTGCCCGATGTCGCCCTCGGCATCGCGTCCCTCTTCTACTTCCACAGCCACCCCGACCTGCCGGTGTCCAAGGTCGGCAAGGTCCGCACCGCCCTGCTCCTCGTGGGGACCCCGCTCCTCGTCCTCTCCAAGCTCGCCCTGCCGGGCGCCTCGCTGTACTCGGCCGTGGCGTGGTCCCTCCTCGTGCTCGGCCTGCTCGGACACTGGGTCGCGGCCATGGACTACTTCCGGGCGATCGTCGTCAAGGGACGGCCGATCCGGAAGGGCCGGCGCGGAGACGGCGGCAGGGAGGCGGGGCGCTGATGGTGTGGTTCGCCGTGGTCCTCGCGGTCCTGGGCGCCTTCTTCCTCGCCATCGGAGCCCAGCGCCAGGGAAGCGCCGTGAAGGCCGACATGGGAGGCCTCGCGCTCAGCTCCCGCGGGTTCGTCCGCCTCGTGAGGAACCCGCGCTGGATCCTCGGGCTGGCGCTGCTCGGGGCGGGAATGCTCTGCAACATGGTCGCGCTCGTCTCGGCGCCGCTCACGGTCATCCAGCCGATCGGCGCCATCGCGCTCGTCATCACCACCGTGGTCAATTCGAAGGACCAGGGGATCACGATCAACCGGCCCACCGTCGTCGCCATCAGCGCCTGTGTCACGGGCTCGGCCCTGTTCGTGCTCCTCGCCGTGAACGCGACCGTCGAGAACCACCATGTGGGGCCGGACGCCGAGCTCGCCATCGTCCTGCTGCTCGCGCTCGCCGTGGGGATCTTCGGCTCCCTCGCCGCGATGTTCCGCCACCGGCTCGGTGCGTTCGTCTACATCCTCGGAGCCGGGGTGCTGTTCGGGTTCGTCGCGGTCCTGACCCGGATCATCGGCCGCGACCTCCTCGCAGCCAACGGCCAGTTCCTGCTCAACGTCCAGTGGTACTCGGTGGTCGCGATCGCCGCGGCCGGGGGACTCGGTTCGTGGTTCGTCCAGAATGCCTACTCGTCCGGTCCGCCCGATCTCGTCATCGCGGGCCTGACTGTCATCGACCCGATCGTGGGCATCGCGATCGGCATCACGATCCTCGGTGAGCTGCGTCCCGATGTGCCGCCAGTGCTCGCGGTGTCCATGGGTGCGGCCGCGGTCGTTGCTATCGTGGGGGTCATTGCCCTGTCCCGGCACCACCCCGAGGTCGCGAAGCGGAGAAAGGACGCCGCCCGTGAACTCCGCGGAGGATCCGGGCCCGATGCACGTTCCCACGCCGGCTGATGCGCCCGCCGCCGCCGGCACCGCGGGCCGGAACCGCCGGCCTGCCCGACCAGGAGAGCCCTCGTGACACTGCCTGACTCCGACACGGACCTGACCAGCAAGCCACTGACGATCCTCATCGGTGCCGACACCTACCCGCCGCACGTCAACGGCGCCGCGCAGTTCGGCTACCGCCTCGCCAAGGGCATGACCGCTCGCGGGCACCACGTCCACGTCGCCGCCGTGCGTTCCGACAAGGGCAAGAGCTTCACCGAGGTGCGACCCGAGGCCACCGTGCACCGCCTCCGCTCCCACTCCGTGCCCACCCACGAGTACTGGCGCATCGTGTTCCCCTGGGAGGTCAAGAAGGAGATCGCGCTTCTGTTCGACCACGTCCAGCCGGACGTCGTGCACATCCAGAGCCACTACATGATCGGCGAGCACGTCCTGTACGAGGCGGTCAGGCGCGGTATCCGCGTAGTTGCGACGAACCACTTCATGCCGGAGAACCTCAATCCGTTCCTGCCCTTCCCGCAGTGGTTCATCGACATCATCGGCCGGCAGTCGTGGAAGGACATGGGCAAGGTCATGGGCCAGGCCGACGTCGTCACGACACCCACGCCGCTCGCGGCGAAGGCGATGCACGACCACGCGTTCCTGACCGACGTCCTGCCGCTCTCCAATGGCATCGACATCGCCGCCTACGAGCCGCGGCCAGACGAGGTCGTCCAGAAGAACCCGTACCCGACGGTGCTGTTCGCCGGCCGGCTGGCCGAGGAGAAGCACGTGGACGTGCTCATCAGGGCCATCGCGAAGACGCCCGCCGAGCTCAACGTGCACCTCGAGATCGTCGGCGGGGGAGAGGTGCGCCCCTCCCTCGAGAAGCTCGTGGAGAGTCTCGGCGTGCGCGACCGCGTGCGGTTCCTCGGGCTCGCCCCCGACGACGAGCTGCGGCTCGCGTACCTGCGCGCCGACCTCTTCTGCATGCCCGGCACCGCCGAGCTCCAGTCCCTCGTCACGCTCGAGGCGATGAGCGCCTCGACCCCCGTGGTCCTCGCGAATGCCATGGCGCTGCCGCACCTCGTGGCCGACGGCGAGAACGGCTATCTCTTCACGCCCAATGACAGCGACGACCTTGCCTCGAAGATCACCGCCGTGCTCGGCTTGCCGGAGCAGGAGCAGGCCCGCATGGGCGCGGAGAGCCACCGCATGGTACAGAAGCACGGCATCAAGGCGACGCTGGACACCTTCGAGGCCCTCTACCGCGGGACGGACCTGGGCGGCGACCTGGCCCGGGCGTAGTCCAGCGCCGCGGTGCCACTAGGATGAGATGGTCCTGCCAGCGCGGAGACGCGGGGCGTTAGCTCAGCCGGTTAGAGCAGGGGACTCATAATCCCTTGGTCGTGGGTTCAAGTCCCACACGCCCTACCCGCAAGGCCCGGAGCCACCAGTGGCTCCGGGCCTTCGGCGTCTCATCGCGCACCGTGCCGCGGGAAGACGGGTGTTGTGGGAACCGGGCAGGCAGCGTATGTTACTGACCAGTAGTTACCCATCAGTAGCATCATGACCGGGAGACCCCATGCCCCAGCACCGCACCGCGGCCGACCTTCCCTACGCCGACGGCGACTTCTACTCCTTCGAGGCCCTGCTTGCGGACAAGGAGCGCGACCGCCTCCACGAGGTGCGCGACTGGCTGGCCCGTGAGGTGGCACCGATCGCGGTCGACTGCTGGAACCGCGCCGAGTTTCCGCACGAGCTCGTCCCGCGGCTGGCGGAGCTCGACGTGATGAGCCCCATCCGCAGGCAGGGGCATTCGAGCCTGCTCGCCGGGCTCCTCCACGCCGAGTTCACGAGGGCCGACGCGTCGATCGCGACGTTCATGGGGGTCCATGACGGCCTCTTCACCGGCTCGATCGAGCTCCTCGCCTCCGAGGAACAGAAGGCGAAGTGGCTCCCGGAGGCGTACACGCTGGAGAAGATCGGGGCGTTCGCGCTCACTGAGCCCCTGGGCGGCTCCGATGTCGCTGGCGGCACCCGGACCATCGCCCGAAGGGAGGGCGACGAGTGGGTGCTCAACGGCGCGAAGCGGTGGATCGGGAACGCGACCTTCTCCGACTGGGTCGTGGTCTTCGCCCGGGATGTCGCGGACGACCAGGTCAAGGGCTTCCTCGTCGACACCACCCTACCCGGCTACCGGGCGACCAGGATCGAGAACAAGATCGCACTGCGCACCGTGCAGAACGCGGACATCGTCCTGGAGGACGTCCGCGTCCCGGCCGAGTTCAAGCTCGCCCACGCCAACAGCTTCCGGGACACGAACAAGGTCCTCAAGGTCACCCGGCTCGCGGTCGCCTGGCAGGCGGTGGGCCAGCAGTTGGCGGCCTTCGACGTGGCGCGGCGGTACGCGGTGGAGCGCGAGCAGTTCGGCCGTCCCATCGCCTCCTTCCAGCTGGTCCAGGACCAACTCGTGACCATCCTCGGCAATGTGGTGAGCTCGCTGGGCATGATGGTCCGACTCGCCCAGCTCGAGGATGCCGGGCAGGCCCGCGACGAGCAGTCCGCCCTTGCCAAGGCCTTCACCACGGCCCGGATGCGCGAGAGCGTCGCGATCGGCCGCAGCCTGCTCGGCGGCAATGGGATCGTGAGCGATTTCGGCATGGCCAAGGTGTTCGCCGACGCCGAGGCCATCTATTCCTACGAGGGCACCCACGAGATCAACACCCTCGTGACCGGCCGCGCGATCACCGGCATCTCCGCGATCGTCTGACCCGCGGCGGGCGCTCGCCGCCGGTGCGGCGCCGGGCTCAGGGTGCCCCGTCCCACGGGAGGAGCACCGAGGGCCGGCGGTCCCCGAGGAAGGCGAGGGGGTCGACGTAGTCCTCCCCGCGGCGCACTCCCCAGTGAAGGCAGGCGCCGTCGGCGCAGTGGGCCGTCCCCGGCGCCGACACCACCCCGAACTCCTCGCCCTGCGCCACCGCGGAACCGACCGGGACCGTGGCCTGGACGGGCTCGAAGCTGCTGCGGAGCCCGTCCCCGTGGTCGATCGTGACGACCGGCCGGTCCACGACCCAGCCGCTGAAGGACACCGTCCCGGCCTGGGGAGCCCTGACCGCCGCGCCGGGCGCGCCGGCCAGGTCGACCCCGCGGTGGCCCGAGAGCCAGGGGCGGGCCGGCGGGTCGAACGGGTGGGCCACCGCGGGCTGCGGCTCGAGCGGCCAGGTCCAGCCAGCCTCTGTGGCCGGACCCCCGGGCAGCGCCCCAGCGGCAGCCGGGACCGGCGGCGCCAGCAGCGCTCCCACGAGGGCCAGCGCCACTGCGAGGTAGGGGGCTGCCCGCGTGCGGGCCGTCCGGTGGGAATCGTCCATTCCCTCAGCATGGCCGCGGCTCCGTCGGCTGCGCGTGGCGCCGGGCGCCCATGTGGACGACCCGCCGGGGACCGGGCCTGTGGAGGCCATGTCCAGGCAGGAAGGGGGGCGCCGGCGCCGCTCCCGGGCGTGTCGCGCTGTAGTACACTGGAAACCGCGGCTTTCGAGCCCGCTTCGCTGTGCCGGATTCAGTGCTCTGCCACCTCCGGCCCGGTCTGCGGGGGAGGAGGCCGACTCCGCGCATCCAGCGCCCCGTCTCCCTGATCGTCCGGCCCCGGCCGGAGCGTGCCGGGAGGGGGCACTGCCAGCCCATCGGTCCGCGACTGCGGTAGGGCAGGGAGGGGATGCCAGGGACGGACGGCCACCCGGCCGTCGTCGTCAGTAACCGTCAACTATGGCAGGGGCAAGGGCGTACCCAGGGTCGTCCTCGGAGAAAGACCTGCCGGAAGGAGCGTCGGCATGCCCGTCGTTACCATGCGCCAGCTGCTCGACAGCGGTGTCCACTTCGGCCACCAGACCCGCCGCTGGAACCCGAAGATGAAGCGCTTCATCCTCACCGAGCGCAACGGCATCTACATCATCGACCTCCAGCAGTCGCTGTCGTTCATCGACCGCGCCTTCGAGTTCGTCAAGGCGACGGTCGCCCACGGCGGCACCGTGCTCTTCGTCGGCACGAAGAAGCAGGCCCAGGAGGCCATCGCCGAGCAGGCCACCCGCGTCGGCCAGCCGTACGTCAACCAGCGCTGGCTGGGCGGCATGCTCACCAACTTCTCCACTGTTGCCAAGCGCATCCAGCGCCTCAAGGAGCTCGAGGAGATCGACTTCGAGGATGTGGCCGGTTCGGGCCACACCAAGAAGGAACTCCTCATCCTCCAGCGCGAGAAGGACAAGCTCGAGAAGACCCTCGGCGGCATCCGCAACCTCTCCCGCACTCCGTCCCTCCTCTGGATCGTGGACACGAAGAAGGAGCACCTCGCGGTCGACGAGGCCAAGAAGCTCGGCATCCCGGTCGTGGCCATCCTCGACACGAACTGCGATCCCGACGAGGTCGACTTCCCGATCCCGGGCAACGACGACGCGATCCGCTCCGTGAACCTCCTCACGCGCGTCGTCGCCGACGCCGTGGCCGAGGGCCTCATCGCCCGCCAGAACCGCGGGTCCGGGTCCGAGGGCACGCAGGCCGAGCCGCTCGCCGAGTGGGAGCGCGAGCTCCTCGAGGGTGAGAAGGCGGAGGCTCCCGCGGAGGCACCGGCCGAGGCTCCTGCCGCTGCCGAGCAGCCGGCCGAGGCTCCTGCCGCCGCCGAGCAGCCGGCCGAGGGCACGAACTAACTCGACCAAGACCCTCTCCGGGTGCTCCTGAAGGACCCGGAGGCCGCCGGCAGGATGGCCGCCCCCGACGAGGCTGCCATCCTGCTGGCGGAAAGACCTGCAGAACATACGAGACGAGGGGTTCATATGGCGAACTACACCGCCGCTGACATCAAGGCCCTGCGCGAGCGCACCGGCGCCGGCATGATGGACGTCAAGAAGGCTCTTGACGAGGCCAACGGCGACGCTGAGAAGGCCGTCGAGATCATCCGCATCAAGGGCCTCAAGGGCGCCACCAAGCGCGAGGGCCGCTCCACCGCCGAGGGCCTCGTGGCCGCCAAGGTCGAAGGCGGCGTCGGCGTCATGGTCGAGGTCAACTGCGAGACCGACTTCGTGGCCAAGTCCGCCAAGTTCATCGAGCTCGCCGACAAGGTGCTCGCCACGGCCATCGCCTCCGGCGCTGCCGACCTCGAGGCCCTCCTGGCCGCGGACGTCGACGGCAAGCCGCTGAGCGAGTACGTCGTCGAAGAGGGCGCGGTCCTCGGCGAGAAGGTCGCCGTCCGCCGCATCGCCCGCATCGAGGGCACCACGGTCGACGCCTACCTCCACAAGACGTCCAAGGACCTCCCGGCGCAGGTCGGCGTCCTCCTCGCCGTGAACGGCGAGGGCGAGGCCGCCGATGCTGCCGCGCACGATGTCGCTGTGCACGTGGCCGCGATGGCCCCGAACTACCTCCGCCGCGAGGACGTCCCGGCCGACCTCGTCGAGTCGGAGCGCCGCATCGCCGAGGAGACCGCCAAGGCCGAGGGCAAGCCCGAGGCTGCCCTGCCGAAGATCGTGGAAGGCCGCGTGACCGGCTTCTACAAGGGCGAGGTGCTCGTCGACCAGGCGTTCGCCAAGGATGCCAAGAAGTCCGTCGGCCAGGTGCTGTCCGAGGCCGGTGTCGAGGCGACCGCGTTCGCCCGCTTCCGCGTCGGCGCCTAGCACGCACACCACAGGGGCGGCCACTTCGGTGGCCGCCCCTTTGCTGTGGCTGCCGCCGCGCAGGCCGTCGGCAAGTGCCGCTACTCTAGACCCAGGCTCCCGCCCAGACGCTCCACACGAGGGGACACATCCATGGAATCCGTAACGACTGCCGACCCCACTATCCCCTCCACCGCCGACGAGCCCCTGGACGAGACGGCGGTGGACGCCTCGGGCATCGACGACCCGCAGCCGCGCCGCCGCCGGGTCCTGCTCAAGCTCTCGGGGGAGGTGTTCGGCGGCGGCAAGCTCGGCGTCGACCCCGGGACCGTGCGGGCAGTGGCAGAGCAGATCGCCGCGGCAGTGGACGAGGTGGAGATCGCCATCGTCGTGGGCGGCGGCAACTTCTTCCGCGGCGCCGAGCTCTCCCTCTCCGGCATGGACCGCTCGCGCGCGGACTACATGGGGATGCTTGGCACCGTCATGAACTGCCTCGCCCTCCAGGACTTCCTCGAGCAGGCCGGGGTCGAGACCCGCGTGCAGAGCGCCATCACCATGGGACAGGTCGCCGAGGCCTACATCCCGCGCCGCGCGATCCGGCACATGGAGAAGGGCCGGGTGGTGATCTTCGGCGCCGGGGCCGGCCTGCCCTACTTCTCGACCGACACCGTTGCCGCGCAGCGCGCCCTCGAGGTCCACGCCGACGAGGTGCTCATGGCCAAGAGCGGGGTCGACGGCGTGTACACGGCGGACCCGAAGAAGGACCCCACCGCCATCAAGCTCGAGCACCTCACCTACGACGAGGCGCTGCGCCGGGACATCCGGGTCATGGACCAGACGGCGATGACCATGTGCAAGGACAACAAGCTCGACATGGTCGTGTTCGGCATGGAGGGCGAGGGCAACGTCACGAAGGCGATCCGCGGCGAGTCCCTCGGCACCCGTGTGACCGCCTGACGGCCACCCACATACAGCTAGGATGTTCCTAGTCCCCTCCGGCGGGGGCCGGCGCTGCGCGCCCGGCCCCTGCCGTACGCTGCAAACGAAGTCCACAAGGAGTGCGACGTGATCGAAGAGACCCTGCTCGAAGCCACCGAGAAGATGGAGAAGGCGGTCGAGGTGGCCAAGGAGGACTTCGCGTCGATCCGCACGGGCCGTGCCAACCCCGCCCTGTACGCGAAGGTCATGGTGGACTACTACGGCACGCCCACCCCGCTGCAGCAGCTGGCCTCCTTCCAGGTCTCGGACGCCCGGACGATCCTCATCACCCCGTACGACAAGAGCGCGCTGCGCGACGTCGAGAAGGCGCTCAGCGACTCCGAGGTCGGAGCCAACCCGTCCAACGACGGCAACGTGATCCGCGTGGTCCTGCCGGAGCTCACGCAGGAGCGCCGCAAGGAGTACGTGAAGATCGTCAAGGGCAAGGGCGAGGACGCCAAGGTCTCGATCCGCAGCATCCGCCGCAAGGCCAAGGAGTCCCTTGACAAGCTCGTCAAGGACGGCGAGGTCGGCGAGGACGACGGCGTGCGCGGCGAGAAGGAGCTCGACTCCCTCACCAAGAAGCACGTCGATGCGGTCGAAGACCTGGTCAAGCGCAAGGAAGCCGAGCTGCTCGAAGTCTGATGAGCGAGCCCCAGCCCGACGCGCCGAGCCCGGGGCCCCCCTCCTCAGACGGACAGGCACCGGGGGGCGGGCTCCCCGGACTGCGCCGTGACCGCAGGCCTAAGCCGCTCTCGCGCGCCGGCCGCAACCTGCCCGCCGCCATCTCAGTGGGCCTCGCCCTGCTGATCCTCCTGCTCGCGGGCCTGTTCCTGTGGCCTCTGGGCTTCGTGCTGATCGCCGTCGCGGCAGCGCTGCTGGGGGTCTGGGAGGTGTACCGGGCGCTCGAGACGCACGGCACCCGGATTCCGGCCGTGCCGGTGCTGGCGGCAGCCGTGGCGATTCCCGCCACCGCCTACTTCGGCGGCCAGGAGGCGCAGCTGTTCGCGCTCCTGGCCAGCTGCGCGGCCGTGCTCCTGTGGCAGAGCCTCGAGCACCCGGAGGGCGCCGCGCGGGGCGTCTTCGCCGGCGTGTTCGTGGTCCTGTGGATCCCGTTCCTCCTCGGATACGCCGTACTGCCCCTGCATGCCACGGCCCCCCCTCCGGGCCTCGGCCTGTGGCAGGGCGGCACGGTGCCGCACCCCACCCTCGAGCTCGCGCTGACGCTGCTGCTCGTCGTGGCCAACGACACCTTCGGCTACATTGTGGGCGCGAGCCTCGGCCGGCACCCGATGGCCCCCAAGATCAGCCCGAAGAAGTCCTGGGAGGGCTTCGCGGGCTCGGTCGGCGGAGCGATGGTCGTGGGGGTGCTCGGGGCGGTGCTCCTGCTGGGGCGCCCCTGGTGGGAGGGCCTCGTCCTCGCGGTCGTGATGGTCGGCGCTGCGACGGCTGGCGACCTCGCCGAGTCGATGGTCAAGCGCGAGCTGGGGATCAAGGACATGAGCAGTATCCTCCCGGGCCACGGCGGCATGATGGATCGTCTCGATTCGATCCTCTTCGCCACGCCGGCGGCGTTCCTGGTCTTCAGTCTCCTGCCGGGCTCCTAGCCGGCGGGTTCCCATGATGGTCTTTCGAGCACTCCAGAGAGGACGCACACACGTGGCGCACACCGAGGACAGCGCGGCGGCAGGGTTCGATCGTGTCGCCCGCGGCGAGCTGGGCTACAGCCCCAAGCAGGTTGAGAAGTTCATGTCGGCGGCCCGGGACTTCCTCGAGGACCCGTCCGCCCCAGCGGTGACGAGCCACGACGTGCGCACGGTCTCCTTCGACGCCGTCCGCGGCGGCTACGACGCCGCCGAGGTCGACGCCGCGCTGGACCGCCTCGAGGACGCCTTCGCCCGCCGCGAGCGGGACGAGCTGATCCAGCATTCGGGCGAGGACGTCTGGCTGCGCGAGATCGGACAGCTCGCCGGGATCCTGCGCGGGCGGCTCGTGCGCGCGGACGGCGAGCGGTTCCGGCGCCCCTCGAGCCCGAAGGCCCCCAGCTACCACGTCGACGACGTCGACAGCCTGTGCATCCGCCTCCTCGACTACCTCGAGCACGGCTCGCCGATGACGGCCGACGACGTGCGCACGGCCGTGTTCCGCACCGTCACGGGCCGGGAAGGCTACGAGGAGACCCAGGTCGACGCCTTCCTCGACCGCGCCGTCGAGCTCATGGCCGCCATCGACTGACGCACGACGCCGGCCGGCCGCCACGCGCTGCCGGCCAGCGTCAGCTCCGCGGCTCGGGCGAGTGGAGCCGCACCAGGAAGCGGTCCGCGCCCCGGGGGACGCTGCGCCTGCTCGCGCGTGAGACGACGATCATCACCGCGAATGCGAGCGGCACGGTCCAGGCCGCCGGCTGGGCGCACGCGACGGCGAGCGCGGAGACGCGGGCCGCCTCGCCCCAGAGGCCCGCCCCCAGCGCCGCAGAGGCCACGAGCGCGCCGCCGCACGCCACGGCGCCGACGCCCATGCCCGCGATCGCGCCCGCCGGCGTCAGCCGCCGCCACCAGATGCCCAGCACGAGCAGGGGACAGATGGTCGAGGCCGTGAAGGCGAACACGAGCCCCACGCTCCCGGCGAGGCCCTGGCCGCCCATGCCCAGGGCGGCCACGAGGGGAACCAGGGCCGAGAGCGCCGCGGCCGTCCTGAAGCCGCGCACGCTCCCGCCGAACAGCTCCTGGCTGATGACCCCTGCCACCGAGACGAGCAGCCCCGAGGTCGTGGACAGGAAGGCGGCCATCGCGCCGGCGAGCACGAGGGCCGAGAGCGCGGTCCCGAGCGGGCCGGCGAGCAGCCGCTCGGGCAGGAGGATCGCGACCGCGTCGCCGTGCGCCGCGAGGTCCGGCGCGGCGAGCCGGCCGATGAGGCCCACCGCGGTGGGGAAGACGTAGAACACCGTGAGCAGCCCGAGCACGATCACCGTGGTCCTCCGGGCCGTGACTCCGTCCGGGTTGGTGTAGAAGCGGACCAGGACGTGCGGGAGCCCGAGGGTCCCGAAGAGCAGGGCGAGCAGCAGCGAGAAGGTGCGGTAGCCGCCGTCGGACGCCCCCGGCACGGCGGCCAGGGCCGCGAGCCCCTCCCCAGGGGCCGCCGGCAGGCCCCGGCCGGCGATCAGCAGCACGAGGAAGAAGACCGGCACGGCCAGGCACGCCAGCTTGAGCCAGAACTGGAAGGCCTGGACGAACGTGATCGAGCGCATGCCGCCGAGCATGACCGCGAGGACGACGACGGCGACCACGGCCGCCGAGCCGATCCAGCCGGGCAGCCCGGTGGTGATCCGCACCGCGAGCGCCGCCCCCTGCAGCTGCGGGATGATGTACAGCCAGCCGATCAGGACCACGAGGACGCTCGTGGTGCGACGGGCCGCGAGGGAGCCGAGCCGCGCGGCCGCGAAGTCGGGGATCGTGTACGCCCCCGAGCGGCGCAGCGGAGCGGCCACGAACAGCAGGAGCATGAGGAAGCCGGCGGTGTACCCCACCGGGTACCACAGGGCCTGGGAGCCGCTGACCATGATGAGCCCGGCCACGCCCAGGAAGCTCGCCGCGGAGAGGTACTCCCCGCCGATGGCCGAGGCGTTCCACCAGGGGCGCACCGTGCGGGACGCGACGTAGAAGTCGCTCGTGGTGCGGGAGATCCGCAGCCCGTAGAAGCCGACGAGGACCGTGGCGACCGCCACGGCGCCGAGCGCCGCGAGGCCGATGGCCGCAGTCACGGGTGGTCCTCGAGGAGCTCGGCATAGCGCTGCTCGGTGCGGTTCGCGGCCCGGTAGTAGGCCACCGCCGCGACGAGCGCCGCGGGGTACGGCAGTGCCCCCACCAGCAGCCACACGAGCGGGACCCCGGGCAGCCAGGGCAGGTCCCCCGCGGCCTCGGAGATGACCCACAGCACGGCCACGGCCGTGAGGAAGGCGCCCGCGACGAGCGCCGCCAGGCGGAACTGGGAGCGCAGGAGCGAGCGCAGCACCACGCCGCCGAGCTCCGACTGCTCGGCCACCTCGCGCGCGAGCGGCGGAGTCCTGGGCGCCCTGGCGGCGCTCGAGGCCGGCGCGGTCACCCGCACCCGCCGCGAGCGGTCGATCCGCCGGTCCCCGGCCTCCGGCGCCGTCACGGCAGCGGCCGGATCCGGCCCGCTGCGAGCCGCTCGCGCAGGCCCGGGAGGCAGCGGCGGCTCACCGGGAGCTCCGAGCCGCCGGCCAGCACGGTCGGCTGCGGGCCGCCGAGCCGCAGCTGCTGCACGGCGTCCATGGCCACGAGGTAGGAACGGTGGATCCGTACGAAGCCCGCCGCGCCCCACTGCCGCTCCAGGTCCGTCAGGGGGACCCGTACCAGGTAGCTGCCCTCCGCGGTGTGCAGCCGGGCATAGTCGCCCTGGGCCTGCACGAAAGCCACCTCGTCCCGGCGGATCATCCGGGTGATCCCGCCCTGCTCGACTGTGATGACCTCGGGGGCATCCGCCTGCGGGGCCCGGGTGCCCTCGCGCGCCTCGGCGACCCGCGCCACGCACCGCTCGAGCCGCTCGGGGCGGACCGGCTTGAGGAGGTAGTCCACGGCGGCGAGGTCGAAGGCCTCGACGGCGTGGTCGTCGTCGGCGGTGACGAAGACGACGGCGGGCGGGGCGGCGAAGCGGGCGATCACGCGGGCCAGCTCGAGCCCGCTCAGGCCGGGCATGTGGATGTCGAGGAAGAGGGCATCGATCTCCTCGCGCTCGAGGACCTTGAGGGCCTCGGTCCCGGAGGTCGCCGAGTGGACCGCGCCGATGCGCTCGTCGCGGCCCAGGAGGTACGTCAGCTCCTGGACCGCGGGCAGCTCGTCGTCGACGACGAGGGCACTGATCATGCGGCTCAGTCTATCGGCGGACGCACCTCGTGCTCCGGCTGCGACTTGGGGACGCGCACGGTCACGAGCGTGCCGTGCCCAGGCGCGGTCTCGATGACGAGGCCGTGGTCGTCGCCGTAGACCTGCCGCAGCCGCGCGTCCACGTTCCGCAGGCCCACGTGGAGGCCGCCGGCGCGTCCGGCCAGGACCTCGCGGAGCCGTTCGGGGTCCATGCCCGCGCCGTCGTCCTCGATCTGCACGAGCGCCTCGTGCGGGGAGTCCTCGGCGGTGATGCTGATGTGCCCCGTTCCCTCCCGGGCCTCAAGACCGTGCCGCACCGCGTTCTCGACCAGCGGCTGGAGGCTCAGGAAGGGGATGGGGACGCCCAGCACCTCCGGAGCAATGCGCAGGCTCACCTGGAGCCGCTCGCCGAAGCGGGCCCGTTCGAGCAGGAGGTACTGGTCGATGCTCTTGAGCTCCTCCGCGAGCGTCGTGAAGTCGCCGTGCCGGCGGAACGAGTACCGGGTGAAGTCGGCGAACTCGACCAGGAGCTCCCGCGCCCGGGCCGGGTCGGTGAGGATGTAGGAGGCGATCGCGGTGAGCGCGTTGTAGATGAAGTGCGGGCTGATCTGCGCCCTCAGTGCGCGCACCTCGGCCTCCATGAGCAGCGTCCTGGACCTGTCCAGCTCGGCGAGCTCGGCCTGGGCCGCGACCCAGTCCGCCACCTCGCGGGTGGCCCGCACGAGTCCCGCTCCGGCCGAGGGCGAGAACGCCACGACCGTGCCGATCACGCGGGCGCCGACCCGGACGGGCGCGACGACGGCGCCGCGCAGGCGGCAGTCCGCCTCCGTGCAGCCCACCGCCGCGCAGCCGACCTCGTCCCCGCCGGCCACGCGGGCGCGCCCGTGGGCGAGCGTCCTCGCGGCCAGCGCCATCACGGCATCCGCGTGCGCCGGGCTCTCGCCGTCCCAGGCGAGCAGGCGCGAGTCGTCGGTCAGGGCGAGCGCGGGCGCGCCGAGCATGGAGCGCAGGTGGTGGGCGGCCTTCGCCGCGCCCTCGGGGCCGAGGCCCCCGCGGAGGGAACGGCCCGCCTGCGCGGCCGAGTGCAGGATCGTGTAGCTCGCCCGCTCCGCATCGCTGCCGAATTCCCGGCGTGATCCCCACGTCCGCCACGCGACGGCGCCCACGGCCACGCCGGCCGCCAGCACGAGGGCCAGGGCGACGAGCGTCAGTGCATCGGGGGACATGGTGCAAGGCTAGCCGCACGCGGCAGCCACTCGGCGTGGGCGCGGCACCGTTCGGCGCACGCTCGCGGCCGCTCGGCGCTCGCCCCTCGCGCGGCTCTGGCTGGCACCGCCGGGGGACGCAACAGTGATGTGCATCACGCATCCGCCGGGCACCGCGCCGGCATACCTCAGGAGGACTCATGGGCAACGACGCCTCCCGGGACGCGAGGGCCGGCACGGCCCCGCACCCGGACTTCCAGCTGGTCCAGTCCAGCGACGAGTTCCGCGCGCTGCGCGCCAGCCACCGCAGCTTCGTGTTCCCGATCGCCGGAGCGTTCCTGCTCTGGTACTTCCTGTACGTCCTGCTGGCCGACTACGCGCACGACTTCATGTCGATCAAGCTCGCCGGCAGCATCACGGTCGGCCTCGTGCTCGGCCTGGCGCAGTTCGCGAGCACGTTCGCCATCACCGCCTGGTACGTCCACCACGCCAACAAGAGGCTCGACCCGGCCGCAGAGGCCATCCGGAACGAGATCGAGCAGGGCGGCGCCTCGTCGGGCGCCCACGCCGCAGGCAGCGAGGAGAGCACCCGATGAACGTCGCAGCAAGCCTGCAGAGCAGCACCTGGCTCAACATGTCGATCTTCGCCCTGTTCGTGGCCGTCACGATCGTGATCGTGATCCGCGCGGGCAGGAACAACAGGACCGCGGCGGACTACTACGCGGGCGGCCGGTCCTTCACCGGCGGCCAGAACGGCACGGCCATCTCCGGCGACTACCTCTCCGCCGCCTCGTTCCTGGGGATCACCGGCGCGATCGCCGTCAACGGCTATGACGGCTTCCTATACTCCATCGGCTTCCTCGTCGCCTGGCTCGTCGCCCTGCTGCTCGTCGCCGAGCTCCTGCGCAACACCGGCAAGTTCACCATGGCGGACGTCCTCGCGTTCCGCCTCCGCGAGCGCCCCGTGCGCATTGCGGCCGCCATCTCGACCCTCGCCGTGTGCTTCTTCTACCTCCTGGCCCAGATGGCAGGGGCCGGGGGACTGATCGCGCTGCTCCTGGGCATCTCCGACTGGGGCGGCCAGGCGGTCGTCATCACCGTGGTCGGCGCCCTCATGATCATGTACGTGCTCCTCGGCGGCATGAAGGGCACCACCTGGGTGCAGATCATCAAGGCGATCCTGCTCATCGCGGGGGCGTTCGTCATGACGATCATGGTGCTGGCGATGAACGGCTTCAACCTCTCCACGCTCCTGGACAGCGCGGTGCACACCGCCGGAGCGGGCGGCGAGAAGCTGCTGAACCCGGGCCTCGCCTACGGCAAGGACGGCACCTCCAAGCTCGACTTCGTCTCCCTCGGCCTCGCGCTCGTCCTCGGCACCGCGGCCCTGCCGCACGTCCTGATGCGCTTCTACACGGTGCCGACCGCGAAGGAGGCCCGCAAGTCGGTCGTGTGGGCGATCTGGATCATCGGCGCCTTCTACCTCTTCACGCTCGTGCTCGGGTACGGCGCGGCGGCCCTCATCGGCGCGGACGCGATCAAGAAGGCCCCCGGCGGGGTGAACTCGGCGGCGCCGCTGCTCGCGTTCCAGCTCGGCGGCCCGCTCCTGCTCGGGTTCATCTCGGCGGTCGCCTTCGCGACCATCCTCGCCGTCGTGGCGGGCCTGACCATTACCGCGGCGGCCTCGTTCGCCCACGACATCTACGCGAACGTCCTCGCCAAAGGCAGGACCACCCCGGCCTCGGAGGTCAAGGTGGCGCGCCGCACCGTCGTCGTGATCGGCATCTTCGCGATCGTCGGCGGCATCTTCGCCAACGGCCAGAACGTCGCCTTCCTCGTGGCCCTCGCCTTCGCGGTGGCGGCCTCGGCCAACCTGCCCACGATCCTCTACTCGCTCTTCTGGAAGAGGTTCACCACCCAGGGCGCGCTCTGGAGCATTTACGGCGGCCTGGCCTCCGCGGTCCTGCTCATCGCCTTCTCGCCGGTGGTCTCCGGGTCGAAGACGTCGATGATCCCCGGTGCGCACTTCGCCTGGTTCCCGCTGAGCAACCCCGGCATCGTCTCGATCCCGCTCGCCTTCGCCCTCGGCTGGCTCGGCACGGTCCTCGACAAGCGGCGGGAGGATCCGGCCAAGCAGGCGGAGATGGAGGTCCGGTCCCTCACCGGCGTGGGCGCCGAGAAGGCGGTCTCGCACTAGCGTCACCCTCGCGCACGACGGCGGGCGGCGGCTCCCAGCGGGGGCCGCCGCCCGCCGTGGTTCCGGGCAGCGCGGGCCGGGCACGCGCCGTCGTGCGTCAGCGGGGCTGGATCCTGATGCCGTCGAGCATGAGCGGGTCGCCCTCCCAGCGGTAGGAGAGGTCGAACGCCCGGCTGCCGCAGACGAGGACCCCCTCGGCGGTGCCGCGGGGCCGCTGGCCGGCGCGGGCGAGCGAGTCGGCCCGCTGGATGTCGGCGGCGCACGTCGGATCGATCTGGAGTTCGGTGAGCCTGCTCGTGAGCTCGGTCTCGCTCAGGTGCTGCTTGAGGGCCGGGGTGAACTCGCCGTAGGCGCGGGAGAGGTTGCCCGAGGCGAGGTCGGCGCTCATCTGCTCGGAGGCCCGCTTGACGCCCGCGCCGGGGCTGAAGACCACGAGCGCCAGGACCACCGCCGCGGCCACGGCGAGGAGGGCTGCGGCGCCGCCCACGCCCAGCCCGATCCACAGCCACGGGCTCCGCTTCCTCGGCGCCCCGCCCGGCCCCGCCCACAGCTCCTGCGGGGTGGGCTCGCGGGGCCGCTCCATGCGGGCCTGGCTCTGGTTGGGCAGCTGGGGGAACGTCATCGTGCGGGTCAGTCCTCGGCGCTAGGCGGGCGGTCGGGGGCCCCTCGCGAGGAGCGGGTCCATCCTGAATGGTATGAGGTCGCCCATCGCGAGGGCGGTATCGGTCCGCTCGACGCCGTCCACGGCGAGGATCTTGCCGTTGATCCTGAACAGGTCCTCGGCGTCGAGGGCCACGACCCGGAGCAGCAGGTCGGCTGTCCCGGTGAGGCCGTGCCCCTCGAGGACCTCGGGAATCCCGGCGATGTGCTCGGTGATCTCGGCGAGCTTGCGCTGCTGGACGTGGACGGTGATGAACGCCAGCAGGGGATAGCCGAGGGCCGCCGGGCTGATGCGGCGGTCGAAGCCGAGGAACACGTGGCCGGCCTCGAGGCGCGCGAGCCTCGCCTGCACCGTGTTCCGGGAGAGGCCCAGTTCCTGGGCGAGGGCCACGACGGTGCGGCGGGGATCCTCGGACAGCGCCCGCAGGATCCGGGCGTCGGTGGCGTCGACGACGTGCATGGTGCGCAGGCTAGCACGCTCCGGACCTGTCAGTTTGGGCACCGTGCGCAGTGTGCGTGCGATTGGTTGTACCCCCTGATGGTTGTGAGTATCGTCACATTAACCCGGCGGCCCACAGGCCTCCCGAGATCAGAGAGGGATGCGTACCCAGTGTCCAGCTACCAGATGTCGACCGGCGACGACGGCTCGCCGATCCAGCTTCTCTCCCCCCACGGCGAACGCCGGCCCCATGAACGGTACGACGCCCTCGTGGCCGACCTCGGCCCCGAGGCCCTCGCCTCGCTCTACGAGGACATGGTGGTCGCCCGCCGCATCGACGCCGAGGGGACGGCCCTCCAGCGCCAGGGCCAGCTCGGCCTGTGGCCGCCGTTCCTCGGCCAGGAGGCCGCGCAGATCGGCTCGGCCCACGCCATTGCACCCGATGACTTCATCTTCGCCAGCTACCGGGAGATCGCGGTCGCCTACGCCCGCGGCATCCCGCTCCCGGACCTCATGCGGCAGTGGCGCGGCGCCGCGAACGCGGGCTGGGACCCGTTCCGGCACAACATGGCACCGACCCAGGTGGTGATCGGCGCCCAGTCCCTGCACGCCGTCGGGTACGCCATGGGCGTCCAGTTCGACGGCGCGGAGACCGCCGTCATCACCTACTTCGGCGACGGCGCCACGAGCCAGGGCGACGTGAACGAGTCGATGGTCTTCGCGGCCAGCTTCCAGGCCCCGGTCGTGTTCTTCTGCCAGAACAACCACTGGGCGATCTCCGAGCCCGTGGGCGTGCAGGCCCACGTGCCGATCGGGCTCCGCGCGCCCGGGTTCGGCATCCCGAGCGCGCGGATCGACGGCAACGACGTCCTCGCCTGCCTCGCCGCGACCCGTGAGGCCCTCGGGCGGGCCCGCTCGGGCAACGGACCCTCGTACATCGAGGCGGTCACCTACCGGATGGGCGCCCACACCACCGCGGACGATCCCACGAGGTACCGCGACGCGAACGAGCTCGAGGACTGGCGCGGCCGCGACCCGATCTCCCGGCTCGAGGCGTACCTGCGCGCCGAGGGCGTCCTCGACGACGGCCTCCGGGCCCGGGCCGCCGAGAAGGCCGACGACGTCGCCGCCGCCCTGCGCGAGGCCACGATCCACATGCCCGATCCCGCGCCGGGGGAGCTCTTCGAGCATGTCTACGCCGGGCCGCACGCGGCCCTGGACCGGCAGCGCGAGCACTTCGAGCGGTTCCACGCCGGGTTCGACGACCACGCCGCGCACGCCGCCGGCGCACACACGGAGGGGGCCCGCTGATGGCCGGGATGACGTTCGCCAAGGCGCTCAACGCAGGCCTGCGCAAGGCGATGGAGCGGGACCCCAAGGTCGTGCTCATGGGCGAGGACATCGGCCGCCTCGGCGGGGTGTTCCGCATCACCGACGGGCTCCAGAAGGACTTCGGCGCCCACCGGGTCATCGACACGCCGCTCGCGGAGTCCGGCATCATGGGCACTGCCATCGGCATGGCCTACCGGGGCTACCGACCCGTCGTGGAGATCCAGTTCGACGGCTTCGTGTACCCGGCCTTCGACCAGATCGTCTCCCAGGTCGCCAAGATGCACTACCGCACCCGGGGCGCCGTGACCCTGCCGATCACCCTGCGCCTGCCCTACGGCGGGGGCATCGGCTCGCCCGAGCACCACTCCGAGTCGCCGGAGGCGTACTTCGCGCACACCGCCGGGCTGCGCGTCGTCTCGCCCTCCACCCCGCAGGATGCGTACACGATGATGCAGGAGGCCATCGCCTGCGACGACCCGGTGGTGTTCCTCGAGCCCAAGCGCCGCTACCACGACAAGGGCGAGGTCGACGAGGGCCTCGGGCCGGGCGCCGGGGCGCTGCCGATGGGCTCGGCCCGGATCGCCGCGGAGGGGAGCGACGTCACCCTCCTCGCCTATGGGCCGATGGTGAAGACGTGCCTCGACGCCGCGGTCGCGGCCTCCGACGAGGGGGTGTCCATCGAGGTGATCGACCTGAGGTCCCTCTCGCCGGTGGACTACGGCCCGCTCGAGGCGTCGGTGCGGAAGACGGGCCGGCTCGTCATCGCGCACGAGGCCTCGCAGACGCTCGGGCTCGGCGCCGAGCTGGCCGCCGTCCTCACCGAGCGGTGCTTCTACCACCTCGAGCACGCCCCGGTGCGCGTGACCGGCTTCGACGTGCCCTACCCTCCGTCCAAGCTCGAGTTCCACCACCTGCCTGACCTGGACCGGATCCTCGACGGCGTGGACCGCGCCCTGGACAGGCCCAACTCCCTCAGCGGACTGGAGGATGGGGCATGAGCGCGGCCACGGTCGGGCCGGGATCCGGCGTGACGCGCCCGTTCCTGCTCCCGGACCTGGGCGAGGGCCTCACGGAATCCGAGATCGTCTCCTGGCGCGTCGCGGTGGGAGACTCCGTCCGCCTCAACCAGGTCATCGGCGAGGTCGAGACCGCCAAGGCCGTCGTCGAGCTCCCGAGCCCCTACACCGGCACCGTCACGGCGCTGCTCGCCGAGCCGGGGGACGTCGTGGCCGTCGGGGCACCGATCGCCGAATTCGAGGTCGCGGCCGACGCCGGCCGCCCGCCTGCCGCTGCCGCCTCGCCTACGTCCTCGGGTGCGGCAGGGGAGGCGCCCCAGCGCCAGGCGACGCTCGTGGGCTACGGCGCCATGCCGGAGACCGGAGCACGGCCCGCGCGCCGCGCCCGCCTCTCGGTCGTGGGGCCGGCCCCGGCAGCCGAGCCGGGCGGAGCGCAGCCGGCACCCGCTCCGGCACCAGGGCCCGGCGCGGGGGAGACCGAGCCCCGCCCCGCGGAGCGTCCCCGGTCCACCCCTCCTGTGCGCAAGCTGGCCAAGGACCTCGGGGTGGACCTCGCGGGCCTGGCCGGCACGGGCCCGCGAGGGCTCATCACCCGCGACGACGTGCTCGCCTCGATCGGAACCGGTGCTGCCGGCACGGCCCCTGCGGGCACCGCCCCGGCGGCAGGCGCCCCGGCCGCCCAGCCGCCCGCCGGCGCCGTGCGCGAATCCAGGACGCCCATCAGGGGCGTGCGCAAGCACACGGCGGCGGCGATGGTCGCGAGTGCGTTCACCGCCCCCCACGCCAGCGAGTTCCTCACCGTGGACATCACGCCCGCGATGGAGCTCCTCGGGCGGCTGCGCGAGAGCCGCGCGTTCGCGGGCCAGAAGATCACCCCGCTCACGCTCGTCGCGAAGGCCGTGCTCATCGCTCTGCGCCGGAGCCCGTCGCTCAACTCGCGCTGGGACGAGGACGCGCAGGAGATCGTCCAGTACCACTACGTGAACCTCGGCATTGCCGCCGCCACGCCCCGCGGGCTCGTGGTGCCGAACGTCAAGGACGCCCAGGAGCTCTCGCTCGCCGACCTGGCCGCTGGGATCGCCGCGCTCGCCGAGACGGCGAAGGACGGCCGCACGGCGCCGGCCGACCTGTCCGGGGGAACGATCTCCATCACCAACGTCGGCGTCTTCGGAGTCGACGCGGGCACCCCCATCCTCAACCCGGGCGAGGCCGCCATCCTGGCCATGGGCCAGGTCCGCAGGCTCCCCTGGGAGCATCAGGGCCAGATCGCCCTGCGGCAGGTGATGACGCTCTCGCTCTCCTTCGACCACCGCCTCGTGGACGGCGAGCAGGCCTCCCGGTTCCTCACCGATGTCGGTGCCATCCTCGCCGATCCGGGCATGGTACTCACCATGGTGTGACGCCCACCGGAAGCCCGGCTGGCCCGCGGAATCGCGGGCCCGCCGGGCTTCCGTGTGTCCGGCTCCCGCTGGCCCCCGTAGTGGCACTCTGTGCAGCCGAGTACCCGGCCAGTGGGGCCCCCGCGGTCCCCTGCGTACACGGTCAGAAATCGCCCGAGTAGGGCCCCCTGGAGTCCCCGGAAAGACGGGTACGGATTACTCGGGCGCCTCATGGGCCCCAATTTTTACGCTCCTTCTATCACGCCGCCAGCAGCCCGCCGGCGGCGGCGACGGTAGGGGAGCCTGCTCATGGAGCCCATCGGAAGCCTACGGATCCGCGGCCCGCGCCATGCCCGGCACCGCACCGCCAGAGTGCCCCGGAGAGCCATCTCCGCGGTGCTGGCCGGAGCGCTCGTCGGGGCGGGGCTGCTCGTGGGCACGACGGCCTCCGCGGACGTCGGCACGATCGCGGTGGACAGCCTGCGGACGGGCTGGGACAGCAGCGAGAGCGCCCTCTCCCCGTCAGCCGTCGGGTCTACGAACTTCGGCAAGCTGTTCTCCACCGCGGTGGACGGGCAGGTGTACGCGCAGCCGCTCGTGGTCGGCCAGACGGTCGTCGCCGCGACCGAGAACAACGCGGTCTACGGCCTCGATGCCACGACCGGCGCGGTGAAGTGGACCCGCTCCGTGGGTCCCGCGTGGCCGGCCTCGACGGTGAGCTGCGGGGACCTGGTGCCCAACATCGGCATCACCTCCAGCCCGGTCTACGATGCGGCGACGAACAGCGTCTTCCTGACCGCGAAGACCAACGACGGGGCGAATGCGCAGCTGCCCCACTGGTACATGCACTCGATCGACATCACGACCGGCGCCGAGCGGGCCGGCTTCCCGGTGATGATCAACGGCGCCCCCACCAACGACCCCACCCACCCCTTCAACGCGCTGACCGCGATGCAGCGGCCAGGCCTGCTGCTCATGGGCGGGGTGGTGTACGCCGGCTTCGCGAGCCACTGCGACTACAACCCCTTTGTGGGCTATGTGGTCGGGGTCTCGACGGCGGGCAAGCAGACCACGATGTGGGCCACCGAATCCGGGGTCAGCAACGCCGAGGGCGGCATCTGGCAGTCCGGCGGCGGGCTGGTCTCCGACGGGCCCGGGCGGATCCTCTTCGCCACCGGCAACGGCATCGCCCCGCAGGCCTCGCCCGGATCCTCTCCGCCGGCCACCCTGGCCGAGTCCGTGGTGCGGCTGCAGGTCGGCACGGACGGCAACCTGACGGCGAAGGACTTCTTCAGCCCGGCCGCGAACGTGAAGCTGAACCAGAACGACGCGGACCTGGGCTCCGGGGCGCCGATCGCGATCCCGGACGGCTACGGCACCTCCGCGCACCCGCACCTGATGGTGCAGACCGGCAAGGACGGGCACATCTACCTGCTCGACCGTGACAACCTCGGGGGCATGGCCCAGGGCACCGGCGGCACCGACGCCATCGTGGACACGGCCGGACCCTACAACGGGGTGTGGGGGCGCTCCGCGTTCCTCGGCACCACGCAGGGCGGGTACGTCTACCAGGTCGAGAACAACGGCTACCTGCGCGCCTCCAAGATCGTCCCCACGAGCACGGGCGGGGTCCAGCTCGCCTCGGTCGGGACCTCGAGCGGGACCTTCGGCTTCTCCTCCGGGTCCCCCGTGGTGACCTCCTCCGGCACCGACCCGTCCACGGCGCTCGTGTGGGTCGTCTACGCCGGCGACGGCACGGGCACCAACGCCCAGCTCCGCGCGTACCGGGCCATCCCGGACAGCACCGGCAAGCTCGCCCAGGTCTTCAGCGCCCCGATCGGCACGGCGGCGAAGTTCGTCTCTGTCGCCACCAACGCCGGCAAGGTCTACGTGGGCACCCGGGACGGGCACGTCCTCGCCTTCGGCATCCCGACGCAGGCTGCCGTGGGCTCCACGAACAGCGACCTGGGCCAGGTCGCGGTCGGCACGAGCTCCACGACGGCCGTGACCATCACGGCCACGCGCGCCGTGACGATCAGCTCGATCACCACGAGCGCCCCCTTCGGGATCGGCACCTCGGCCACCTTCCCCACGTCCCTGGCCGCCGGGGCCAGCCTCTCCCTCCCCGTGACGTTCGCCCCCACGACCACCGGCGAATCAGACGGCACTCTGACCGTGAAGACCTCCGACGGCGAGACCGACCTCCTGGGCGTCCACGGCATCGGCACCAAGGACGGCCTCGGCGCCACGCCGACGTCGCTCACCTTCACCAACGTCCCGACGGGCGCAGTCAGCCGACAGACCGTCAACATCGTCAACACCGGCACGACGGCGGTCACCGTCAGCGCCGTGACCCTGCCCACGAACTCGGCCCTCGTGGTGGATCCGACCACGGTGCCCGCGATCGGGTCCACGATCCAGCCGCTCGCCTCCGTCCCCGTGTCGGTCACGTTCACCCCGACGGTCGCGGCCACCGTGAGCGACTCGTTGACCGTGACGAGCAACCTCGGCGGAGTGACGGTGCCGATCAGCGCCACGTCCATCACCGGGGCGTCCCACCTGCAGGTCCCCGCGTCCCTCGACTTCGGCAACGTCCCGGTCGGCGGCTGGGCCACCAGTTCCTTCCAGATCCAGAACACCGGCAACATCCCGATGACGATCACCAAGGCGAAGGCGCCGCAGGGCGTGTTCACCACCACGACCCCCGTCTCCGAGGGCCTGGTGATCCCGCCCGGGGACTCCGTGTTCCAGAGCGTGACCTTCTCCCCGACCGCGGTCGGGCAGGCCGGGACCGCGGACACCTACTACCTCATCACGGCCGACGACGGCTCCGGCGCCCAGGAGGTCATGCTCACCGGCTACGGCGTCAACGATCCCGTCGCCGCGTACGCGCAGAAGATCGGCGCGGGGACCTGGTCCTCGCCGCTCGGACAGGCCCTCACCGCCGAGTACAGCGTGGGCACCGGCACGTGCCAGGACTACACCTCCGGCATCATCTGCTGGTCGCCCACCACGGGGACCCACGAGGTCAACGGGGCCATCTACACCCGCTACGCCGCGGCGGGCGGCCCCAAGGGCTTCCTCGGCTTCCCGACCACGGACGAGACCAAGACCCCGGACGGCATCGGGCGGTACAACCACTTCTCCGGCTCGGGCGGCGCCTCCATCTACTGGACGTCCACGACCGGGGCGCATGAGGTGCACGGCGCCATACGGGCCAACTGGGCGGCCTCGGGCTGGGAGCGGGGCCCCTTGGGCTACCCGACCACGGACGAGCTGGGCACCCCGGACGGCAAGGGCCGGTACAACCACTTCAACGGCTCCGGCGGCGCCTCCATCTACTGGACGTCGACGACGGGTGCGCACTCAGTTCGCGGGGCGATCCGGTCCAACTGGGCGGCCTCGGGCTGGGAGCGGGGACCGCTGGGCTACCCCACGACGGATGAGATGGGCACGCCGGACGGGATCGGTCGCTACAACCACTTCAACGGCTCCAGCGGCTCCTCCATCTACTGGACCCCGACCACGGGGGCGCACTCGATCCGCGGCGCGATCCGGGCCGAGTGGGCAGCGTCCGGCTGGGAGCGGGGACCGCTGGGCTACCCGACGACCGACGAGAAGGGGACCCCCGACGGCTCGGGGCGCTACAACCACTTCTCCAAGGCGGCCTCGATCTACTGGACCCCGTGGACCGGAGCGCACTCGGTGCTCGGCGCGATCCGGGCGACGTGGGCTTCGATGGGCTGGGAGCAGAGCTGGCTCGGCTACCCGACCTCTGACGAGTACTCCGTCCCCGTGGGACGCGCGGAGGACTTCGAGAACGGCAGCCTGACCTGGAGCTCCACCACCGGAATGGTGAACGCCTCCAGCTGAGGGCCTGGGCCAGCGACCTGTCCCGTCTGCTGGCCTGAAGGGGGAGCGGCGCTCACGGCCTGGCCGTGAGCGCCGCTTCCGCCATGACGGCCAGTGTCGCCCGGGCCGAGGAGGCCCCCAGGCTGCCCCCGGGCCTGCGCACCGAGTGCGGCGTCGAGTTGATGAGGCCGAACACGGCCTGGGCCCGCATCCGCAGCTCGGCGGCGCTCGCCGCCGGGTGCACGGGCCGCAGCGCGTCGCACCACACCTCGACGTAGGCGAGCTGGAGCGAACGCACGCGCCTGCGGTCGGCGTCCGCGAGGGAACCGAAGTCCCGGTCCTGCACCCGGATGACGTCCGGCTTGGCGAGGGCGAAGTCCACGTGGAAGGCGACGAGCGCGCGGAGGGGGGCGGCGTCGTCGGCCGCGTCCGAGGCTGCCTCGAGCGCCACCCGGCGTCCCCCCTCGAGCAGGTCCTCGCTCACGCCGACCAGCAGCGCCCCGAGGACCGCCTGCTTCCCGGGGAAGTGGCGGTAGATGGCCGGTCCGCTCACGCCCGCCGCCGCACCGAGGTCCTCGAGCGAGGCCCCCGCGTAGCCCTGGGCGGCGAACAGCCCGGCCGCCGCGTCGAGGATGGCCTGCCGCCGCTCGGCCTTGGCCTGCACGCGCGGGCTCACGCTCTCGCCCATATCCCTCCCCGGTCCGGCGGAAAATCCCTGTGCTGGACATCACAGTTAATCCACATTAACTTAGAACTCAGTTAGCCGTCACTAACCGAGTTGATGCGGGCGCTGCCCGTCCCGGAGGACAGATGGAGACCCTGACCAGCCGGATCGATCCGGCAGGCCCCGACTTCGCCGAGAACGATGCCGCCCAGCGCGCCCTCGTCGACGAACTGCGTGCGCGCCTCGCCGCCGCCGCGCTCGGCGGCCCCGAGCGGTCCCGCGAGCGCCACGTGGCACGCGGCAAGTTGCTCCCGCGCGAGCGGATCGACGTGCTGCTGGACGAGGGCTCGCCGTTCCTCGAGGTCGCCCCGCTCGCTGCGGACGGGATGTACGACGGCGAGTGCCCGGCGGCGGGGGTCATCGCCGGCATCGGCCTCGTCCACGGCCGCCACGTGATGGTCGTGTCGAACGACGCGACGGTCAAGGGCGGCACCTACTACCCCCTGACGGTCAAGAAGCACCTGCGCGCGCAGGAGATCGCCCTCGAGAACCGGCTTCCCTGCATCTACCTCGTCGACTCGGGCGGGGCGTTCCTGCCCAAGCAGGACGAGGTGTTCCCCGACCGCGACCACTTCGGCCGGATCTTCTACAACCAGGCGCGCCTCTCCGCCGCCAAGGTCCCCCAGATCGCGGCCGTCCTCGGCTCCTGCACCGCCGGCGGGGCCTATGTGCCGGCGATGAGCGACGAGACCGTGATCGTGCGGAACCAGGGCACGATCTTCCTCGGCGGGCCGCCGCTCGTGAAGGCGGCGATCGGCGAGGTCGTCACCGCCGAGGAGCTGGGCGGGGGAGAGGTCCACGCGAAGGTCTCGGGCGTGGCCGACCACCTCGCCGACAACGACGAGCATGCGCTCGAGATCGTGCGCAGCATCGTCGAGACCCTCCCGCCCCCCGGACCGGCCCCGTGGGAGGTGCGCGCCGCCGTCGAGCCCAAGGTCGAGCAGTCTGAGCTGTACGGCGCGGTGCCGGTCGACGTCAATGCGCAGTACGACGTCCATGAGGTCATCGCCCGACTCGTGGACGGCAGCGAGTTCCACGAGTTCAAGAAGGACTACGGCCCCACGCTCGTCACCGGGTTCGCGCACCTCGAGGGGCACCCGGTCGGGATCGTTGCCAACAACGGGGTCCTGTTCTCCGAGTCGGCGATGAAGGGGGCGCACTTCATCGAGCTGTGCGACCAACGGGGCATCCCGCTCGTCTTCCTGCAGAACATCTCCGGCTTCATGGTGGGCCGCGACTACGAGCACGGAGGCATCGCGAAGCACGGGGCGAAGATGGTCACGGCAGTGGCCACGACCCGCGTCCCCAAGCTCACGGTGGTGATCGGCGGCTCCTTCGGCGCCGGCAACTACTCCATGTGCGGGCGCGCGTACTCGCCCCGGTTCCTGTGGATGTGGCCCGCGGGCCGCATCTCGGTCATGGGCGGCAACCAGGCCGCATCCGTGCTCGCGACCGTCAAGCGCGATCAGTTCGAGGCCCGCGGCGAGGAGTGGGCCGCTGCCGAGGAGGACGCCTTCAAGGCCCCGATCCGCGCCCAGTACGAGTCCCAGGGGAGCCCCTACTACTCGACCGCGAGGCTCTGGGACGACGGCGTGATCGACCCGGCCGACACGCGCCGCGTCCTCGGCATGGCCCTCGCCGTCGTTGCCCAGTCACCCCTGCCGGAGACGTCCTTCGGCGTCTTCAGGATGTGAGCCGCATGACCGCCACCACTGCTTCCGTCCGGCCCTTCGCCAAGGTCCTCGTGGCCAACCGCGGCGAGATCGCGTGCCGCGTGATCCGCACCCTGCGCCGGCTCGGCATCTCCTCAGTCGCGGTGTACAGCGACGCCGACGCCGGGGCGCGCCACGTCCACGAGGCCGACGAGGCCGTCCGCATCGGCCCCGCCGCCGCGGCCCAGAGCTACCTGAGCATCCCCGCCATCGTCGACGCGGCGCGCGCCACCGGGGCAGAGGCCGTCCACCCCGGCTACGGCTTCCTGAGCGAGAATGCCGAGCTCGCCCGCGCGCTCGCGGACGCCGGCATCGTCTTCGTGGGCCCCGGCGCCGAGGCCCTCGCCGTCATGGGGGACAAGATCCGGGCCAAGAACCACGTGGCCGGCTACGGCGTCCCGGTCATCCCCGGCGTCGCGGAGCCCGGGCTCACTGACGCGGAGCTCATCGAGCGGGCCGCCGAGGTGGGGTTCCCGATCCTCATCAAGCCCTCGGCCGGCGGGGGCGGCAAGGGCATGACCGCCGTCGAGTCCGCGGCAGACCTCCCGGCCGCCCTGGCGACCGCGCGCAGGGTCGCGACGGCCGCCTTCGGTGACGGCACGCTCCTCCTCGAGCGGCTCGTCCGCGCCCCGCGGCACATCGAGGTCCAGGTCCTCGCGGACACCCACGGCACCACGATCCACCTCGGCGAGCGCGAGTGCTCCCTGCAGCGCAGGCACCAGAAGGTCATCGAGGAGGCCCCCTCGCCGCTGTTCGCCACGGACCAGGGCGCCCGCACCCGGGACCGCATCGGGGCCGCGGCCTGCGAGGCCGCCCGCTCCGTCGGCTACGTCGGCGCCGGCACGGTCGAGTTCCTCGTCTCCGACGAGGCCCCGGACGAGTTCTTCTTCATGGAGATGAACACCCGCCTCCAGGTCGAGCATCCCGTGACGGAGATGGTCACCGGCATCGACCTCGTCGAGCAGCAGCTCCGCGTCGCCGCGGGCGAGCCCCTGGCCCTGCGCCAGGAGGAGATCCGCCTCGACGGCCACGCGATCGAGGCCCGCATCTACGCGGAGGTCCCCGCGCGGGGCTTCCTGCCGGCGACCGGCACCGTCGCGCTGCTGCAGGAGCCGGCCGGGGAGCACGTGCGGGTGGACAGCTCCCTCGAGCCGGGCCTGGCCATCGGCTCGGACTATGATCCGATGCTCGCCAAGTGCATCGCGTGGGGCCGCACCCGGGGCGAGGCGCTCGGGACGCTCGACGCGGCGCTCGGGCGCTACACCGTGCTCGGCGTCGAGACCAACATTGAGTACCTCAGGCTCCTGCTCGCCGACGAGGACGTGCGCGCCGGGCGTCTGGAGACGACCCTGATCGAACGCCGGCTGCCCGGCCTGTCCTTCCGGGGCCCAGGGGAGGCCGAGTACGCCGCCGCGGCGCTCCTGGCCGCCGGGGCCGTGCCGGCCGCCGGCAGCGGCGCCGCCCCGGCTGCCGCCCTCGGCCCCTGGGCCCCGGACGGCTGGCGCCTGGGCGCCCCGGGCGCCCGGCGCGTGAGCCTCTCAGCCGCGGACGGCGGCGTCGTGACCGTCACCCTGCGTGGCCCCGTGGGCGGCGCGGACCCCTGCGCCGCCACGGTCCGCATCGACGTCGGCAGCGAGCGCGGAACCGAGCGGACGGCGAGCCTGCGGCGCGAGGGACCGGCCGGCGTCGTGCTCGCCCTGGAGGGCGCAGAGCACCGCTTCGCGTGGGCCCTCACGGAGGGCCCGGCGGGGGAGCGCACCGTGCACCTCGGCGACACGGGCTGGTCCGCCGCCCTCCCCGTCCTCGGCCGCGCGGAGCGGCTCGAGCGGCTCCGCGCCGCCGTGCACCGGCACGAGGGCGAGGCAGCCCCCGAAGTCCGCACGCCGATGCCCGGCACGGTCGTCTCCGTCGCCGTCGACCACGGCCAGGCCGTCGAGGCCGGCCAGCCGCTCGTCTCCGTGGAGGCCATGAAGATGGAGCACCAGCTCGTCGCGGCCCTCGCCGGGACCGTGGCACTGCACGTCACCCCCGGCGCCCTCGTCAAGGCCGACCAGGTCGTTGCCACCGTCACCCCCCACGAAGCCACACCGCGCGATGCGCACGAAGGAGCCTGACCCATGGACTTCCAGCTCACCGACGAGTACCAGGAGCTCTCCGACACGGTGCGCGAGTTCGCCGACGAGGTCGTCGCGCCCGTGTCCGCCCGCCACGACGAGGAGCACAGCTTCCCCTACGAGGTGATCGCCCAGATGGGCGAGATGGGCCTGTTCGGCCTGCCGTTCCCCGAGGAGTACGGCGGGATGGGCGGGGACTACTTCGCGCTCGCCCTCGCGCTCGAGCAGCTCGGGCGCGTGGACCAGTCGGTCGCGATCACGCTCGAGGCTGGCGTCTCGCTCGGGGCCATGCCGATCCACCGCTTCGGCACCGAGAAGCAGAAGGAGGCGCTCCTGCCCGACCTCGCCGCGGGCCGCGCGCTCGCCGGCTTCGGCCTGACGGAGCCGGGGGCCGGGTCGGACGCCGGCGGGACCAAGACGACCGCACGGCTCGAGGACGGGGCAGACGGGCGCGAGTGGGTCATCAGCGGGTCGAAGGAGTTCATCACGAACTCCGGCACGGACATCACGAGCTTCGTGACCGTCACGGCGGTCACCGGCACGGAAGAGCGGCCCGACGGGACCGCCCGCAAGGAGATCTCCACGATCATCGTGCCCACCGGCACGCCGGGTTTCCGTGCGGAGAAGGCATACAACAAGGTGGGCTGGAACGCCTCGGACACGCACCCGCTCTCCTTCAAGGACGCCCGCGTCCCCGAGGAGAACCTCCTCGGCGTGCGCGGCCGCGGCTACGCCAACTTCCTCTCCATCCTCGACGAGGGCCGCATCGCGATCGCCGCCCTCGCCACGGGCGCCGCCCAGGGCTGCGTCGACCTGTCCGTGAAGTACGCCAAGGAGCGCACCGCGTTCGGGACGAACATCGGCAAGTACCAGGCCATCCAGTTCAAGATCGCCCGCATGCAGGCCCGCGCCCACACCGCCAGGCTCGCCTACTACGACGCGGCCGCGCGCATGCTCGCCGGCAAGCCGTTCAAGACCGAGGCCGCGATCGCCAAGATGGTCGCGGGGGAGGCGGCGATGGACAACGCCCGCGACGCTACCCAGGTGTTCGGCGGATACGGCTTCATCAACGAGTCCACGGTCGCCCGGCACTACCGCGACTCGAAGATCCTCGAGATCGGCGAGGGCACCACCGAAGTCCAGCTCATGCTCATCGCGCGCGAGCTGGGGCTGTGAAGCCGCCCCTAGCCAAACGGGGCGCCCTGACGTTGGATGAGGGCAGGTGCGGCGCGGCAGAGCGGGCGCAGCGCCGCCGGCAGCTCGGAACGAGGAGGGGCACGTGATCGACAAAGTGGTGGCGAGCGCCGAGGAGGCGGTCGCGGACATCGGAGACGGGGCCTCGCTCGCCGTCGGCGGGTTCGGCCTGTGCGGCATCCCGGTGGCCCTCATCGACGCCCTGCACGCCCAGGGCACCACGGGGCTGACCACCATCAGCAACAACTGCGGCGTGGACGACTGGGGCCTCGGGATCCTCCTCGCGGACGGCCGGATCACCCGCACCATCAGCTCCTACGTGGGCGAGAACAAGGAGTTCGCACGCCAGTTCCTCGCGGGAGAGCTCGAGGTGGTGCTGACCCCGCAGGGCACGCTCGCCGAGAAGCTCCGGGCCGGCGGCGCCGGCATCCCCGCCTTCTACACGGCGGCCGGGGTGGGGACCCTCGTGGCCGAGGGCGGGCTCCCGCAGAAGTACGACGCCGACGGGAACGTCGTGCTCGCGTCCTCGCCGAAGGAGGTCCGCTCCTTCAACGGCGCCGACTACGTGCTCGAGGAGTCCCTGACCCCTGACTTCGCGCTCGTCCACGCCCAGAAGGCGGACCGCCACGGGAACCTCGTGTTCCACGCGACGGCCATGAACTTCAACCCGCTGTGCGCGATGGCCGGCAGGATCACGATCGCCGAGGTCGAGGAGCTCGTCGAGCCGGGGGAGCTGGACCCCGAGAACATCGACCTGCCGGGGATCTTCGTCCAGCGCGTGGTGCACGTCCCGCCGGGCAGCCCGCACAGCGAGAAGCGCATCGAGAAGAGGACCGTGTCGAGCACCGAGGGAGCGTCCTGATGCCGTGGACCCGCAATGAGCTCGCCGCGCGCGTGGCCAGGGAGCTCGAGAACGGACAGTACGTCAACCTGGGCATCGGCATGCCCACGCTGATCCCGAACTACATCCCGGACGGAGTGGAGGTGGTCCTCCACTCCGAGAACGGCATCCTCGGCACGGGCCGGTACCCGCGCGAGGACGAGGTCGACCCCGACCTCATCAACGCGGGGAAGGAGACCGTGACCGTCAACCGCGGCGCGGCGTTCTTCGACTCGGCGACCTCATTCGGCATGGTCCGCGGCGGCCACGTGGACGTCGCCGTGCTCGGGGCCATGGAGGTCTCCGCCCACGGGGACCTCGCCAACTGGATGATCCCCGGGAAGATGGTCAAGGGCATGGGGGGTGCCATGGACCTCGTGTTCGGGGCCAAGCGGCTCATCGTCATGATGGAGCACACGGACCGGAACGGGAACCCGAAGATCCTGCCCGAGTGCACGCTGCCGCTCACGGGGCGCGCGTGCGTCGACCGGATCATCACGGACCTCGCAGTGATCGACGTGGAGCGCAACGGCGTGGGCGCCGGGATGGAGCCCGGCACTGGCCCTGTGCTCGTGCTGCGGGAGCTCGCGCCGGGGGTGACCGAGGACCAGGTCGTCGCCGCGACCGCGGCAGAGCTCGAGGTGGAGATCCATGACAACGAGCCCTGAGCCGGCCCCCCTCCGCGTCGTCGAGCAGCGAGGCCTCTACTTCGACGAGCTCGAGGAGGGCGTCTCGTACGCCCACCGCCCCGGGCGCACGGTGACCGAGGCGGACAACGTCCTGTTCACCACGCTGACCATGAACACCCAGGCGCTCCACCTCGACGCGGCCTGGAGCGCGGGCCAGCCGTTCGGACAGCGGCTCATGAACTCGATGTTCACGCTCTCCACCATGGTGGGCCAGTCCGTGGCCCAGCTGACGCAGGGGACGATCGTCGCCCAGTTGGGCCTCACCGACGTGGCCTTCCCCCACCCGCTCTTCCACGGGGATACGCTCTACACCGAAACCGTCGTCGTGGAGAAGCGCCTCTCGGCCTCGCGCCCCGGACAGGGGATCGTGACGTTCGAGCACACCGGCCGCAACCAGGACGGCACCGTCGTGGCCCGGGCCCGCCGCTCGTGCCTCATGTGGACCAAGGAAGCACACACCCGGTGACCGAGATGACCGCCCAGCCCCACGCGCACGGAGCACCCTTCGCGATGGGTCCGGCCCTGCTGTTCTGCCCCGCCGACCGGCCCGAGCGCTTCGCCAAGGCCGCCGAGCGGTCCGACGCCGTGATCCTCGACCTCGAGGACGCGGTGGCGCCGGACGCGAAGGCGGAGGCCCGCAGGAACCTCGCCGAGACGCCGCTCGACCCGGAGCGGACCATCGTGCGGGTGAACTCGGCCGGCTCGGTCCACTTCGATGCGGACCTCGAGGCGCTCGAAGCCACGCCGTACCGCACGGTCATGCTCGCCAAGGCCGAGGCGCCCGAGGAGCTCGCGCTCCTGCGCGCGTACCGGGTCGTGGCCCTCTGCGAGACGGCCGCGGGGATCCTCGCGGCGCCGTCGATCGCCGCCGAGCCGAACACGGTCGGTCTCATGTGGGGAGCCGAGGACCTCGTGGCCTCCCTCGGCGGGACCTCCAGCCGCGCCGCCGACGGCGCGTACCGGGCCGTCGCCCTGCACGCCCGCTCCACGGTGCTCCTCGCCGCCGGCGCCCACGGGAAGGCGGCGATCGACGCCGTCTACACCGACATCCCGGACCTCGAGGGGCTC
This sequence comes from Sinomonas atrocyanea, assembly GCF_001577305.1. NCBI lineage: Bacteria > Bacillati > Actinomycetota > Actinomycetes > Micrococcales > Micrococcaceae > Sinomonas > Sinomonas atrocyanea. The sequence goes on from NZ_CP014518.1 coordinate 1,753,295, forward strand.
TCCGCCGAGGCCGCGGACGCCGTCGCCTCCGGCTTCGCCGCGAAGGCATGTATCCACCCGGGCCAGGTCGCCGCCGTGCGGGCCGCCTACGCGCCCTCGCCCGAGTCCGTCGAGGCCGCGCGGGCCCTCCTTGCCGCGGCGGAGGCCGCCGGGACGGGCGTGTTCCAGTACCAGGGGAAGATGGTCGACGGCCCGATCCTGCGCCACGCCGAGGCGGTGCTGCGCAGGGCCGGGCTCGGCTGATCGCGGCCGGGCCCTAGCTTGCCGGGCCCTCGCTCGGCGAACCCTCGCTCGCCGGCCAGAACAGCTCGGTCCGCCACGTGGCCGGGTCCGGCTCGGCGTTGGGGTCGCTCATGTAGACCTCCCACATGCTCGCCGCCGGGGTGAGGCCCTTCTCGCGCATCCACCCCGTGACCTCCTGATAGGTCTCGGCCAGGGACTCGTAGGGGCCCACGTGCAGCGCCCGGACCGTGCGTCCGCCCGGGAGGGAGCTCGCGGCCACCTCGTCCGCGCCCGTGAACGGGCCCGTGACCGGGAAGCCCGCCTCGACGTCGATGGTCTCCCCGGGCATGCCGTGGTACATCGCGAACGGCGGCCCGGCGACGCGGCCGCCCTGCGCCTGGACGGCGGCGACCACCGTGCCGAAGACTCCGTCGAAGAAGCCCCTCAGCTCGTCCATCTTCACGGTGGCCCGCACCACCGCGGTCGGCTGCTCGGGCAGGTCGGTGACGCTGATCTCAGTCATGGTTCCATGCTGGCCCATCGGCTCGCAGGACGCGAGTGTCGGCAGCGGCGGTAGGGAATACTGGAGGGCATGCACACTTCCGGCACCGAGAGGGACCCGCACGCCCAGCGCTCCGTCGTGATCCTCGGATCGACCGGCAGCATCGGCACCCAGGCGCTCGAGGTGGTCGACGGCGCTCCCCACCGCTTCCGGGTCGTCGCGCTCAGCGCCGGGGGCGGAAACCTCGAGCTCCTCGCCCGCCAGGCCGTGGGCACCCGCGCCGAGGCCGTGGGCATCGCCTCCGGCAGCGCCGACGAGCTGCGGTCCCTCATCGGTGCCGCCGCGGCCGCCGCGGGCCTGGCCGGCTACGAGCCGGAGCTGCTCGCCGGCCCCGACGCGTCGGCCCGCATCGCGGCGTGGAGCGGGCCGAGCGGCCCCGCCGACGTCGTGCTCAACGGCATCACGGGAAGCATCGGCCTTGCGCCGACCCTCGCGGCGCTCGCCTCCGGGGCGACGCTCGCGCTCGCGAACAAGGAGAGCCTGATCGTGGGCGGCGCCCTCGTGACCGGGGCGGCGCGGCCCGGCCAGATCGTCCCGGTGGACTCCGAGCACTCGGCGATCGCCCAGTGCCTGCGCGCCGGCCGCGCCGGCGAGGTCGAGAAGCTTATCCTCACCGCCTCCGGGGGCCCGTTCCGCGGCCGGGACCGGGAGCGGCTGGCCTCGGTGACGCCCGCCGAGGCGCTCAACCACCCCACGTGGGACATGGGCAAGGTCGTCACCACGAACTCCGCCACCCTCGTGAACAAGGGCCTGGAGCTCATCGAGGCGCACCTGCTGTTCGACGTGCCGCTCGAGGCGATCGACGTCGTCGTCCATCCCCAGTCCGTGGTCCACTCCATGGTCCAGTTCACCGACGGCTCGGTGATCGCCCAGGCGAGCCCGCCGGACATGCGCCTGCCGATCGCCCTCGGCCTGGGCTGGCCGGACCGCGTCCCGCGCGCCGCCCGGCCGTGCGACTTCACCCAGGCCGCGGCGTGGACGTTCGAGCCGCTCGACTCCCGCGCCTTCCCCGCCGTGGAGATCGCCCGCGACGCGGCGAAGCAGGGCACCACCTTCCCGGCGGTGTTCAACGCCGCCAACGAGGAGGCCGTGGAGGCCTTCCACGCCGGCAGGATCGGGTTCCTCGACATCGTCGACACGGTCGAGGCCGTGCTCGCCGAGCACTCGGGTTCCTCGGAACTCTCTGTGGATTCCGTGCTCGCCGCCGAGGAGTGGGCACGCGCGCGGGCCGGTGAGCGTTTGGGAATCCAGAAGCCTTAGGAGATCTCCCGCGTGAACCCCACTGTCCTGTTCATCCTCGGCGTCGTGTTCGTCGCCGTGGGCATCGCCGTGTCCATCGCCCTTCACGAGGTAGGCCACCTCCTCCCGGCCAAGCTGTTCAACGTCCGCGTCACCCGCTACATGATCGGCTTCGGCCCCACCCTCTTCTCCTTCCGCCGGGGCGAGACCGAATATGGGGTCAAGGCGCTACCGCTCGGCGGCTACGTGGCGATGGTGGGGATGTACCCCCCGAACGCGAAGGACGGCTCGGTGCGGCAGTCGAGCACCGGGATGTTCCAGAGCCTCGCCGAGGCCGCGCGGGACCAGGCGCACGAGGAGGTCCGCCCCGAGGACCACGGGCGGCTCTTCTACCAGCTGCCCGTGTGGAAGAAGGCCGTGATCATGCTCGGCGGCCCCGCGATGAACATCATCCTCGGCGTCCTGTTCACCGCGATCCTGCTCATGGGGTTCGGCACGCCGCAGCCCACCACGCAGATCGCGAACGTCTCGGCGTGCATGGTCACCCAGGGCGGCGCCGGCCAGACCGGCGGGAACCAGAACACCGACCCTGCCACGTGCACCAAGACCCCGGCGGCCGCCGCGGGCTTCCGCCCGGGGGACACGATCGTGGCGTTCGACGGCAGGAAGGTCACCGGCTGGGACCAGCTCACCAGCTGGATCCGGGCCTCCGCCGGGCGCGAGGTCGAGGTGACGGTCAAGCGCGGCGACGCGGAGGTCACCACCAAGGTCACACCCGTGCTGACCCAGCGGCCCGTCCTCGGCGCGGGCGGCCAGCCCGTCAAGAACGCGAACGGCACCTACCAGACCACCCAGGCCGGCTTCCTCGGCATCGGGCCGCAGCAGGGCCTCGTGCCCCAGCCGGCCTCGAGCGTCCTCCCCGCGGTGGGCGAGAACATCGCCCAGGTGACCGGCGTCGTCGTCAACCTCCCCGCCCGCGTCGTCGCCGTCGGGCAGGCGGCCTTCAGCAGCGCCCCGCGGGATCCGAACGGCCCGATCAGCGTCGTCGGCGTGGGCCGGGTCGCCGGCGAGGTGGCCTCGATGGAGGACGTCCCCGTCCAGGCCCGCCTCGCGACGCTCGTGGGGATCCTCGCCGGAGTCAATCTCGCCCTCGCGGTGTTCAACCTCGTCCCGCTCCTGCCGCTCGACGGCGGCCACGTCGCCGGCGCGCTCTACGAGGGCGTCCGACGCCGGGTGGCGGCCTGGCGCCGCCGGCCCGACCCCGGGCCGTTCGACATCGCCAAGCTCCTGCCCCTGACCTACGTGGTGGCCAGCGTGCTGCTCGTCATGAGCGCGCTGCTGATCTACGCGGACATCGTGAAGCCGGTCAACCTCTTCGGATGACGCCGACGACGTTCAGCGGCACCCGGCGCGAGGGGGATAGTCTGGACCCATGACTGTCTTCGCCGTCGAATACCGCTACGTGTCCGAGCCGGAGCAGGCCGCCCGCCTCGACGAGGTGCGCCCCGACCACCGCGCGTGGCTGCGCGAGCGGGCCGAGTCCGGCGACCTGCTCGCGAGCGGCCCCTACGAGGGCGGCGGGAAGGCCCTGCTCATCTTCCAGGCGGCGGACCGCCCCGCGCTGGACGCCGTGCTCGCCGAGGACCCCTTCGCGCAGGCTTCGCTCATTGCGGAGACGGCCGCCACGGCCTGGAACCCGATCATCGGACGTCTCGCAGACGTCGCAACGGTCTGACCGGCGTCCGGCGCCGCCGGCCCTGAAACCACCCAGCAGCACCCCCTGAAGGAGCCCCCCAGTGACCTCGGTCAGCCTCGGAATGCCAGCAGCCCCGCCGCCAGTCCTCGCGCCCCGGCGCAAGACCCGGCAGATCAGGGTTGGCTCGGTCGGCGTCGGCTCCGACTCCCCGATCAGCGTCCAGTCGATGACCACGACCCCCACGACGGACATCAACGCCACGCTCCAGCAGATCGCCGAGCTCACGGCCGCCGGCTGCGACATCGTCCGCGTGGCGTGCCCGTCCGCGGACGATGCCGAGGCGCTGCCCATCATCGCGAAGAAGTCCCAGATCCCCGTGATCGCGGACATCCACTTCCAGCCGAAGTACGTCTTCGCGGCGATTGAGGCCGGGTGCGCCGCCGTCCGGGTGAACCCCGGGAACATCCGGAAGTTCGACGACCAGGTCAAGGAGATCGCGCAGGCCGCCAAGGACCACGGCACCTCGCTCCGGATCGGCGTCAACGCCGGCTCGCTGGACCCGCGCCTGCTGCAGAAGTACGGCAAGGCCACCCCGGAGGCCCTCGTGGAGAGCGCGCTGTGGGAGGCCAGCCTCTTCGAGGAGCACGACTTCCACGACTTCAAGATCTCCGTCAAGCACAACGACCCGGTGGTCATGGTGCGTGCCTACGAGCTGCTTGCCGAGCGGGGCGACTGGCCGCTGCACCTCGGCGTGACCGAGGCCGGCCCGGCGTTCCAGGGCACCATCAAGTCCGCCACCGCGTTCGGGGCGCTGCTCTCCCAGGGCATCGGGGACACCATCCGCGTCTCCCTCTCGGCCCCGCCGGTGGAGGAGGTCAAGGTCGGGATCCAGATCCTGCAGTCGCTGAACCTGCGCCCCCGCAAGCTCGAGATCGTCTCCTGCCCCTCGTGCGGCCGCGCCCAGGTGGACGTGTACACGCTCGCCGAGGAGGTCACCGCGGGCCTGGAGGGCATGGAGGTGCCGCTCCGCGTCGCCGTCATGGGCTGCGTCGTGAACGGCCCGGGCGAGGCGCGCGAGGCGGACCTCGGGGTCGCGTCCGGCAACGGCAAGGGGCAGATCTTCGTCAAGGGCGAGGTCATCAAGACGGTCCCCGAGAGCCAGATCGTGGAGACTCTGATCGAAGAGGCGATGAAGATCGCCGAGGAGATGGGGGAGGCCGGTGGCGAAGATGCTGTCGAAGGCGGCCCCGTGGTCACCGTCTCGTAGCCGCCCTGCCCCGAGGGCGGTGCGCCGGCTCACCGACGAGGACACGCCGGCGCTCGCCGCGCTCGCGGCGGTGGACCCGGTCGCGAACGTGTTCGTCGCGGCGCACCTGGCCGCGCACGGCAGCGCCGCGGAGACGGGCACCGGCGCGGAGATCGTCGGGACGTTCGACGGCGACGGGCGGCTCGCGAGCGCCTGCTGGCTGGGGGCGAACATCGTGCCCGTGGAGGTCCCGGCCGAGCACGCCCGCGCCTACGCGGACGTGATCCGGCACTCGCGCCGCCGGTTCGCCTCCATCTTCGGCCCCGCCGAGGCCACCCTCGCCATCTTCGCCGAGCTGTCCGGGCCCCCGGCGCGCGACGTGCGCCGGGCCCAGCCGCTCCTGGCCATGGAGGGCGCCCCCGCGGTGCCCGCCGACCCGCTCGTGCGCGTCACGACCCTCGAGGACTTCGACGCGCTCGCCCCGGCCTGCGTGTCCATGTTCGAGGAGGAGGTGGGCTACTCCCCGGTGGCCGGCGGCAGCGACAACTACTACCGCAGGGTGCGCCAGCTCATCGCCGAGGGCCACTCGTTCGCCCGCTTCGGGGCGCAGGGGGAGGTCGTGTTCAAGGCCGAGCTCGGCTCCGTCTCGCCGGCGGCCTCGCAGATCCAGGGAGTCTGGGTCGCGCCCGCCCACCGCGGCGCCGGGCTCAGCCACGGGGGCATGGCCGCCGTCGTCGAGCATGCCCAGCGCACCGCTCCGATCGTGAGCCTCTACGTCAACGACTACAACTACAGGGCCCGCGCGAGCTACCGGCGGGTCGGCTTCGAGCAGGTCGGCACCTTCGCGACCGTCCTGTTCTGAGGACACAGCGCAACGGACATTGGGGGACACCGTGGGTCCACTGTCAGTGCCGTGGCGGCGCAGCGCCGCCACGGCAGCCACCGCCGTGCTCGCCGTCGGCGCCCTGGCCGGCTGCCGCGCCGGCGTGCAGGTCCCGCCCTCCTCGGGGCAGGGGGGCCCCGGCCTCAACGCCTCTGGCGAGCAGCGCAGCTTCACCGGCGATGAACTCGTGGGGACGGCCGCTGCGGCCAAGACCGCGCTCAGGCTCGGCGGCGCCGTGCTGGACGCGCCCCAGCTCGCGGCGCAGAAGGAGGCCGCCGTGCAGGGGCTGTTCACGGACACTTCCCCGGCGGCGTGCGCCGCGCTCACCGTGACGTCCACGCCCGCGGGGCTCGACCGCGCCGCCGCGGCACTCGTGGTCGCCCCCTCGGACAGCCACGCGCAGCACACCGCGGTGGGCCTCAAGAGCCGGGCGACCCCCGAGGAGGCGTCCGCCGAGGTGGCCGCCCTGGCCAAGGCCGCCGCGGCCTGCGGGCGCTACCAGGCCTCGTTCGGCGGCCTGCGGGTCCCCGTCACGGCGGCCGCGGCGGATCCGGGCGCGGATGCCCAGGAAGCGGTCATGGTCACCTCCACGGCGCAGGTCCCCGACGGCAGCGGCGGCACCCCCCAGGAGCGCACCGTGGTGCGGGCGCTGGCGGCCAAGGGGACCGTGGTCGTGGAGGTCCTCCTCGTCGACGCGCAGGCCGACGACGCCGCGGCCACCGTCCGCGGCTACATCGACATGGCGCTGGCGCGGCTGCCGCTCTAGGGCTGGGAAGCCCGAGGGGCGGGCAGCGGGCCCGTGAGATGGCGCTCGAGCGCCGGGGCGAGGAGTTCCTCTGCACGCTCGGCGCCCAGCGAGGCGAGGGGCTCGAGCTCGACGATGTAGCGGGCCACGAGGAAGCCGACCACCTGGGTCGCGGCGAGGGACGCGCGCAGCGACCGCTCGGCGTCGTCGTAGGGCAGGCCCTCGGCGACCCGGGCGAGGATCCGGCGGCGGACCACCTCCTTCAACAGGCGCGTCCGCGAGGTCGAGCCGATCGTCGCACGGAAGAAGGCTGCCAGGACGGGGCGCTGGGGTCCCTCCCACAGGGCCACCACCGCGTGCGCGAGGTAGCGGCCGCGGCCTTGGGGTGTCGTGGTGTCGAGGCCAGCCAGGATGTCTCCCGGATCCGCGGGGAGGGACACCGCTGCCGCGAACAGGGCGTCCTTGCCGTCGAAGTAGTGGTGCACGAGCGCCGGGTCCACCCTGGCCTCGCGCGCAACGCGCCGTAGGCTCACGGCGTCGAACCCATGGTCTGCGAAGAGCTGCGCGGCAGCGGCGACGATGCGCTCCCGGCGGTCCCCGCCGTCGTCCGGTCGGCCCCGGCGCCCGGCCCCCGGGGTCATGAGCTCTTGCGGGGCAGCGTGAACGAGGCGAGCAGGAGCAGTCCGACCACGATCGCGGCCATGATGCCGAAGTCCTGCCACAGTGCCGGGGTGGGGTCGGTGTTCTTCGCGATCTCCTGGAGCGCGTTGACCGAGTAGGTCAGCGGCATCCAGTCCGAGACGGCCTCGAAGACGTCGTTCATATGGTCCCGCGCCACGAACAGCCCGCACAGGAGGATCTGCGGGATCACCACCACGGGCATGAATTGGACGGCCTGGAACTCGGTGCGGGCGAAGGCGCTGCAGAACAGGCCGAGGGCCACGCCCAGGACTGCGTTGACCACAGCGACGAGCACCACGAAGCCGCCATTGCCCTTGATGTCGAGGTTGAACACCCAGTAGGCCACACCGGTGGCGATCGCCGACTGGACGGCTGCCATGAGCGAGAAGGCGATGCCGTAGCCGAAGAGGAGGTCGCCCGTATGGATCGGCGTGGTCATGAGCCGCTCGAGCGTGCCGGTGGTGCGCTCACGGAGCATCGTGATCGACGTGATGAGGAACATCACGATGAACGGGAAGATGGCGAGCATGATGAGCCCCACGCGGTCGAACGTGCGGGGCGCGCCCGGCGGGAGGGTCTCGTTCTCATAGAGCCAGTACACGATCGCGAGCAGCGCCGACGGGACCACGACGATCATGGCGAGGCTGCGATGGTCGTGGCGCAGCTGCTTGAGCACGCGCGCGGTCGTGGCCCACAGCATCCGCGGGTTCACGCGGCATGCTCCTTGGTTGCGAGGGGGCGGCCCGCGGCCTGCCGCTCGAGGTCCGCCCGGATGATCCCCAGGAACGCCTGCTCGAGGTCGCGGCTACCGCCGCGCTCGCGCAGGGCCTCCGGGGTGAGCTGGGCCAGGAGCCGCCCCTCGCGCAGCAGGAGGAGCGAGTCGCAGCGCCCGGCCTCCTCCATCACGTGGCTCGAGACCAGCAAGGTGGCGCCGCGGTCTGCGAGCGCCCTGAACCGGTCCCATAGGTCCACACGCAGCACGGGGTCCAGGCCCACCGTGGGCTCATCGAGGACGAGCAGCTGGGGATCCCCGACGAGGGCGCACGCGAGTGAGACCCTGCTGAACTGGCCTCCGGAGAGGTCTGCCGCACGGCGGCGGGCCAGATCGGCGAGGCCCACGGCGCCGACCGCCTCGCGCGCGTCTGCGGCGGACTTGCCGTGGAGGGCCCCGAAGTACTTCACGTTGTCGAGCACCGTGAGGTCCCGGTAGATGCTCGCCTCCTGCGTCATATAGCCGATCGCATGGCGCAGCGGCACCGAGCCCGCCGGCTGGCCGAGGACGGTGAGGGAGCCCGTCCACAGACTCTGGACCCCCACGATCGAGCGCATCAGCGTGCTCTTGCCGCTTCCCGAGGGCCCGAGCAGTCCGGTGATCCGTCCGGCCGGGACCGTGAAGTCCAGCTCGTGGAGGATGGGTCTGCGCCGGATGCGGACGGACAGAGTGTCCGCCTCGATGGCCGGAGCAGTGGAGGCGGCGTGGGCGGCCGTGTGCGGCATGGCTGGCTCCCGGGAGTGGAACGCTCATTCATCAACCGATGAATTGGAGGCTAGGCCCGTCCCCGGGCGCCGTCAAGAGCGGACACCTAGGCCTCCCGGCGGAACTGGACCTTCCACTCCTCGGGCCCCTCGACGAGGTACGAGACATCGAAGGCGCCCTCGCGGTAGCGCTGCCCGACCTGGGCCAGGAGCGGGAGCGGGGCGTGGTTGGCGATGATCACGAGCCCGGCGCCGACGGCGAGGGAGTCGAGGGCTCCGAAGATCGTCGCGTGGCGGATCGCGTGGGGGATGACGCGCACATCGAGCTCGGGGAACCCCTCGCCGTCGTGCTCTCCGCACGCGCATGCGGACTTCTGGGTCAGGGTGAGGGGGTTCTCTGCGGTGTACTCCACGGCGCATCCTTCCGGTGTGATCTGATGGCCGAAACTTTACTACAATAAATTCCGTGGAAAACAGTCCGCTCGGCCCCCAGCCGGCCGCTCCCGGCCCCGCTCTGCCGCTCTCGGCTGCGCGAGCGGCGGTGCTCGACCTCGTCAGGGCCCATCGGGCGCCGTGCACCGTCGACCAGCTCGCCGGCGAGACAGGGCAGCATCCCAACACCGTGCGCGAGCACCTCGAGGCGCTCGTGGCCGCGGGCCTCCTCGAGGCCGCCGCGGGTGCGCCGGCCGGGGACGGGCGGCGCGGACGGCCGGCGAAGCGGTACCGGCCGGCGGGGCAGCCGCTCGAGGCGCCGGGCTACGCCGCACTCGCCGGGGTGCTGGCCGCCGAGGTGGCACGGCTCGCCCCCGATCCCGCGGCGGCGGGGGCCGAGGCCGGCCGCCGCTGGGCGAGGCGGGCCGTCGTGGCCCCCGCGGGGCCGGTCTCGGCCGAGGACGCCCGACGCCGCGTGCTCGCCGAACTCGATGACCTCGGCTTCGCGGTCGCACCGGCACCCGCCGCCGAGTCCTCCGGGGGCGCCGAGCCCTCCGGGAGGCGCGTCCGGCTCGTCGCCTGCCCGCTCCTGGCGGCCGCGAAGGACCAGCCTGCGGTCGTGTGCTCCGTCCATGCCGGCCTCGTCGAGGAGTCCCTGAAGCTGCTCGGCCACCCCGGGCTGCGCGCCCGGCTTGAGCCCTTCGCCGAGCCGGGCGCGTGCGTGCTCACGATCGGCACGGCATGAGCCCGGCGTCCGGCCCCCGCTCCGCCGGTGTCCAGGGACCGTCTGCGGCGCGGGTCCCGCGTGCGGGAACGGCCGTCTGGCACCGCGCCGTCCTCCTCGTCCTGGGCGGCGCCTCGCTCGTCGCGGGCCTCGACGCGGCACTGGTCCTCCTCGGGCTTCCCGCCCCGGTGGGCGGGAACGCGGCCCCCGCCCTGCCCGCCGCCCACGGGACCCTCATGGTGCTCGGCTTCGTGGGCACGCTCATTGCCCTCGAGCGGGCGGTCGCGCTCCGCAGGGCCTGGGGCTACGCGGCCCCCGCCCTGCTCGGCGGCGGCGCCCTCGTCCAGCTCGGCCCCTGGGGTGCCGCGGCGTGGCCGGCACGGCTCTCGCTGCTGGCCGGCACGGTCGCGTTCGCCCTCGTGTACGTGCCACTGTGGCGGCGCCAGCGGGACCCGGCGGTCCTCGTCCAGGCGCTCGGGGCCGTGGCGGCGGCAGGGGCGGCCGGACTGCTGGCCGCCGGGGTGGCCGTGCCCGCCGTCGTGCCCTGGTTCGCCGCGTTCCTGCTGGCGACCATTGCGGGGGAGCGGCTCGAGCTCGCGCGCCTGCGGATCCGCGGCCCCTGGGCCGAACCCCTGCTCGTCGCCGTGAACGCCGCGCTCGTGGCGCTGTGCCCCGCCACGCTGCTGTGGCCCGCCGCGGGCTATCCGCTCTTCGGCCTCGCCGTGCTCGCGCTCGCGGCGTGGCTCGTGCGGTACGACGTGGCACGCGCCACGATCCGCGCCACAGGGCTGCCTCGGTACGTCGCAGCCTGCCTCCTGGCGGGCTACGCGTGGCTCGCGGTGGCCGCCGGCGTGTGCCTCCTCGTTCCGGGCGCGCCCTCGGGAGCGGCGTACGACGCGTTCCTGCACGCGGTCTTCCTCGGGTTCGTGATGTCCATGGTCATGGCCCACGCGCCGGTGATCCTCCCGGCGGTGCTGCGCCGCCCCCTCCCGTACCGGCCGGTGATGTGGGTCCCCGCCGCCCTCCTGCACGCGACGCTGCTGCTGCGGCTAGCTCTCGGCGACGCCCGCGGGGAGACGGCCGCCTGGCAGTGGGGCGGGGCCGGGAACGTCCTCGCCGTCCTCGCGTTCGTGGCGCTCGCGGCGCACTCGGCCGCGCGCGCACGGCACCCGCACGGATCCCGTGCATCGAGGGCGCTCGCGGGCGGGACGGGCGCCCCGTGATGCCCCGCATCGGCGCCGCGCCCTCAGCGCACCGTCCTCCTGCGGGCACCGGGCCACGGCCGGGCACCGGGCGCGCCGCGTGGCACCGCTGGGCCAACGCGCCCTCGCTCGCGTGGCTGCTCGCGATCGTGCTCGTCTCCGGGATCCACCGCGGCATCCCGGCCTCGGGGTGGCTGCTGGTGCACCTTGCGCTCCTCGGTGCCGTGACCAACGCCATCCTCGTCTACTCGTGGCACTTCGCCGAGGCGCTGCTGCGGCTGCCCGTGCCCTCGCGACGGGCACTCGCGGCGAGGATCGGACTGCTGAACGCCGGTGCCGCCGCCGCGATGGCGGGGGTCGTGTCCGGAGTCTGGCCCGCCGCCGTCGCCGGGGCCGCGGCCGTGGGCGCCGCGGCGGCCTGGCACGGCGCCGCCCTGCTCCTCAGGCTGCGGCGCGCCCTGCCCTCGCGCTTCCGGTCCACCCTGCGCTACTACCTCGCCGCGTGCGCGCTCCTGCCCTTCGGCGCCGCCGCCGGCGCGCTGCTCGCCCTGCCGGGCACCGACGGCGGCGACGGCCTCCACGCCCGGCTCCTGCTCGCCCACGAGTCCCTCAACCTCCTCGGCTGGGTCGGCCTGAGCGTCCTCGGAACGCTCGTGACGCTCCTGCCGACCATGCTGCGCACGCGCGCCGACGACTCCGCGGAGCCGGTCGCCCGCCGGGCCCTCTGGGTCCTCCTCGCGGGGGTCGGCCTCGCCGCGGGAGGAGCGTTGGCGGGCGTCCGCGCCGCGGCGGGGGCCGGCGTCGTCCTCTTCCTCGCCGGCGTGCTCGTCTCCGCCGTCCCGCTCGCCCGCGCGCTGCGGCGCAGGGCGCCGGTGGCGTTCGCCCCGCTGTCCGCCGTTGCCTCGCTCGTCTGGCTGGTGGGCGCGCTCGGTCGCCTCGCGTGGCTGTGCGTGACGGCTCCGGACTGGGACGCGCTCCACGAGGCCCTCGGCGGCCTCACGCCGGCGCTCGCGGCCGGGTTCGCCGCCCAGGTCCTCGTGGGGGCCCTGTCCTACCTGCTGCCCGTGGTGCTCGGCGGCGGCCCCGCCGCCGTCCGCCGGCGCACCGAGACGCTCGACGCCGGTGCCTGGCTCCGCGTGGTGCTCGCCAACGGGGCGCTCGGCCTCTACCTCCTGCCGGTGCCCAGCGCCGTCCGCGTCGCGGCCTCGGTTGCGGGGCTGCTGGCCCTCATAGGGTTCGTCTGGCTCGCCGGGCGTGCCTTCCTCGGCCGTCCGCGGCCGCTTCCCGCGCCGGACCGGCCAGAGGCGCCCGAGCCTCGGCAGGGCCGTCCCGCCGGCTCCGGGCCGAGCACGACGGGCGCTTCCGTCCGCAGCCGCCTCGGCTCCGGCGCGGTGGGGCTCGCGGTCCTGCTCGCGGCGGTCGTCGCCGGGGTGGCCGCCGATCCCTCGGTCCTGCCCGTCGCCGCCGGCGGGAGCCCCGCAGGCGCCGTGGGCGGCGCAGGAGGGGCCGGCGTCGTGCCCACCGGCCACACCACGACGGTGGACGTGGCGATGTCCGGCATGCGCTTCGTCCCCGACACGGTGACCGTCCCGGCCGGGGACCGGCTCCTGATCCGCCTGGCCAACAAGGACCAGACCGCCCACGACCTCGTGCTCGCGACAGGGCAGGACTCCTCCCGGGTCTATCCCGGCCGGAGCGGACAGCTCGACGCCGGAGTCGTGGCCCAGTCGGTGGAGGGGTGGTGCTCGGTGGTGGGGCACAGGCAGATGGGCATGGTGTTCCACGTGACCGTGACCGGCGACCCCCGGCCATCCGCGGCGCCGGCCCCGGGCGCCATGGACATGCCCGGAATGCAGCAGTCCGCGGCGCCTTCGGCCGCCCCGGCGGCCCAGCACACGCCCTACCCCGCGGCCCTCCCGCCGGTGCCCGCGTCAACGGTGCACCGGGTCACGCTGACGGTGCGCGACACGGTGACCGAGGTCGCCCCCGGCGTCACCCAGACCCTCTGGACGTACAACGGCACCGCACCCGGGCCGGTCCTGCACGGCCGGGTGGGGGACCGGTTCGAGGTCACCCTCGTCAACGACGCCTCCACCGGCCATTCGGTCGACTTCCACGCCGGATCCCTCGCCCCGGACGGGCCGATGCGCACCATCGACCCCGGCCAGTCGCTCGTGTACACGTTCACCGCGATCCAGCCGGGCATCTGGATGTACCACTGCAGCACGATGCCCATGTCCCTGCACATCGCCAACGGCATGTTCGGCGCGGTGGTCATCGACCCGCCCGGCGCCCCCGCCGTGGACCACGAGTTCGTGCTCGTCCAGAGCGAGCAGTACCGCGGCGCCGCCGCACACGGCGTCCCGGGCATCGCGGACCCGGCCAAGATCGCCGCGGGCACGCCGGACGCGGTCGTGTTCAACGGCTACCCGAACCAGTACGACGCCGACCCGCTCGCCGTGCGCGCCGGCGAACGGGTGCGCGTGTGGGTGCTCGACGCCGGGCCCGGGCGCGCCACCTCGTTCCACGTGGTGGGCGCCCAGTTCGGCGCCGTGTGGGCCGAGGGGGCCTACCGGCTCGCCCCGGGCCCCGGCGGCGCGCAGGCGGGGGCCTCGCAGGCCCTGGACCTCGCGCCCGCCCAGGGCGGGTTCGTGGACCTCACGTTCGACGAGGCAGGGCACTACCCGTTCGTGAGCCACTACATGGTGGACGCCGAGCGGGGCGCGCACGGAGTGTTCGACGTTGCCCCCGCGAGGTGAGCCGCCGTTCCTTCTGTGAGTCACCTCCTGAAGGTCAGGTCCTGAAGGTCAGTTTCTGTGGGCCCCCGCTGGCGAGGTGGGGCGCACGACGGCGCGTGGTCGCCGTCGTGCGCCAGATCGAACCACTCCTCTGGGCCGCCACCCGCCGAGGTGACCCCCAGAAGGTGACCCCCGGACGTGGGGGAGGGGCGTGAGGGCTGCGCGGCTGGGATACATTGGTAGCTGACTTTCCTGCCCTCTTCGCACGGTCGGCCCGCGTGCCCGATCGGCCCAGATACAGAACGGATGCCCGCGTGGTCCTGCGACTCTCCACCCTGTTCCTGCGCACCCTCCGCGAGGATCCCGCCGACGCCGAGGTGGCGAGCCACAGGCTCCTCGTCCGCGCCGGCTACATCCGCCGCGCCGCGCCGGGCATCTACACGTGGCTCCCGCTCGGGCTGGCGGTCCTGCGGAAGGTCGAGCGGGTCATCCGGGAGGAGATGGCGGCCATCGGCGCGCAGGAGGTGCACTTCCCCGCGCTGCTGCCCAAGGAGCCCTACGAGGCCACCAACCGGTGGACGGAGTACGGCGAGGGCATCTTCCGCCTCAAGGACCGCAAGGACGCCGACTACCTCCTGGCCCCCACGCACGAGGAGATGTTCACCCTCCTGGTGAAGGACCTGTACTCCTCGTACAAGGACCTGCCCCTCTCGCTGTACCAGATCCAGAACAAGTACCGCGACGAGGCCCGCCCCCGCGCCGGCCTGCTGCGCGGACGCGAGTTCATCATGAAGGACTCCTACTCGTTCGACGTCGACGACGCCGGCCTCGACGCGAGCTATGCGCGCCACCGCGAGGCGTACCTGAAGATCTTCGCCCGCCTCGGCCTCGAGGTGGTCCCGGTCAAGGCCACCGCCGGGGCGATGGGCGGGTCCAAGAGCGAGGAGTTCCTGCACCCGACCGAGATCGGCGAGGACACATTCGTCCGCTCGCCGGGCGGCTACGCAGCCAACGTCGAGGCCGTCACCACGGTGGTGCCCGAGGCAGTCGACTACAGCGACGCGCCCGCGGCGCAGGTGCTCGACACCCCGGATACCCCCACCATCGAGACGCTCGTCGAGGCTTCCCAGACGATCTTCCCGAACCCCGAGCGTCCCTGGACCGCCGCGGACACCCTGAAGAACGTGGTCCTGACCGTCACGCTGCCCACCGGCGAGAAGCAACTCGTGGCCATCGGCGTGCCGGGCGACCGCGCCGTGGACCTCAAGCGCGTCGAGGCCAACATCGGCGCCTACCTGCCGGTCGGCGGCGAGATCGGCCTCGACCCCGCGAGCGACGAGGAGCTCAAGGCGAACACGGCGCTCGTCAAGGGCTACATCGGCCCGGGCCTCGCCCTGGACAAGCCGGTCCTCGGTCTCGAGGGCACGGCCAAGATGCTGTACCTCGTCGATCCGCGCGTCGTGGCCGGCACCCGTTGGATCACCGGCGCGAACGAGCCCGGCAAGCACGTCTACGGCCTCGTGGCCGGACGCGACTTCGGCTGGGACGGCGTCATCGAGTGCACCGAGGTACGGGCCGGCGACCCCGCCCCCGACGGCTCGGGCCCGCTCGAGACCGCACGCGGGATCGAGATGGGACACATCTTCCAGCTGGGCCGCAAGTATGCCGAGGCGCTCGGGCTCAAGGTCCTGGACGCGAACGGCAAGCAGGTCACGGTGACCATGGGCTCCTACGGCGTGGGCGTCACCCGCGCAGTGGCCGCCCTCGCGGAGTCCAACCACGACGAGCGCGGCCTCGTCTGGCCGCGCGCGGTGGCGCCGGCGGACGTCCACGTCGTGGCCGTCGGGCGCGGCGAGGAGATCTTCGCCGAGGCGGAGCGGGTCGCGGCCGAGTTCGAGGCGCGCGGCCTGACCGTCATGCTGGACGACCGCCCCAAGGTGTCCCCGGGAGTGAAGTTCGGAGACGCCGAGCTCATCGGCGTCCCGACCATCGTCGCGGTCGGCAAGGGCCTCGCCTCGGGCGTGCTCGAGGTCAAGGACCGCCGCTCGGGGACGGCCGAGGACGTGCCGGTCGGCGAGGTCGTCGATCGGGTCATCGCCGCCGTGCGCGGCGCCTGAGCCCAGCCGGCGTGCTCACCGGCTTCGAGGCCGTCGACCCCCTGACGGTGGCCCTCGTGGTCGTCGCCGGGTTCTGCGCGGGCTGGGTCGACGCCGTGGTCGGCGGAGGAGGCCTCATCCAGCTTCCGGCCCTGCTCGCCGTCCCGGGCATCAGCCCGGTCCAGGCCCTCGCCACGAACAAGATGGGCTCCGTCTTCGGCACGACGACGAGTGCCGTCACCTACGCGCGGCGTGTGCGGCCCGACCTGCGCACCGCCATTCCCATGGCGCTCGTGGCCCTGTGCGGCGCGTTCGGCGGCGCCGCCCTGGCCACCGCCCTGCCTGCGCGCGTCTTCAAGCCGATCATCCTCGCGGCCATCATCGCCGTCGCCCTCTTCACGGTGCTGCGCCCACAGATGGGCCAGTACACCCAGCTGCGGCTCAAGGGCCGGCGCCACCTCGCCGCCGCCTGCGGGCTCGGCGCCGTGATCGGGTTCTACGACGGCCTCATCGGCCCCGGCACCGGCTCGTTCCTCGTGATCGCGCTCGTCTCCGGCATGGGGTACGCCTTCCTGGAGGCGAGCGCGAAGGCCAAGATCGTCAACATGGCCACGAACATCGGCGCCCTGCTGCTCTTCGCCCCTCGGGGGTCCTGCTCTGGGGCCTCGGGCTCGTCCTCGGCGCCGCCAACATGCTCGGCGGGTACACGGGCGCCCGCATGGCCGTCAGCCGGGGCAATACGTTCATCCGGTGGGTGTTCCTGGCCGTCGTCGCGGCGCTCGCGGTCAAGCTAGGCCTCGACGTGTGGGCCGAGGACTTCGCCTGAGGATTCCGCGCCGGCTGGCCTCAGCCGAGCCGCGCGAGGTCCTCGACCGCGGGAAGCCCCGGCAGCAGCCGCACGCACAGCGCGCTCGCGACCCAGAGGGAACGCTCGAGACCGCCTCCGTGCCCCGGCCGCTCCGCGTACCAGAGCGCGTTCTCGACCTCGCGCAGCACCGCCCAGCCCCGGGCCGCCTCCTCCTCCAGCCCCGCCTCGCGGGCCAGTAGGCTGCAGCGCTCCGCGAGCGCGGCGGGAGCGTCCGCGCCCGCCAGCTCGGGGAGTCGGTTCCACAGCATCGGCGCGACCGCGAACTCGCCCTCGCCGAGGGAGGCCTGCGGGTCGATCGCGCGGAAGGAGGGACCGCCGTCGGACGCCGCTGGCTCACCCTCCGGCACCGCGAGCACATTCATGCCGTGCAGGTCGGTGTGCACGAGGACGTCCCGGCCGCCCCGCCGGCCCACGGCTCCGCGGGTGAATGCGACCTCGAGGGCGGCCTCGAGCAGCCACCGGGGGAACGGCCGGCCGAGGCGCTCCCAGCGTTCGGGCAGCTCGTCGCTCCAGCGCTCGGCCATGGCATCGATGCGCTCGAACCGGTCCCAGCCCGGCCGGTCGTCCGGGGCGATGGAGAGCTCGCGCAGGAGCGCGCCCCAGATCTGCGCGGCCTCGGGGAAGGGCACGTCCTGCAGGCGGCGGCCCGCGTCGAGCCGCTCGAGCAGGAGGGCGGAGGACTCCGCGTCCTCGTCGACGAGCCGCACCGCGGCGCGGCCGCCCCAGAGCCGCAGGGCGGGCGCCTCGGAGGCCGCCTCGGGGAACGGCCTGGAGAGCTTGAGCGCCAGGCGCTCCTTGACGCGCCGGACGGGGACCACGAGGGCCCACATCCCGGCATGCGCGGCGCTCCCCGTGGCCAGGTCCGGCGTGAGGCCCCATGCCGCGAGCCGCGCGGCAAGGAGGCCGGGCACGGCGTCGAGCCATGCCCGGCCTCCGGGACTGCGCAGACAGCGCCTGAGCAGCGCGTCCGGAACGATTCCGGAAAGGGTCATGCGATGCCGGTGGTCCCCAGCAGGCTGCCGAGCCCGAACGTCGCCGCGAGGGCGATTGCCCCGCCGATCACCACACGCGTGGAGGCGCGCGCCCGCGACCCGCCGCCGATCCACGCCCCGACCCACCCGGTGACCGCGAGGGCGACCAGCACGATCACAAACGTCAGGGGCACACGGATGGCGGGCGGCGCCAGCAGGATGGTCAGCATCGGCAGGACCGCGCCCGCGAGGAAGGAGACGGCCGAGGCGAGGGCAGCGTGCCACGGGCTGACGATCTCGTCCGGGTCGATGCCGAGCTCGATGTCGAGGTGGGCCCGGAGCGCGTCCTTGGCCGTGAGCTCCTTCGCGACCGTCGTGGCGGTCTCCTCCGAGAGGCCCTTGTGCCGGTAGAGGGAGACGAGCTCGGCGAACTCCTCCTGCGGCTGGTCCCGCAGCTCCGCGGTCTCCTTGGCAATGAGGGACTTCTGGCTGTCGCTCTGGCTGCTGACGGAGACGTATTCGCCCAGCGCCATGGAGATGGCACCGCCGACGACGGCGGCCATGCCGGCGGCGAGGATCGGGCCGTTCTCGCTGGTGACGCCGGCGACGCCGACGACGACGGCGGCGACGGAGACGATGCCGTCATTCGCGCCGAGCACACCGGCACGGAGCCAGTTGAGCTTGGCCGCGAGGTCGGTGCCCTGCGGCTCGGGGTGGAGTTGGGTGTTGCTGCTCATGGGACCACTGTGGCATCGGCCGCCGCACCCTGCCAGCGAGACAAGGCTTTCCTTACGGCGCGTCGCTCAGTGGGCGGCCGATGACGGGGCGGAGGCCGTGGCCGGCGGGGTGGTCGCCGCGGTGTCCCTGCCTGACGAGGCGGGGGTGGGGGAGGCGGAGGCCGTGGAACCGGTACTGGAAGAGGAGGTGGCCAGAGAGGCCGCCGCGGACTGGGCGGCGCGGTGGCCGGGGAAGGCCGCGGCCGCGGCCGAGCCAAGCGCCCCGACGGCGGCGGCGCGCCGGGCCGCCCGCTCGAGTCCTCCCGCGGCGGCAGCACGGGTCGGGGCCTCCACGACCCCCACGAGGTCGGACCATCGCGCCACGGCCGAGGCCTCGAGTGCCGCCACCTGCGCCGGGCTGCCGGCGTCGGTGGGCAGCGCGAATCCGGCCTGGGCGGGCGGCAGCGCCGCGCATGCGCCGGCGGCGGCCCCCTCGAGCGCATCGAGCTGGTCCCGGTGCATGCCGGCCGCCGCGAGCAGGGCGGGGCGCTCCGTGGCGCCGGCGCGGGCCGCGAGGACGGTGTAGGTCCAAACCGCTGCCTCCTCGGCGGACTGGACGGCCGCGAACTCCGTGGCGGGGCCGCGCCCGGACGGTGTCGCTGCCGTGGCGGGCAGCGACGAGGCCGAGGTTCCGGCGGACGCCGCCGCGGACGACGGCGTGGCGGCGCCGCCCGCGTCACCTGCAGTCGAGGACCCGGACGGCGACGGGCAGACGCTCGCAGCCGCTGCCGAGGGGGAGGCGGATGGGGAGGGCGAGGGGGCCTGGGAGGGGCCCGGACCGGGGGACGCCGCGCCCGCCGCCAGGGCGAGCCGCTCGGACTGGAGCTGCTGGCCCGCCGCGGCCGAGGCGAGGAGCGAGGCGGTAGGCCCGTCGACCCGGGCCAGGTCCCCGCGCAGCGTGGCGGCACTCTGCGAGAGCGCGGTTGCGAGGGACGCGGGGGAGCCGGACGCGTCGGCTGGGGCCGTCGCCGTGGACGCCGGAGAGGCCGTCCGCGATGGCTGGGGTGCCGAGGCGGACCGGGGGGTCGACGCGCCCAGGAGGCCCGCTTGGAGTTCGAGCACGTCGGCCGCCGAGGTGGCAGCCTGCCGTACGGGACCGGCGGCAGCGGCGGAGGGTGACGCGGAGGGCGACGGCGTGCCGTCTCCCTCCTGGCCGCCCGCCAGGCCGCGGGCTGCAGCGGCGAGGCGCGCGGCGCCGTCGTGCGCCTGCACGAGCGCCGCCGCGCTGGGGTCCGGCAGCCGCCCCGGGGGGGCCGGCGCTGCCAGCAGGGCACCGCCCGCACCCGCGGCGAGGGCGAGGACCAGCACAGCGGCCCACACCCAGGGCGGCTCGGCGCGGCGGCCCCTGCGGCCCCGCGGGCGCGCAGAGGAGTCCGGGGGCGCAGTGGTGGATTTCACGGTCTCGATGATGCCATGGGCCCAGCCCCCGTCACGCGGCCGGGCGCCGAGCAGATAGTCTAGGAGGACAACTGAGCAAAAGGAGGCGGACCCCCCCATGTCCGAGCCCGATCTGCCCTCGCGGGGCGCCCCGACGCCGGCAGAGCAGGATCCGCACGCGGGCGGGGAGGAAGCCCGCCTCCACGCGCTCCTCGAGCCGCTCGTGCAGGCGCGCCAGCTCGTCCTCGAAGGCGTCTCCGTGAAGGCCGCCGGGAAGCACCGGACCGTCGGCGTGGTCGTGGACCTGCAGGACGACGAGACCGGCGGGGTCAGCCTCGACGTCATCGCCGAGCTCTCGCGCGAGCTCTCGGACGCCCTCGACGCCGACCCCGCGGCGGACGCCCGCCCCTACGACCTCGAGGTCTCCTCTCCGGGCGTCTCGCGCCCCCTCACCCAGCTGCGGCACTGGCGCCGGGCCCTCGGCCGGCTGGTCCGGGTCAACGTCATCGGCGAGGAGAACATCACGGGCCGGCTGCGCGAGGTGAGGGAGGACGGCATCGTCCTCGTCCCGGACCTGCCCGCCAAGAAGGGCGTGAGGCCGAAGCCGGGTGCGCCCGTCGAGCTGGCCTTCGACGCCATCCGCAGCGGCAAGGTCGAGGTCGAGTTCTCGCACCTCGAGGACGCCGACCTGGGCCCCGCCGACGGGTTGGACAACGACGACACTGACGAGACCGAGGAGGCCTAGTGGACATCGACATGAGCGCGCTCCGCCTGCTGGAGCGAGAGCGGGACATCCCCGTCGAGAAGCTCATCCCGACCATCGAGCAGGCCCTCCTGCTCGCGTACCACAAGTCGCCGGGCGCCATCGAGACGGCCCGCGCGGAGGTGGACCGCAGGAGCGGCCACGTGACCATCTGGGCCACCGAGGTGGACGACGAGGGCAACGCCGTCGGCGAGTTCGACGACACGCCGGAGGGCTTCGGCCGCATCGCCGCCACGACCGCGCGCCAGGTGATCCTCCAGCGGCTCCGCGACGTGGAGGACGACAACGTCCTGGGCGAGTTCAAGGGCCGCGAGGGCGAGCTCATCGCTGGGCTCATCCAGCAGGGACACAATCCGAACATGGTGCAGGTCAGCCTCGGCGCCGTCGAGGCCGTCCTGCCGCCCCCCGAGCAGGTCCCCGGGGAGAAGTACCTGCACGGCGCCCGCATCCGCGCCTACGTCGTGGACGTGCACCGCGGCCTCAAGGGTCCCTCGATCACGCTCTCCCGCTCCCACCCGGGACTGGTCAAGAAGCTCTTCGAGCTCGAGGTCCCGGAGATCGCCGACCGCAGCGTCGAGATCGTCGCGATCGCCCGCGAGGCCGGCCACCGCACCAAGATCGCGGTCCGGGCGCTTGTCCCGGGCGTCAACGCCAAGGGCGCCTGCATCGGCGAGATGGGTTCCCGGGTGCGCGCGGTGATGACCGAGCTGAACGACGAGAAGATCGACATCGTCGACTACAGCGACGACCCGGCGACGTTCATCGCGAACGCCCTCTCGCCGTCGAAGGTCACGAGTGTGTCCATCGTCGACGAGGCCACGCGGTCGGCCCGGGTGCTCGTCCCGGACTACCAGCTCTCGCTCGCGATCGGCAAAGAGGGCCAGAACGCCCGCCTCGCCGCGAAGCTCACCGGCTGGCGGATCGACATCGGCTCGGACGCCCAGGCCTGAGGCGTCCGCGCCGCCGCATTCCGGGATCCGGGCCCAGAGGGTCTAGAATAGATAGGTCTGGGCCTGTGCCCGGCGGCAGGGCAGGGCATCGGGCTGACAGCTCGGAAGGCCCCGCCCCTTCGATGCAGGAGAGCAGGGATGGAACGGAGAACCGGCCAACCTCTGCGGACGTGCATCGGCTGCCGCCGGACAGCGGCCCGGTCGGAACTGCTCCGGCTGGTGATGGACCGCGGAGGCGCCCAGCGCGTCGTCGTGGATCCCCGCCGCCGGCTGCCCGGTCGTGGCGCGTGGCTGCATCCCGACCAGGCATGCCTGAAGCAAGCCGTCAAGCGGCGCGCGTTCCATCGTGCCTTCCGGGGCCCGGCGGACATCCGCGGCGTCGACGACTACTTCAGCACCTCCGTCCCGGCTACCGCTGGGCCGGACACCGTCCAAGCTGAAAGCGGGTCAGAAATCTGATGGACACCCGATGAGTCCCCGACCGATGAGTGCGTAGCAATGAACTTCTCGTTGCGCACCGCCGAGGGCTTCCCCATGCACACGGGTGCAGAGGGAGCCTGCAGCAAGCAGTAGACGGTCCGTGCCTGGCTCGGCGCGGACCGAGACAGGAGAAATGTGGCCAAGGTCCGCGTACACGAGCTCGCCAAGGAGCTCGGTATCACCTCCAAGGACGCCGTTGCCAAGCTCGCTGAGCTGGGCGAGTTCGTGCGTTCCGCGTCCTCGACGATCGAGGCGCCCGTCGTGAAGAAGCTTCGCGACGCCTACCCCGCCGACGGTGCGAAGGCGAAGGCCAGCGACAGGCCGTCCCGCCCCGCCGCCAGGCCGTCCGCCGGTGCCCCGACGCCGGGACCGTCGCGTCCCGCCCCGTCCCCGCGCCCGGCCGCTGCGCCGTCGCCCGCCCCGGCCCCCGCGGCCGAGGCCCCCGCGGCCAGCCCGCGCCCGGCCGCCGAGGCCGAGCGTCCCGCCGCCGAGGCTCCCCGTCCCGCCGCTGAGGCCCCGCGCCCCGGAGCCCGTCCGGCGCCCCGGCCCGCAGCCGG
Organism: Sinomonas atrocyanea; assembly: GCF_001577305.1. Taxonomy (NCBI): domain Bacteria; kingdom Bacillati; phylum Actinomycetota; class Actinomycetes; order Micrococcales; family Micrococcaceae; genus Sinomonas; species Sinomonas atrocyanea. Next base: position 1,775,979 of record NZ_CP014518.1, read on the forward strand.
TGGCCGCGGAGCGACCCCGGGTCCGCGTCCGAGCGGCCCGCGTCCCGGCAACAACCCGTTCTCGTCCTCCCAGGGCATGCAGCGCCCCGGGCGCGACGGCGACCGCGCACCGCGCCCGGGCAACAACCCGTTCGCGTCCTCCCAGGGCATGCCCCGTCCCGGCGGCGGCCGTGACGGCGACCGCCCCGGGGGCCCGCGTCCCTCGGCGCCGCGCCCCGGCGGCACCTCCGGCATCCCGCGCCCCGGCGCACCCCGCCCGGGTGCCCCGCGTCCGGGCGCCCCGCGCCCCGGCGGCACCGGCGGACCCCGTCCGGGCGCCCCGCGCCCCGGCGGCACCGGCGGACCCCGTCCGAACCCCGGCATGATGCCCCCGCGCACCGAGCGTCCCCAGCCGGGCGCCCGGCCCGCGGGCACCGGCGGCCGGGGCCCGAACCGTCCCGGTGGCGGCGGCGGTCCCGCCGGCGGCGGCTTCGGCAAGGGCGGCCGCGGCCGCGGCGGCACCCAGGGCGCCTTCGGCAAGGGCGGCGCCGGACGTGGCAAGCAGCGCAAGTCGAAGCGTGCGAAGCGCCAGGAACTGGAGCAGATGAGCGCACCGTCGCTCGGCGGCGTCTCGGTGCCCCGTGGCGACGGCAGCACGATCGTGCGCCTGCGCCGCGGCGCGTCCATCACGGACTTCGCCGAGAAGATCGATGCGAACCCCGCCTCGCTCGTCACGGTGCTGTTCCATCTCGGTGAGATGGCCACCGCGACCCAGTCGCTGGACGAGGAGACCTTCTCGGTCCTCGGCGAGGAGCTCGGCTACAAGATCCAGGTCGTCTCGCCGGAGGACGAGGAGCGCGAGCTGCTCGAGTCCTTCGACATCGACCTCGAGGCCGAGCTCGAGGCGGAGACCGACGAGGAGCTCGAGGCCCGCCCGGCCGTCGTGACCGTCATGGGCCACGTCGACCACGGAAAGACCCGCCTCCTCGACGCGATCCGCAACACCAACGTGGTGGAGGGCGAGCACGGCGGCATCACGCAGCACATCGGTGCCTACCAGATCGCCTTCGAGCACGATGGGCGCGACCGCAAGCTGACCTTCATCGACACCCCGGGCCACGAGGCGTTCACCGCCATGCGTGCCCGTGGTGCCCAGGTGACCGACATCGCGGTGCTCGTCGTGGCCGCAGACGACGGCGTCATGCCGCAGACCGTCGAGGCCCTCAACCACGCCCAGGCGGCCGGCGTGCCGATCGTGGTCGCGGTGAACAAGATCGACAAGGAGGGCGCCAACCCGGAGAAGATCCGTGGCCAGCTCACCGAGTACGGTCTCGTCCCCGAGGAGTACGGCGGCGACACGATGTTCGTGGACGTCTCCGCGCGCCAGAACCTGCACATCGACGACCTGCTCTCGGCGGTCCTGCTCACGGCCGACGCCGCGCTGGACCTGCGGGCGAACCCGAACAAGGACGCCCGCGGCGTGGCCATCGAGGCCAACCTCGACAAGGGCCGCGGCGCCGTTGCGACCGTGCTCGTGCAGTCCGGAACGCTCCACGTCGGCGACACGATCGTCGCGGGCACGGCCCACGGCCGCGTCCGGGCCATGTTCGACGAGGACGGCGAGGCCGTCGAGGCCGCGCTGCCGTCCCGCCCGGTCCAGGTCCTCGGACTGTCCTCGGTGCCGCGCGCCGGCGACACGTTCCTCGTGACCGAGGACGAGCGCACCGCGCGGCAGATCGCCGAGAAGCGCGAGGCAGCCGAGCGCAACGCCCAGCTCGCCAAGCGCCGCAAGCGGATCAGCCTCGAGGACTTCGACCAGGCTGTGGCCGAGGGGAAGATCGACACCCTCAACCTCATCCTCAAGGGCGACGTGTCCGGTGCCGTCGAGGCGCTCGAGGACTCGCTGCTCAAGATCGATGTGGGCGAGGAAGTCCAGCTCCGCGTCATCCACCGCGGCGTCGGCGCGATCACCCAGAACGATGTCAACCTCGCCACGGTCGACAACGCGATCATCATCGGCTTCAACGTCAAGCCGGCGGAGCGCGTTGCCGAGCTCGCGGACCGCGAGGGCGTGGACATGCGCTTCTACTCGGTGATCTACGCGGCGATCGAGGACATCGAGCTCGCGCTCAAGGGCATGCTCAAGCCGGAGTACGAGGAGGTCCAGCTCGGTACCGCCGAGGTCCGGGAGATCTTCAAGTCCTCCAAGTTCGGCAACATCGCCGGCTCGATCGTGCGCAGCGGCATCATCCGCCGCAACGCGAAGGCCCGTGTGCTGCGCAAGGGCGTCGTGGTGGGCGACCGGCTCAGCATCGAGTCGCTCAAGCGGTTCAAGGACGATGCGACCGAGGTCCGCGAGGGCTACGAGTGCGGTATCGGACTCGGCTCGTTCAACGATCTCCAGCTCGAGGACGTCATCGAGACGTTCGAGATGCGCGAGAAGCCGCGCGCCTGACGCGCCCCATCGGGCGGGGCCCCGGGTTGCCGGGGCCCCGTTCGCACGTCGGCAGCGAGCGATGCGTCCGCGGATCGCTGCGCCGAGACGACAAGCACCCGAGACGATAGGAGGGACCATGGCCGATCCGGCCCGCGCCGCGCGGCTCGCGCAGCGCATCAAGGTGGTCGTGGCAGAGGCCCTGCGCAGGGCTGTGAAGGACGAGCGCGCCGAGGCGATCACGGTCACCGACGCCCGCGTCACGAACGACCTCCAGCACGCCACGGTGTACTACACCGTCCTGGGCGACGCCGCCGCGGCGGCAGGAGCCCGCGAGATCCTCGAGACCAAGAAGGGTGTGCTCCGGCGCGAGGTGGGCCGCAACCTCACGATCCGGCTCACGCCGACCCTCGAATTCGTGGCCGACGAGGTTCCGGTCAACGCCTCGCACGTCGAGGACCTGCTCCGGCAGGCCCGCGAGCGCGACGCCGAGGTGGCCCGCCTCGCCCAGGGCGCGCACCCCGCGGGGGACGCAGACCCGTACCGCAAGGCCGATGAGGCCGACGACGACGCGTTCGACGACGGGTTCGACGACGTCGAGCCGCGCGAGGACTGACGCCCGCGGCAGCCAGCAGTGCCGTGCACCGACGGGGCGGCGCCTCCACGATGTGGGGGCGCCGCCCCGTCGCCGCATGGTGCGGCATGGACCGCCTCCGGCGCTCCATATACTGGGAGGCGTGCTTTCTGGACTGGTGATCGTGGACAAGCCACGCGGGTGGACGAGCCACGACGTCGTGGGGAAGGTCCGCCGGCTCGCGGGGACCCGCAAGGTGGGGCACGCGGGGACGCTCGATCCCATGGCCACGGGCGTGCTCGTCGTCGGGATCAACAAGGCGACCCGCCTGCTCTCGCACATCGTCGGCACCGAGAAGACGTACACCGCCACCATCCGGCTCGGGCAGCGCACGGTGACGGACGACGCCGAGGGCGAGGTCCTCGAGGAGCGTATCGCGGCCGCCGTGACCGAACAGCAGATCCGCGACGCCGCCGCCAAGCTCACCGGCCACATCCTGCAGGTCCCCAGCAGCGTCAGCGCCATCAAGGTCGCCGGCGAGCGCTCGTACGCCCGCGTGCGCGCCGGCAAGGAGGTCACGCTCGAGGCCCGGCCCGTGACGATCCACTCCTTCGACATCCACGCCGTCCGCCGGGAGCGCGGCGGGAAGCTCCAGGACGTGGACGTGACGGTGCGCTGCTCCTCCGGGACCTACATCCGGGCGCTCGCCCGTGACCTCGGCGCCGACCTCGGCGTGGGCGGCCACCTCACGGCGCTGCGCCGCACCCAGGTGGGGCCGTACCGGATCGAGCAGGCCCACACGCTCGAGGAGCTCGCCGGCTCGCTCACCGTGCTGCCGCTCGCGGACGCCGCCCGCTCGCTCCTGCCGGTCCGCGAGCTCAGCGACGGCGAGACGGTGGAGCTCTCCTTCGGCCGCCGCATCCCCGCGACCGGCTCGGCCGAGCTCACGGCCGCCTTCGCGCCCGACGGCGAGCTGGTCGCCCTCGTGAAGGACGTCGGCGGCCAGGCCAAGCCGGAGCTCGTGTTCGCCGCGCACGGCGAGGACGCCTGACGTGGACCCGTTCTTCCTCGTGGGGGCCGTCCTGTGCGCGCTCTCCCTGATCCTGTGCGTGGCCGCCGTCGTCACCAAGACGTATCCAGGGGACGCGGCGATCGTGTCGGTCGCCGTCGTCGAGCTCTTCCTCGTCGTCTTCGGCATCGGAGCCGGCATCCGGCAGGCCGGGGGAGAGGCCGTCCGGGGGGAGCCGTGGGAGTTCTGGGGGTATCTGGTGACCGCGCTGATCGTGCCGGTCGCCGCCTTCTGGTGGGCCATCGCGGACCGCACCCGGTGGAGCAACGCAGTGCTGGCCGCCGTGCCGGTGACGATCTTTGTGATGCTGTTCCGCATGGAGCAGATTTGGAATGGAGCGCCTTTCTCATGACCCCTGCCGAGCCGTCCTCCACGCCCGGGCCCGCGCGCACGCCCGAGCACTCGCCCCGGACCCGCAACGTGGGCCTCGGCCGCATCCTCGTGGCCGTGTACGGCGTCTTCGCGCTGTCGGCGACGGCGCGCGCCGCGTACCAGATCGCCACGAAGTTCTCCGAGGCGCCGCTCGCCTACCTGCTCAGCGCCGTCGCGGCGGTGGTCTACATCGTCGCGACCGTCTCGCTCGCGCACCGCGGCGTGACGAGCTGGTATGTGACCCTTGGGGCGATCCTGCTCGAGCTCGTGGGCGTCCTGGCCGTAGGGACGGCGAGCGTGGTGGACGCGGCGGCGTTCCCCCACGACACCGTCTGGAGCGGGTTCGGCCGCGGCTACGGCTACGTGCCGCTCGCCCTGCCCTTCCTCGGCCTCGCGTGGCTCCTGTACCACCGCCCGAGGGGCGCCGCGGACGTGGACACGGACGGCGGCCGGTAGTCTTGTCAGGCACGCACAGGGCGACGAGGCGAGGACGATGGGCTTGATCTGGCACGGAGTGGACGAGATTCCCGAGGATTTCGGCCCGACGGCGGTCACCATCGGCAACTTCGACGGGGTTCACCGCGGCCACCAGCAGGTCTTGGGGCGCCTGCTCTCGACGGCGAAGGAGAACGGCAGCCGCGCCGTCGCCGTGACGTTCGATCCGCACCCGGCCCAGGTGCACCGCCCCGACACCGCCCCCCACCTCATCATGGGGATCGAGGACCGGCTCGCGGCCCTCTCGGGGTACGGGCTCGATGCGATCCTCGTCCTGCACTACACCCTCGAGTTCGCGCAGCAGAGCGCCGAGGACTTCGTCCGCAGCATCTTCGTCGACGCCCTCCACGCCTCGCACGTGGTGGTCGGCCACGATGTCCGCTTCGGACGTGGGAACGCCGGCGACCTCGCCGCCATGCAGGAGCTGGGGGAGCGGTTCGGCTTCGGCGTCGTCGTCGTGGACGAGTTCACCGAGCAGGCCCCCCGGCACCGCGCCGCGGAGGCGCTGCCGGACGCCGCCGAGGGCGGCAGCGCCGAGCGGGACGGTGCCGAGGGGTACGACGCCGAGGAGCGTCGGTGCTCGTCCACCTGGGTGCGCGAGGCCCTGGAATCGGGCGACGTGCGCACCGCGGCAGAGATCCTCGGGCGCCCCCACGCGATGCACGGGACCGTGGTCCACGGCGCCTCCCGCGGACGCGCCCTCGGATTCCCGACCGCGAATCTTTCCCACGATGCCGCCGGCCACGTCCCTGCGGACGGCATCTACGCCGGCTGGCTCATCGATGCGTCCGGCACCCGCTGGCCCGCGGCCATCTCCGTGGGGTCGAACCCGACGTTCGCAGGGGTCGCCCGCCAGGTCGAGGCGCACGTGATCGACCGTCCCGAGGAGGCCCCCGAGGACTTCGACCTCTACGGGCAGAACATCGTCGTCGAGTTCGTCGAGCGCCTGCGCGGCATGGTCGCCTACCGCGGCCCCGAGGCGCTCGTGGAACAGATGAAGCTCGATGTCGACGCGGCCCGGCACGTCCTGGCGACCTCCGGACAGGGCGGAGCCCCCGCGCGCTGAGGCATCCGCGTTTCGACACGGCGTGGCCCGAACCGATAGAATCCTCGGTGGCCCTCGCTGCAGTCCGTGGCGGCCTGGGCCGCACCGGCCCCGCAGCTGCGGGAACGCATGCCGGTGTTCCCCGGGGACGCAGCGTCCAGCGGGCCGCACGGCACGAAACGAGGAGCTCCAATGGCTTTGGATCCCGCCGTCAAGCAGGAGATCATCAAGGAATACGCGACGAAGGAAGGCGACACCGGGTCCCCCGAGGTCCAGATCGCCGTCCTGACCAAGCGCATCAAGGACTTGACTGAGCACATGAAGCAGCACAAGCACGACTTCCACACCCAGCGCGGCCTGCTCGCGCTCGTGGGTCGCCGCAAGCGCATGCTCGCCTACCTGCACGACACCGACATCGCGCGCTACCGCTCGCTCATCGAGCGTCTCGGCCTGCGCCGGTAGTCTGGGAGCAGTCCGCCCGTCCGCGTCCAGGCGCGGGCGGGCGGCCAGCTTCCCCCGGCCCCGTTCGGCGGGGCATGACAACTGAACCACCACCAGGAGGCGCCGGCTGCCTGCGGTCCTCGGTAGTGGCCCTTGAGGGCGTCCGTGACACGGACGCGCCAAGGGCCTCGATCGAAGACCGGGTTCCGGATCGCCTCCGCCACCTAAGGAAACGGAGGTGCTCTCCTATGGAGGGTCCCGAGATCCAGTTCTCTGAGGCCGTCATCGACAACGGCCGCTACGGCCAGCGCGTCGTCCGCTTCGAGACCGGCCGCCTCGCCAAGCAGGCCGCCGGCGCGGCGATGGCCTACATCGACGATGACACGGCCCTGCTCTCCGCCACCACGGCGGGCAAGTCCCCGCGTGAGGGCTTCGACTTCTTCCCGCTTACCGTGGACGTCGAGGAGCGCATGTACGCCGCGGGCCGCATCCCCGGCTCGTTCTTCCGCCGCGAGGGCCGTCCCTCGACGGACGCCATCCTCGCGTGCCGCCTCATGGACCGCCCGCTGCGCCCGGCCTTCGTCAAGGGCCTGCGCAACGAGGTCCAGGTCGTGGTGACCGTTCTGGCGATCAACCCGGACGAGCTCTACGACGTCGTCGCGATCAACGCCGCCTCGATGTCCACCCAGCTCGCGGGCCTGCCCTTCTCCGGCCCGATCGGCGGCGTGCGCGTGGCCCTCGTCCACGACGAGCAGGGCGCCCAGTGGGTCGCGTTTCCGAAGCACTCGCAGCTGCAGAAGGCGACGTTCGACATGGTCGTCGCCGGGCGCATCGCCGGCGATGACGTGGCGATCATGATGGTCGAGGCCGAGGCCACCGACCACTCCTGGAGCCTCATCAAGGACGAGGGCGCCACGGCCCCGACCGAGGAGGTCGTCGCCGAGGGCCTCGAGGCCGCCAAGCCGTTCATCCGCGCGCTCTGCGAGGCGCAGCAGGACCTGGCCGACCGCGCCGCGAAGCCCACCGCCGAGTTCCCGGTCTTCCTTGACTACGAGGCCGACGCGTACGACGCCGTCGAGGCGGCCGCAGCCGGCAAGCTCGCGGAGGTCTTCCAGATCGCCGACAAGCAGGAGCGCGAGGCGGCGTCTGACGCCCTCAAGGCCGAGGTCCTCGCCCAGCTCGCCGGCCAGTTCGAGGGCCGCGAGAAGGAGCTCTCCGCAGCCTTCCGCTCGGTGACCAAGAAGGTCGTGCGCCAGCGCATCCTCACCGAGCAGGTCCGCATCGACGGCCGCGGACTGACGGACATCCGCCAGCTCACGGCCGAGGTCGAGGTGCTCCCGCGGGTCCACGGCTCGGCGATCTTCGAGCGCGGCGAGACCCAGATCATGGGCGTCACCACGCTGAACATGCTCAAGATGGAGCAGCAGATCGACTCGCTCTCGCCTGAGACGCACAAGCGGTACATGCACAACTACAACTTCCCGCCCTACTCCACGGGCGAGACGGGCCGCGTCGGTTCCCCGAAGCGCCGCGAGATCGGCCACGGCGCACTGGCCGAGCGCGCGCTCGTGCCCGTGCTGCCCTCCCGCGAGGAGTTCCCGTACGCGATCCGCCAGGTGTCCGAGGCACTCGGCTCCAACGGCTCGACGTCGATGGGCTCCGTGTGCGCCTCGACGCTGTCGCTGCTCAACGCCGGTGTGCCGCTGAAGGCCCCGGTCGCGGGCATCGCCATGGGCCTCGTCTCCGACGAGGTCGACGGCCAGACCCGGTACGCCGCCCTCACCGACATCCTCGGTGCCGAGGACGCCTTCGGCGACATGGACTTCAAGGTCGCCGGCACGTCCGAGTTCGTCACGGCGATCCAGCTCGACACCAAGCTCGACGGCATCCCGGCCTCGGTCCTGGCCGCCGCGCTCAAGCAGGCCCGCGAGGCACGCCTGCACATCCTCTCGGTGATCAACGCCGCGATCGACCGCCCGGATGAGCTCTCCGAGTTCGCGCCGCGCATCATCGCGATCAAGATCCCGGTGGACAAGATCGGCGAGGTCATCGGCCCCAAGGGCAAGATGATCAACCAGATCCAGGAGGACACGGGCGCCGAGATCTCGATCGAGGACGACGGCACCGTGCTCATCGGCGCGACCGACGGCTCCTCGGCCGAGGCCGCCCGCGCCGCCGTGAACGCGATCGCGAATCCGCAGCTGCCCGAGGTCGGGGAGCGCTACCTCGGCACGGTGGTCAAGACCACCACGTTCGGCGCGTTCGTCTCGCTCACGCCGGGCAAGGACGGCCTGCTGCACATCTCCGAGCTGCGCAAGCTCGCCGGCGGCAAGCGCGTGGACAACGTCGAGGACGTCGTCTCCGTCGGCCAGAAGGTCCAGGTCGAGATCACCAAGATCGACGACCGCGGCAAGCTCTCGCTCGCGCCCGTCGTGGCCGAGGCCGACGCCGCCGCCGAGGGCGAGGCCTCTGCGGAGGTCGAAGCGTAGCCGCATGGCAACAGTCGAACTGCCGCTGAGCTCCGGCCAGCTCGTGGATGGCGCCCCGGCGTCGACCACGATCTTCGGGAAGGATGGCGGCGCCGTCGTGCGCCGGTCCATCCTTCCCGGGGGCGTGCGTGTCCTCACGGAGGCGATGCCCGGCCAGAGGTCGGCGTCGATCGGCTTCTGGGTGGGCGTGGGCTCCCGGGACGAGGCCCTCGGCCAGCACGGGGCCACGCACTTCCTCGAACACCTGCTGTTCAAGGGGACCCAGCGCCGCACCGCCCTCGAGATCGCCTCGGCGTTCGACGAGGTGGGCGGCGAGTCGAACGCCGCGACCGCCAAGGAGAGCACGTGCTACTACGCGCGGGTGCTCGACACGGACCTGCCCATGGCCATCGACGTGATCGCGGACATGATCACCTCCGCCGTCCTCGACCCCGACGAGCTCGAGCAGGAGCGCGACGTCATCCTCGAGGAGATCGCCATGGACGGCGACGACCCGACCGACGTGGCGCACGAGCACTTCGTCGCGGCCGTGCTGGGCGAGCACCCGCTGGGCCGCCCGATCGGCGGCACGCCCGAGGCCATCAGGGCGGTCCCGCGGGACTCGGTGTGGGAGCACTACCGCCGCTACTACCGCCCCGAGGAACTGGTCATCACCGCGGCGGGCGGCCTCGAGCACGAGGCCGTGTGCTCGCTCGTGCTGGAGGCGCTCCAGGGCGCGGGCTGGGACCTCGGCTCCGAGGCCGCGCCCGTGGCGCGCCGGTCCTCGGCGCCGGCGGCCATCACCGGCCAGCCGGGCCTGACCGTGGTCCGGCGGCAGGTCGAGCAGGCGAACGTGATCATGGGGTGCCCCTCGATCACCGCGACGGATCCGCGCCGCTACGTCATGAGCGTGCTCAACGCCGTGCTCGGCGGCGGCATGTCCTCGCGCCTGTTCCAGGAGATCCGCGAGAAGCGGGGGCTCGTCTACTCGACCTACTCGTTCGCCTCCGCCTACGCGGATGCCGGCTACTTCGGTATCTACGGCGGCTGCGCCCCGGCGAAGGTCCCGCAGGTCCTGGCCCTCATGGCGGCCGAGCTCGAGAAGCTCGCCGAGCACGGCATCACGGACGAGGAACTGCGCAAGGCCGTCGGCCAGCTCTCGGGCGGGATCGTCCTCGCGCTCGAGGACACCGGCTCGCGGATGTCCCGGCTGGGCCGCGCGGAGCTCGTCTCGGGCGAGTTCCAGGACATCGAGGAGACCCTCGCGCAGATCGGTGCCGTCACTGCGGCGGAGGTCCAGGACCTCGCCCGCGTCCTCGCGACCGCTCCGCGCACCACGACCGTGGTGGGCCCGTTCGAGGAGACCGAGACCTTCGGCCTGTCCCCTGAGAGCTGACCCCGCGTCTGTGAAGAGGTGACCCCGCGTCTGTGAAGAGGTGACCCCGCGTCGATACATCGACGCGGGGTCACCTCTTCCGCGTTCCGGGGTCACCTCTTGCGCGTTCCGGGGTCACCTCTCGTGCGCCGCGGGGTCAGGCCAGGATGTCCTTCGTGGTGAACCGGCCGTAGGCGAGGGCCCCGAAGAGCGCGATGTACCCGGCCTGCAGCCAGGCATTCGCCCCGAACGAGTCCCACGAGACCGGGTCGCGCAGGAAGTCGGCGAGGCCGAGCCAGTGGTCCGTGAAGAGCCACGGATGGAGCCAGTCGAGCTGGTCGAGGGCGTCGAGGATCTGGGAGACGACGGCGAGCACCGCGGTGGCGGCCATCGCCCCCACCGGGACACCGGTCAGCGTCGAGGCGAACAGCCCGATCGCGGCGAGCCCGAGCAGGGACACGGTCGTGTACGCGGCCATGAGGAGCAGCCGCCCGAATGACTCGGCCGGACCGATCTGCGTCCCCGACAGGAGGGTGGCCTGCCCCAGCGGGAACAGCGCCAGGCCCACCGCCGTCCCTCCGAGCACGACGGCGATCCCCGCCGCCGCGCAGAAGACGGCAGAGCTGAGGTACTTCACGACGAGCAGCCGGACGCGGCCCGCGGGGGCGACGAGCAGGTAGCGCAGCGTCCCGAGGCCCGCTTCCCCGGCGATCGTGTCCCCGGCGACGACGCTGACCGTCAGCGGCAGGAACAGCGGCGTGCAGACCACGAGCCCCACCACCCCCGCGAAGAGCCCGTTGTCCGTGATCTGGTCGAGGAAGGCGGGCCCCCGGCCGCTCGGGGGCCGCCCCGGGGAGAACTTGACCGCGAGCCCGATGAGCACGGGCACCGCCGCGAGCGCGGCGAGCATCGCCCACGTCCGCCACCGCCGGAAGAGGACCCGCAGCTCCGAGGCGAGGAGCCGCCCCGTGTGGCCGGCGGTGGCCCCGCGGCGGCCGGTGTGCTCAGCCTGCGACATCGAAGCCCTCCCCGGTCAGTTCGACGAACCGCTCCTCGAGCGTCATGGCCTCCGCGCTGAACCCGCGCACCCGCACGCCCGCCGCCACGAGCGCGGCCACGACGTCCTCGGCGGGCGGAGCGCCGGGCGGGCCGTCAGCGGCGGGCGGGTCCCCGCCGTCGTCCGCGGTGCCCCCGACGACGGCGACGACGGTGCCGGGCCCCGCAGGCTCCACGTGGAGGCCCAGGCCGCGCAGCACACCCGCGGCGGCGGCCGCGTCCGGAGTGCGGACCTCGATGCGCGGGCGTGCGCCGGCGCGCAGCGCGTCGAGGGTCCCCTGGGCCACGAGGCGCCCGGCCCGCAGCACGGCGGCGTGGGTGCAGATCTGCTCGACCTCCGCCAGCAGGTGGCTCGAGACGAAGACGGTGGTGCCGTCCTCGGCGAGGGAACGGATCAGGCCGCGGACCTCCCGCGTCCCCTGGGGATCGAGACCGTTGGTCGGCTCGTCGAGGACGAGGAGGTCGCGCGGGGCGAGCAGGGCGGCAGCCAGCCCGAGCCGCTGCTTCATCCCCAGCGAGTACGCGTGCACCTTCTTGCCGGCCGCATGGGTCAGGCCCACGCGCTCCAGTGCCGCGCCCACGCGGGCCCGGCAGGTTGCCCGGGCCGTCAGCGGGTCCGCGGCATCGAACCGGGCCAGGTTCGCGGCGCCGGTGAGGAACGGGTAGAACGCGGGCCCCTCGACGAGCGCCCCGACCCGCGGCAGCACCTCTCGGGCACCCCGCGGCATGGGCTCGCCGAGGACCTCGGCGCGGCCCGAGCTGGGCGCCACCAGCCCCAGGAGCATCCGGATGGTGGTCGTCTTCCCCGAGCCGTTCGGGCCGAGGAACCCGAACACGGTGCCGCGGGGCACCTCGAGCGCGAGGGCATCGACGGCGGTGTGCGCGCCGAAGCGCTTCGTCAGGGCGTGGGTGCGGATGGCAGCGCCCTCGGCCCCGGGCCGGGTCCGCGCAGCGTCGGGCCCTGCCGTCACCTGGCGGCCGCTGCCTCGAGGGCCGCCGCGGGGACGGCCCCGGCGAGCACCCGGCCGTCGTCCGTGAGCAGGAGGGTGAACAGCGACGTGCTGATCACACGCCCGCCCTTGGCCGGCACGGCGAGCTGCTTCATGAGCGGCTGGTCCTTCAGGCCTGCGGGCACCTTGTCCGCCGGGATGACGGCGATGGAGTCCCAGCCCTGCGAGGTGCCCGCGGCCGGGGCGTGCTGGCCCGTGGCCTGCCGATGCTGCCCGGTGGCCGAAGGCAGCTGCTGCTGCGTGACGTTCGCCCCGGCGGGCGGGGTGAAGGCGAAGACGGAGGCGTCCGGCGCCGCCAGGGTGAGCTGGGTGAACGCGGCGTGGAAGGCGGCCGCGTCCTGGCCCTTCGCGTACACGTCCACGGCGAGCGGCAGCCCGGTCTGGGCCTCGACCGCGATCCGCACCGAGGCGACGAGGGCGCCGGCGGCCTTCGGGGTGAGCACGAGCGTGTAGGCGCTGTGGCCGGCGACCGTGGCGGGCTGGGCGAGAGAGACCGCGGTGCTCGGCCCGGCGGCGGCCAGGAGCCGCTGCGCGAGCTGGTCCGGGGAGACGGCGGCGGCGCTGGGCGGGGCGGCGGCCGCCGTGGAGGGCAGCGTGGCATGCGTCACGGCGTGCGCCGCGGAGTCGTAGGTCCACAGGTCGCTGCCGTTGCGCACGGCATCGCGCTCGGCGAGCTGGTCGAGGACCTGCACCCGCTCGCGGGCGGGACCGTCGGCGTAGACCTTCGCCGTGTGCGCGCTCGTGAGCAGCTCCAGCAGCGCGGCCTCGGAGCCGAAGGACGCGCTGCCCTTGGCGGCGCCGAGCGCCTGGCCGGGAATCGAGGGCAGCCCGAGGTCCGAGCTCTGCTCCATCGTGCCGGAGAACTGCCGCGCGGTATGGGCGGCCGCGAGCGCGAGGACCTGCTCCGGGGTTGCGGGCGGGGGCGGGGACCCGGCGGTCGCGCCGGAGGCGAGCAGCCCCACGGCCACGACGGCGGGCACCGCCGCGGCGGGGATCCAGCGGAGCCAGCGGCGCTGGGTGTCGGCGTTCATCGAGACCTCCGGGGAAGGAACCTTTGTCTCAACGCTACGCCGCCCGCAGGCGCCTGTCGTCATCCCTGCGGCGGATCCGGGTGCGCGCTCAGCCGCCGGCGAACGGGGGCAGGACGTCCACCACGTCGCCGTCCGCGAGCACGCGCGCGCGGTCCCGCACGGCGACCTCGTTCACGAGGAAGGAGCATCGGCGCAGCACCTCGGCGAGCGGCGGCGCGCCCGGGCCTGCGGAGACGGGGACACGCACGACGGCGAGGGCAGCCTCGAGCGCGTCGGCGAGGCTCGCGCCGTCGGGCGCCGACAGCGACTCCTCGGCCCTGCCGGCGGCGGCCTGGGCCGCGGCGTAGTACCGCAGGGTGATCTGCAAGGGCTCTCCTAGCGTCTGTCGGGGGGTGGGGGCTGCGCGTCAGCCGCCGATGGCGGACATCGAGCGGTCCGGCTGGACAAAGCCGTCCGCGCCGAGGCCGGTGTGGTCCATCCCGTGGGCGCGCGGCTTGAGCCACATCGCCTCCTGCCACCGCCGCGCCACCTGCTCATCGGACGCTTCCGAGCGCAGGAGGCCGCGGAGGTCCACCTCCTCGTGGGAGAAGAGGCAGCTCATGACCTTGCCCTCAGCCGTGATGCGGGTGCGCTTGCAGTCGGCGCAGAACGGCTCCGTCACGGAGGCGATGATCCCGACGGTGCCCAGCAGCGCGCCGTCGTCCTTGCCGCGGACCTCGAACCGCTCGGCGGGCGCGCCGTCGCGGTCCCGGGCGTCGGGGGAGAGGTGGAAGCGCTCGGAGAGCAGCTCGCGGACCTCGGCGGCGGTGACCATGCCGTCGCGGGTCCACCCGTGGTCGGCGTCGAGGGGCATCTGCTCGATGAACCGCAGCTCATAGCCGCGCTCGAGGCACCACGCGAGCAGGTCCGGGCCATCGGCGTCGTTGATCCCGCGCATGAGCACGGAGTTGATCTTGATCGGGCCGAGCCCCGCGGCGTCGGCGGCCTCGATGCCGGCGAGGACGCGGTCGAAGAAGGGGCGGCGGGCCAGCCGGGCGAACGTCTCCGGGTGCAGGGTGTCCAGCGAGACGTTGATGCGCGTCAGTCCTGCGGACTTGAGGGCAGCGGCCCTGGCGTCGAGGCCCACGGCGTTGGTCGTGAGGGCGATCGGCAGGTCCGGGTGCTCCGCCCGGAGCGCCGCGACGATGTCCACCAGGTCCGCGCGCACGAGCGGCTCGCCGCCGGTGAGGCGCAGCTCCCGCACGCCGAGCAGGTGCACGCCGATCCCCACGACGCGCACGATCTCCTCGGCGGACAGGAGCGCGTCCTTGGCGAGCCAGGGGAGGCCCTCGGCGGGCATGCAGTAGGAGCAGCGCAGGTTGCACTTGTCGGTGAGGGACAGGCGCATGTCCGTCGCGACCCGGCCGTAACGGTCCTCGAGCCCGGGCAGTCCCGCAGGCCGGTCCGCCGCCAGCGCCCCGACCGGCGGGTCCGAGGCGCGCACCTGCGGCATTCCGAGCTCAACACCCATGCATCTACAGTACGCGAGTGGCGTCCGCCACGGGCCGGACGGGCCCGGGGGATCTATTCTGGTCCCATGAGCGCAGGACCCGGTCCCCTGCCCGCGCCGCCGGGGCAGCGACGCGCCGCCCGGGTCCGGCTGGCCGCTGCGGGAGCAGGCATCGTCGCGGGCGCGGCCGGGGTGCTCTCCGGGGAGCTCGCCGCCGGCCTGCTCAGCCCGTCGCTGAGCCCGGTCTCCGCCGTGGGCAGCGCGGTCACGGACCTGGCCCCGCCGGCCGCGAAGGACTGGGCGATCCAGACCTTCGGCACCGGGGACAAGGCGTTCCTCGTCACCGCGATCGGGATCGTCCTCGCGCTCCTCGGCGCCGCGGCCGGCCTCCTCGAGCTCCGCCGGCCCGGGTTCGGGGCCGCCCTGGCCGGGGCCGTCGGGCTCGTGGGCCTCGCGGCAGTGGCCACCCGCTCGCTCGGCGCGCCGGCGGCATGGACCTGTGCGCTCCTGGCCGGCGCGGTCGCCGTGTCCCTGCTCCGCTGGCTCGTGGGGCGGCTGCGGCGCGAGACGGCCGTGTCCGGGCAGCCTCCGGCGGGAGTCCCCCGCAGGGGGTTCCTGCGGGCCCTGGGCGGGACGGCCGCCGCCGTCGCGCTGGGAGGGGTGGTGACGGGCGTCGTGCGCAGCGCCTCGCTGGCCGCGGACGCGGCCCGCGCCGCCCTCCGGCTGCCCGCACCGGCTCAGCCTGCCCCGCCCATCCCCGCGGGCGCCGAGGTCGGGGTGCCGGGCGTGAGCGACCTCGTCACGGCCAATGAGGGCTTCTACCGGATCGACACCGCCTTCGTGGTCCCGTCGGTGGATCCCGGCAGCTGGCGTCTTGCCGTCACGGGCCTCGTCGAGCAGCCGGTGACGATCACCTGGGCCGACCTCCTCGCCCAGCCCCTCGTGGAGCGGTACGTCACCCTCACGTGCGTCTCCAACGAGGTCGGCGGGAACCTCGTGGGCAACGCCCGCTGGCTCGGCTGGCCGGTGCGGGAGCTGCTGGCCCGCGCACGCCCGCGGGCCGGGGCGGACATGGTCCTCTCCCGCAGCGTCGACGGCTTCACGGCCGGCACGCCCCTCGAGGCCCTCACCGACCCCGGCAGGGACGCCCTCCTGGCCATCGGGATGAACGGGGCGCCCCTCCCGCCCGAGCACGGGTTCCCCGTCCGGCTCGTGGTCCCGGGCCTGTACGGCTACGTCTCGGCGACCAAGTGGGTCACCGAGCTCAAGGTCACCACCTTCGCCGCAGACCAGGCCTACTGGAGCACGCGCGGGTGGAGCGAGAAGGGACCGATCAAGACCGCCTCGCGCATCGACGTGCCCCGCCGGGGCAGCCGGGTCGCCGCCGGGGAGGTCGTCGTCGCCGGCGTCGCCTGGGCGCAGCACCGCGGCATCTCGCGCGTGGAGGTCAGCGTGGACGACGGCGCGTGGCAGCAGGCGCGGCTCGGCACCGGCATCTCGCGCGACACCTGGTACCAGTGGGCCGCACCCGTCCGGCTGTCCGCCGGGCGGCACCGCATCGCCGTCCGCGCGACCGACGGCGACGGACAGGTCCAGACATCAGCGACCGCCCCGCCCGCGCCCGACGGCGCGACGGGATACGACATCATCGAGGTGGAGGCCACATGACGCATCCCGACTCCGGCGGCGCGGCCGCCGCGCCGGCCGAGGCACGCCCGCACGACGGCCGGCCCGGGCATGCCCCCGCGCACGGTCAGGGGCATGCCCACGGGCACCGCAGCGTCGAGGAGCACCGCGGGCGTCTCGCCCGGCTCCTCGCCCCGCTCGCGGACAGGGCCGCCCAGGACCGCTCCCTCGACGCGGCCCTGGGCACCGCCCTGGCCGCCGACCTCGCGGCCCCGCTCAGCCTCCCGCCGTTCGACAACTCCCAGATGGACGGCTTCGCCGTGTGCTCCTCCGACCCCGGGACGGGGGACGGGGCGGGGCCGGGCCGGCGCCGGTTCACGGTGGCAGAGCCGATCCCGGCGGGCGCGGCCCCGCCGCCCCTGCGCCCCGGCCACGCGGCGCCGATCATGACGGGCGCGATGCTCCCCGCCGGCGCGGACGCCGTGGTGCGGGTCGAGCTGGCTGTCCCCGCCGCCTACCCGCCGGAAGGCGGAAGCGTGGACCTTCCCGTCGTCGAGGCGGGCACCTACGTGCGGCGGGCCGGGAGCGATGTGGCGGCCGGCGCCGTCGTGCTCCCTGCCGGCACAGCGCTCGGCCCGGCCCAGCTCGGGCTCGCCGCCGGGCTGGGACTGTCGATGCTCCGGGTGCGGCCGCCGCTGCGGGCCGTGCTCGTGAGCACCGGCGCCGAGCTCGCGGCGCCGGGGCGGCCCCTGGCGCCCGGCCAGATCCACGACGCGAACGGAGCGCTCCTGCGCGCCGCGCTGCGGGAGTCCGGCGTTCAGGCGCGCGCGGTCGCGGTGCGCAGCGACGAGCCGGCCGAGCTGCGCGGCGCGCTCGAACGGCTCGCCCGCGGGGCGGAGCGGCCCGACCTCCTGATCACCACCGGCGGGGTCTCGAAGGGCGCGTTCGAGGCGACCAAGCTCGCCCTCGACGGGCACGACGTCGAATTCGCCCACCTCGCGCTGCAGCCCGGGGGCCCCCAGGGCCTGGGCACCTTTGCGGGCCTCCCGCTCATCGCCTTCCCCGGTAACCCCGTCAGCTGCTGGATCTCCTGGGAGGTCCTCCTCCGGCCGGTCCTGTCCGCCCTCCTCGGCGCGCCGCCCGCGCGCCGGCGGCTCCGCGCCCCGCTCGCCGAGCCGCTCGAATCGCCCGCCGGCACCCTCCAGGTGCGCCGCGCGCGCCTGCGGCCCGACGGCGCGGTCGGCCTCGTGGGCGGCCCCGGTTCCCACCTGCTCGGGGCCCTCGCCGCCTCGGATGCCCTGGTCATGGTGCCCGAGGACGTCACCGCGCTCGCGGCCGGGGACGACGTGGAAGTATGGCTGACGTGACTGAGACCCCGCACCCCCCTTCCGGCCCCGGCCTGACCCACGTGCGCGCCGACGGCAGCGCCCACATGGTCGACGTGAGCGCGAAGCCCGAGTCCACCCGGGAGGCGACGGCGCAGGCGGTGGTGAACACCACCCGCGAGGTCATCGCCCTCCTGGCCGAGGGCGGCCTCCCCAAGGGCGACGCCCTCGCGGTGGCCCGGGTGGCCGGCATCATGGCCGCGAAGAAGACCCCGGACCTCATCCCGCTGTGCCACCCGCTGCCGATCGCGAAGGTCACGGTCGACTTCGAGCTCGCCCCCACGGCCGTGACGGTGCTCGCCACGGTGAAGACCCGCGGCGTGACCGGGGTGGAGATGGAGGCCCTGACCGCGGCGTCCGTGGCCGCGCTGGGGGTGTACGACATGGTCAAGGCCGTGGACAAGCAGGCGGTCATCACCGACATCAGGGTGCTCGCCAAGTCCGGCGGCAAGAGCGGGGACTGGGACGTCCGTGCCGGAGGCGGGGCATGAGTGGGCACGACGCCGGGCCCACGCCCGAGGGGGCGCGCCGGGCGGGCATCGTGATCGCCTCCACGCGTGCGGCCACGGGCGTGTACGAGGACCGCACCGGGCCCGTCGTCGCGGACTGGCTGGCCGACCACGGCTTCGACGTCATCCCGCCGGCGGTGGTCCCGGACGGCCCGAGCGTCGGCGCCGCCCTCCGGGCGCTCCTCGCGCTCGGGCCCGCGGCGATCATCACGAGCGGCGGCACGGGGCTCAGCCCGGACGACGTGACGCCCGAGGAAACCGGCCCCCTGCTCGACCGCGACGTGCCGGGCATCATGGAGGCCCTGCGCGCTGCGGGCAGCACCAAGACGCCCCTGGCCGCTCTCTCCCGGGGCCACGCCGGGCTGGCCGGGCGGACGTTCATCGTGAACCTGCCCGGCTCGCCGTCCGGCGTCATGGACGGCCTGGCCGTCCTCGACCCGATCATCGGCCACATCTGCGACCAGGCCGCGGGCCGGGGAGGAGCCAGCCATGACCACCACTGAGCCCGTCGAGGTCCTGCACGCGGCCGTGACCACCCTCCCGCTCGACGAGGCCGCCGCCCGGGCCGCCGTCGACGCGCCGGACGCGGGCGCCGTCGTGCTCTTCTCCGGTGTGGTCCGCGACCACGACGACGGCCGCGGTGTCGCCCGCCTGTCCTACACCGCCCACCCGAGCGCCGAGGCCACCCTGCGCTCCGTCGTCGACGCGACCGTCCGCGAGGTGCTCGCCGCCGGCAGCGAGGCGGCCGGTGCGCCGGAGCGTCCCCTGCGGGTCTGGGTCGCGCACCGCGTGGGGGAGCTCGCTGTCGGGGACGCCGCCTTCGTCTGCGCGGTCTCCGCGGCCCACCGGGGCGAGGCCTTCCGCCTCTGCTCCGAGCTCGTGGACCGGGTCAAGGCCGAGGTGCCGATCTGGAAGGAGCAGTTCTTCGACGACGGCGGGAGCGAGTGGGTCGCGGCGCTCGGCTGACCGGGTTCCCCGGTGCCACGATTCTGAGCACCGCGGGGCGCGACAGTAGGCTGGGGCCCATGGCAGAACGACTTCCCGTGGCAGTGCTGGGCGCGAATGGGCGCATGGGTTCCGAGGCCGTCAGGGCAGTCAGCGCGGCCGGAGACATGGAGCTCGTCGCCGCGCTCGGACGGGGAGACTCGCTCGAGGGCCTCCTCGACGCCGGCGCCCGGTACGTCGTCGACCTCACCGTCCCCGACGCCACCGAGGCCAACGTGCGCTTCGCCGTCGAGCACGGGATCCACGCCGTGGTGGGGACCACCGGCTGGAGCGAGGAGCGGCTCGGCGCACTGCGGCGCCTGCTGGCCGCCAGCCCCGGGACGGGCGTGCTCATCGCGCCGAACTTCGCCCTCGGGGCCGTGCTCGCCTCGGCCTTCGCCGCGAAGGCCGCCCGCTACTTCGAGTCCGTCGAGATCGTCGAGCTCCACCACCCGGACAAGGTCGATGCCCCCTCCGGGACGGCCGTGCGCACCGCCCAGCTCATCGCGGCCGCACGCAGCGAGGCCGGCCTCGGCGCGTCCCCGGACGCGACCACGACCGCGCTCGACGGCGCGCGGGGCGCCGACGTCGACGGCGTGCGCGTCCACGCCGTGCGGCTCCGCGGCCTCGTCGCCCACCAGGAGGTGCTCCTGGGCGGGCCGGGGGAGCAGCTGACCCTCCGGCACGACTCGTTCGACCGCGCGTCCTTCATGCCCGGGGTGCTCGTGGGGCTGCGCGAGGTCGCCGCGCACCCGGGCCTGACCGTCGGCCTCGACGGCTACCTGGACCTCGGGCTGTGAGCGCCATGGATCCCGCGGATCCCCAGCATCCGGGGGGCCCCCAGGAACCGCAGCGGCCTCCCCGGGCCGGTGGTGCCTGGGCGTGGGTCGGTGCGAACAAGACCAAGATCGGCGTCATCGCCATCACCGTCCTGCTGGTGTTCTACCTGGTCGTCACCTTCGACCGCGCGCGGATCCTCCTCCTCGATCCCCAGCCGGTGGCCAAGGCCATCGGCGCGGGCTACCTGGTCCTCCCGATCGTGGGGGCATGGGCGCTCCTGCGCGAGCTCGCCTTCGGCACCCGGCTTGAGCGCATGGGCAGGGAGCTCGAGGCCGAGGGCGGCCTGCCCGAGGACACGCTGCCGCGCACGGCCGGCGGCAGGATCGTCCGGTCGGCCGCGGACGCCGAGTTCGCCCAGTACCGCGCCGAGGCGGAGGGAGCGCCCGAGGACTGGCGGTCGTGGTACCGGCTCGGGCTCGCCTACGACGCCGCAGGTGACCGCAAGCAGGCGCGCGCCGCCATGCGGCAGGCGATCGCCCTCCACCGCGGCCGCTGAGGAGGGCCTACCTGCGCGAGGGCGCGGCCCGGCGGACGGCGCCCCCACCGCGGGCGCCCGGGCCGCCGGCGCGGCCGAGCCGAGCTGCAGCATGGGCCACCGCCTCGCGCGGTCCCCGCCAGCCGTTGGCCCGCACGAAGAGGCCGATCGCGAGCGCGGCGATGACGTGGACGGCCAGGAGCACCTCGCGCGTGGGCCCCGCCCAGTCCGCCAGCGGCACTGCGAGCGCCGCGACGTGCGCCGTGTAGAGGGTCAGCGTCATCCCCCCGGCGCCGGCGAGCGGCGCGAGGAGCCCGGTGCGGGCCAGCGGGCCGATCCGGGCGAGGAGGAGGAAGGCCCCGATCGCCGCGGCCGAGGTCCCCGCCGTGTGCAGGAGGTCGAGGGGCGTGCCGGAATGCGGCGCCGCGGAGGTCAGCCACCACCAGGTGCCCGTCTGGTCCACCCCGGTGAGATTCGCCTCGAGCATGGCCCGCAGGGGCCACACCCTCGCCTGCGGCGTGGCCAGGAGGGCGTTGAGTCCTCCGAGCGGCCCCAGGAAGGCCCAGGCGCACGCCTTCGCCAGCACGGCCGCACTGGCACCGCCGAGGACCAGCCACACCTGCGTCCCGGTCCGGGCGAGGTCCGCGCGGCCGATCCAGAGGCCGACCAGGAGGTAGCCGAACCACTCCAGGGCCGGGTAGTAGCCGGTGACCGTGAGGTCGGCGAGGAGGCGCACCGGATCGGCAAGGTCGGGCCAGGACGGGTTGTGGCCGAGCCGGAGCGGGGGCGTGGCCGCGAGCAGGAGCGGTCGGAGCAGGTAGGCCGCGACGGGCGCGAGGAGGATCCACGCGACCGCGAGCAGCCCGAGGGTCTGGCGCCGCAGTCCGAGCACCCCGAGGGAGCACCAGAACAGCACCGCGTACACCACGAGGATCACCGCCACGTCGACGCGCGCGAGCCCGAGGGTGAGCCCGACGGCGGCGATCACCGCCGCGCGCAGCGCGAGTCCGCGCCGGTTCCGTTCCGCGGGGACCCGTCCCAGGGTGAGCGAGACGCCCGCGAGCACGGCGAACAGGGCCGCGGCCCTGCCCGAGAGCACCGTCCCGACCCACGTGGCGGAGACGGTGCCCGTGCCGGGATCCTGGACGAGGGTCGGCAGGATGTGCGTGGCCATCATGGCCAGCAGGGCCGCCCCGCGGGCCAGGTCGATGCCCAGGAGCCGTGCCTCCCGGCCCCCACGCACGCGGTCACGTGGCCTGCGCTGGGTGCGGGGCACCCCCGATTGTCCGCCCATGGTCCCGATGCTCTCATGGTGCCGGGCGCATGCCCTCCGGTGGCCCGCCGCCGGAGGATCCCGACCTGCCCCCGTTGCGATTCGAAGATATGTTCGAATAGCATGGGCCTATGAGCACGGCACAGGACCACCCGCAGGACCCTCGGGGAGATGGACCGGTGCCGCCGCGGTGGCAGCCCGCATGGCGCGCGGGAGGGCCGCTGCTTCCCGGCGAGCCCCCGCCGGGAGAGCTCGCGCGCCGCCTCTCCGAGCCGGACCTCGCCTTCCTGACCGCGCGCGAGCTCGAGGCCTTCATGGCGGCCTGCCGCCGCCTCGAGGACTGGGTCCGCATCCGCGCCGAGGCCGCCCGCAGGGAACGCGCGGTCCGCACCCACGGACGCGCCTGACCCCCGGCCCGTGCGAGCGGTTGGCCTAGGATGGGCGTATGTCCGCCGAGCTGACCGTCTCTGCCGTGCAGTCCGTGGCGCTCCCGGGCGGGCTCGCTGCGAACATCGACGAGCACGTGCGGCTCCTCGAGGACGCCGACGCCCACGGGGCCAGGCTCGCCGTCTTCCCCGAGCTCTCGCTCACCGGCTATGACCTGGACCTCTTCTCCGACGAGTCCGCCTGGCTCACCCGCCCCTCGGCCCAGCTCTCCGAGCTCCAGGCGGCCTGCGAGGACATGGGGATCTCGGCCGTCGTGGGCGCGGCGGTCCGCGAGCCCGACAGGACGCCGCATCTCGCCTCGGTCCTCGTGCGCCCCGGAGCACCCGCCGTGATCGCCCCCAAGATGCACCTCCACGGCCGGGAGAGGGAGATCTTCGAGCCCGGGGACCGCCTCACGGTCGTCGAGGTCGACGGCTGGAAGGTAGCGCTGGCCGTCTGCTTCGACGTGGCGCAGCCGGGCCACGCTGCCGAGGCGGCCGCCGCGGGAGCGGACCTGTACGCGGCCTCGGCCGTCTATGTAGCGGGGGAGGAGCGCCGGCTCGACCTCCACTTCGGCGCCCGCGCCATGGACAGCAGGTTCTTCGCCCTGCTCGCGAACGCCGGGGGATCCAGTGCGCTGGGTGCCTCGTGTGGCCACAGCGGGGTGTGGGGGCCCGACGGGCACCGGATCGCCTCTGCTGCCGGGACCGGCGCCGAGGTCGTCACGGCGATCCTGTTCCGCTCGGCCCTCGCGCGCTACGCCCGCCCGGCCTGACGCGTTGCCCAAAGCGGCAGCGTACACGGTAACGTTCTATACATGGCAGACGAGAACCGCACGCGCACTTTCGGCACGCTCCTCACGGCAATGGTGACCCCGTTCACTGCCGACGGCGAGGTCGACTACGATGCGGCGGCGTCCCTGGCAGCCAAGCTCGTCGATGACGGCTGCGACGGACTCGTCGTCACCGGCACCACGGGGGAGACCTCGACCCTGACGGACGAGGAGAACCTCGGCATGTTCAAGGCCGTCCTCGAGGCCGTGGGCGGCCGGGCCAAGGTCATCGCGGGGACGGGCACGAACGACACCCGCCACTCGGTGAGCCTCTCGCGCCGGGCCGAGGCCCTCGGCGTCGACGGCCTCCTCCTCGTCACGCCCTACTACAACAAGCCCAGCCAGGCCGGCGTCCAGGCCCACTTCGAGACGGTCGCCTCGGCCACCGAGCTGCCCGTCATGCTCTACGACATCCCCGGCCGGTCGGGCATCCCGATCGCTCCCGAGACGATCCTCCGTCTGGCCGAGCACCCGCGCATCGTCGGCCTCAAGGACGCCAAGGCCGACTTTGCCTCGGTCACGCGCGTGCTCGCCAAGACTGACCTGGCCGTCTATTCGGGCGACGACGGCCTGACCCTCCCGTGGATGGCCGCCGGCGCCCTCGGCGTCGTCTCCGTCACGGCGCACGTCGCCACCAAGCAGTTCCGGTCGCTCGTCGACGCGGCGCTCGCCGGCGACTTCGCAGCCGCCCGCCAGGTCCACTTCGACCTCGACCCGGTGATCCGCGGGATCATGACCCGGGTCCAGGGCGCGGTCGCCGCCAAGCAGGTTCTCAAGTGGCAGGGTGTCCTGCCCAACTCCGTGGTCCGCCTCCCGCTTGTGGAGCCCGGCGACGCGGAGCTCGCCCTCATCCGCAACGATCTCGCCGAAGCCGGAATGGACTTCGGCGCCTAGGAGCAGCCCAGCATGACCCAACGAGCCCTGTCCGTCCTCACCACTCCGCCCCCGCTCCCGTCGGGGACCCTGCGGATCGTCCCGCTCGGCGGGCTCGGTGAGGTCGGGCGGAACATGGCCGTGTTCGAGATCGAGGGCAAGCTCCTCGTCGTCGACTGCGGCGTCCTCTTCCCCGAAGAGACCCAGCCGGGCGTGGACCTGATCCTGCCCGACTTCTCCTACCTCGAGGGCCGCATCCAGGACATCCTTGCCGTCGTGCTAACCCACGGCCACGAGGACCACATCGGTGCCGTCCCGTACCTCCTGCGCCACCGCCGGGACATCCCCCTCGTCGGCTCGCAGCTGACTCTGGCCCTCGTCGAGGCGAAGCTCGCCGAGCACCGTATCACTCCGGTGCTGCGGGTCGTGGAGGAGGGCCAGGTCCTGGACTTCGGCCCGTTCCAGACGGAGTTCGTGGCCGTCAACCACTCGATCCCGGATGCGCTCGCCGTCTTCATCCGCACCGCCGGCGGCACCGTCCTCCACACCGGCGACTTCAAGATGGACCAGCTCCCGCTCGACGGCCGGATCACCGACCTGCGCCACTTCGCCCGCCTGGGCGAGGAGGGCGTGGACCTGTTCATGGCGGACTCGACCAACGCGGACGTCCCGGGCTTCACCACCGCGGAGAAGGAGATCGGCCCCACCCTGGACCGGCTCTTCGGCCAGGCGCGCAAGCGGATCATCGTGGCCAGCTTCTCCTCGCACGTCCACCGCGTCCAGCAGGTGCTCGACGCCGCCCATCAGCATGGCCGCAAGGTCGCCTTCGTGGGCCGGTCGATGGTGCGCAACATGGGGATCGCGGCCAAGCTGGGCTACCTCGACGTGCCGCCGGGCATCCTCGTGGACATGAAGGCCATCGACGACATCCCGGACCACCGCCTCGTGCTGATGTCCACCGGATCCCAGGGCGAGCCCATGGCCGCCCTCTCCCGCATGGCCAACGGCGACCACCGGGTCCAGGTCGGCGAGGGCGACACCGTGATCCTCGCGTCCTCGCTCATCCCGGGCAACGAGAACGCCGTCTTCCGCGTCATCAACGGCCTCCTCAAGCTCGGCGCGAACGTGATCCACAAGGGCATGGCCAAGGTCCACGTCTCCGGCCACGCGGCCGCCGGCGAGCTCCTCTACTGCTACAACATCGTCGAGCCGCTCAACGCGATGCCGGTGCACGGCGAGACCCGCCACCTCATCGCCAACGGCAACCTGGCGCTCGAGACGGGCATGGAGCCGGACAGCGTCATCCTCGCCGACAACGGAACCGTGGTCGACCTCAAGGGCGGTGCGGCGAAGATCGTCGGGCAGGTCGAGGTCGGCTTCGTCTACGTCGACGGCAGCAGCGTCGGGGAGATCACCGACGTCGACCTCAAGGACCGTAGGATCCTCGGCGAGGAGGGCTTCATCTCCGTCATCACCGTGGTGAACCGTTCGACGGGCAAGGTCGTGACCGGCCCCGAGATCCACGCCCGCGGCGTGGCCGAGGACGACGCCGTGTTCGACGACATCATCCCCAAGATCAATGCGGCCCTCGAGGAGGCGATCCTCGCCAAGCCGGACCACACGGCCCACCAGCTCCAGCAGGTGATCCGGCGGGTCATCGGGACCTGGGTGAGCCGCAAGCTCCGGCGCAAGCCCATGATCATCCCGGTGGTCCTGGAGGCCTGACGGCACCGCCTGGCGGACCTCGCGCAGGCCGCCGCTCCCGTGGAAATCCGCGGGAGCGGCGGCCTTTCGCGGTAGCGTGGCGAGTATGGCGACTCGTACCTCCTCCACGCCAAAGGCCGGCACCTCCAAGACCAGACCCACCCGGACCTCCGCGCCCGCGGCCCGCGGCCGGTCGGGCGCAGGCGCGTCCCGGGCCAAGGCGTCCGGCAAGGGGAGCTCGTCGTCGCGCGGCGTGACCGCGACCGACGCGGGCCAGCCGTGGCCGGCGCGCCTCATCGGCGGAACCTGGGGCGCCCTCGCGCACACCGTCGGCGGCGGGGTCCGGCGCATCGGCACCGATGTCAGCGACCTCGATCCCGAGGAGCGCCGCGACGGCGCCGCGCTGTTCAACCTCGTCTTGGCCGTCTTCATCGCGACCTTCGCGTGGTGGGGCTGGAAGGGCTGGTTCCCGGACGCCGTCTACGCGGTCGTCAACGGAACGTTCGGCTGGGTCTCGCTCCTGCTGCCCCTCATGCTCGGCGTCTGCGCCTTCCGGCTCTTCCGCAAGCCCGCCGACCACCGCGGCAACAACCGGGTCGGCATCGGATTCCTGGTGATGACGTTCGCGGCCACGGGCATCGCCGACGTCCTGGGCGGCCTGCCCTCCGCCGCCGCGGGCTTCGACGGCCTCCGCGCCGCCGGCGGCATGCTCGGCTTCCTGGCGGCGTCCCTCCTGGCGGCCGTCCATCCCGCCATCCCGGTCATCGTCTACTCCGCGCTCGCGTTCATCTCGGTCCTGATCGTCACGGCGACCCCCTTCGCTGCAATTCCGCGCCGGGTCCGGGGCGCGTGGGACCACCTCATGGGCCTGGACCTGACTCCCGAGGAGCAGGACGCCCACGACCGCAGCTACCTGTACGACTCCGAGCGCCGCGCCCAGGAGGCCGCGCGGGAGCGCCGCACGAAGAAGCGCCGCATGTTCGGCAAGGACCTCGAGGAGGAGCAGGGTTCCGGAGACGGCTTCGCGGGCGATGAGCCCTACGAGCGCGCGGTCGTCGACGACCCCGACGCGACCGCGGCCATGGCCGCCCCGCCGGCCGGGCGGTCCCAGGCAGAGGCGGCGATCCAGAAGATCCGCGCCGCCCAGGGCCGCGGCAACGAGCAGGCCGGGGACGGCAAGCCGGTGGAGGGTGCCACGGAGGCCATCCCCACGGTCGGGATGCCGGCACCCAGCACCGCCCCGGCCGTCCAGGTGCCCTCCACGCCGGTGGCCCCCACGCCGCCGCCCACGCCCATTCCCCAGCGCACCGAGCAGCTGCAGCTCTCGGGAGACGTCGCGTACACGCTGCCGTCCTCCGACTTCCTCGTGCAGGGGTCGGCGCCGAAGGAGCGGACCGAGGCGAACGACGCCGTCGTCGCGGCGCTGACCAGCACCCTCACCCAGTTCAACGTGGACGCCGAGGTCACCGGCTTCTCCCGCGGCCCCACCGTGACCCGCTACGAGATCGAGCTCGCACCGGGCACCAAGGTGGAGAAGGTCACGGCCCTGTCGAAGAACATCGCCTACGCCGTGGCGAGCTCCGACGTGCGCATCCTCAGCCCAATTCCGGGCAAGAGCGCCATCGGCATCGAGATCCCGAACACCGACCGCGAGACGGTCTCGCTCGGAGACGTCCTGCGCAGCCAGAACGCGCGCCGCACCGACCATCCGATGGTGATGGGCGTGGGCAAGGACGTCGAGGGCGGGTTCGTCGTCGCGAACCTCGCCAAGATGCCGCACCTCCTCGTCGCGGGCGCGACCGGCGCGGGCAAGTCCTCGTTCGTGAACTCGATGATCACCTCCATCCTCATGCGCTCGACCCCGGACGAGGTGCGCATGGTGATGGTCGACCCCAAGCGCGTGGAGCTCACGGCCTACGAGGGCGTCCCGCATCTCATCACCCCGATCATCACCAACCCCAAGAAGGCCGCCGAGGCCCTCCAGTGGGTGGTCCGCGAGATGGACGCCCGCTACGACGACCTGGCCAACTACGGGTTCAAGCACATCGACGACTTCAACAAGGCGGTCCGTGCCGGCAAGGTCGTCCCGCCGCCGGGATCCGAGCGGAAGATCCGCGCCTACCCCTACCTGCTCGTCATCGTCGACGAGCTCGCGGACCTCATGATGGTCGCGCCCCGGGACGTCGAGGACTCGATCGTGCGCATCACCCAGCTCGCGCGCGCCGCCGGCATCCACCTCGTCCTGGCGACCCAGCGGCCCTCGGTCGACGTCGTCACCGGCCTCATCAAGGCCAACGTGCCCTCGCGCATGGCGTTCGCGACCTCTTCGGTCACCGACTCCCGCGTGGTCCTCGACCAGCCCGGCGCCGAGAAGCTGATCGGCCAGGGCGATGCGCTCTTCCTGCCGATGGGCGCCTCGAAGCCCATGCGCGTGCAGGGCGCCTGGGTCTCCGAGTCGGAGATCCACAAGGTCGTCGAGCACGTGAAGGGCCAGCTCCAGGTCACCTACCGCAACGATGTCGCGGCGGAGCCGGAGAAGAAGCAGATCGACGAGGAGATCGGAGACGACCTCGAGGTGCTCCTGCAGGCCACCGAGCTCGTGGTCACGACCCAGTTCGGATCGACGTCGATGCTCCAGCGCAAGCTGCGGGTCGGGTTCGCGAAGGCGGGCCGGCTCATGGACCTGCTCGAGAGCCGTGGCGTGGTGGGGCCGTCCGAGGGCTCCAAGGCCCGTGACGTGCTCGTCAAGCCGGACGACCTGCCGGCGGTCCTCGCCGCGCTGCGCGGCCAGGACGCGCCGTCGTCGTCGGGGAGTGCCGCCGACGAGGCCCTCGCTGACAACGCGAGCGCCAACCACCATCTGGGTCAGTACGAGAACGACTCGCCCTACGCGGAGGACGTCGTGGCCAGGGACCTCGACTCGCGGCCCCAGGCCGTCGACTACCACGACGGGGACGACGACGAGGGCGGCGAAGACGCGTGGTCGCTGACCGGGCGCTAGGCTGAGACGGTGACCTCCTCGCCGTCGGCGTCCCCTTCCCAGCTCTGGAACCTCCCGAACATCCTCACGATGGCGCGGATCGTCCTCGTGCCGTTCTTCATCTGGTCGCTGCTGGCCGACGGCACGGCGCACGGTCCGCTGCGCTGGGTGGCCTTCGGCCTGTTCGCCGTCGCGATCTACACCGACCAGCTCGACGGCTCGATCGCCCGCAGGCGCAACCTCATCACCGACTTCGGCAAGATCGCGGACCCCATCGCGGACAAGCTCCTGACCGGGGCTGCGCTCGTGCTGCTCTCGGTGCTCGCCGAGCTGCCGTGGTGGATCACGGCCCTGATCCTCGTGCGCGAGTGGGGCATCACGGCCCTGCGCTTCGTCGTGATCCGCTATGGCGTCATGCCCGCCTCGCGCGGCGGCAAGCTCAAGACCGTGCTCCAGACCGTGGCGATCCTGCTCTACCTGTTCCCGCTGACCCCCGGCCTCGCCGTGCTCTCCGCCATCGCCTTCTGGGTGATGGTCCTCGCCCTCGCCGTGACCGTGGTCACCGGCGCCGACTACGTCCTCAAGGCCGTGCGCCTGCGGGCGGCGGCGCAGAAGGGCGAGTGAGCCGGTGCCCGGTGACCGAGCGAGGCCCGTGACGGCACGCGAGGTGGTCGAGGCCTTCGTTGCCCGCGGGGCCACGGCCGCGACCGCCGAGTCGCTCACCGCGGGGCTCGTCGCGGCCGCCCTGGCGGATGTTCCCGGCGCCTCCGCGATGCTGCGGGGCGGTGTCGTGAGCTACGCGAGCGAGGTGAAGGCAGCAGTGCTCGGCGTCTCGGCGGAACTGCTCGCACGGGCCGGGTCCGTGGACGCAGAGGTCGCCCGCCAGATGGCCGACGGGGCCAGGCGGGTCTGCGGCGCGGACTACGGCGTCGCGACCACGGGCGCCGCGGGCCCCGAGCCGCACGACGGCAAGCCCGTCGGCACCGTGTTCGTCGGCGTCTCCGGCCCGGCGGGCTCCGCTGTGCACGCCTACGCGTTCGACGGCGACCGGGCCGCGATCCGCCGCGCCGCGACCGAGGCGGCCCTCGCCGCCCTCCTCGCTGCGCTCGGGAGCGCCGCCCCAGCACCCGGCGCAGAAACTGGGAGCGAGCTGTGAATTGGTTCGGTGTGGCGCGCGGCGGGGAACAATGCAGACGTGTCCAGAGTTGTGGATAGTGTCGTCAAGCGATGGCGGCACCACTAGGATGAGTCACACACGGAGCCCCGAGCGTCGGGGAGCCCGAGCCAAGGAGCGCATCGATACACATGGTTAAGCAGCCCGTATCCGTCAACGGCGTAGTGCGCTGGCGTGATGTGGGATTGGCCGACATCGGTAAGCAGGAACAGAAGGAGCGCAAGATGGTTGTTCTGCGTCATGAGATTGGAGACGTCCTGCGCGACGTCCGCCAGCGCCAGGGCCGCACGCTCCGTGAAGTCTCGCACAACGCGCGTGTATCGCTCGGGTACCTGAGCGAGGTGGAGCGCGGCCAGAAGGAAGCGTCCTCCGAGCTGCTGTCGTCGATCTGCTCCGCACTGGACGTCCCGCTCTCGGTCATGCTGCGCGAGGTCAGCGACCGGGTCGCCGTCGCAGAGGGCATCACCATTCCGGACACGGTGCCCCAGGAGTTCGCCCAGCGGTACGGGCGAGACATGAACACGGATTTCGACGCCGAGCTGACCCAGGTCAGCTGACGTCATCAGCAGGGGAGGGCCGGGCGCCGAGCGCCCGGCCCTCCGTCATGCCCGGGAGGCGATGCGGCCGGACGCCGGGCCGCAGTCCCGCTCAGGCCCGCGGTGCCAGGTCCTCGTTGAGCCGGTGCAGGTAGCGGGCGAGCTCGGCCAGCTCGCGCGTGTCCCACGAGGCGAGGCGCTCTGCGAAGTACTCGTGCCTGCGCGCCCTCAGGTCTTCGACATGGCTGCGGCCGGCCGGGGTCAGGGCCACGTGCTGTGCGCGGCGGTCGTGGGGGTCGGCCTCCTTGGCCACGAGCCCGATCTCCTCGAGGAGGGCGATCTGGCGGCTCACGGTGGGCTTGCCCACGCCGACGGTCGCGGCGAGGTCCGTCACCCGCCGCGGCCCCTCGCCGAAGAGGATCGTCAGCAGCCCGTAGGCTGCCGGGTCGAGCTCGGGATGCAGGTCCTTCGACAGGCCGAGGGACGCGGCGCGCCCGCGCCTCCAGAACAGGCCG
Source organism: Sinomonas atrocyanea (assembly GCF_001577305.1). Classification (NCBI taxonomy): domain Bacteria; kingdom Bacillati; phylum Actinomycetota; class Actinomycetes; order Micrococcales; family Micrococcaceae; genus Sinomonas; species Sinomonas atrocyanea. The sequence goes on from NZ_CP014518.1 coordinate 1,806,949, forward strand.
AGCTGCTGCTCGACGTCGACCAGGGCGGCGTCGAACCCGGCGGAGGCAGGCGGAGAAGGCATGCCACCATCTTAGGTGCGCCGGTGCGGGCGGCGCGTGGCCGCCACAGCGGCGGAGAGGAGAATGGACCAGTGAGGAACAGCGATTTCTGGCGGCTCATGGAAGACGAATTCGGCAGCGGGTACGCCCATGTCCTGGCTTCGTCCGCCGTGCTCGCCGCCGTCGGAGGCCGCACGGCCGAGGAGGCGCTCAAGGCCGGCGTGCACCCCCGCACCGTGTGGCTCGCCGTCTGTGACCTGCAGGATGTGCCCGACGAGCGCCGCCTCGGGAAGGACCGCCCGCTCAAGGACTGACGCCCGGGATCTGCGACACGCCGGGGCCGGATTCGAAGATGTGTTCGGGAGAGGGGTAATGTCCTCCACAGAGGATTCCACGCGCGGCAGCGCGCCGAGATGTGCACATAGCGGGGTCGACGCGTTCGACTGTCGGTGGGCATCGGTAGCGTGAGCGGCATGGAAGAGCGGTGGGCAGGACAGGGCGCTGCCGCGAACGACCAGACCCGGAGGTAGACATGGCAGCAGGAACGCCAGAGCGCCAGAAGGCACTCGAGGCAGCGCTCGCGCAGATCGACAAGCAGTTTGGCAAGGGATCGATCATGCGCCTGGGGGATGACACGCGCGCCCCGATCGAGGTCATCCCGACCGGGTCGATTGCGCTCGACGTCGCCCTCGGGATCGGCGGCCTTCCGCGTGGACGCGTCGTCGAGATCTACGGCCCGGAGTCCTCGGGCAAGACGACGGTCGCGCTCCACGCCGTCGCCAACGCACAGCGGAACGGAGGCATCGCGGCGTTCATCGACGCCGAGCATGCCCTGGATCCCGAGTACGCGGCCAAGCTCGGCGTCGACACCGACGCCCTGCTCGTCTCGCAGCCGGACACCGGCGAGCAGGCGCTCGAGATCATGGACATGCTGGTCGGCTCGGGCTCGCTCGACATCATCGTCATCGACTCCGTGGCCGCGCTCGTGCCGCGCGCGGAGATCGAGGGCGAGATGGGCGACAGCCACGTCGGACTCCAGGCCCGCCTCATGAGCCAGGCGCTGCGCAAGGTCACGGGCCGCCTCAACCAGACCAAGACCACCGCGATCTTCATCAACCAGCTCCGCGAGAAGATCGGCGTGTTCTTCGGGTCCCCCGAGACGACCACGGGTGGAAAGGCGCTCAAGTTCTACGCGTCCGTCCGCATCGACGTGCGCCGGATCCAGACCCTCAAGGAGGGCGCCGACTCGGTGGGCAACCGTACCAAGGCCAAGATCGTCAAGAACAAGATGGCTCCGCCCTTCAAGCAGGCCGAATTCGACATCATCTACGGCCAGGGCATCTCCCGCGAGGGCGGCATCATCGACATGGGCGTCGAGCACGGCATCATCAAGAAGTCCGGCTCCTGGTTCACCTACGACGGCGACCAGCTCGGCCAGGGCATGGAGAACTCCCGTCGGTTCCTGCGTGACAACCCCGAACTTGCCGCGGAGCTCGAGCGGCTCATCAAGGAGAAGCTCGGCGTCGGCGTGAAGCCGGAGTCGGGCGAGGAGCAGCCGCGCCTGAAGGCTGTCGACGGGGAGTAGGCGCATGGCGGCCCGCAGCGGACGTCCCGTGCCCCCGCAGGCGGAGCAGGATCCCGAGCCCGACCCCGAGTCGGTGGCCCGGGCCATCCTGCTCCGCCAGCTGACCCTCGGCCCGCGCAGCCGGCAGCAGCTCGAACGGAAGCTGCGCGACCGCAATGTGCCGGACGCCCTCGCCTCGAGGCTCCTGGACCGCTTCGAAGAGGTGGGCCTGGTTGACGACGCGGAGTTCGCCCGCCTCTGGGTGCGCAGCCGCGGCGAGACGAAGTCCCTCGGCAGGGCGGCCCTCCGTCGCGAGCTCGGGGAGAAGGGGATCACGGGCGACACGGCCGAGGAGGCGCTCGATGAGCTCTCGCCCGAGGTTGAGGAGGAAGCAGCGCGTCGGCTGCTCGCGCGCCGCGTCCGGCCGTTCGACCGCGACGATCCTGCGGCACGGGACAAGGAGCTGAGGCGGCTGGTAGCGATGCTCGCCCGCAAGGGACACGCCCCCGGTGCCGCCTTCCGGATCGCCGCGGAGGTCCTCGACAGCCTGGGACACGGGGAAGACTGAGGCCCCTGCACCCTTGGCTGCGAGCGGCGGCCGGGGCGCCCAGGAGGCCGGCGGCGTGTCTGTGTGGTTCCTGAGAATCCTGTGACTAGAGTGACAAACGGGATTACTGCGGTATCGTCTGACGGGTGCGATCTGAACGAGGTGTCCTCGCGGGCGGCCGCGCCGGCGCAGCCCGCGCTGCGCTCGTCCTGGCGCTCTGCCTGGCCTCCGTCGTGCCGGCGGCAGCCCCGAGTGCGACGGCGGATGACAACACGCCCCCGTCGGGCTATCCGACGTGGGCCGACGTCCAGGCTGCCAAGGCGAACGTCGATTCCGCGAAGGCGGAGAGCGACCGGATCGCGTCCCTGCTGACCACTGTCGAATCCAGCGCCGCCGATGCCTCGGCCAAGGCCGTGGCCGCCGGCGCCGCGTACGCGAGGGCCGCGCAGGCCGTGAAGGACCAGGAGCAGGTGGTCGCCGCCCTCGAGCAGGAAGCGGCCAAGAGGGCGTCGGAGCGGGACGCTGCCCAGCGGACCGCCGGCCAGTTCGCCGCCGATTCCTACATGGGCGGCTCACCGAGCGACCCCATCCAGACCCTCTCCGTGCTGGGGCAGCAGGACGGCATCGGCCGACTCCAGACCCTCCAGGTGCTCGGCGACCAGGAAGCACAGGCTGTCACGGACTACCGGGTGGCGGCCAACGCGGCGACCGCCGCCGAGGACAAGTCGCGGGCGGCCAAGGATGCCCTGGCCGACCTCGCCGCCACCGCGGCCCAGCAGCTCAGCGCCGCCCAGGACGCCCAGAAGCAGGCCGAGGACGCGGTCGCCCAGACGCAGCAGCACGAGGACACGCTGGTCGCGCAGCTGGCGGACCTGAAGGGGACCTCTGCGAACGTCGAACGCGGCTACCGGGAGGGCCAGGCGGCGCAGGCCGCCTACGAGGCCGCCCAGGAGGCCAAGCGGCGCGCCGCCGAGCAGGCGGCCCTCGAGGCCCAGCGCCGGGCCGCGGCCCAGGCCGCCGCAGAGCGGGCGCAGCAGCAGGCCCAGCTCGCAGCCCAGCAGCAGGCCCAGCAGCAGGCCGTCGCGCAGCAGAACGCCGCTGCCGTCCAGCAGCCGGCAGCGGCCCCCGCACCGGTGGTCGTCCCCCCGCCGCCCCCGCCGGTCGTGAGCCCGGGCGTGGGCGTCACGGATGACCCGGCAGGTGCGCAGGCCTACGCGTCCGGCCAGCTCGGCGGGTACGGCTGGGGAGGCGGCGAGTACGGGTGCCTCGTCAACCTCTGGAACAAGGAGTCCAGCTGGATGACGGACGCGACCAACCCGTCGAGCGGCGCCTACGGCATCGCGCAGGCCCTCCCGCCGTCCAAGTACTCCACCGCGGGCAGCGACTGGCTCACCAACTACCGCACCCAGATCACGTGGGGGCTCGGGTACATCCGGGACCGCTACGGTTCGCCGTGCGGCGCATGGGCCCACGAAGTGGCCAACAACTGGTACTGACCCCTGCCCAGCGTCCGCTCGCCGCGGGCGCTGGGCCGCCGGGCCGCTGCCGGTACGCTTGATGGGTGAGTTCCACCTTGCCCGCCCCGATCGCCGAGCCCGCCACGACCTCTGCGCCGCGCTCCTACGAGGTGCGCACCTTCGGCTGCCAGATGAACGTCCACGATTCCGAGCGGATGTCCGGCCTCCTCGAGGCAGCCGGCTACGTGAAGGCGCCCGAGGGCGCCGAGCCTGACGTGGTCGTCTTCAATACCTGCGCCGTCCGGGAGAACGCGGACAACCGGCTCTATGGGCACCTCGGTCAGCTGCGCCCGGTCAAGGAGCGGCACCCCGGCATGCAGATCGCCGTCGGCGGCTGCCTTGCCCAGAAGGACCGGGACACGATCCTCGCGAAGGCCCCCTGGGTGGACGCGGTCTTCGGCACCCACAACGTGGGGGCGCTTCCGGCGCTGCTCGAGCGCGCGCGCCACAACGACGAGGCGCAGCTGGAGATCCTCGAATCGCTCGAGGTGTTCCCCTCGACCCTGCCCACCAAGCGGGACTCCGTCTACAGCGGCTGGGTCTCCATCTCGGTCGGCTGCAATAACACCTGCACCTTCTGCATCGTCCCGAGCCTGCGCGGCAAGGAGCGCGACCGCCGGCCCGGCGAGATCCTCGCCGAGGTCCAGGCCCTCGTGGACGACGGCGCGATCGAGGTCACCCTGCTGGGCCAGAACGTCAACTCCTACGGCGTCGAATTCGGCGACCGGCTCGCCTTCGGCAAGCTCCTGCGCGCCTGCGGGCAGATCGAGGGCCTCGAGCGGGTGCGCTTCACGAGCCCCCACCCGGCGGCGTTCACTGACGACGTCATCGACGCGATGGCCGAGACGCCCAACGTCATGCCGCAGCTGCACATGCCGCTCCAGTCGGGCTCCGATCGGATCCTGCGCGAGATGCGCCGCTCGTACCGCAGCGCGAAGTTCCTCGGCATCCTCGACCGCGTCCGCGAGCGGATCCCGCACGCGGCGATCACCACCGACATCATCGTCGGCTTCCCGGGCGAGACCGAGGAGGACTTCCAGGCCACCCTCGACGTCGTGGAGCGCTCCCGGTTCTCGAGCGCCTTCACGTTCCAGTACTCCCAGCGCCCCGGCACGCCGGCCGCGACCATGGCGGAGCAGCTGCCCAAGGCCGTGGTCCAGGAGCGCTACGAGAGGCTCATCGCCCTCCAGGACAGGATCGCCGCCGAGGAGAACGCCGCCCAGGTGGGCCGCACCCTTGAGGTGATGGCGACGGCGCAGCCCGGCCGCAAGGCGGGGGAGACCCACCGCCTCTCCGGGCGCGCACGGGACAACCGCCTCGTGCACTTCTCCGTCCCCGAGGGCGCCCAGGCCCCCCGGCCGGGCGACCTCGTCACCGTGACCGTGACCGAGGCGGCCGCGTTCCACCTCATCGCGGACCCCGCCGACCCGGCCGACTACTCGCTGCGCCGCTCGCGCGCCGGAGACGCGTGGGACCGCTCCCAGGCCGACTCCTGCGGGGTGCCCGCGCCGGGCGCCGGGTCCACGGGCCGCGGGGTGAGCCTGGGAATGCCCGCGCTGCCCGTCCGCGGCGCATAGCCCCGGTGGGACAGGCAGCGCCGAGCGGGCGGCCGGGTTGCGCGGACGACGCCGGCCGCCCACCCGCCGTCGTGCCGGCGCCTCAGGCTCCCCCCGCCGCCGGCTCCGTCCCCGCCGCGCCGCCGGTCATCGCGGTGGTGGGTCCGACCGGGTCCGGGAAGTCGGACCTCGCGGTGGACCTCGCGCTCGCCCTGGACGGCGAGGTCGTCAACGCCGATGCGCTGCAGTTCTACCGCGGCATGGACATCGGCACCGCCAAGGCCACCCTTGAGGAGCGCCGCGGCGTCCCGCACCACCTCCTCGACGTGCTCGAGGTGACCGAGGAGGCCTCGGTCTCCCGCTTCCAGGGGTGGGCGCGGGCGGCGATCGCGGACATCCACGCCCGCGGCCGGCGCGCGATCCTCGTGGGCGGCTCGGGCCTCTACGTCCGCGCCGCGCTCGACGTCCTCGAGTTCCCGGGCACCGACCCGGCGGTCCGCGCCCGCCTCGAGGCCGAGGCGGCCGAGCGCGGCCTCGGGCCGCTGCGCGAGCGCCTGCGCCGTGTCGACCCCGTCTCCGCAGGCCGGCTGGGGGACGCGCGGCGGGTCATCCGCGCCCTCGAGGTGCACGAGCTCACGGGACGGCCGTTCAGCTCCTTCATGCCCGAGCGCCAGTACGCGGCTCCCGCCGTCCAGATCGGCCTCGACCTCGACCGGGCCGAGCTGCATCGGCGCCTCGCCGCCCGCGTCCACCGCATGGTCGACGCCGGCCTGCCCGCCGAGGTCGCCCGGCTCGCCGCCGCGGGGCTGCGCGACGGACGCACCGCGTCGCGGGCACTGGGCTACGGCCAGTTCCTTGCGGTCCTGGACGGGACGTCCACCACGGAGCAGGCCACGGAGGAGACGATCGTCGCGACGAGGCAGTTCGCGCGCCGGCAGCTCACCTGGTTCCGCGCAGACCCGCGCGTGCACTGGCTGGACGCGCAGGCCCCGGACCTGATCGAGCAGGCGCTCGCCGTGGTCCGGGAGGCCGACTCCTCATCGGTGGCGGCTTCACCGCCCCAACCCGAGGCCCGCGGCGCGGCCCGGTAGGCTTGAGGGCATGACCGTTCCGACGACCTCGGTACCCCACGTCCTCGCAGCCCTGGCGGGCCTGCCCTTCGCCAAGGGGCACGGCACCGGCAATGACTTCGTGCTCGTCGCCGACCCCGACGGAGCACTGCACCTCGGCGAGGCAGAGGCCGCGGCGCTCTGCGACCGGCACCAGGGCCTCGGCGCCGATGGCCTCATCCGCGCCATCCGCTCGCGCCGCCTGCCCGAAGGCGAGGCACTCCTTGCCGAGGAGCCTGGCGCGGAATGGTTCATGGACTACCGCAACGCGGACGGGTCCCTCTCGGAGATGTGCGGCAACGGGGTGCGGGTCTTCGTCGCCTTCCTGCTCGATGCCGGCCTCGTCGAGCTCGCGCCCGGCGAGGTGCTGCCCATCGGCACGCGGGCCGGGGTGAAGCGGGTCGAGCGGCGCGAGGACGGCTTCGCTGTGGACATGGGCCCCTGGACGTTCATCCACCCGGAGCACGCCGCCGCCGAGGCGAGCGATGCGACCGTCACCGCCGCCGGCCTCGACGTCGCCCGGCCCGGGCTGAGCGTGAGCATGGGCAATCCGCACACCGTGGTGGCGCTCGCCGAATCGAGCGAGCTCGCAGGACTCGGCCTCCACACGGCCCCGCTCGTCGACCCCGTGCCGCCGCACGGGACGAACGTCGAGTTCGTCGTGCCCTCGGACCCGCTCGTGTCCGCCGGCGTGGGCAGCATCACCATGCGCGTGCACGAGCGCGGAGTCGGCGAGACCCAGTCCTGCGGGACCGGGGCCTGCGCGGCCGCGGTCGCGATCCGGTACTGGGCCGGGGCCGGTGCCCCGGACCGGTGGGCCGTCGGCGTCCCCGGCGGCACGGTGGGGGTCTCCTTCGTGCCGGGCCCCGACGGCCGCGAGCACGTCGAGCTCTCGGGCCCCGCGGTCATCGTGGCGCACGGAACCCTCGGCTGAGCCCAGCGCTCAGCCGGCACCCGTCCCGTCCGGCGGCGGGTAGGTGATCCGCCCGTCCGCGTCGACGCGGGCGAAGGGCGTGAGCTGCGCGCGCTCCTGGGAGGTGGGCGAGATGAGGTGCACCACCTCGACGCCGGCCACGAGGAGAGCGTCGGTGATGAGCCTGCGGTGGCAGCGCCACGGCACTGCCTCGCTGCACATGATGGCGGGGATGCCCTCCTCGGCCAGTCCGACGAGTTCGGTGAGCCCCTCGTGGAAGTCGCTGCCGGCCATGTAGTCGGCATAGTCGCGGAAGCCCTTCACCCGCCACCCGCCGTTCGGAGTCGGCGTGCCCGCAGGCGTGTGCCGGCGGCCGCCCAGGGCCGGCAGCCACCGGTAGCCGAGCCCCGTGGGGAGCCCCTCGCGGAGGGCGTCCTGGTTCCACTGGGGATGCTTCCTCGACGCCGGGAACGAGCGCACGTCCACCAGCTCCGTCACCCCGTGGGGGCGCAGCATCGCCACGAGCTCGGAGAGCTGGCGGGTCGAGTGGCCGATGGTGAAGACCTTCGTCATGGGCCGGACCCCTAGCGGCGGCGGGTGAGGCGCAGCACGCGGAAGCCCTTCGACGTGGCCGGCCGCGCGACGTCGTACGCGTCACCGAGCTCCTCGGCGAGCCACCGCGCGAGCGAGTCCGCCCCGAGGTTCTTCTGCACCACGAGCCACGCCTCGCCGCCCACCTCGAGCCGCGGCAGCCAGGTGAGCAGCAGCTCGTGCAGCGCGGCCTTGCCGATGCGGATGGGCGGGTTGGACCAGATGGTCGAGAAGCGGATGTCGGGGTCGACGTCGCCGGGGAGCTCGGCCGCCACATTGGCGAGCCCGAGCAGGCTGGCATTCTCGGCGGTGAGGGACAGGCTGCGTGTGTTGACGTCGACCGCGTGGACGCGGGCCGCGGGGGAGCGCAGGGCCAGGGTGAGCGCGATCGGCCCCCAGCCGCAGCCGATGTCGAGCAGGTGGCCCTCGGGGGCCGGGTCGGGCGCCTCGGCCAGGAGCACCGCGGTGCCCTTGTCGATGCCGTCCGGGCTGAAGATGCCAGCCGAGGTCCGCAGCGTCACCTCGCGCCCCTCGAGGACCACGGCGAGCGGCCGGCGCACGTCCGGGATGTCGGGGTCGGCGTTGAAGTAGTGTGCCTGGTCCATGGGAATCGAGCCTAGTGCGAATCCGACGGGGGCGTGAGCCGCGCACGGGCAGTGCCCCGCGGGCGGCCCCCAGCATCCGGTATACTTGATTCATGCGCCTGTTCAAGTGACCCGATGACACCTCCCGCTGCCCTCCCCTGAGGTGCGCAGCCGGGGTTTCCGGGCCTTCCCCGAGCCGATGGACCATTCCGGCCGGACCACGAACAGAGACCACCAAGGAGCACCGTGCTGCCCGAGCACCCTCTGGGCGCTTTTCCACAGCCCACCCCGCCTCGCAGTGGCGCCGCCGCGCGCCCGCACTATTCTGGAACTGCATCCTCGAAGGAGACCATGACCGACGAACAGCACACCACGGGATCGTCCCGTGCGGCAGGGGGCAGCGACGCGCCCCAGGACCTCAGCCCGGCCGACATCCAGGCGGTGATTGACAGGATCCTCGCGAAGGAGGAGGCTGCAACCGCCAAGGGCTCCCGGGCCGACCAGCGCTCGGAGCGCCCCCGGGGCGCGCTCGGCGACGGCCGTGCGCTGGCCATCTCCGACGTCGAGACTGAGCACGGAGACTACGACGGCGACCAGCAGGACCTCGCCGAGCGGCGCGCCCTGCGCCGCGTGGCGGGCCTGTCCACCGAGCTCGAGGACATCACCGAGGTCGAGTACCGGCAGCTGCGCCTCGAGCGCGTCGTGCTCGCCGGCCTCTGGTCCGAGGGCACGCTCGAGGACGCGGAGAACTCCCTTCGCGAGCTCGCCGCGCTGGCCGAGACCGCGGGGTCCGAGGTGCTCGACGGCGTGGTCCAGCGCCGCCAGAAGCCGGACGCGGGGACCTTCCTCGGTTCGGGCAAGGCGCTCGAGCTGCGCGACATCGTCGCGGCGACCGGGGCCGACACCGTGGTCGTGGACTCGGAGCTCTCCCCGTCCCAGCGGCGTGGGCTCGAGGACATCGTCAAGGTCAAGGTCATCGACCGGACCGCGCTCATCCTCGACATCTTCGCCCAGCACGCGAAGAGCCGCGAGGGCAAGGCCCAGGTCGAGCTGGCCCAGCTCGAATACCTGCTCCCGCGCCTGCGCGGCTGGGGCGAGTCGATGTCCCGGCAGGCCGGCGGCCGCGTCGGCGCCGCGGGCGGCGGCATCGGCTCCCGCGGCCCCGGCGAGACCAAGATCGAGCTCGACCGGCGGCGCATCCGCACCCGCATGGCCAAGCTGCGCCGCGAGATCGCCGGCATGAAGCCGGCCCGCGAGACCAAGCGGGCCAACCGCAAGCGCAACGAGGTCCCCTCGGTCGCGATCGCCGGCTACACCAACGCCGGCAAGTCCTCGCTGCTCAACCGCCTCACGGACGCGGGCGTGCTCGTGCAGAACGCGCTGTTCGCGACCCTCGACCCGACCGTGCGCCGGGCCGAGACTCCGGACGGCCTGCCGTACACGCTCGCGGACACCGTCGGGTTCGTCCGCTCGCTGCCCACGCAGCTCGTGGAGGCCTTCCGCTCGACCCTCGAGGAGGTCGCGGACGCCGACCTGATCCTGCACGTGGTGGACGCGTCGCATCCGGATCCCGAGGGCCAGATCGCCGCCGTGCGCGCCGTCCTCGCCGACGTCGACGCCCGGAAGGTCCCCGAGATCATCGTCCTGAACAAGGCCGATGCGGCGGACCCGTTCGTCCTCGAGCGGCTCCGCCAGCGCGAGCCCCGCCACGTCGTGGTCTCGGCCCGGACGGGGCAGGGCATCGCGGAGCTCAAGGAGGCCATCAGCGACGCGATCCCGCGCCCCGACGTGGCCCTGACGATCCTCGTGCCCTACAGCCGCGGCGACATCCTCAACCGGCTGCACACCTCGAGCGCGGAGATCCGCTCGCTCGAGCACGTCGAGTCGGGCACGCGCGTCGAGGTCGTGGTCCGGGAGGAGTTCGCGGCGGAGCTGGAGCCGTTCGTCGTCCATGACTGATCCCCACCGCACCGCAGCGCACGACGGCGGGGGCGCGCCCGCCGTCGTGCGCCCACCGTCCGCCGGCGCGGCAGACGAGCGCGAGGCGCTCGGCCTCCTGGACGCGGCGGTCGCCGCGATGGGCGGCCAGCAGCGCGACGGCCAGCACGAGATGGCCAGGCAGGTCGCCCGGGCGATCGCCGACGGCCAGCACCTCCTTGTCCAGGCCGGCACCGGCACCGGCAAGTCGCTCGCGTACCTCGTGCCGCTCATCGCGCATGCGCAGGCGAGCGACCGCCCGGCAGTGGTGGCCACCGCGACGCTCGCGCTCCAGGCGCAGATCGTGGGCCGCGACCTGCCGCGCCTGCTCGAGGCGGTCACGCCCCACCTGGACCGGCCGGTGGACGTGGCCCTGGTCAAGGGCCGCTCCAACTACCTGTGCCGGCACAAGCTCGAGGGCGGGTTCCCGACCGACGAGCCGGCCGAGGGCCAGCTGTTCTCCCTCGGCGAGGACGCGGTGCCCCACCCGGGCGCCGGGCCCACGAGCCAGCTCGGCCGCGAGGTGCAGCGGCTGCGCGAGTGGTCCGAGGAGACCGAGACCGGGGACCGCGACGACCTCGTCCCCGGCGTCACCGACCGTGCCTGGCGGCAGGTCTCCGTGACCGCCCTTGAGTGCCTCGGCGCGCAGAAGTGCCCCTTCGCCGCCGAATGCTTCAGCGAGCTCGCCCGCCAGCGCGGGGCCGAGGCCGACATCGTCGTGACCAACCACGCGATGCTCGCCATCAACGCCTTCGAGGGCCTCAATGTCCTCCCGGAATATGACGTGGTGGTCGTCGACGAGGCCCACGAGCTCGCCGACCGGGTGACCGGCGCCGTGAGCGCCCAGCTCTCCGGGCAGATGATCCAGGCGGCCGCCTCGAGCGCGCGCCGGCACTGCGCCATCTCGGTCGAGGCGCTCCAGGGCGCCGCCACCGCCCTGGAGCTCTCGCTCACCTCCGCACCTACCGGCCTCCTGGCGCGCGGCCTGAACGAGGAGCAGGCGCAGAACGTCGCGCTCGTCCGGGACGCGTGCCGCGTGGCCCTCTCCGACTCGAAGCCTGGGGAGTCGCAGTCGGCCGACGGCGCCCGGCAGGTCGCCCGGTCGCGGCTCATGGCCGTGCTGGAGGTCTGCGAGCGGCTCCTCGATGCCGAGGCCAACCGCGAAGTCGTCTGGGTCACCCGCCTGGGCGCCCCGGACCCCGTCACGGGCTACTCCACGCCGGACGACGACGCACCGGCCATGCTCCACATCGCGCCGCTGAGCATCGGCGGCAGGCTCCGCGACGGGCTCTTCGACGGGCACACCGTGGTGCTCACGAGCGCGACGCTCGCGATCGGCTCCGCCTTCGAGCCCACCGCGGGCGCCCTCGGCCTCCTGGGGCCCGGCGCGCCCACCTGGACCGGCGTGGACGTCGGCTCCCCGTTCGACTACCCGAAGCAGGGCATGCTCTACGTCGCCCGGCACCTGCCCAAGCCCGGCCGCGGCGTCTCGCCCGAGGCGCTCGACGAGCTCGAGGCACTCCTTGCCGCCTCGCGCGGCGGGGCGCTGTGCCTGTTCTCCTCGCGGCGCGCGGCCGAGGAGGCCGCCGACGAGCTGCGGTCGCGGCTGGAGACCACGATCCTGTGCCAGGGCGAGTCGTCCATGAGCGCGCTCGTGAAGCAGTTCGCGGCGGAGCCGGACACCTGCCTGTTCGGGACCATGTCCCTCTGGCAGGGGGTCGACGTGCCGGGGCAGTCGTGCCGGCTCGTCGTGATCGACCGGATCCCGTTCCCGCGCCCGGACGACCCGCTCATGTCCGCCCGCTCCCGGGCCGTCGCCCAGGCCGGGGGCAACGGCTTCATGAGCGTCTCCGCGACCCACGCGGCGGTGCGCCTCGCCCAGGGCGCCGGGCGGCTCATCCGCACGACCGCGGACCGCGGGGTCGTGGCCGTGCTCGACTCGCGCCTCGCCACCGAGCGCTACGGCGCCTTCCTGCGCGGGGCACTGCCGCCGCTGTGGGGCACCACGGACCGCCGCGTGGTGCTGGACGCGCTCGGGAGGCTCGCGCAGGCGGGCTGAGGCTGCGCTCAGACGGAGCGCAGCACCGAGACGACCTTGCCCATGACCGTCGCCTCGTCGCCCAGGATGGGCTCGTACCTGGTGTTCTGGGGCAGGAGCCAGGTGTGGCCGTCACGCTGCCGGAACGTCTTGACCGTGGCCTCGTCGTCGAGCAGGGCGGCGACGATGTCGCCGTTCTCGGCGCTGTTCTGCCGCCTGACGACGACCCAGTCTCCGTCGCAGATGGCCGCATCGATCATCGAGTCGCCCTTGACGCGGAGCATGAACAGCTCCCCGTAGCCCACGAGCTGGCGGGGGAGCGGCATGACGTCCTCGACCGCCTGGTCGGCGAGGATCGGGCCACCGGCGGCGATGCGGCCGACGAGCGGGACCATGGCCGTGTCCGCTGCGGACGCCATGGTCTCCAGCGTGGCCCCGCCGGCGCCGAGCAGCGCCGCGGCGCCCTCGCCGCTAACGCTGAGCTCGCCCTCGTCGAGGGTGAGCGGCATCAGGACCTCCATGGCGCGCGGACGCTTCGGGTCGCGCCGCAGGTAGCCGAGCTTCTCCAGCTGCGACAGCTGGTGCGTGACGCTCGAGAGGCTAGCGAGCCCGACCGTGTCGCCGATCTCGCGCATCGAGGGCGGGTACCCCTTGAGCTGTACCGAGCGCTGGATCGTCTCGAGGATCCTCTTCTGGCGCGCCGTCAGCCCTTTTGCCGCCTTCGTCCGTGGTGCCATGCCGTCCCTGTCCCTTCGCCGCCCGCGCCTCCGCGCGGTCTGTACCGGCTCGGGACCAGAACTGTCGGACCCCCTCCGCACCATGTCTCCATGGCCTTGAGAGGGAGCAGCCGGTCCGAAGGTTCGGGCCCGTGCCCCGTGCTGCTCCCACCGTAGGACAGTTGTGTGCACCTTTCAAACACATGTTCGAGCGAGTCTGGACATTGTTCGTGGACAGGTGCTAGGAAGGAACCAAGAAGTTCGAAGATGCATTCGAAGAAACTGCACCTCCGAGTCCCGCTCCTGCGCTGGAGCTTCGAAGAATCGAAGCCCGCCGCGCCGCCGGACCCGGGAGGTGCAGGGGAAGGCAGACCATGGCACACGCGATCCATCTCGGCCCCCTCGCGGCACCCCGCGCGGCACGGACCTCCCGCACGCCGCTGCGCCTGACGCGGCGGGGACGCATCGTCCTCGTCGTCGTCCCGCTGTTCCTGGCAACGCTCGCGATGCTCATCGCATGGGCGGCCCTCACGGTGCCGGCCCAGGCGGGCGCGGCGCCCCTCACCGGCCCGGGGGCCACCGTGACCGTGACGGTGCAGCCGGGGGAGTCCCTGTGGACGATCGCCGCCCGGCGCGTGCCGAACCAGGATCCGCGGGTCACCGTCAGTCAGATCCAGGACCTCAACGGCCTCACCGGCGTCCGGGTGCTCCCCGGCGAACAGATCCTCGTCCCGGTCCTCAAGTAGCCGCAAGGCGGCTCCGGTGCCGGGCGTCACGAACGCCCTGTCCTGCCGCCTCCGAATGGGGTGCGCCGAGGGCGCTGGCGTAGGCTGGAGCAGTGGACGACCAGCTTCAGCGACTCAACCGGCTCCCTCTCCGCGATGACCTCCGCGGCCAGCATCCGTACGGCGCGCCGCAGATCGATGTCCCCATCCAGCTCAACGTCAACGAGAACACCCACGGCGTCCCGCAGGACGTCCAGGACGCCATCGTGGAGGCCGTCCGCGGAGTCGTCGGGGGCCTGAACCGGTATCCGGACCGTGAGTTCACGCGGCTGCGGGAGTCCCTTGCCGAGTACCTCGGGCACGGCCTCGCCCCGGAGCAGCTCTGGGCCGCCAACGGGTCGAACGAGGTGCTGCAGCAGATCCTCCAGGCCTTCGGCGGCCCGGGGCGATCGGCCCTCGGCTTCCCTCCCACCTACTCGATGTACCCGCTGCTCGCCGCCGGGACCGGCACCGCGTACCTGAAGGGCACCCGCCAGGAGGACTTCGAGCTCACCGCAGCCTCGGCCGCGCGCCAGGTGCGCGAGCTCGCCCCGAACATCGTCTTCCTGTGCTCGCCCAACAACCCGACCGGGACGGCTCTCGGCCTCGACGTGGTCGAGGCCGTCTACGAGGCGGGCGAGGCGAGCCAGGCCATTGTCATCGTCGACGAGGCGTACGCCGAGTTCGCCCAGCTCGGCACGCACAGCGCCCTCACGCTGCTGCCCGGCCGCCCCCGGCTGATCGTGACGCGCACCATGAGCAAGGCCTTCGCCCTCGCCGGCGCACGCCTGGGCTACCTCGCCGCCGCCCCCGAGGTCATCGACGCGCTGCGCCTTGTCCGCCTCCCGTACCACCTCTCCGCCGTCACCCAGGCCACGGCGCTCGCCGCGCTCGAGCACCGGGCCTCCCTCATGGCCGAGGTCGAGGAGATCAAGCACCAGCGGGACCGCATCGTGAAGGAACTGGCGCGCATGGGCCTCACCCCGGCGTCCTCGGACTCGAACTTCGTCTTCTTCACAGGTCTCGGCGACCCGCAGAAGATCTGGCACGGCCTGCTCGAGGCGGGCGTGATCGTGCGCGACGTCGGGATCCCCGGGAGCCTGCGGGTCACCGCGGGCACCGAGCGCGAGACGAGCGCGTTCCTGACGCGGCTCGAGGAGCTCCTCGCCGCGGACGGCCGCCTGCCCGCCGCCTAGAATAAAAGAAGCACCCCCGCAGACGCCTGATCGAAGGACACACACCCATGAGTACCGAGCTGCAGACCGCGCCCGTGACCCAGCGGACCGCGCGGATGGAGCGCACCACGAGCGAGTCCTCGGTCCTCGTCGACATCAACCTCGACGGCACCGGCCGCTCCGACATCTCCAGCAGCGTCCCGTTCTACGACCACATGCTCACGGCCCTGTCCAAGCATTCGCTGATCGACCTGACCGTGAAGGCGACCGGGGACACGCATATCGACGTCCACCACACCGTCGAGGACATTGCGATCACGTTCGGCGAGGTCCTCAAGCAGGCGCTCGGCAACAAGGCCGGCATCCGCCGCTTCGGCGAGGCCTCGGTGCCGCTCGACGAGGCGCTCGCGCACGCGGTCGTGGACGTCTCGGGGCGCCCCTACCTCGTCCACAGCGGGGAGCCGGCAGGCCAGGAGTACCACCTCATCGGCGGCCACTTCACCGGCTCGCTCACGCGCCACGTGTTCGAGGCCATCACCCTGCACGCCGGGATCTGCCTGCACATGAACGTCCTCGCGGGCCGCGACCCCCACCACATCGTCGAGGCCCAGTTCAAGGCCTTCGCCCGGGCCCTGCGCGCCGCCGTCGAGCCGGACCCGCGCATCGGCGACGCCATCCCGTCCACGAAGGGGGCCCTGTGACCGCGGCGCCCGACGCCCTTCCCACCGCCCCCGAGGGCACCCCGGGCGCGGTCGTCGTCGACCCGAGGCACGCCGCGGAGAAGGTGCCGGACCCGCACGGCCGGCCCACCGTCGTCGTGCTCGACTACGGATCGGGGAACGTCCGCTCCGCGGTCCGCGCCCTCGAGCGCGCCGGAGCGGCCGTAACCCTGAGCTCGAAGGCCGAGGACGCGCTCGCGGCGGACGGCCTCGTCGTGCCCGGGGTCGGGGCCTTCGCGACCGTCATGAAGGAGCTCGCCGCGGTCGACGGACTGCGGATCATCGGCCGCCGCGTCGCCGGGGGACGGCCCGTCCTCGCCATCTGCGTCGGCCTGCAGGTCATGTTCGAGCGCGGCATCGAGCACGGCGTCGAGGCCGAGGGCCTCGGCGAGTGGCCCGGCACGGTCGAGCTCCTCCCCGCCGACGTCGTCCCGCACATGGGCTGGAACACCGTCACCGTCCCCGAGGGCTCGAAGCTCTTCGCCGGGGTCGAGCACGAGCGCTTCTACTTCGTGCACTCCTACGGGGTGCAGTCGTGGGACTTCGAGGTGGCCCAGCCGCGCATGGCGCCCCCGCTCGTGACGTGGAGCGAGCACGGCGCGCCGTTCATCGCCGCGGTCGAGAACGGCCCCCTGTGCGCCACCCAGTTCCACCCCGAGAAGTCGGGCGACGCCGGGGCCCGGCTCCTGCGCAACTGGGTCGAGTCGCTCACCAAGCCCGCTGCCGGGGCGTCCTGACGCATGTGGTCCGTGCTGCTGTTCGGCCTCGCGGGGCTGCTCGTCGGTGGTGCCGTCTCGTTCCGCCGCCAAGGACTGCCCAACTGGACTTGGATCGCCTTCGGGGCGCTCGCCGCAGCCGCCCTCGTGGCGGCCTACCTGCTGACCCTGCCGGCCGCGTGAGCCGGCGGAGACGACACTGAGGGAGACACCATGACCGACCAGGCCCCCGTCCTCGAACTGCTGCCCGCCGTCGACATCGTCGACGGCCAGGCCGTCCGGCTCGTCCAGGGCGAGGCCGGCAGCGAGACCGGCTACGGCTCGCCGCTCGATGCAGCCCACGCGTGGCAGGACGCCGGCGCCGAGTGGGTCCACCTCGTGGACCTCGACGCGGCGTTCGGCCGCGGCGACAACCGGGCGCTCATCGCCGAGGTCGTGCGCGGCCTCTCGCTCAAGGTCGAGCTCTCCGGCGGCCTGCGCGACGACGCCTCCCTCGAGGCGGCGCTCGAGCTCGGGGTGGCCCGGGTGAACCTCGGCACGGCGGCGATCGAGGACCCCGAGTGGACGGCCAAGGCCATCGCCCGCCACGGCGAGCGGATCGCCGTCGGCCTCGACGTGCGCGGCACGACCCTCGCCGGCCGCGGCTGGACCAAGGAGGGCGGGAACCTCTGGGACGTGCTCGCCCAGCTCGAGGACGCCGGGTGTGCCCGCTACGTCGTCACCGACGTCACCAAGGACGGCACCCTCCGCGGGCCCAACGTCGAGCTCCTGCAGCAGATGTGCGCCCGCACGGACAAGCCCGTCGTGGCCTCCGGCGGCATCTCCAGCCTCGAGGACCTCCGCACCCTGCGGACCCTCGTGCCCCTCGGCGTCGAGGGCGCGATCGTGGGCAAGGCCCTCTACTCCGGCCAGTTCACGCTGCCGGAGGCGCTCGACGTCGCCGGGCGGCGCTGAATGGCCGGGGCGCACGACGACGGCCCGTCGCCTTCGACGGAACGCCGCCTTCCCGGGCACATCGCCGCGGCGCTCGCCCGCGCCGGCCGCCCAGCCGACTCCGCCGGCCAGCCCTGGGACGGGCGCGACCTGAGCGGCGACGGCAACCCCCTCCACCAGTTCGACGCCGACGAGGGCCGCCCGGACCCGGCCGTGGCCGCCGCGGTCGCCGACCTCGTCGCGGGCACCGGGAGCGAGGCCGGCGTCCACCGCGCCCTCGCCGGAGCGCGCGTGTTCGTCGCCGTGGTGGCCAGCCTGGCCGAGGGAGGCCTCGGCGAGCACGGCTTCGCCGAGGACAAGGAGGCGGACATGGCCCTCGTGACGGTCGCCGCCCCGGACGGCCGCAAGGCGCTGCCGGTCTTCACCTCCGTCGAACGCCTCGAGGCGTGGCACCGGGACGCGCGCCCGGTCGCCGTGTTCGCTCCCCGCGCCGCGCTCTCCGCCGTCTCCGAAGGCGCCGAGCTGCTGGTGCTCGACCCGGGCGCTGACGTCACCCTCGTGCTGCGGCGCCCCGCGGTCTGGGCGCTCGCCCAGCAGAAGGAATGGACCCCCTCGTACGCGGACCCTTCCCTCGTGGACGAGGTCGAGAAGGCCGCTGAAGGGCTCGCCCCGGTGCGCGGCATCGCGATCTCCCCGGGCGCAGGGGTGGCGTCGAGGGATGCGGCGGGGCGCATCGTCGCGGGCGGCGGCGCGGGGCCGGAGCTGCGCCTCACGGTCTCCCTCGCGCCGGGTTTGCCAGCGGAGGCGGTGCGTGAGACGGTGTCAGAGCTGAACGGCAGGCTCGCCGTCAGCACCCGCTTCGCGGAAGCCGTCGACTCCATCGAGGTCAAGGTCCGCGCCGCGGACGGCTGAGTTCCGCCCTGCCACCGCCGGGCGGTGCGCACGGAAGAGGAACCCATGGACTTCGCCCAGTACGGGCACCTGTGGCGCCGGAAAGAGGTCCGGCGCCTGCTGCTCGTGGCGATGGTCGCGCGGCTCCCGCACTCCGCCGCCGGCGTGCTCCTGACCCTGCACGTCGTCCAGACCCTCGGCCTCGGGTACGCGGCCGCGGGCGCCGTGGCGGCGGTACTGACGATCGGGATCGCCCTCGGTGCCCCGTGGAGGGGCCGCAGGGTCGACACGGTGGGACTGCGGCCCGCGCTCATCCCCTCCATCGTGGCGGAGGCGGTCGTGTGGGGCGTCGCCCCGCACCTGGACTACCCATGGCTGCTCGTCGCGGCACTCGTGGGCGGCCTCTTCGCTCTGCCGGTCTTCTCGGTGGTGCGCCAGTCCCTCGGCGTCATGACCCACGCGGGGCAGCGCCGCACCGCCTTCGCCCTGGACTCGATCTGCACCGAGGTCACCTTCATGGTGGGCCCCGCCCTGGCCGCCTTCGTCGCCGTCGACGTCTCCACGGTCTGGGGCCTCATGGGGGTCGGCGCCTCGGCAGCGTTGGCAGGCCTCGCCCTGCTGTGGTTCAACCCGCCCACCCGCACGGGGCAGCCCGGAGCGGTTCCGGTCACCGACGCTGACGGCGCGGAGCTCGTCGAGGTGGCCTCCGGGCCGGAGTCGGCAGAGTCTCCCGCGCCCACCGAGGTCGCTGCCGGCCAGGCGGACGGAGCGTCGGGCCTGCGGCGCCTCCTCGGCCGGGTTCCCGGCGGTCCCGCCTGGGCCGGCGTGGCGGTCATCGTGGTGATGGCGGTCGCGTTCGGCGCAGGGATGGTCCTCTCCGGCACCGATGTGGGGATCGTCGCGATCCTGCGCGAGCATGGCGAAGGGGGCCAGCTCGGCGTCGTGTTCTTCTTCTGGTGCTTCGCCTCCCTCGTCGGAGGCCTGCTCTATGGGGCGATGCACCGGCCCATCTCGCCACTGGTCCTGCTCATGGCCATGAGCGTGCTGACCATCCCGATGGGCCTGGCCCACGACACGCTGACCCTCAGCCTGCTCTCGGTGCTGCCCGGGCTCCTGTGCGCACCGACGCTCTCGGCCGCCTCGGAGCGGGTCGCCGAGCTCGTCCCGGAGCGCCGCCGCGGCGAAGCGATGGGCTGGTACGGGTCCGCGCTCACCGCGGGGACCGCGCTCGGATCGCCGCTGACGGGCACCATGATCGACACGGTGGGCCCGTGGTCCGGCTTCGTGGGCATCGGCGCCGCGGGGACCCTCCTGTGCCTGGGCGGCATCGTCGCGCAGAGCGCACGACGGCGCCGCTCGCCGCAGTCGGTCGGCTGACCGCGGCGAGCGCCCGTCGCTAGTTGACCGGGCCCGTGTACTTCTCGCCCGGGCCCTTGCCCGGCTCGTCCTGGATCACGGACGCCTCGCGGAAGGCGAGCTGGAGGGAGCGGAGCCCGTCGCGCAACGGCCCGGCGTGCTGCGAGCCGATCTCGGGGCGGCCGCGGTCACGAGCCCCGCGAGCGCGGTGATGAGCTTGCGGGCCTCGTCGAGGTCCTTCAGCTCGGCCGCGTCCGCACCGTCGGCCAGCCCGCACTTGACGGCGGCCGCGCTCATGAGGTGGACCGCCGTCGTCGTGATGACCTCCACGGCCGCGACCTCCGCGATGTCACGCACCCGGGCATCCACGTCCGGGGTGCCGGCGGGGTCCGCGTCGAAGCTGTGGCGGTGGGCGCCATCGGAGGGCATGGGGGCATTGGGGGTGGTGCTGCTCATGCTGATAAGCTTGGCACAGACCGACTGGATGTCGTTATTCACGCGTGAGCCGTTCGACAGCCCGGCCAGCACCCCCACAGGGCGCTGGTGAGGGTTTTCGTGCGCCTACCCTGTATACTTGACTGACAGTTTGCAAGCGGAGATCACCTCCCACCTGTCGGCGTCCGGGCCTCGCGGCCGGAAAGCTGCCGGGTACTCAGGTTGGCCGGCCCGGCGTACGTCGGGCCGAGCAGGCTCGCCCCGACGGGGAGGGCGCCATCCGAGGCCTCCGATTGCACCGGCAATCGGGGGCCTTCCTTGTTGCCGGGGCACTTCCGTCACATGTACAGGAGCTTGAACATTAGCGATCCACGCATCAATGAGCGAATCCGCGTTCCCGAGGTTCGCCTCGTAGGCCCTGCGGGCGAGCAGGTGGGCATCGTACGCATCGAAGATGCGCTGCGACTGGCTACGGAGTCAGACCTCGACCTCGTCGAGGTGGCGCCCCAGGCCAAGCCACCGGTATGCAAGCTGATGGACTTCGGCAAGTACAAGTACGAGGCTGCGGTCAAGGCACGCGAGGCGCGGAAGAACCAGACGAACACCGTTCTGAAGGAGATCCGGTTCCGCCTCAAGATCGACAAGCACGACTACGAGACCAAGAAGGGCCACGCGCTCCGCTTCCTCGGTGCCGGCGACAAGGTCAAGGCCATGATCCAGTTCCGCGGCCGCGAGCAGCAGCGCCCCGAGATGGGCATCCGGCTGCTCCAGCGGTTCGCGGAGGACGTCGCCGAGGTCGGTTCGATCGAGTCGTCGCCCCGCATCGACGGCCGCAACATGGTCATGGTGATCGGCCCCCTGAAGAACAAGGCGGAGGCGAAGGCGGAGGCCCGCCGTGCAGCGCAGCGCGCTGCCGACAAGGCCAAGGCCGAGGAAGCGAAGTCCGCCTCGGTCACCGCCGGGCAGGCGCCGCTGACCCAGTCGCTGGGCGACGCGATCCCCGCCGAGTTCCTCCAGGCCGCCCAGGCCCGCGAGAACGCGGAGCCGGAGGCAGCCCCCGCCGCAGCGGAGGCTCCCGAGGAGTCCGTGGCCCAGGCAGCGGAGCCCGCCGAGGCGCCGCAGGCTGAAGCCCCCAAGGCTGAGGCCCCGAAGGCTGAGGCTCCGAAGGCCGAGGCCCCGAAGGCTGAGGCTCCGAAGGCCGAGGCCCCGAAGGCCGAGGCTCCGAAGGCTGAAGCCCCCAAGGCTGAGGCGCCCAAGGCTGAGGCCCCGAAGGCCGAGGCGCCCAAGGCCCCTGCGCCCGCGCAGCCGGTCGCGCCGAAGCCCGCAGCCGAGGCCGCCCCGAAGCCTGCCCAGTCGGCCCCACGGCCGGCGGCGGCGCCCAAGCCGGTGGTCCCGAAGCCTTCGGTCCCCAAGCCGGGCGCGCCGCGCCCGTCGTCGGCGGCACCGAAGCCGTCCGCCCCGAAGCCGACGGCGCCCCGGCCGTCCGGCCGCCGGGGCAACTAGACCAGACCTGGCCGGGCCGGTCCGCTCGCTCCTGGTGAGCGGACCGCCCGCCGAGTCCGCCGCCGCAGGCCCAGCCCGCGGGCGGCACGCAACGAGTCGGCCTGTGCGAGCAGGCCGCCAACGAAATCCGCGGCCCCGTGCCGCGGGAAGCAAAAGGAGATCGGTTCCCATGCCGAAGATGAAGACGCACAGCGGCGCCAAGAAGCGCTTCAAGCTGACCGGTTCCGGCAAGCTCAAGCGCCAGCAGGCCAACCGCCGCCACTACCTCGAGCACAAGCCGACGACGCTCACGCGCCGCCTCGCGGCGGACAAGATCGTCTCGGGCGGCGACGCCAAGGTCATCAAGCGCATGCTCGGCATCTGATTTCTTCCACCCACCGGCCCTGAGAGGGGCCACGAGCCATCCCGGCCGGGCAGAGCCCGGGTGTCTGGGAGAGATTCAAAAGGAGTACGCACGTGGCACGTGTGAAGCGGGCAGTCAACGCCCTGAAGAAGCGCCGTACCGTCCTCGATCGGGCGTCCGGCTACCGTGGTCAGCGCTCGCGCCTGTACCGCAAGGCCAAGGAACAGCTGCTGCACTCGTTCGTGTACAGCTACCAGGACCGCCACAAGCGCAAGGGCGACTTCCGCCGCCTGTGGATCCAGCGCATCAACGCTGCCTCCCGCGCCAACGGCCTGACCTACAACCGCCTCATCCAGGGCCTCAAGGCCGCTGAGGTCGAGGTCGACCGCCGTATGCTCGCCGAGCTGGCTGTCTCCGACGCCGCCGCGTTCGCGGCCCTCGTCGAGGTTGCGAAGAAGGCCCTCCCGGCCGACGTCAACGCTCCGGTCGCCAAGTAGCCCCGAGAGCAGCATCGCCCAGCGCCCGCGCAGCCCAAGGCTGCGCGGGCGCTGCCGCGCTCCCGGCAGGATCGGGCTCGCTAGAGTTGGTCCGTGATACCGAGTCCGACCATGACCAACCCCCGCGCCGACCGCGTCCGCGATGTCGCGAAGCTGGCCACGCGGGCGGCGAGGAACCGCCGCCGCCAGTTCCTCGCCGAGGGGCCGCAGGCCGTGCGCGAGGCCCTGCGCCTGGACGCCGATCGGCGCGCCGAGGGGGGCGCGCCGATCGTCGTCGAGCTCTACGCGAGCGAGTCCTGTCTCTCCCGCCATCCCGAGATCGCCCATCTTGCCGAGGCCACCGGCCGGCTGCGCCTGGCGGACGACGACGTGCTCGCGGCCATGGCCGACACGGTGAACCCGCAGGGCATCGTGTCCGTCTGCACCATGCTCGACGTTCCGCTCTCCGCTGTCCTGGCTGAGCAGCCGCGGCTGCTCGCCGTCATGTGCCGGGTCCAGGACCCGGGCAACGCGGGGACGATCCTGCGCGCTGCCGACTCCGCCGGCGCCTCCGCGGTGGTCCTCACGGCGGGGAGCGTCGACATCTACAACCCCAAGGCCGTCCGCAGCACGGCCGGCTCGATCTTCCATGTGCCGGTGGTCATCGGCGTCGACCCCGCAGCGTTCGCTGCCGAGGCCCGCGGGGCGGGCCTGAAGATCCTTGCCGCCGACGGCGCCGGTCCGCTCGACCTCGACGGGCTCCAGGACGCCTCGGCCGCGCGGAGGGCCGGCGGCGAGGGGACCGCGGGGGATTACCGGCTCGAGGACCCGACCGCCTGGCTCTTCGGCAACGAGGCCCAGGGGCTCAGCCAGGCCGAGAAGGACCTGGCCGACCACCGCGTCGCCGTCCCGCTCTACGGGCGGGCAGAGAGCCTCAACGTCGGCACCGCCGCGACAGTCTGCCTGTATGCGAGCGCCAGGAGCCAGCGGCGCTGAGCCGGGGCAGATGCCCGTAGGGTAGGACGGAGCCGTCCGTGCGCACCTCACGGCAGCGGCTGCACATCAGTCTGGGCTCTGCAAGGAGGGGACCATGTCGTCCGGTGGTGGGACCAAGGCCGTCGTTGCCGCACTGGCAGCAAACCTGTCGATCGCGGTGATGAAGTTCCTCGCGTTCGCGCTCACGGCATCCTCGTCGATGCTCGCCGAGGCGATCCACTCGGTCGCAGACTCCGGCAACCAGCTGCTCCTCCTCCTCGGGGGCAAGCGCGCCCGCAAGCAGGCGAATCCCGAGCACCCCTTCGGGTACGGGCGCGAGCGGTACATCTACGCGTTCATCGTCTCGATCGTCCTGTTCAGCGTCGGCGGACTGTTCGCCCTCTTCGAGGCCTGGGAGAAGTTCAAGGACCCCCATGGCATCGAGGGCCCGTGGTGGTGGGTGCCGCTCATCATCCTCGTGGGTGCAGCGACGGCGGAGGGCCTCTCCTTCCGCACCGCGGTCAAGGAGGCGAATCAGCTGCGCGGCCGCCAGTCGCTGGTGGCCTTCGTGCGCAACGCGAAGCAGCCCGAGCTGCCCGTCATCCTCCTCGAGGACTTCGGCGCGCTGCTGGGCCTCCTGTTCGCCCTCGCCGGGGTCTCGCTGACACTCGTGACGGGCAACGGGCTGTGGGACGCCGCGGGGACGGCCATGATCGGCCTGCTCCTCGTGGTGATCGCCGCCGTGCTCGCCCTGGAGACCAGCTCGCTCCTCCTGGGCGAATCGGCCACCCGGTCCGACGTGCGGCGCATCGAGGCGGCCATCACCGCGGACGGGACCCGGATCATCCATCTGCGCACCATGCACCTCGGCCCGGAGGAGCTTCTGGTCGGCGCCAAGATCACCGTGGCCCGCGGGGCGAGCGGGGCCGAGATCGCGCGGACCATCGATGAAGCCGAGGCCCGGATCCGCTCATCCGTCCCGAGCGCACGGGTCATCTACCTCGAGCCGGACATCCACCGTGACGGGGACGCGCAGCCGTCCGCCGTCGCGGAACGGCCCGCCGGATAGCGCCGGGGCGCGGTCAGCGCGCCCGGCGCCGCTCGAGGGCGCCGCTCAGCAGCGCGATCCCGAGGCCGAGCACGGCGAGGCCCGCTCCGACGTACGCCGGCGCCACGAAGCCCCACCCCGCCGCGATGACCACGCCTCCGAGGAACGCGCCGAGGGCGTTGGCCACGTTGAGCGCCGAGTGGCTCAGCGAGGTCGCAAGGGTCGCGGCGCCCGGCGCCGAGTCGAGCAGGCGCGCCTGGAGCGCGGGGATGAGGATCGAGCCGGAGCCGCCCACCACGAACACCATGAGCAGGGCGAGCGGCCACACGGGGGCGGCGAGCCCGTAGAGCACCATCACCCCGGCCACGGCGGCGAGAGCCCAGTAGATCGTGCCCATCACGGAGCGGTCGGCGAGACGGCCGCCGGCCATGTTGCCCACGACCATGCCGAGCCCGTACAGGGCCACGACCACCGGCATCAGCGCCTCCGGCAGTCCGGCGATGGACGTCATCGTATGGGCGATGTACGTGTAGGTGGCGAAGAAGCCGCCGAACCCGACCACCCCGACGGCGAGGGCGAGCCACAGCTGCCCGCGCCGGAGGGCGGAGAGCTCCCGGCGGATGCTCGCCTCGGGGTGCGGCGGCTCGTACGGCACGAAGCGGGCGACCATGGCGACGCACGCGAGTGCGATCGCCGCGGTCACCACGAACAGCAGGCGCCAGCCGAGGGACTGCCCGAGCCAGGTCGCGGCGGGCACACCGAGGACGTTGGCGATCGTCAGGCCGGACATCACCGTGGCGATGGCCCAACCCCTCTTGGTGGGTGCCACGAGCGAGGCGGCGATGACCGCGGCCGTGCCGAAGTAGGCCCCGTGCGGAAGGCCCGCCGCGAAGCGGGAGACGAGCATCGCGCCATAGTCGGCGGCCACGAAGGAGGACAGGTTGGCGACGGCGTAGAACGCCATGAGGCCGAGGACCAGGGCCTTGCGCGGCAGCCGGGCGCCGATGGCCGCGAGCAGGGGCGCCCCCACCACCACGCCCAGGGCGTAGGCGGAGATGAGCTGGCCGGCCTGCGGGGTGCTGATCGCGAGCCCGCGCTCGATCTCCTTGAGCAGTCCCATGGTCGCGAACTCGACCGTCCCGATCGCGAAGCCGCCGAGCCCGAGGGCCAGCATGGCCCAGAAGAGGGGCTTCGGCGCGAGCAGCGTGGAGCGATGTCCTCGCGCGGTGCCGCTGCCGGCAGGGGCGCCGGCGGAGGGGCCCCCCGCAGCGGCCGCCGCGGGGGCCTTCAGGGGCATGGACGATTCGGGCGTGGGCACGGTGGCAGTCCTCGTGTCGGGGCCGGATGGGGTGTGGGGAGGAACGCCGTCGGCCCTCGTCTCGTGCCAACAGTACGGGAGGCGCTCCCATTCCGCCCGGCCCCTAGACTGGGCCCGTGCAGACGCAGACCCACGGAGCCGGCCCCCGGCTCGTCCAGGTGGTCGGGGGAGCGATCGTCGACTCGCTCGAACGGCCCACGATGCTCCTGGCGGCGCGCAGGACGGCGCCACCGGCCTTCGCGGGCCTGTGGGAGTTCCCAGGGGGCAAGGTCGAAGACGGCGAGTCGGCCGAGGACGGCCTGCGCCGCGAGCTGGACGAGGAGCTCGGCATCGCGGTGGCCCTCGGCCCCGAGGTGCCCGGCCCGCTCCCGCAGGGATGGCCCCTCAACGACCGTGCCGCGATGCGGGTGTGGCTCGCCGAGGTGCGCGCGGGCGTGCCCGAGCCCCTGCAGGACCACGACCAGCTGCGGTGGGTCAGCCTCGACGGGGACGCCCTGGCGGAGCTCGCCTGGATCCCGGCAGACTTCCCCATCGTGGACGCGGTGCGGCGTCAGGCAGCCCGCTGACCTGTATGGCGCGGCCGGGCCTCCTGGCGGTTCAGAAGAGGGCGTCCTGCCCCGGAACGAGGGCTGGCTCGCGGGCGGCCGGGCGTCCGGCGGCCACGACGTCCGCATCGCGGTGGGCGAAGGCCTCGTCACGCTCGAATCCCCGGCCGAAGCCATGGCGGGCCTTGGCCGCCGCCACGCGCCGGCCCAGCCACGCGCGGTACTCGGAGGGGGCGTAGGCGCCCTTCGAGTAGAGCCTGCGGTACCGGCCGACCAGGCGCGGATGCGTCCGCGCGAGCCAACCCATGAACCATTCGCGGGTCCCCGGACGCAGATGCAGCGCAGCGGCAGTGACCCCCGTCGCCCCGGCCTGCGCGAGGCTGCCCATGAGCGCGTCGAGATGCTCCTCCGAGTCCGTGAGCCACGGGAGGATCGGCATGGCCATGACGCCGCACGGCAGGCCCGCCTCGCGCAGCCTCGACACCAGGCGCAGGCGTGCCGCGGGGGAGGGCGTCCCCGGCTCGAGCGCGGCCTGGAGCTCAGGGTCGAGGACGGCGAGCGAGATCCCGGCGCCGATCGGCACCTGGGTCGCAGCCGACTTCAGCAGCGGGACGTCGCGGGCCAGGAGCGTTCCCTTGGTCAGGATGGAGAACGGGGTGCCGGAGTCCGCGAGGGCCCGGATGATGCCGGGCATCAGGGCGTAGCGCCCCTCGGCCCGCTGGTAGGGATCGGTGTTCGTCCCCAGCGCCACGTGCTCGCGGGCCCAGGAGCGCTTGGAGACCTCGCTCCGCAGCACCTCGCCGACGTTGACCTTGACCACCAGCTGCCGGTCGAAGTCGAGGCCCGCATCCAGGTCGAGGTAGGTGTGGGTGTTCCGGGCGAAGCAGTAGACGCAGGCGTGGCTGCACCCTCGGTAGGGGTTCACCGTCCAGCGGAACGGCATGGAGGACGCCGGCGGGACCTTGTTGAGCGCCGATTTCGCGGCGACCTCGTGGAAGGTGATTCCCTGGAACTCCGGCGTCCTCACCGTGCGCAGCGCGCCCGCAAGGGACAGGAGGGGCGGCTGGGCCGGGGTGCCGTCGTCCGGCCCGGAGAGCGGCTCGGCGACCGACTGCGTGTTCCATCGCATGGCACTCATTCGAATACATCTTCGAATGAGTGTCAAGGGTGCCCCGCCGAGGGCAGCCGCTACGCCCTGTCCGCGAGGGCCCAGGTCACCGTCACGCTGGCCTGCACCTCGGTCTCGCCCGCCTCGAGGGGGGCGCTGGCCTCGGCCGCGGCGAAGGAGGCCCGGCGCAGCGGCACGGGCTGGCCCGGCCCGGCAGGAGGGGCCTCGCCGGCGTCGATGCGGACCACGGCGCCCAGCTCCCGCGCCCCCAGCGCGGCAAGCCGCCGGGCGGCCCTCTCGGCCTCGCGGAAGGCCGCCTCCTGGGCCGATGCCTCCGCCGCGGACTGGTCCGAGACGCCGAGGGAGATCCCGTGGATGCGCACGGCGCCGCCTCCGGCGGCCACCACGGCGTCGAGCAGCTCGCCCGTGCGGGCCAGGTCCCGGGCGCCGATCGTGAGGCCGCGGCTCGCGACGTAGCCGACGAGGCGCTGGCCGCGGCCCTCCTCCCACGTCAGCTCCGGTGCCACCGAGAGCGAGGCGGAGACGATGTCGGAGCGCGTCACGCCGGACCGCAGCGCCGCGGCGACGATCGCCTCCGAGGCCCGGGAGGCGCCGTCGTACGCCTCTCCCAGGCGCGGGGAGCGGACCTCCGCTCCCACGCGGAGCACCGCGATGTCGGGAACCACCGTCACCGATCCGGTGCCGACGACGGTGATGGAGTCCGGACTGCTCATGGCTTCAGGTCCTTCCGCAGGCGGCGGCCGCGCCCCTGGGCGCGCACAGGGGCATCGTAGCCGTGAACTAGACTTGACGGGTGCCCGAGACAACGCCCCCATCCGCCGAGACCGAGGTTCCCGTGAGCGAGACGAGCGTCCCCGACCCCGTGGACGAGGCTGCCGTCGCCGCCGCCGTCGAGAGGGCCCTCGAGGCCGTCGCGGGTGCCGCCGACCTCGATGCGCTCAAGTCGGCGCGCATCGCCCACACCGGGGAGAAGTCCCCCCTCGCCCTCGCCAACCGCGCGATCGGCTCGCTGCCCAAGGAGTCCAAGGCC
Source organism: Sinomonas atrocyanea (assembly GCF_001577305.1). Lineage (NCBI taxonomy): Bacteria > Bacillati > Actinomycetota > Actinomycetes > Micrococcales > Micrococcaceae > Sinomonas > Sinomonas atrocyanea. The sequence goes on from NZ_CP014518.1 coordinate 1,835,456, forward strand.
CTGGCGGGCAAGCTCGTCGGCGGCGCCCGGGGCCGGGTCAACAAGGCGATCGCCGAGCGGCAGTCCGTGCTCGAGGCCGAGAACGAGGCCCGGATCCTCGTCGAGGAGACCGTCGACGTCACGGCGGCTCCGCGGCGCCGCCGCGCCGGGGCGCGGCACCCGCTCTCGACGCTGCAGGACCGGGTGAGCGACATCTTCGTCGGCATGGGCTGGGAGATCGCCGAGGGCCCCGAGGTCGAGTCCGAGTGGTTCAACTTCGACGCCCTCAACTTCAAGCCCGACCACCCCGCGCGCGAGATGCAGGACACCTTCTTCGTCGACCCGCCCGAGGCGCACCTGCTCCTGCGCACGCACACCTCGCCGGTCCAGGTCCGCTCGATGCTCGAGCGCGAGGTCCCCATCTACGTGCTCTGCCCGGGCAAGGTGTTCCGCACCGACGAGCTCGACGCGACCCACACTCCCGTGTTCCACCAGTTCGAGGGCCTCGCCATCGACAAGGGGCTGTCCATGGCGGACCTGCGCGGGACGCTCGAGCACTTCGCACGGCAGATGTTCGGCGCCGAGGCCCAGATCCGGCTGCGCCCCAACTACTTCCCGTTCACCGAGCCGAGCGCCGAGCTGGACATCTGGCACCCCGGCGCGAAGGGCGGACCCGCCTGGATCGAGTGGGGAGGGTGCGGCATGGTCAACCCGAACGTCCTGCGGGCGGCGGGCATCGACCCTGAGCAGTACTCGGGGTTCGCGTTCGGCATGGGCATCGAGCGCACCCTCATGTTCCGCAACGAGGTCGCCGACATGCACGACATGATCGAGGGCGACGTCCGCTTCAGCCAGCACTTCGGGATGGAGATCTAGTCCAATGCGAATCCCCCTTTCGTGGCTGCGCGAGTACACGCAGCTCCCCGCGGACGCGACCGCCGAGGACCTCATGGCCGACCTCGTCAAGGTCGGCCTCGAGGAGGAGGCCGTGCACCGGCCGTCCGACTCGATCCGCGGCCCCATCGTGGTGGGCCAGGTGCTCAGCGCCGTCAAGGAGCCGCAGAGCAACGGCAAGACGATCAACTGGTGCCAGGTGCGCGTGGTCCCCGAAGGCCAGGAGCAGACCCTCACGGGCAAGGGCATCGACCCCTCCGGCGTCCAGGGGATCGTGTGCGGCGCGCACAACTTCGTCCCCGGCGACAAGGTCGTCGTGACCCTGCCCGGCGCCACGCTGCCCGGTGACTTCCACATCGCCGCGCGCAAGACCTACGGGCACGTCTCGGCCGGCATGATCGCCTCCGTGCGCGAGCTCGGAATCGGCGACGACCACGACGGCATCCTCGTCCTCTCCCGCATCGGGCTCGACCCCGAGGTGGGCACGGACGCGCTCGAGCTCCTCGGGCTCACCGATGAGGCCGCCGAGATCAACGTGACCCCGGACCGGGCCTACTGCTTCTCCATCCGCGGGATCGCCCGCGAGTACTCGCACGCGACCGGCACCGACTTCACCGACCCGGCCGAGCTCGTGACGGCGCCGCAGACGCTCGAGGGGGGCTACAGCGTCGTGCTCGACGACCAGGCGCCCATCTACGGGGTGCCCGGGTGCGACCGCTTCGTGGCCCGCACCGTCCGCGGCGTCGACCCGACCCGGCCCACGCCCGAGTGGATGGCCTCCCGGCTGCGCCTGGCCGGGGTGCGCTCGATCTCGCTGCCCGTGGACATCTCCAACTACGTCATGTTCGAGCTCGGCCAGCCCACGCACTGCTACGACCTGGACACGCTCACCGGTCCCATCACCGTCCGCCGCGCCGCGCCGGGGGAGAAGATCACCACCCTCGACGACAAGGTCCGCGCCCTCGACCCCGAGGACCTGCTCATCACGGACGAGTCCGGTCCGATCGGCATCGCCGGCGTCATGGGCGGCGCCGCCACCGAGTGCTCCGACTCGACCGTGAACGTCCTCATCGAGGCCGCCCACTTCGACACCGTGAGCATCGCCCGCTCGCGCCGCCGCCACAAGCTGCCCTCGGAGGCGTCCAAGCGCTTCGAGCGGGGCGTCGACTGGAACATCGCCGGCGTGGCCGCGCAGCGCGTCGTCGACCTCCTGGTCCAGTACGGCGGCGGGATCGCCGACGAGGCCGGCACCGACGTCGGGACCGCGCCCGCCCCGGTGCGGATCGAGCTCCCCGCCGGGTTCGCGTCCTCCCGGATCGGCATGGAGTTCAGCGACGAGCTCATCACCCGCGCCCTCGGCGACCTCGGCGCCGATGTGGAGCGCGCGGGCGAGGACTTCGTGGTCACGCCACCGAGCTGGCGCAACGACCTCGAGACCAAGGAGGACCTGTCGGAGGAGATTGCCCGCCTCGTCGGGTACGACAAGATCCCCTCGACCCTCCCGACCGCCCCTCCCGGGCGCGGGTTCACCCGCCGGCAGCAGCAGCGCCGCCGGGTCGTCCAGGCGCTCGCCGACGCGGGCCTGACCGAGGTGCTCGCGTACCCGTTCGCCACGAAGGCCGAGAACGAGACGTTCGGCGTGCCCGAGGAGGGAGCGCCGCGGGCCGCGGTCAAGCTCGCCAACCCGCTGAGCGAGGAGCGCGGCTGGCTCCGCACCTCCCTGCTGCCCGGGCTCCTCGAGACCGCCCGGCGCAACCACGGGCGCGGCTTCCGGGACCTCGCCCTCTACGAGGCCGGGCTCGTCTTCCTCCCCGGGGACGGCCCGCTCGGCACTGCCGTCATCCCGCCCCTGGGCGTGCGCCCGGCGGACGAGGTGCTCGACTCCCTCTACAACGGCCTGCCCGAGCAGCCGCTCCACGTCGCCGGCGTCTTCACCGGCAAGGACATGCCCGAGGCGCCCGGAAGCGCGCCGCGGGCCTGGGACTGGGCCGACGCGCTCGACTACGCCCGGCTCGCCGCCGACGCCCTCGGGGTGGAGCTGGTGGTCGCGCAGGGCTCCCACCAGGCGTTCCACCCGGGCCGCACGGCCCAGCTGTCGCTGCGGTCGGGGGAGACGGTGGGCTACGCCGGCGAGCTGCACCCCAAGCTCCTCGCCGGCCTCGACCTTCCGGCCCGGTCCGTCGCCTTCGAGCTCGACGCGGACGCCCTCTTCGAGGCCGCCGCCGACGTCGTCGTGGCCCGGCACCTCTCGACGTTCCCGGTCGCGACGCAGGACGTCGCCCTGATCGTCGACGCCGCCCTCCCGGCCGACGCGGTGCTCGGCGCACTCCGCGAGGGCGCGGGCGAGCTCCTCGAGGACGTCCACCTCTTCGACGTGTACACGGGCAAGGGCATCGACGAGGGCAAGAAGTCCCTCGCGTTCGGCCTGCGGTTCCGTGCCGACGACCGCACCCTCACCGCCGACGAGGCGTCCGAGGCGCGCGCCGCCGCCGTGGCCCTGGCCGCCGAGCGGTTCGGCGCGGTCCAGCGCGGCTAGGCGCGCGGCCACCAGCCACGATGCTCCTGCGGGCAGTGCCGCTCGGTCGACCCGGGTCGGCGCTGCCCGCCGGCGTCTGCACGCCCGGCGAGCTCGATCGGGCCGCGGCGATCCTCGACCCGCGCCGCAGCCGCGAGTTCGTCGAAGCCCGGCTCGCGCTGCGGTGCCTCGTGGCCGAGCTCGTCGGAGCGGACCTGCGGCTCCTCGTCCCCGTCTACCGCTGCCCGGACTGCGGGCCGGGGGAGCACGGCGCGCCAGGGTTCGCGCTCGCCCGTGCGGTGCCGGGCGCCGCGCACGACGACGGGGGGCCGCTCCCGCTGCCCGTCGCCGCGAGCATGTCCCGGGCCGGCGGGTGGGCCCTCCTGGCCGCCGAGGTCACCCCGCCGGAGCGCGAGGTCGGGGCCACACCGCCCCGGATCGGCGTCGACCTGGCACGCGTCGCAGACTTCCGTGGCGCGATCCCGGACGCTGCCTTCTCGGCGGCCGAGCGCCGTCGTGTGTCGGCAGCGGAAGATCCGCCCACTGAGGCGGCGCGGCTGTGGGTCCGCAAGGAGGCCTTGCTCAAGGCCCTTGGCGCCGGCCTGCGCGTCCACCCCGCAGCGGTCAGTACGGGCGGCGACAGCCGGGTGGAAGACCTCGATCGGGAGGCGCTCGGACTTCCGGCCGGCTTCGTCGCCGCACTCGCCCAGATCTGACCCCGGGTCGCCCAGATCTGACCCCGGGTCGCGCAGATCTGACCCCGGGTCGTTCGGGAGGTGACCCCGCGTCGGGGCTACGCCGGCAGGGGTGGCAGCGGGCGCTCGAACAGCCACGGGCGCAGGACCGCGTCGGCGCCGAACCCGGGGGCCCCGGCGCCCACACGGTCGAGGAGCTCGAGGAAGTCGGCCGTGGACACGTTCTGGTGCCGGTTCTCCTCGCAGAAGGCCTTCAGGGCGCGGAAGAACCGGTTGTCCCCGAGGGCACGGCGCACGGCGTGCAGGGCGAGGGCGCCGCGCTTGTAGACGCGGTCGTCGAACATCATCGCGGGCCCCGGCGCGCCGATGACGAGGTCCTGCTCCTGCGCCGCCACGAGCGTCCAGGCCGCGGTCGCCCGGGAGGCCACGGAGCCCAGGCCCGCGTGCTCGCTCCAGAGCCACTCGGCGTAGCACGCGAAGCCCTCGTGGAGCCAGATGTCCTCCCACCTCCTGGCGGTCACGGAATTCCCGAACCACTGGTGCGCGAGCTCGTGCGCGAGGAGCCGCTGCGACTCCCAGCTGCGGGTGATGTGGTTCCGGCCGACGATGGAGAGCGTCTGGGCCTCGAGCGGGATCTCGAGCTCGTCCTCGGTGACCACCACGGTGTAGTCCCGGAACGGGTAGGGCCCGAACAGGTCGGTGAACAGGGCGAGCATCGCCCGCTGGTCGCGCAGGCCGCTGAGCGCGCTCTGGCGCAGGGCGGGCGGCACGGCGGCGAACACCCCGACCGAGGGGTGCTCCCGCCGGGGCAGGCGCCCGAGCTCGAGCAGCTGGAACCGGCCGATCAGCAGCGTTGCGAGGTAGGGCGCCATCGGCTCGTGCACCTCGTAGACCCAGGTCTCCCGGCTGGCCTTCCGCCGGTGCCCGACCACGAGGCCGTTCGAGACGACGCGGTACCCGGCGTCCGCGGAGGCGGAGATGCGGAACGTGGCCTTCTGGCTGGGGTGGTCGTTGCAGGGGAACCACGTGGGCGCCCCGACCGGCTGGCCCGCGACGAGGATGCCGTCCTCGAGCTCCTCCCAGCCGACATCGCCCCACTCGCCGTCCGTGGGGCCCGGGCTGCCCTCGTAGCGGACCTCGAGGGAGAACTCCCTGCCCTCGGGCACGGGCGCGGCGGGCGTGATGCGCAGCTCGTCCCCGCGCTGGACGGCCCTGGCCCGCGCGCCCTCGACCTGCACCTTCAGCACGCGGAGCCCCGCGAGGCTGAGAGTGATCGCCTCGAGGCGCCGGTTCGCCGTGGCGCGCAGGCGGGCCCTGCCCGCGAGGCGGTTGCTCGCGAGCCTGACCTCGAGATCGAGGTCGTAGTGGGTGACGGTGTAGGCGGCGCTTCCGTGCCCGGGCGTGTAGGGATCGGGCAGGGCGGCGGGTCGGGGCGGCGCGTCCGGTCGCAGATGACGGTCCTGTCTCACCTGGTGGCTGCCTCCGGTTCCTTCCACGGCACCACGGGGTTGCCCCGCCAGTACGTTCCCGCGGGCACGTGCTCGCCGCGCATGACGAGCGACGCCGGCCCCACCGTCGCGCCGTCGTCGATCCTCCCGCCGGGGAGGACGACGCCGTGCGGACCGAGCGTCGCACCCTCGCCGAGGGCGGCGGTGTCGATCGCCATGATGCGGTCGTGGAAGAGGTGCGTCTGCACGACGCAGCCCCGGTTCACGGTCGAGCTGCGTCCGAGGGAGACGAGGTCCGCCTCGGGCAGCCAGTAGCTCTCGCACCAGGCGCCGGAGCCGATCGTGGCCCCGAGGGACCGCAGCCACCACACGAGGGCCGGGGTGCCGGCCGCTGCCCTCGCGAACCAGGGGGCCGCGACCATCTCCACGAACGTGTCCTGGACCTCGTTGCGCCACACGAACGAGCTCCACAGCGGATGCTCGCCGGCGCGGATCCGGCCCACGAAGAGCCACTTCGCGGCGGTCGCAGACGCGGCCGCGATGCCCCCGGCCACGAGCATGACGGCCCCGCACAGGGCCGCCGCGGCCAGATAGCCCCACGTGGCGGCGAGCCAGTCGAGGGCCGCGAGGACGCCCACGGCGATGGCCACCGTGAGCACCACCGGCAGGGCGCGGCACAGTTCCCACAGGGCGCGCGCGACCCTGAGGCGGGGCGGTGGCCGGAAGGTCCGCCCGGCGTCCGTGGCTATTGCGGTGCGGCGGAGGCGCACCGGCGGGCTGCCGAGCCATGACGAGCCCGACTTCGCCTTCTTCGGGGCGGCGGAGAGCACCGCGACGAGGCCGTCCTTCGGCACGGACCGCCCCGCTGCCGTCATCCCGGAGTTGCCGAGGAAGGCGCGCTTGCCCACCTTGGCCCGAGCGATCTTCAGCCATCCGCCGCCGAGCTCGTAGCTGGCCACCATCGTGTCGTCGGCGAGGAAGGCCCCGTCGGCGACGGTGGTCATCGAGGGCAGCAGCAGCACGGTGGACGCCTCGACGTCCTTGCCGACCTTCGCTCCCAGGAGGCGCAGCCACGCGGGCGTGACGAGGCTCGCGTAGATCGGGAACAGGACCTCGCGGGCCAGGTCGAGCACCCTTTCGGTGGCCCAGACCTGCCAGCCGATCCGCGAGCGGACGCGGTGGTACCCGGCGGTGATCCCCACCCCCAGCAGGCGGGTGGCCCCGGCGATGAGGAGGAGGTTGAGGACGAACCACGTGGCGGCCGCGAGGGGGGTCGCCGCGAGCAGCGGCCCGAGCGCGGCGTGGACCGAGTCGTGTCCGCGGGCCGTCCACGCGAGCAGGATGCCGGCGGCCGCGGCCGAGACGAACGGGATGAGCGCCAGCAGCGCCGAACCGGCCGCGAACGCGCCGATCCACGCGGCCTCGGCCGCCCGGGACCTGCGCACGGGGGCCAGGGGCCAGCCGGGCTTCGCCTTGCCCACCCGGCTCGCGGGCGACCCCGCCACCCTCAGGCCAGCCTTGACCCTGCCCGAGACGGCGGAGCCGGGGTCGACGACGGCGCCGGCGCCGATGCGGGCACCGGGCAGGAGGGTGGAGCGGGCGCCGACGCTCGCACCGGAGCCGATGCTGATGGCACCGAGGTGGACCCAGTCCCCGTCGATCCACCAGCCCGAGAGGTCGACCTCGGGCTCCACCGAGGCGCCAGGCCCGACCGAGAGCATGCCGGTGACCGGCGGAACGGCGTGCAGCACGGCGTCGCGGCCGATCTTCGCCCCGAGGGCCCGGGCGTAGTAGGGGACCCACGGCGCGCTCGCCAGGCTCACGGCCTGGGCGAGGTCGGCGATCTGCTCGGAGAGCCAGAGCCTCAGGTGGACCGAGCCGGCCCGGGGGTACCTGCCCGGGGAGACCCCGTGCAGGAGGAGCCGGGCCGCTGCCACCGAGATGGCCATCCTTCCCCAGGGGCTGACGAACACGAGCCAGGACGCCGCGACCCACCACCAGGAGAGCGTCGGGGCCGCCGCGGACCCCGCGGTGGCCGCGAGGATGTTGTTCGCGGCGGCGAGGTAGGTCAGCCAGCGCATGCCCACGAGGATGAACAGCGGGACGCCCATGAGCGTCTGGAGCCACTGGGTGGTCGCGGGAGTCGGCCGCACCGCCCGTCCCGGCGCGGGCGGGGCCGTCCCCGTCCCGACGACGGCGTCGACGAGGGCGCCGACCCGGGGGTGCGCGTAGACGTCGGCGACCGTGACCGTGGGGTAGCGCCGCCGCAGGGCGGAGACGAGCTGGGCGGCCGCGAGGGAGCCGCCGCCGTGGGCGAAGAAGTCGGCGTCGAGCCCCGGCGCGGCGGTGCCGAGGACCGCGCCCCACTGCTCGACGATCCACGCGGCGTCCTCGGGCAGCTCCAAGTCGGGGCCCTCGTCGTTGTCCTGCCCGGTCAGCGGCCAGGGGAGGGCCGTGCGGTCGACCTTGCCGCTCGTCGTCACCGGGAGGGAGTCGACGACGGCGAGCACGGGCACGAGCGCGGCCGGCAGCTCCCGCGCGAGCCGCGTCCGGTGGGCGGCGAGGTCCGGGACGGCGCCGCGGACCGGCGCGAGGTACCCGACGAGGATCTGGTTCCCGGCCGCCGTCGTGCGCACCGCGGCGGCCGCGCCGGCGATGCCGGGGAGCGCCCGGAGCGCGGCGTCGACCTCGCCGAGCTCGATCCGGCGGCCGCCGAGCTTGACCTGCTCGTCCGCGCGGCCCTGGAAGAGCAGGCCCTCGGGCTCGAACCGCACGAGGTCGCCGGAGCGGTAGGCCCGGTCCCATCCGAGCGTCGGGACGGGGGCGTACTTCTCGGCGTCCTTGGCCGGGTCGAGGTAGCGGGCCAGGCCCACGCCGCCGATGATGAGCTCGCCCACCTCGCCGGCGCGCACGGGCGCACCGACGGCGTCGACGACGGCGAGGTCCCAGCCGTCGAGGGGGAGCCCGATCCGCACCGGGCCGGTGCCGTCCATCAGGGCCGCGCACGCGACCACCGTCGCCTCGGTGGGACCGTACGTGTTCCACACCTCCCGGCCCTCGACGGCGAGCCGCGCGGCGAGCTCCGGGGGCACGCCTCGCCGCCGAAGATGAGCAGGCGCACGTTCTCGAGCGCCTCGGCCGGCCACAGCGCGGCGAGGGTCGGGACGGTCGAGACGACCGTGATCCCGCGCTGCACGAGCCACGGGCCGAGGTCCATGCCGGTGCGCACGAGCGCGCGGGGGCGGGCACGAGACACGCCCCGTGCCGCCAGGCGAGCCACATCTCCTCGCACGAGGCGTCGAACGCCACGGAGAGCCCGGCCAGCACGCGGTCGTCGGGGCCGATCGGCTCGCCCCGCAGGAAGAGCCGGGCCTCGGCGTCGACGAAGGCCGCGGCGGAGCGGTGGGTGACCGCGACTCCCTTGGGCGTGCCGGTGGAGCCGGAGGTGAAGATGATCCAGCAGTCGTCCCCGGGGCCGGGCAGCCGGGGAGCGGGGAAGGGCTTGGGACGGTCCTTGGCCACCACCATGGACCCCCCGCCGCGCAGGATCGCGGCCACCTTCGCCTCGCTGAAGACGAGCTTCGCCCGCTCGTCCGGGTCGTCGGCGTCGACCGGCACGTAGGCGGCGCCGACCAGCAGGGTGGCGAGGATGGCCACGTACAGTTCGGCGGTGCCCGAGGGGATGCGGATGCCCACGCGGTCCCCGGCGCCCAGGCCCGCCGCGTGCAGCCTCCGGCCCATGGCCCGGACCTCGTCGAGCAGCTCCGCATAGGAGAGGGAGGTCGAGCCGTCGTCGAGCGCGGGGGCTTCCGGGAAGGCCTCCGCGCTCGCGGCCAGGATGTCGATCAGTGTGCGGGGCCGAGGGGCCCGGTCGGAACCCCTCAGCTGGGCCGCGGCCTGGGCCCGGGGCATGGGCTCGTGCGTCTCGGTCACTGCCGTGCCTTCTTCGCTGGTGGGTGGGCGGCTACGGGACGAGGAGCACCTTGCCGGTGGTGGCGCGGCCCTCGAGCGCGGTGTGCGCGGCGGCGGCCTCCCACAGGGGGAACTGGGCCCCGATGCGGACGTTGAGGGAGCCGTCGGCGACCGCGCCGAAGACCTCGGAGGAGCGCCAGCGCCGCTCGGCGGCATTGAGCAGGTGGTGGGCGAGCGTGGGACGGGTCAGGAAGAGGGAGCCGCCCGCGTTGAGCCGCTGCGGGTCGACCGGGGGCACCGGGCCGGACGCCGCGCCGAAGAGCACGAGCATCCCGCGGATGCGCAGGCTCTTCAGCGAGCCGTCGAACGTGTCCCGCCCCACGCCGTCGTACACCACGTCGACGCCCGCGCCGCCGGTGAGGTCGCGGACCTCCTCCGGGAAGCCGTCGTAGCGGATCACGTGGTCCGCGCCGGCGCCGGAGGCCAGCTCGGCCTTGGCGTCGTTGGAGACCGTGGTGATGACGCGGGCGCCCTTGGCCTTGAGCATCTGGATCATGAGCAGGCCCACCCCGCCGGCGCCGGCATGGAGGAGGACCGTCTGTCCCGGCTCGACGCGGAAGGTCGAGTTGATGAGGTAGTGGGCCGTCATGCCCTGCAGGGGGAGCGCGGCGGCGGTGAGCAGGTCCACGCCCTCGGGGATCGGCAGGGCCTTGTCCGCGTCGATGAGCGCGTACTCCGCGTAGGTGCCCGCGCCCTCGGCGGTCGCCACCCGGTCGCCCTCCGAGAAGTCGGCGACCCCCTCGCCCACGGCGGCCACGACCCCCGAGGCCTCCGCGCCGGGAGTGAAGGGGAAGGACATCGCGTAGAGGCCCTGGCGCTGGTAGGTCTCGATGAAGTTGATGCCGGTCGCGGCGACGCGCACCAGGATCTGGCCCGGGCCGGGCTCTGGCCTGGCGATCTCGGTGGGCTTGAGGACTTCAGGGCCCCCGGGGCCGTGGCGACGATAGCGTTGATCATGGTTCTCCTGCGTGTCTCGAAGTCCAGTGTCGTTCGGTGCGCACCACCATCCTAGGGAAGGCTCCCGGGGAAGAAGTCGATGCATAAATATTGACTGCAATGCATAAACTTGCCTAGAGTGGGGCGGTGACCATTACTGCAGCTGTCTCCGGAGCCAGCGGCTACGCCGGGGGAGAGGTCCTCCGCCTGCTGGCCAACCACCCCGAGGTCGAGATCGGGGCCATCACCGCCCATTCGAGCGCGGGCAGCCGGCTGGGGGAGCTCCAGCCGCACCTGCTCCCGCTGGCCGACCGCGTCATCGTCGAGACGACCGTGGAGAACCTCGCGGGCCACGACGTCGTGTTCCTCGCGCTCCCGCACGGGGCATCCGCCGAGGTCGCCGCCGCGCTGCCCGAGGGCACCCTCGTGATCGACGCCGGCGCGGACCACCGCCTCGAGGACCCCGAGGCGTGGTTCCAGTTCTACCGCTCCGAGCATGCCGGCACCTGGCCCTACGGGCTCCCCGAGCTGCCGATCGGCCCGGGCGCGGGTCCGGGCAGCGGCCACAAGCAGCGCGAGAAGCTGCGCGGGGCGCGGCGGATCGCCGTCCCAGGCTGCTACCCGACCTCCGCCCTGCTGGCCCTCACCCCCGGCTTCGCCGCCGGCCTCCTCGAGCCCGAGGACGTCGTCATCGTCTCGGCATCGGGGACCTCCGGCGCGGGCAAGAGCGTCAAGCCGCACCTGCTCGGCTCCGAGGTCATGGGCTCGATGAGCCCATACGGCGTGGGCGGCGGCCACCGGCACACGCCCGAGATCGAGCAGGGCCTCTCCAACGCCGCGGGAGAGCCCGTCACCGTCTCCTTCACCCCCACCCTCGCACCTATGAGCCGCGGCATCCTCACCACCGCCACGGCCCGCGTCAAGGACGGCGTCGGCGCCGCGTCCCTGCGGGCCGCCTGGGAGTCCGCCTACGAGGGCGAGCAGTTCGTCCACCTCCTGCCCTCCGGCCAGTGGCCCGCCACGCAGATGGTGCTCGGCTCGAACAACGCCGTCATCCAGCTCGCCTTCGACGAGCACGCCGGCCGCGTGATTGTGAGCTCCGCCATCGACAACCTCACCAAGGGCACCGCCGGCGGCGCGGTGCAGTCCATGAACATCGCGCTGGGCCTTCCCGAGGTCACCGGCCTCGCACAGCTGGGAGTCGCACCGTGACCGTCACCGCACCCAAGGGCTTCCGGGCCGCCGGCGTCACCGCCGGCCTCAAGGCCTCCGGCAAGCCGGACATGGCCCTCGTCGTCAACGACGGCCCCGACCGCCACGCCGCCGCCGTCTTCACCACGAACCGGGTCATGGCCGCCCCCGTGCGCTGGTCGAAGCAGGTCGTCACGGACGGGCGCGTCGACGCCGTCGTGCTCAACTCCGGCGGCGCCAACGCCTGCACCGGCCCGCAGGGGTTCCAGAACACCCACACGACGGCCGAGAAGGCCGCCGACGTCCTCGGCATCTCGGCCGGCGACGTCGTGGTCTGCTCGACCGGGCTCATCGGCGAGCAGCTGCCGATGGACAAGATCATCCCCGGCGTTGACGCGCTCGCCGGGGCCCTCGCCGACGACGGCGGCCACGATGCCGCCCTCGCGATCATGACCACCGACACCGTGCCGAAGGAGGCCGTGTTCACCGGCACCGACGCGGCCGGGATCGAGTACACCATCGGCGGGATCGCCAAGGGCGCAGGCATGCTCGCCCCGGGCCTCGCGACGATGCTCGTGGTCCTCACGACCGACGCCGCCGCCGCTGCCGAGATGCTCGACGCCGCCCTCCGGGACGCGACCCGCGTGACCTTCGACCGGGCCGACTCCGACGGGTGCATGTCCACGAACGACACGGTCGTGCTGCTCTCCTCAGGGGCCTCGGGGGCGGTCCCGGACGCCGACGCGTTCGCCGCCGGCCTGACCCAGGTCTGCGCCGAGCTGGCCCGCAAGCTCATCGGAGACGCCGAGGGCGCCGCGCACGACATCGCGGTGCGCACCTTCAACGCCGCCAGCGAGCGCGACGCCGAGGTCGTCTCCCGTGCCGTCGCGCGGTCGAACCTGTTCAAGACCGCGATCTTCGGCAAGGACCCCAACTGGGGCCGCGTGCTCTCCGCCGTCGGCACCACGGATGCCGCCTTCGAGCCGGACTCCCTGAACGTGTCCATCAACGGCGTCGAGATCTGCCAGAACGGCGGGATCGGCAAGGACCGCTCCCTGGTCGACCTCGAGCCGCGCGAGGTGCTCGTCGAGATCGACCTCGCCGCCGGCGACGCGGAGGCGACCATCTGGACCAACGACCTCACGCACGACTACGTGCACGAGAACTCCGCCTACTCGAGCTGAGACCCATGACTGACGCACACACCGGCCCCCAGAGCCCCAATCTCCGCCTCGCCATGGACAAGGCCGAGACCCTCATCGAGGCCCTGCCGTGGATCCAGAAGTTCGCCGGCACCACCATGGTGGTCAAGTACGGCGGCAACGCGATGGTCAACGACGAGCTCCGCCGCGCGTTCGCCGAGGACATCGTGTTCCTGCATCACGTCGGCATCCGCCCCGTGGTCGTCCACGGCGGCGGCCCGCAGATCAGCGCGATGCTGGGCCGGGTGGGCATCGAGAGCGAGTTCAAGGGAGGGCTGCGCGTCACGACCCCGGAGGCCATGGACATCGTCCGCATGGTCCTCACCGGCCAGGTGGGCCGCGAGCTCGTGGGCCTCATCAATTCCCACGGCCCGTATGCGGTGGGCCTCTCCGGCGAGGACGCGGGCCTCCTCCGCGCCGTCCGCACCGGCGCCGTCGTGGACGGCGAAGAGGTGGACCTCGGCCTCGTCGGCGAGGTGGTCGGCGTCGAGCCCGGCGCCGTGCTGGACATCCTCGAGGCCGGGCGCATCCCGGTGATCTCCGGCGTCGCCCCCGAGGTCGAGGACGCCGAGGCGGCCGACGGCGCCGCCCCCTACCAGCCGACCGGCCAGGTCCTCAACGTCAACGCGGACACGGCCGCGGCGGCGGTCGCCGTGGCCCTGAAGGCCTCGCGCCTGGTGATCCTCACCGACGTCGAGGGCCTCTACCGCAACTGGCCAGACCGGGACTCGCTCGTCTCGCAGATCTCCGCCTCGGAGCTGCGCGAGATGCTGCCCGGCCTCGCCTCGGGCATGATCCCGAAGATGGCCGCCTGCCTCAAGGCCGTCACCGAGGGGGTGGACCGCGCCGCCATCGTGGACGGCCGCAGCCCCCACACCATGCTCCTCGAGATCTTCACCAACGCCGGCGTCGGGACCCAGGTGGTCCCCGACGGGGAAGGAACGCGCGCATGAGCCAGGACAGCAGGCAGAGCACCGGGAGCAGCCCGGAGGCGCGCGGCGCCTCGGAGCTCGCGGGGACCTCGAGCGGGAGCGAGTGGCTCTCCCGCTATTCGGGCTCGCTCATGGGCGTGTTCGGCACGCCGCAGCGCGTCCTGGTCCGCGGACAGGGCTGCTACGTGTGGGACGCCGACGGGAAGCAGTACCTCGACCTCCTCGGCGGCATCGCCGTGAACGCCCTCGGCCACGCCCACCCGTTCGTGACGAGCGTGATCTCCTCGCAGCTGGCCACGCTCGGGCACGTCTCGAACTTCTTCACCAGCCCCACCCAGGTGGCCCTCGCCGAGAAGCTCCTCGAGGTCACCGGTGCCCCGGCCGGGTCCAAGGTGTTCTTCGCGAACTCCGGGACCGAGGCCAACGAGGCCGCGTTCAAGCTCGCGCGCCGCAACGCCGGCACCGCCGAGGAGCCGAGGACCAAGGTCGTCGCCCTCGAGGGCGCCTTCCACGGCCGCACCATGGGGGCCCTCGCCCTCACGGCGAAGAAGGCCTACCGCGAGCCGTTCGAGCCCCTTCCCGGCGGCGTGGTCCACGTGCCGTTCGGCGACGTCGAGGCCCTCGCCGCGGCCGTGGACCGCACCACCCAGGCCGTGTTCCTCGAACCGATCCAGGGCGAGGCCGGCGTGGTGCCCCTCCCGCCCGGGTACCTCGCCGCGGCGCGGAAGATCACGCGCGACGCCGGCGCCCTCCTGATCGTCGACGAGGTCCAGACCGGCATGGGCCGCACCGGCACCTGGCTCGCGATCGAGGGCTCAGGGATCGTGCCAGACGCCGTGACCCTCGCCAAGGGCCTCGGCGGCGGCTTCCCGATCGGCGCCCTCGTGACGTTCGGCGGGGAGAACAGTGCCCGCCTCACCGCTGGCCAGCACGGCACCACGTTCGGCGGCAACCCGGTGGCGACGGCGGCCGCCCTCGCGACGCTGCACGCGATCGAGACGCAGGGCGTCCTCGCGAACGTCCGGGCGGTGGGGGAGCGGCTGCACGCCGCGCTCGGGGCCCTGCCGGAGGTCGCCGAGGTCCGCGGGCGCGGGCTGCTCCTGGGCCTCGACCTGGTGACCCCCGCCGGGGTGCCCGAGGGCGCGAACCTGGCCGCCGCCGTCGTCGATGCCGCCCTCGAGGCCGGGTTCATCGTCAACGCCCCCGGCCCCCGCACCGTCCGCCTGGCCCCGCCCCTCATCCTCACGGCCGAGCAGGCCGACACGTTCGTCGCCGCGCTGCCCCGACTCGTGGCCACCGCCGCCGAGCGGCTCACGGCAGAAAAGGAGACCAAGTGACCACCCGCCACTTCCTCAAGGACACCGACCTCAGCCCCGCCGAGCAGGCAGAGGTCCTCGACCTCGCGGTGCGGATGAAGGCCGCGCCCTATGCGGTCCAGCCGCTTGCGGCCGAGGGCTCCGCCCGCAAGACGGTCGCGGTCATCTTCGACAAGACCTCGACCCGGACGCGGGTGTCCTTCTCCACCGGCGTCTCCGACATGGGGGGCACCCCGCTCATCATCAACCCGGGCGAGAGCCAGATCGGGCACAAGGAGTCGGTCGAGGACACCGCCAAGGTCCTCGAGCGCATGGTCGCCGCGATCGTGTGGCGCACCGGAGCCCACCAGGGGCTCGTGGACATGGCCGCGAACTCCCGCGTGCCCGTGGTCAACGCGCTGTGCGACGACTACCACCCCTGCCAGCTCCTCGCGGACCTGCTCACGGTCAAGGAGCACAAGGGCGAGCTCGCCGGCCTGTCGATGGCCTACCTCGGCGACGCGGCGAACAACATGGCCAACTCCTACCTCCTCGCCGGCGTCACGGCCGGCATGCACGTGCGGATCGCGGGCCCCGAGGGCTACCTGCCCTCGGCCGAGGTGGTCGCCGAGGCCGAGGCCGTCGCCGCCCAGACCGGCGGATCGGTACTCGTCACCGTCGATCCCGCCGCTGCCCTCGAGGGCGCCGACGTGGTCACCACCGACACCTGGGTCTCGATGGGGCAGGAGGCGGAGAAGGAGGCGCGCCTGTCCCTCTTCCGCGACTACTCGGTCGACGCCGCCGCCATGGCGAAGGCCGCCCCCGACGCCGTGTTCCTCCACTGCCTCCCGGCCTACCGCGGCTACGAGGTCGCCGCCGAGGTCATCGACGGGCCGCAGTCCGTGGTCTGGGACGAGGCCGAGAACCGCCTGCACGCCCAGAAGGCCCTCCTCGCGTGGGTCCTGCACTACTCGGGCAAGGCCGTCGTCGAGGGCCTCCCGGCCCTCTGACGGGGCGATGGCCATGACAGCGGTTCCGGGCGCCGCCCCGCAGACGAAGGCCGCCCGCCAGGCGCGCATCCGCGCGCTCCTGGCGGGATCCGCCGTGCGCTCGCAGGCAGAGCTCGCCGCGCTCCTCGCGGACGACGGCGTGCAGGTCACCCAGGCGACCCTCTCCCGCGACCTCGTGGAGATCGGCGCCGTCCGGGTGCGGGGCGCGGACGGCGGCCTCGTCTACGCGGTGCGGGGCGAGGGAGGGGACCGCAGCCCCCGGCTCGGCCAGGCACCCGAGGTCCTCGACGCGCGGCTGGCCAAGCTGTGCGCCGAGCTGCTCGTGACCGCCGAGTCGAGCGCGAACATCGTGGTGCTGCGCACCCCGCCCGGCGCCGCGAACTTCCTGGCGCTCGCGATCGACCATTCCGTGATCCCCTCGATCCTGGGCACGATCGCCGGGGACGACACGGTCATGATCGTCACCCGCGACCCGTCCGGCGGGGAGGCCGTCGCGGCGCGCTTCCTCGAGCTGGCCTCGCAGGGGGCCTGAGCCGTGGGACGGGTGCGGCGCCTCGACCACGTGGGCATCACGGTGGCGGACCTCGAGGCCGCCACCGCGTTCTTCGTCGGCCTGGGCCTCGAGGTCGAGGGCCGGATGACCATGGAGGGCGAGTTCGTGGACACCGTCATCGGCATCCCCGGCTCCCGCAGCGAGATCGTCATGCTGCGCCCGCCCGACGGCGGCGCCGGCGTGGAGCTCTCCCGCTTCCTCCGGCCCGACCACGAACCGGGCTCGCCCACAGCGATGTCCACCGAACTGGGGCTGCGCAACGTGGCCTTCGAGGTCGAGGACCTCCCCGCGGCCCTCGAGCGGCTGGCCGCCGACGGCTACGGCCTCGTCGGCGGCGTCGGCGAGTACGAGCACGTGTGGCGCATGGCCTACGTGCGCGGGCCGGAGGGCATCATCGTGGCCCTGGCCGAGCGGATCGGCTAGTCGCCTCTGCCCCGCAGGCCGGTCAGAACCGGTCCGCCAGCGCGGTGAGCTTCTGCACGTACAACGGCCAGTCCTGCTCCGGGAGATTGCTGCTGTCCGCCACGAGGCCGGCCGCGCCGTCGATCGACTCGCGGAGGATGTCGGCGTGGCCCGCGTGCCGGGCGAGGTCGGTGAGGACGTGCACGAGGACGCGGCCGAGTGTCACCTCGCCGTTGCGCCACCAGGGAACCCGGCCGGGGGCGTCGAGGGGCAGGGCCTCGATGGTGGCGTCGGCGAACGCCCAGACGCGACGGTAGAGGTCGACGATGCCGGCCGCGCTCTCGCGCTCGGTCGCGTACCAGTCGGCCTGCGGGTCGGCGTCGACCTCGGCGTCCGAGACGCGCTCCTGCGGTGTGGGCCATGGGCGGCCGAAGGTGTCGCCGAAGTACCCGATCTCCACGTTCGCCGCATGCTTGACGATGCCGAGCAGGTTGGTGCCCGTCGGTGTGCGCGGCATCCTCAGCTCTCGCTCGCTGAGCCCGTCGAGTTTCCACAGGAGCGACTCCCGGGCCTCTTGGAGGTAGTACCTGAGTGCGTCCTTGGCGTCGGTGAGGTCCGTCATGCCTGCATTCTGCTACGGCCGCGTCCGATCGATCAGGAATCGAGAAGGGGCGCCGCGGGGCCGGCCGTAGTGTGGGCGGTACAAGGACCACTTCGAGGAGCGACAGATGCCGTACACCGTAGATTTCAAGGACGTCTCCACCGTGGGGCTCGAATCGTCCCCCGTCGCGGAGGCCCTGGCCGGGCTGCGGGCCAACGAGTCCCGCTACTTCAAGAACAAGTACAACCACGACTTCACCGTCACCCCGGCCGGCGAGGCCCCCGAGACCCTCGAGTGGATCCACCGGATCCTCGCCGAGGAGCGCAGCATCACCATCGCCTCCCGCCCGCTCGAGGTCACCTCCTTCGAGGTGGACGGCACGAGGATGGCCTACGTGTTCTACGAGTCCGGCCTCTCGGTCAACGTCATGTACGCCCTCGACGACAGCGGCAAGCGGGCCGTGGGCTTCAAGCTCTCCCAGGGCATGGACGTCCCCGAGGAGCTCGCGGGCACCTTCAAGTTCGCGCGCCAGAAGTCGAAGCTCGCCGGCGAGATCCGTGGCTCGTACTTCGTGATCAAGGGCGAGTACTGACCGGGCCGGCGGGCGCCGCGCCGGACGGCCTCACCGTCGTGGCGCCGAGCCCCGTCATGGGGGACGCCGGCCGCGCGGCGTTCACCACTGCCGGCGGACCGTGGCCTTCTCTCCGGTGACCAGGGTCGCCGGAGGCACGTCGTCGGCCACCACGGCGCCCGCGGCGATCACGGCGTCCCGCCCGATGCTGACGCCGGGCAGGATCGTGGCGCCGGCCCCGATCCACACGTTCTCCGCCACGTCGATCGGCGCCCCGGTCAGCCACAGCCGCCGCTCGGCGGGGTCGACCGGATGGCCGTTCGTGATGAACGTGACCCTGGGCCCGACCATCACGCGTTCTGCCAGCCGGATTCCCGCGTAGTCGAGGAAGGTGCAGTTCTGGTTGATGAACACGCGCTCGGCGAGCTCCAGCCGGAGGCCGTGGTCGGTGTAGAAGGGCGGGTAGATGGTCACGCGCGGCGGAAGCGGACGGCCCAGGATCTGCTCGAACAGCGCGGCCTTGCCGTCCTCGTCGTCGAACGGCAGGACGTTCAGCCGGGAGGTCAGCTCGGTGACGCGCAGCACGCGCTCGCT
This sequence comes from Sinomonas atrocyanea, assembly GCF_001577305.1. Taxonomy (NCBI): domain Bacteria; kingdom Bacillati; phylum Actinomycetota; class Actinomycetes; order Micrococcales; family Micrococcaceae; genus Sinomonas; species Sinomonas atrocyanea. The sequence goes on from NZ_CP014518.1 coordinate 1,854,246, forward strand.
CATCGCCTGGAACTCGGGGCTGTGGATGCGCAGGAACCTCTCGCGGGACATCGCTCCATCCTCTCGCGCAGGCACGGCCGCGGCTACCCGAGCCGCGCGAAGGGCGCGGCGTAGCGGAAGGTGCCCCGCGCGCCGTCGTGCGCCGGGAGCAGGCGGACCTGGAACAGCTCGCCCCATGCCGGGTCCGGGGCGGCGATGCCATGCCGGGAGGCGGGCTCCCAGCCGTGGGCCCCGTAGTACGCGGGATCGCCGAGGAGCGCGATGAGCCGCTCGCCGAGGGCCTCGGCGCCGCGCACGGTCGCCGCGAGCAGCGCCCCGCCGATGCCCCGGCCCTGGCGGTCCGGCCGGACCGAGATCGGTCCGAGGCCCAGGGCCGGGACGGGGTCGCGGCCGGGCGCGTCGATCCACCCGCGGGTCGTGATGGCGTGGCCGACGACGAGGCCCTCCTCCTCAGCGACGAGGGCCAGCGTGGGCAGGTACCCCGCATCGGCGCGGAGCCACTCGACGAGCGCGGCCTCGCCGGGATCGCCCGTCGCGTCCACGGGCGGTGCGGAGTGGGCGGCGCCGGCGAACGCCGCCGCGGTCACGGCGCGGATGGCGGCGAAGTCCCCGGGACGCTCGGGGCGGACGACGGCGGCCGGCCGGCTCACGCGGTCACGTCGCCGGGGCGCCGAGCGAGGCCAGCAGGAGCGCCTCTGCGAGGACGGCTTTGTGGAAGTCGCCCAGATCGATGGACTCGTCGGCGCCGTGGGCGCGCGAGTCCGGGTCCTCCACCCCCGTGATGAGCACCTGCGCCGACGGGAACCGGCCCGCGAGCTCGGCCGCGGCGGGAATCGAGCCGCCTACCCCCATGAGCACCGGCTCCACGCCCCAGACTTCCTCCATTGCCGCCAGCATCTTCCGGGCGGGATCCGAGGCGGCGTCCCCCGCGAAGGCCTTCGTCGAGGCGCCGGGCGTCAGCGTGATCCGGGTGCCGAGCGGGACGTTCGCCTCGAGGTGGGAGCGCACGGCTGCCAGTGCCCGCGCCGGGTCGTCGCCGGGGGCGAGCCTGAGGCTGAACCTCGCCCGGGCGGAGGGGACGATCGCGTCCGCGGACAGGGCGACCGGCGGGGCGTCGATGCCGATGACGGACAGGGCCGGCTTGGCCCACAGCCGTGACGCGATGCTGCCGGAACCGGCAAGCTGGACACCGTGCAGCACCCCGGCATCCAGCCGGTAGTCCTCCTCGCTCAGCTCGGGCCTGCCCTCGTCCCACCCCACGAGGCCGGGAACGGCGACGCTGCCGTCGGCGGCATAGAGGCTGGCAATGAGGTGGGAGAGCGCGGCGAGGGCATCGAGGACGGGGCCGCCGAAGGTCCCGGTGTGCAGGGAGTGCTCGAGGACGCGGACCTCGAGGGTTGCCGAGGCAAAGCCCCGCAGGCTCGTGGTGAGAGCGGGCACGCCCACCCGCCAGTTGCCCGAGTCGGCCACGATCACCACGTCGGGGCGCAGGAGCGCGCCATGGGTGTCCAGCAGCCGGGGCAGGGACGGCGAGCCGACCTCCTCCTCGCCGTCGACGAGCACCGTCACGCCGACGCCGCCCTCCGCGCCGAGCGCCCGGACCAGGGCGCGGCACGCGGCCAGGTGGAGGACCACGCCGCCCTTGTTGTCGGCCACTCCGCGCCCGAACAGTCGTCCTCGGCGCTCGACGGCCTCGAAGGGCGGGCTGTGCCAGGCCCCGAGGTCTCCCGTCGGCTGGACGTCGTGGTGGGCATAGAGGAGCACCGTGGGGCACCCCGGCGCCGCGGGCCGGTGCGCGAGGACGGCCGGGGCTCCGGGCATCCCGTCCGGCTTCGGCACCCGCACGACGCCGACCTCCGGGAACCCGGCCCCCTCGAACAGCTCGGCCACGAGGGCGGCGCTGCGCTCGAGGTGCAGCGGATCCGTCCCTGCCCACGCGGAGCCGGGGATGGCGACGAGGTGCCGCAGATCGCGCAGGGCCTCGTCGGCGCCCGCCCGCGCGTGCGCCCGCAGGAGCTCGGTGTAGTCCGCCATGGGACCACCCTTCCATCCGGCCCGGCTCCCGCCAAGCGCTGTACGCGGGCCCAGCGGACAGCGGAGAATGCCTGCAGTGCCTCTTGTCCCCGGATTGCGGTGTATGTATATCTATGTAGACTGATGCATAACAATTCGTGTTGGCCGTGCTGCCATCATCCCCGTGCTGAAGGAGAACACCGTGAAGGATCGCATCGTCCTCGCCTATTCGGGCGGTCTGGACACCTCCGTCGCGATCGGCTGGATCGCCGACGCGACTGGCGCCGAGGTCGTCGCCGTCGCGGTCGACGTCGGCCAGGGCGGCGAGAACATGGAGACCGTCCGCCAGCGCGCCCTCGGCTGCGGCGCCGTGGAGGCCTATGTCGCCGACGCGCGCGACGAGTTCGCGGACGAGTACTGCATGCCCACCCTCAAGGCGAACGGCCTCTACCAGGGCCACTACCCCCTCGTCTCCGCGATCTCCCGCCCGGTCATCGTCAAGCACCTCGTCAAGGCCGCCCGCGAGTTCGGCGCGACCACGGTGGCGCACGGCTGCACCGGCAAGGGCAACGACCAGGTCCGCTTCGAGGTCGGCATCCAGACCCTCGGCCCCGACCTGAAGTGCATCGCCCCGGTCCGCGACCTCGCCCTCACCCGCGACAAGGCGATCGCCTACGCGGAGGAGAAGCACCTCCCGATCGTCACCACGAAGAAGAACCCCTACTCGATCGACCAGAACGTGTGGGGCCGCGCCGTGGAGACCGGCTACCTCGAGGACATCTGGAACGCCCCGACCAAGGACATCTACGACTACACGGCCACCCCGGAGTTCCCCCCGGCCCCCGACGAGGTGACGATCACCTTCGTCCAGGGCGTGCCGACGGCGCTCGACGGCGTGGCGATGTCCCCGCTGCAGATCATCCAGGACCTCAACCGCCGCGCCGGCGCCCAGGGCGTGGGCCGCATCGACGTGGTCGAGGACCGGCTCGTGGGCATCAAGTCCCGCGAGATCTACGAGGCCCCCGGCGCGATGGCCCTCATCACCGCGCACAAGCACCTCGAGGACATCACGATCGAGCGCGAGCACGCCCGCTTCAAGGCCGGGGTGGACCGCCGCTGGAGCGAGCTCGTGTACGACGGGCAGTGGTTCTCCCCGCTCAAGCGCGCCCTCGACGTCTTCATCGACGACTCCCAGAAGTACGTCTCCGGCGACATCCGCATGGTCCTGCACGGCGGCACCGCCGTGGTCAACGGCCGCCGCTCCGACACGTCGCTGTACGACTTCAACCTCGCCACCTACGACACGGGCGACACGTTCGACCAGTCCAACGCCAAGGGCTTCATCGACATCTGGGGCATGTCCTCGAAGGTGGCCTCGACCCGCGACCAGCGCGTCGCGGGGGAGTGAGCCGGAGTGGCTGAGACCGGAGTGCCGCAGCAGCACGGGACGAACGAGGGCGCGCTCTGGGGCGGCCGCTTCGCCGGGGGGCCTGCGGACGCGCTCGCCGCGCTGAGCAAGTCGACGCACTTCGACTGGAGGCTGGCGCGCTACGACATCGCCGGCTCCCGAGCCCACGCCCGGGTCCTGCACCACGCAGGCCTGCTGGACGATGCCGAGCTCGCCGGCATGCTGGACGCCCTGGACCGGCTGGACGCCGACGTGGCGTCCGGGGCCTACCTCCCGGCCGAGTCGGACGAGGACGTGCACGGCTCGCTCGAGCGCGGCCTCATCGAGCGCGCGGGCGCCCGCCTGGGCGGCAAGCTCCGGGCCGGGCGCTCGCGCAACGACCAGGTGGCGACCCTCGGGCGGATGTTCCTGCGCGACCACGCGCGGGTCATCGCCCGGGGCGTGCTGGCCACGGTCGACGCGCTCGTGGCCCAGGCGGAGGCGCACCCGGACGCGGCGATGCCCGGCCGGACCCACCTCCAGCACGCCCAGCCGGTGCTCCTCAGCCACCACCTCCTCGCCCACGCCTGGGCGCTGCTGCGCGACGTGCAGCGCCTGCAGGACTGGGACCGCCGCGCGGCTGTGTCGCCCTACGGCTCGGGCGCGCTCGCGGGCTCGTCCCTCGGGCTCGATCCCGAGGCCGTCGCCGCGGACCTCGGCTTCGACTCGGCAGCGCACAACTCGATCGACGGCACCGCCTCCCGCGACGTCTTCGCCGAGTTCGCGTGGGTCGCGGCGATGATCGGCGTGGACCTCTCCCGCATCTCCGAGGAGGTCATCCTCTGGGCCACCAAGGAGTTCTCCTTCGTGACGCTGGACGATGCCTACTCGACCGGCTCGAGCATCATGCCGCAGAAGAAGAACCCGGACGTGGCCGAGCTCGCGCGCGGCAAGGCGGGACGCCTCATCGGCGACCTCACCGGTCTGCTCGCGACCCTCAAGGGCCTCCCGCTCGCGTACAACCGCGACCTGCAGGAGGACAAGGAACCCGTCTTCGACGCCGCGGACACGCTCGAGCTCCTGCTCCCCGCCGTGTCCGGCATGGTCGCCACGCTCGTCTTCAACACCGGGCGCATGGCCTCCCTCGCCCCGCAGGGCTTCGCCCTCGCGACCGACATCGCCGAGTGGCTCGTGCGCCAGGGCGTGCCGTTCCGCGAGGCCCACGAGCTCTCCGGCGCCGCGGTCAAGCAGGCCGAGTCCCGCGGCGTCGAGCTCTGGGACCTCACGGACGAGGAGTACGCGGCGATCAGCCCCGCGCTGACGCCCGAGGTCCGCTCCGTGCTCTCCACGGAGGGATCCCTCGCGAGCCGGAGCGCCCAGGGCGGGACCGCGCCGTCGGCCGTCGCGCGGCAGCTGGAGGCCCTCAAGGCGCAGCTGGCCGACGCCCGGGCGTTCGCCGGCTGAGCGCCTCCGCTCCGATTCGGGGCGGACGTCCCTTCCCGGGGCGTCCGCCCCGGCGCATCATCGAGGCGTGCCCCCGCGCACCCTCATGCTCGTCGTGGCGCACCCGGACGACGACGCCATCGGGATCGCCGGTTCGATCGCCCTGCACGGCGCCGACCCGGGGTTCAGGTTCGCCCTCGTCCACGCGACGGACGGGGCTGCGGGCCTGATCGCCCCCGGGACCGACACGACCCGCGCCGGGCTCGGCCAGTACCGGCGCGACGAGGACGAGCGGGCGTGGTCGGCGCACGGGCGGGGACCCGACCGCCACGAATGGCTCGGCTACGAGGACGGACGCCTCGGCGACGCCGACTTCGGCGCGCTCACGGCCCACCTCCGGGCCCTGCTGGAGGACGAGCGCCCGGACGTCGTGGCCACCTTCGGGCCGGACGGAGTGACAGGGCACCCCGACCACATCGCGATCGGCCGCGCCACGGACGCCGCGTTCCTCGACCTCGCGGACCGCGGCGGCCCGGGTCTGAAGCGCCTCCTGCACTGGGCCCTGAAGGAATCCACGTGGCTGCGCATCAATGCGGCCCGCACCTCCAGCGGCCTGCCGCCCTGGGACCCCGCGCAGGTCTACCACTTCCGCGGCATCCCCGACGACCTCGTCGACATGCGGGTGGACACCCGCAGCGTCGCCGAGCGGGTCGTCGCCGGACTCGCCGAGCACCGCAGCCAGCGGCTGTCCCTGTTCGAGCACCCGCTCGCGCGCGACGCCTGGCTCGCTGCGGCCTCCCACGAGCACTTCGTGCAGGCCTGGCCCCCGCGCGAGCCGCGCCGCCCACTTCTGACCGACATCTTCGAGGGCCTCGGCTAGGCCCCGCCCGGGCGCCGACTGGTTACGCTGGAGGGCATGGGAACCGTCGCCGCAGCCCCGACCGACACCGAGCTCCTCGCCGCCCTCCGCGCCGCGGCGGAGGGGATCCACCAGGAGATCGGGGGCCTCGGCGAGGACGCGGTCGCCGCGCCTTCCGAGCTGCCCGGGTGGACCCGGGGGCACGTGCTGGCCCACATCGAGGGGATTGCCGCGGCGCTGGCCCGGCAGGCCGAACTCGCGCGCCGGCACGAGCAGGCGGACCTCTACGACGGCGGCAAGGCCGCCCGCGACCGTGCCATCGAGTCGGGCGCGCGCGCTTCTGCCGAGGTCCACCGCCGTCGCACCGGGGCGGCCGTGGACCGCGCCGTCGCGGCGTTCGCCGCGCTCGAGCCGGCCGAGTGGGAGACCCCGGTCCGCTTCCGCGACGGGGTGGCGCGGGACGCCGGGCTCGCCCTCTGGCGCGAGCTGGTGGTCCACCGCAGCGACCTGGGCACCGGGTGCACCCAGCAGGAGTGGACCGCCGGCTTCTGCCGGCACCTCGTGGACTTCCTGGCTCCCCGGGTCCCCGAGGGCCAGGCGTTCGTGCTGCGCCCCGAGGGCGGCGAGCAGATCCGCCTCGGCGGCGGCAGCGACGACGTCGTGCTCGCCGGGCGCCTGCAGGACCTTGCGGCCTGGCTCGCAGGGCGCCCGGTCTCCCACGGTGCCGTCCGCGCCGAGCGCGACGGCCAGGCGGTCCCGCGGCCCGAGCTCGGGCCGTGGCCGTCGGCGATCCCCGCCTAGAGCCCGTGGACTTCGACGCCCTGGTCCACTGGCTCCTGCGCGACCCGGTCGCCGTGGCCCCCGACCTGCTCGGCGCCATCCTCTCGCACACCACGCCGGAGGGGACCGTCGCCGTGCGCCTGACGGAGGTGGAGGCCTACCGCGGGCACCGCGACTCCGACCACCCCGACCCCGGATCGCACTCCTACAACGGCCGCACCCCGCGCAACGAGGTGATGTGGGGCCCTCCGGGGCGCCTGTACGTCTACTTCACCTACGGCATGCACTTCTGCGCGAACATCGTGTGCGGCCCTGCGGGCAGTTCCTCCGGCTGCCTGCTCAGGGGCGCGGAGGTCGTCGAGGGCCTGGTGCTCGCGCGGTCCCGGCGCCCCGCGGCCAGGAGGGACGCCGAGCTCGCCCGGGGGCCGGCGCGCCTGGCCCAGGCCCTCGCGATCGGCCGCGCGGACAACGGCGCGGCGCTCGACGGCGGCCGGTTCCGGCTCGAACCCCCGGCCCACCGCGCCGCCGGGGTCCTCTCAGGCCCCCGCGTGGGCGTGGCCGGCCCGGGGGGCTCCGCCGACTCCCCGTGGCGGTTCTGGCTCCCCGGGGAGCCGAGCGTCTCCCCGTACCGCCCGGCGAAGGCCCGCCCGCCCCGCACCCTCTGAAGGTCACCTCCTGTAGGTCACCTCCTGAGAGTCAGCTTCTGGAGGTCACCTCCTGGAGGTCACCTCCTGCGGGTCCGCGGCCCGCATCGGCCCGTGGCCGTGCCACGGGGGACATTCGGTAACGTGGACCCGTGATTGAGCCCAGCCCAGAGACGCCGTACCCCGAGGACCGTGCGGCGGCAGCCCCGCCCGGCACCTCCGTGGCGGAGATCCTCGACCGCCTCTGCGCGACGGTGCCGGACTACCCGAAGCCCGGCATCGTCTTCAAGGACCTCACCCCGGCGTTCGCCGACCCGCAGGGCCTGCGTGCCATCGTCGACGCGATCGTCGCCCCGTTCGCGGGCCAGTTCGACCTCGTCGCAGGCATCGAGGCCCGCGGCTTCCTGCTGGCGGCCGCCGCGGCCTACGCGACGGGCACGGGCGTCCTCACGGTCCGCAAGGCCGGGAAGCTCCCGCGCGAGACCTTCCTGGAGGAGTACGCCCTCGAGTACGGCACGGCCGCCCTCGAGGTGCACACCACGGACATCGCCCCGGGCGCCCGCGTCCTGGTGCTCGACGACGTCCTCGCCACCGGCGGCACGGTCGGGGCCGCGGTGCGCCTCGTGGACCGCTGCGGCGGTGACGTCGTGGGCGTGGGAGTCGTGCTCGAGCTCGAAGGGCTCGGCGGCCGCGAGGCCCTCTCGGGGCACCGCGTGCACTCGCTCCAGCGCCTCGGCGACTGAGCCGCCCGTCCCTGCGGCACCGGTGCACCTGAAGTTCACCGGAATCGCAGTAGAATGGACGGTCAAACTTTTCTTGTTAGGGGAAGGCAAGGATGCTCGACGCCGATCTCGCCCATGAACGGGACTACGTCAGGGGTCTCTACACGCGTCTCGATGAGCTGCGCGAGGAAAAGCGCAGCCAGCTGGCGGCGGTCCGCAAGGCCGGTGCCATCGGCTCGAGCCAGAATGTGTCCGAACGCGACGCGTTCGCGGCGATGTACGAGGACCGTCTCGCCCAGCTCGACGCCGTGGAGAACCGCCTGGTCTTCGGCCGGCTCGACCTCGACGGCGGGGAGTCGCAGTACATCGGCCGCATCGGCCTGAGCACCGAGGACCTGCGCCGCCTGATGGTGGACTGGCGGGCCCCCGAGGCGAGCCACTTCTACCAGGCCACGGCGTTCGACCGGCAGGGAGTGCGCCGGCGCCGGCACCTCATCCTGCAGGGCCGGGAGGTCGTGGCCATCGAGGACGACGTCCTCGACTCGGACATGCTCACCGAGGGGACCGCCCAGCACCAGGGCGAGGGTGCACTGCTCGCAGCGCTGAACTCGAAGCGCACGGGCCGCATGGCGGACATCGTCAGCACCATCCAGGCCGAGCAGGACCGGATCATCCGCGCTCCCATGGCCGGCGCCCTCGTCGTCCAGGGCGGACCGGGCACGGGCAAGACCGCGGTCGCCCTGCACCGCGCGGCGTACCTGCTGTACTCGCACCGCGACCGCCTCAAGAGCGCCGGGGTCCTGCTCGTGGGCCCGTCGTCGTCCTTCATGAAGTACATCGAACGGGTCCTGCCTTCGCTCGGCGAGACCGGTGTTGTGATGTCCAGCGTGGGCCGGCTCATGCCCGGCATCGCGGCCGTGCCCGAGAAGGATCCCCGCATCGCGGCCCTCAAGGGGAGCCAGCGCATGGTCCCCCTCATCGCGGCGGCCGTGGCCAACCGGCAGCGGATCCCCTCGGCGGACCGGGTGCTCGAGGTCGAGGGCTACCGGCTCCTGCTGACCCCGCGCCAGGTGCGCCGGGCGCGGGACAAGGCCCGGGCTACCGGCAAGCCGTACAACGAGGCCCGGAACACGTTCGTGAAGATCCTCCTGCGCGAGCTCACCGAGCAGCTGCAGTCCAAGGTCGAGGCGAGCGGCTCCGGCAACACCACGGACCGCTCCTACCTCGCCGAGGACGTGCGGCAGTCGCGGGACGTGCGGGTGGCCGTGAACCTGTGCTGGATGCCGATGACCGCCGAGAAGCTCGTCGCCGAGCTCCTGGGCCGGCGGAGCATCCTCGACGCAGTCGCGCACGAGTTCACCGAGGAGGAACGCGACCTCCTGCACCGCCCCGAGGACGCCCCCTGGACGGAGGCGGACGTGCCCCTGCTGGACGAGGCCGCCGAGCTGCTCGGCGAGCTCGACGCGGCCACGGGACACGAGGCGGCGCGCCGCGAGGCCGAGCGCCGCCGCGACCTCGAGAACGCCCAGCAGACCCTCAGGAACATCGACGCCGCCCTGCGCGAGCAGGGGATCGACGGCGTCGTCGAGGCCGAGGACCTCGTCGCGTTCCAGCAGGAGCCCGAGGTGCGCCTCACCGCCGCGGAGCGCGCGGTGGGGGACAGGACCTGGGCCTACGGGCACATCATCGTCGACGAGGCGCAGGAGCTCTCCTACATGCAGTGGCGCCTGCTGGTGCGCCGCTGCCCGCTCAAGTCGTTCACGATCGTCGGGGACATCGCCCAGACCTCCTCCGCAGCCGGGGCGTCCTCGTGGGGCCGCGCGCTCCGCCCGTTCTTCGGCGACCGGTGGACGCTCGAGGAGCTCACGGTCAACTACCGCACCCCGGCGCAGATCGCCGAGGCGGCCGCGCGCATGGCGGCGGCCGCGGGACTCGTGGTCTCGGCCCCCAAGGCCGTCCGGGAGGGACGCTGGGACCCGATCGTCGAGCGTGTGGACGCCGGCGCCGTCGTGCCGCGCCTTCTCGAGGTGCTCCCGGAGGAGCTCGAGGCGGCCGACGGCGGTCTGGTCGCCGTCATCGCCGAGGCACCGCTGCTCGGGGCGGCGCGCGAGGCCCTGCGGGAGGTGTACGGACCGCGGGTCGGCGGGGGAGCGGGCAGCTTCGAGCAGGACATCGTGGTGCTCGATCCGCGCGAGGCCAAGGGCCTCGAGTTCGACGCCGTCGTGGTCCTCGAGCCCTCGGCCCTGCTCGACCACGAGTACGGCAAAGTGGGCGACCTCTACGTGGCCATGACCCGCCCGACACAGCGGCTCCGGCTCATCTCGGAGGGGCCCCTCCCGGCCGGCATCGAGCAGGGGAAGCGCGGGCGTGGCTGATACCGTAGAGGCCGTGCCGCAGACAGCAATCCTCGACTCCCAGAAGAACGATCCGAGCTTCCCGAACATCTGGCAGGAGCTCGTGTGGCGTGGCCTCATCCACGTCTCGACCGACGAGGGCGAGCTCGAAGAGCTCCTCGCCGGGGAGCCGATCACCTACTACTGCGGCTTCGACCCCACGGCGCCGAGCCTCCACCTGGGCAATCTGGTCCAGCTGCTCGTCCTGCGCCGGCTGCAGCTGGCCGGGCACAAGCCGCTCGGCCTCGTCGGCGGGTCCACGGGTCTCATCGGAGATCCCCGGCCCACCGCGGAGCGGACGCTCAACACCAAGGACACCGTCGCGGAATGGGTCGGCTACCTCAAGGCGCAGGTGAGCCGCTTCCTCTCCTTCGAGGGGGAGAACGCTGCCCGGATCGTGAACAACCTCGACTGGACGGCGCCGCTCTCGGCCATCGACTTCCTGCGCGAGATCGGCAAGCACTTCCGCGTCGGCACGATGCTGCGCAAGGACGCGGTCGCCTCGCGGCTCAGCTCGGACGAGGGCATCTCCTACACGGAGTTCAGCTACCAGATCCTGCAGGGCATGGACTACCTGGAGCTCTACCGGCAGTACGGCTGCGTCCTCGAGACGGGCGGGTCCGACCAGTGGGGCAACCTCACGAGCGGCACCGAGCTGATCCGCAAGGTCGAGGGCAAGACGGTCCACGCCCTTGGCACCCCGCTGATCACGAACGCCGATGGCACCAAGTTCGGCAAGAGCGAGGGCAACGCCATCTGGCTCGATCCGGTCATGTGCTCGCCGTACACGTTCTACCAGTTCTGGCTCAACACCTCGGATGCGGACGTGGTCGACCGCCTCAAGGTCTTCACGTTCCTCACCCGCGTCGAGATCGAGCAGTTCGAGGCGTCGGTCGCCGAGCGGCCGTTCGCCCGCGAGGCCCAGCGGCGCCTCGCCTTCGAGGTCACCTCCCTCGTGCACGGAGTCGACGCGGCGGAGAAGGTCATCGCCGCCTCCGCGGCGCTCTTCGGCAACGGCGACCTCGGGGTCCTCGACGAGGGCACCCTCTCCGCGGCCACCGCTGAGCTGACGACGGCGGCGGTGACGGCCGAGCAGCTCGGGATCGTCGAGCTGCTGGTCGCCACCGGGCTTGCCGAGAGCAAGTCGGCAGCCCGGCGGACGGTCGGAGAGGGCGGCGCCTACGTGAACAACACCAAGATCACCGACCCCGACGCGACGGTCACTGTGGAGGATGCCCTGCACGGGCGCTACTTCCTCGTGCGGCGGGGCAAGAAGAACCTGGCCACCGCGGTCCTCGAGGGCTGAATCGCTCCTCGGCCGGCCTTGCCGTGTGGTCAAGGCGACACGCCCGGGCGGCACCCACGAGTTGCACCCGGACCGGGCGGCGGGTAATGTATTCCGAGTCGCCAACGCAGAGCGGAGGCGGAAAACCTCGATCTTCCCTTCGGGAAATGCTCGGAGTCCTGGCCCTTTCGGGGCCAGAACAGCCTGCAGCGCCTCGAAAAGGAAAACGGAAAGCCGATTTGAAAACGGCGGTCCGGATCGGGTAGGATTGAATCTTGTTGCCGCGGGGATGTGGCCGGTCCGGTTGGGCTGGTCGGAGTACCTGCGGGGGCGTGTTGTTTGAGAACTCAATAGTGTGCCAAGTTTGTTGATGCCATTTTTTATGGTTGTCAAATGTGCCTGTTGCTGTGCACCCCCGTGCATGGCAGTGGGTGTTTGATGCCGGATCATTTTCTGCTGGCCGGGTGTGCCTCATTTTCCTGGGGTTCCTGGTTGGCGTGTTCTTTGACGGAGAGTTTGATCCTGGCTCAGGATGAACGCTGGCGGCGTGCTTAACACATGCAAGTCGGACGATGAAGCCCTTCGGGGTGGATTAGTGGCGAACGGGTGAGTAACACGTGAGCAACCTGCCCTTGACTCTGGGATAAGCCTGGGAAACTGGGTCTAATACCGGATACAACCTCCTGCCGCATGGTGGGGGGTGGAAAGCCTTGTGCGGTCTTGGATGGGCTCGCGGCCTATCAGCTTGTTGGTGGGGTGATGGCCTACCAAGGCGACGACGGGTAGCCGGCCTGAGAGGGTGACCGGCCACACTGGGACTGAGACACGGCCCAGACTCCTACGGGAGGCAGCAGTGGGGAATATTGCACAATGGGCGGAAGCCTGATGCAGCGACGCCGCGTGGGGGATGACGGCCTTCGGGTTGTAAACCCCTTTCGGCAGGGAACAAGCCCCTTGGGGTGAGGGTACCTGCGGAAGAAGCGCCGGCTAACTACGTGCCAGCAGCCGCGGTAATACGTAGGGCGCGAGCGTTATCCGGAATTATTGGGCGTAAAGAGCTCGTAGGCGGTTTGTCGCGTCTGCTGTGAAAGCCCGGGGCTCAACCCCGGGTCTGCAGTGGGTACGGGCAGGCTGGAGTGCAGTAGGGGAGACTGGAATTCCTGGTGTAGCGGTGAAATGCGCAGATATCAGGAGGAACACCGATGGCGAAGGCAGGTCTCTGGGCTGTAACTGACGCTGAGGAGCGAAAGCATGGGGAGCGAACAGGATTAGATACCCTGGTAGTCCATGCCGTAAACGTTGGGCACTAGGTGTGGGGGCCATTCCACGGTTTCCGCGCCGCAGCTAACGCATTAAGTGCCCCGCCTGGGGAGTACGGCCGCAAGGCTAAAACTCAAAGGAATTGACGGGGGCCCGCACAAGCGGCGGAGCATGCGGATTAATTCGATGCAACGCGAAGAACCTTACCAAGGCTTGACATGTGCCGGACCGTCCCAGAGATGGGGCTTCCCTTCGGGGCCGGTTCACAGGTGGTGCATGGTTGTCGTCAGCTCGTGTCGTGAGATGTTGGGTTAAGTCCCGCAACGAGCGCAACCCTCGTTCCATGTTGCCAGCACTTCGGGTGGGGACTCATGGGAGACTGCCGGGGTCAACTCGGAGGAAGGTGGGGACGACGTCAAATCATCATGCCCCTTATGTCTTGGGCTTCACGCATGCTACAATGGCCGGTACAAAGGGTTGCGATACTGTGAGGTGGAGCCAATCCCAGAAAGCCGGTCTCAGTTCGGATTGGGGTCTGCAACTCGACCCCATGAAGTCGGAGTCGCTAGTAATCGCAGATCAGCAACGCTGCGGTGAATACGTTCCCGGGCCTTGTACACACCGCCCGTCAAGTCACGAAAGTCGGTAACACCCGAAGCCGGTGGCCCAACCCCTTGTGGGAGGGAGCCGTCGAAGGTGGGACTGGCGATTGGGACTAAGTCGTAACAAGGTAGCCGTACCGGAAGGTGCGGCTGGATCACCTCCTTTCTAAGGAGCAGCGCCCCTGCCGGGGGCGGCCCGCATGGGCCGTGCCGGTGCGGGGGGAGCAGCGGCCCGCTGCGGGAGCGTTCGTCTCCCGGCGGGTGCTCATGGGTGGAACATCGACGGATTCGTGGCCCGTGCCCCTGGTACGGCCTGTGGCCCCAGTACGCCCCCGCACTCCGGTGCGGGCGGTTGGAAAGGGTTCCGGGCCGGATTGTCCGGGGGGTGGGGTCCTTGGCACACTGTTGGGTCCTGGGGCAACACGCCCTGCGCCCCCGTTTTGCTCCTGTGCCCCCTGTGTGGGGGTGCGGGGTGTGTGGGGGTGCTGGTTCCCGCCTTCCCGTGCCGTGCGGCCCTGCCGCATGGGTGCAGGTTGTGGGGGTTGTTGTTTGAGAACTGTATAGTGGACGCGAGCATCTAGCAATTTCTTCCTGCCGCGCTGTGCCCTGCCCTGTGGGGTGGTGGTGTGGTCGTGGCGGGTCGAGTTTTCTTGTAGGTGTGTGCACGCACGTTGCGTGTGTGTGCGCCCTTTGTGGTTTCTTCTGTGTTGAAGTTTCCAAGGGCGCACGGTGGATGCCTTGGCATCGGGAGCCGATGAAGGACGTGGGAATCTGCGATAAGCCTGGGGGAGTCGATAACCGGACTGTGAGCCCAGGGTCTCCGAATGGGGGAACCCCGCCGCACTTGATGCGGTGACCCGCCGTTGAACGCATAGACGGTGTGGAGGGAACGCGGGGAAGTGAAACATCTCAGTACCCGCAGGAAGAGAAAACAACAGTGATTCCGTCAGTAGTGGCGAGCGAACGCGGATGTGGCCAAACCGTGCGCGTGTGATACCCGGCAGGGGTTGCGCGCAGGGGGTTGTGGGGCCTGGCTTCGATCATCTGCCGGTGGTCGGGGGCGAGTGCAGCAGTGTAGGCGAACGGTCTTGAAGGGCCGGCCGTAGAGGGTGTGAGTCCCGTAGCCGTAACGCTGGTCTGCCGTCCTTGCCGGTGTCCCCAAGTAGCACGGGGCCCGAGAAATCCCGTGCGAATCTGTCAGGACCACCTGATAAGCCTGAATACTACCCGATGACCGATAGCGGACAAGTACCGTGAGGGAAAGGTGAAAAGTACCCCGGGAGGGGAGTGAAACAGTACCTGAAATCGTGCGCCTACAAACCGTCAGAGCCGGCCCCGTTGGGGGTGCGGTGATGGCGTGCCTTTTGAAGAATGAGCCTGCGAGTCAGTGCCACGTCGCGAGGTTAACCCGTGTGGGGGAGCCGTAGCGAAAGCGAGTCTGAACAGGGCGTTCAGTGGCGTGGTCTGGACCCGAAGCGGAGTGATCTACCCATGGCCAGGTTGAAGCGACGGTAAGACGTCGTGGAGGACCGAACCCACTTCAGTTGAAAATGGAGGGGATGAGCTGTGGGTAGGGGTGAAAGGCCAATCAAACTCCGTGATAGCTGGTTCTCCCCGAAATGCATTTAGGTGCAGCGTTGCGTGTTTCTTGCCGGAGGTAGAGCTACTGGATGGCCGATGGGCCCCACAAGGTTACTGACGTCAGCCAAACTCCGAATGCCGGCAAGTGAGAGCGCAGCAGTGAGACTGCGGGGGATAAGCTTCGTAGTCGAGAGGGAAACAGCCCGGACCACCGGCTAAGGCCCCCAAGCGTGTGCTAAGTGGGAAAGGATGTGGAGTTGCCCAGACAACCAGGAGGTTGGCTTAGAAGCAGCCACCCTTGAAAGAGTGCGTAATAGCTCACTGGTCAAGTGATTCCGCGCCGACAATGTAGCGGGGCTCAAGCACACCGCCGAAGCCGTGGCAGTCCCACGTGCACCCTAGCCTTCGTGGTTCAGGGGTGGGGCTGGGTAGGGGAGCGTCGTGCGGGCAGTGAAGCCCCCGGGTGACCGAGGGGTGGAGGCCGCACGAGTGAGAATGCAGGCATGAGTAGCGAAAGACGGGTGGGAAACCCGTCCGCCGGATGATCAAGGGTTCCAGGGTCAAGCTCATCTGCCCTGGGTAAGTCGGGACCTAAGGCGAGGCCGACAGGCGTAGTCGATGGACAACGGGTCGATATTCCCGTACCGGCGAAGGACCGCCCATGCCGGACAGCCGATGCTGACCGCCCGGACCCCACACCCCATGCCTTCGGGCATGGACCGTGGGGCGAGCGCGGGGACCAGAGCTGCGAGGCAAGCGTATTAACAGGTGTGACGCAGGAAGGCAGCCCGGCCAGGCGATGGTTGACCTGGTCCAAGGATGTAGGGCGCGCGGTCGGCAAATCCGCCGCGCACAGGGCCTGAGATCCGACGGGACCCCCTCACGGGGGGATCGGGTGATCCTATGCTGCCGAGAAAAGCATCGACGCGAGGTCCCAGCCGCCCGTACCCCAAACCGACACAGGTGATCAGGTAGAGAATACCAAGGCGATCGAGAGAATCACGGTCAAGGAACTCGGCAAAATGCCCCCGTAACTTCGGGAGAAGGGGGACCCTGACCTTGAACAGGCCGCGCGCCTGGGAGGGGATATGGGTCGCAGAGACCAGGGGGAAGCGACTGTTTACTAAAAACACAGGTCCGTGCGAAGTCGCAAGACGATGTATACGGACTGACTCCTGCCCGGTGCTGGAAGGTTAAGAGGACCCGTCAGCCAGCAATGGCGAAGCGGAGAATTCAAGCCCCAGTAAACGGCGGTGGTAACTATAACCATCCTAAGGTAGCGAAATTCCTTGTCGGGTAAGTTCCGACCTGCACGAATGGAGTAACGACTTCCCCGCTGTCTCGACCGTGAACTCGGCGAAATTGCACTACGAGTAAAGATGCTCGTTACGCGCAGCAGGACGGAAAGACCCCGAGACCTTCACTACAGTTTGGTATTGGTGTTCGGAGCGGCTTGTGTAGGATAGGTGGGAGACTGTGAAGCGGGCACGCCAGTGCCGGTGGAGTCATCGTTGAAATACCACTCTGGTCGCTTTGGACACCTGAACCTCGGCCCGTGATCCGGGTCAGGGACAGTGCCTGACGGGTAGTTTAACTGGGGCGGTTGCCTCCCAAAGAGTAACGGAGGCGCCCAAAGGTCCCCTCAGCCTGGTCGGCAACCAGGTGGCGAGTGCAAGTGCACAAGGGGGCTTGACTGTGAGAGAGACATCTCGAGCAGGGACGAAAGTCGGGACTAGTGATCCGGCGGCACCTCGTGGAAGGGCCGTCGCTCAACGGATAAAAGGTACCTCGGGGATAACAGGCTGATCTTGCCCAAGAGTCCATATCGACGGCATGGTTTGGCACCTCGATGTCGGCTCGTCGCATCCTGGGGCTGGAGTAGGTCCCAAGGGTTGGGCTGTTCGCCCATTAAAGCGGTACGCGAGCTGGGTTTAGAACGTCGTGAGACAGTTCGGTCCCTATCCGCTGCGCGCGCAGGAGATCTGAGAAGGGCTGTCCTCAGTACGAGAGGACCGGGACGGACGAACCTCTGGTGTGCCAGTTGTACCGCCAGGTGCACGGCTGGTTGGCTACGTTCGGATGGGATAACCGCTGAAAGCATCTAAGCGGGAAGCCCGCTTCAAGATGAGATCTCCACGCCCGTCAAGGGCGAGAGGCCCCCAGCAGACCACTGGGTTGATAGGCCGGACGTGGAAACGAGGACTGAAGACTCGTGAAGCCGACCGGTACTAATAGGCCGACAACCTCAACACACCACACCCCCCACCACCGCAAGGAAAAAAAGGGGTGCGGTGGAACCACACAATGCTCCGCGTCCACCATACGGTCCCCAGACAACAAACCCCGCCCCCCACCAGGGGACAGGGCAGACACGGGACCGCCACAACCGAATACACATCACGGAAACCCGTGACCACAGACCACCCACCCACCCCACACAGGGGCCGGGAAGGGTAGAAGGGTTACGGCGGCCATAGCGTGGGGGAAACGCCCGGACCCATCCCGAACCCGGAAGCTAAGACCCACAGCGCCGATGGTACTGCACCCGCGAGGGTGTGGGAGAGTAGGACACCGCCGGACAACACCACACGGTCGAGCCCCCCAACCACCCGGTTGGGGGGCTCCCGCACTTAAACACACAAAAGAAGCCCCGGGACCGCGTCCCGGCTGGCAGCACCGTAGACTTGTTGATGGTTGCCAGACGTCATCGCACAGGTGAGCACTGGGCCGTCAAACCAATAGTGACGAGACGCGGCCTACAGGCCGTCGATCCAAGGAATACACGGAAAGAGGAGCCATCATGGCAGAGCAGAACGGGCGCGGCCCGGGCAGGGGGACTACAACGGTCCTCGCAGGGGCCAAGGCGACGGCGGAAGCTCTGACAGGCGGGGTGGCCCCTTCCGTGGTACGAGCAACTCGGGCGGACGCCCGCGCGGCTTCCGGGACCGGAACCGCGACAATCAGTTCGGTGAGCGCCGCTCGTACGGCGACCGCGACGAGCGGCAGTTCGGCCAGCGGGACGCGGGTGACCACCCGCAGCGCGACGACCGTGAGCGTCGTCCGTTCCAGAGTGATGACCGTGGTGAGCGTCGTCCGTTCGGTGATCGCCCGCAGCGTGATGACCGTGGTCCGCGTCAGTTCAACCGTGATGACCGTGGTGAGCGTCGTCCGTTCGGTGATCGCCCGCAGCGTGATGACCGTGGTCCGCGTCAGTTCAACCGCGATGACCGTGGTGAGCGTCGTCCTTTCCAGCGTGACGATCGTGGTGAGCGTCGTCCGTTCGGTGATCGCCCGCAGCGTGATGACCGTGGTCCGCGTCAGTTCAACCGTGACGACCGTGGTGAGCGTCGTCCTTTCCAGCGTGACGATCGTGGTGAGCGTCGTCCGTTCGGTGATCGCCCGCAGCGTGATGACCGTGGTCCGCGTCAGTTCAACCGTGACGATCGTGGTGAGCGTCGTCCTTTCCAGCGTGACGATCGTGGTGAGCGTCGTCCGTTCGGTGATCGCCCGCAGCGTGATGACCGTGGTCCGCGTCAGTTCAACCGCGATGACCGTGGTGAGCGTCGTCCGTTCGGTGATCGCCCGCAGCGTGATGACCGTGGTCCGCGTCAGTTCAACCGTGACGACCGTGGTGAGCGTCGTCCTTTCCAGCGTGACGATCGTGGTGAGCGTCGTCCGTTCGGTGATCGCCCGCAGCGTGATGACCGTGGTCCGCGTCCTTTCCAGCGTGACGATCGTGGTGAGCGTCGTCCTTTCCAGCGTGACGATCGTGGTGAGCGTCGTCCGTTCGGTGATCGCCCGCAGCGTGATGACCGTGGTCCGCGTCAGTTCAACCGTGACGACCGCGGCGAGCGCCGAGAAGAGCGTCCCCGCCCGCACAATGCCGGGGACCTGCGCGTCTCGAACCGGGCGGACCGCGAGCGGTCCCCGGAGATCGATCCGGACGTCACCGGGCGCGAGCTGGATCGGGGAACGCTCGGGCAGCTCCGTACCCTCGAGGGCAACAACAGCGATTGGGTCGCGAAGCACCTGGTGATGGCGGGCCGCCTGATCGAGGATGACCCCGAGGCCGCCTTCCAGCATGCCCTCGCCGCGAGCCGGCGCGGGGGCCGCATCGGCGCCGTGCGGGAGGCCGTCGGCATGACTGCCTACGCCGCGGGCCGCTACGACGACGCACTCCGCGAATTCCGCACGTTCCGCCGGATCACCGGCTCGAGCATCCACCTGGCCCACATGGCGGACTGCGAGCGTGGCCTCGGCCGTCCCGAGAAGGCGCTCGAGCTCGCCCACTCGGACGAGCGGAACATGCTCGACAACGCCAACAAGGCCGAGCTGGCGATCGTGGCCTCCGGGGCGCGGTCGGACATGGGCGACCACGAGGGCGCCGTCGCGGAGCTCGAGATCCCCCAGCTGGACATCAACCGGGCGTTCTCCTTCAGCCCGCGCCTCTTCGAGGCCTATGCCGACGCGCTCTCCGCCGCCGGACGCTCGTCGGAGGCCTCCAAGTGGTACCGCCAGATCGGTGTCGCGGAGAAGGCGCTCGGCGTGGGCGAGTTCGAGGAGCCCGAGATCGTCGATCTCGGCTGGGACGAGGCCGAGGAGCGCCGCGAGGCCGAGGAGCGCCGCGCCAAGGCGGCTGCCGCGTCTCCGCGCGACGACGCCGGCGAGGAGCGCGACGGCGGGACGGCGGAGGACGCCGGCCACGCGCCGTCGGACGAGGACGACGACGAGGAGACGGGTCTGGCGGAGGACGAGATCGGCATCCACGAGACCGACGACGCAGTCGAGCCCACCGAGGGCGCCCCCCTCGAGGCCGACGCCGCGGACGAGCAGGCGCCGGGCGGCGAGGAGCACCAGGCGTAGCATGGCCGAGCTCATCGAGGCGTTCGACGCCGTCCTGTCCGACCTCGACGGCGTCGTCTACGCCGGCCCGCACGCCATCCCGGGCGCCGTCGAGGCACTGCAGTCGCTCGCCCCGCGCGGGGTCCGCCTGGGCTACGTGACGAACAACGCTTCCCGCTCCCCGGCCGAGGTCGCCGCCCATCTCCGGGAGCTCGGCGCCCCAGCCGGGGACGACGACGTGGTGAGCTCGGCCCAGGCGGGTGCATCGCTGCTGGCGCAGCAGGTGCCCGCCGGGGCCCGGGTCCTGGTGACGGGGAGCGCCGCCCTGGCCCACGAGGTCGAGCTGCGCGGGCTGACGCCGGTGTGGTCGGCCGAGGAGGACCCTGCCGCCGTGATCCAGGGCTTCAGCCCGGACCTCGGCTGGCGGGACCTCGCCGAGGCCGCCTACGCCGTGGCAGCGGGTGCGGTGTGGATCGCGACCAACACGGACATGTCCATCCCGCAGGCACGCGGCATCGCGCCCGGCAACGGGACACTCGTCGCCGCGGTGCGCGCAGCTACCGGCCGTGAGCCGCTCGTCGCGGGCAAGCCGGAGGCGCCCCTGTTCCTCGCGGCGGCGGAGCGGCTCGGCTCGCGGCGTCCCGTCGTGGTGGGTGACCGGCTCGACACCGACATCCTGGGAGGGAACCGCGCGGGCTTCGCGACCGCGGTGGTGCTCACCGGCGTCGACACCGAGCAGTCCATCCTCGGGGCGCGCCACGCCGAGCGGCCCACCTACATCCTGCGGACGCTGGACGACCTGTTCCGCCCATACCCCGAGACCGTTGCCTCCGGGGGCGCCTGGCACGTCGGCACCTCGTCGGCGCGCACCAACGGCGAGGTGGTCGAGGTCTCCGGGTCCCGCGAGGACCTGGACGCCTGGCGCGCGGCCTGCGCCGCGTGGTGGGCTGCCCTGCCCGAGGCAGAGGAGCGGACGGCCCCGGAGCTGCGCTGGGCACACTGACGGCGCGGGGCCTGAGCCGAGCGGCCTCCGAGTCTCGCTAAGCTGGGACGCATGAGCGAGGATCCGCACACGGCCGCGGCGGCGGCGCTGCCAGAGGCCCATGCCGCCCTCGCGGCGCTGGATGCCGCAGCGGGCCGCCCGCTCGCCGACCAGGCCGACGCGTTCGACGCGTTCCACGCGGCCCTGTCGGAGATCCTCGACACGGAGCCGGCGGAGTAGCGGTGGCCCGACTCGACCTCGAACTCGTGCACCGCGGCCTGGCCCGCTCGCGCACCCACGCCGCGAAGCTGATCGCCAGCGGTGCGGTGCGCGTCGCGGGCGCCGCGGCCGGTCGGGCCTCCCAGCCCGTCGACGAGCAGGCGGACATCAGTGTCGACGAGACCGAGCACGACCGCTACGTGAGCCGGGCGGGGCACAAGCTCGCCGGCGCCCTGGCCGCGTTCGGCGGCATCGACCCGCGGGGCAAGCGGTGCCTCGACGCGGGCGCCTCGACGGGCGGCTTCACGGACGTGCTCCTGCAGTCCGGCGCGGCCGAGGTCGTGGCGGTCGACGTCGGCCACGGCCAGCTCGTCGACGCGCTCCGCCACGACGCGCGCGTCCGCGTCCACGAGGGCCTCAATGTCCGCGACCTGGGCCCGGAGCAGATCGGCGGGGCCGCCGCGCTCACCGTGGCGGACCTCTCCTTCATCTCCCTCACCCTCGTCGTCGGCGCCCTCGCCGCGTGCACCGAGGCGGGCGGCGACCTCCTGCTCATGGTCAAGCCCCAGTTCGAGGTGGGCCGCGAGCGGCTGGCGCGGACCGGCGTCGTCAGCTCCGACGGCGAACGACGCCGCGCGGTCACCGCCGTCGCGGAGGCCGCAGCCCGCGAGGGGCTGGCCCTGTGCGGCCTCGCCCGCAGCCCGCTGCCGGGCCAGGACGGCAACGTCGAGTACTTCCTCTGGCTCGCGCACGACGGCGACGCGCCGGCTGCCGGCCACCCAGCACCGCCCGGGCAGGAGCCTGCAGAGTGGGTCGCCGCCCACTGGCCTGCCACCGACCCCCAGGAGGCGCCCGCGTGACCCGCCGTATTCTGCTCCTTGCCCACCTGGGCCGCGAGGACTCGATGCTCGCCGCCCGCGAGGCCTCGGCCCAGCTGTACGGCTCGGGCCTGTCCCCGGTCATGCCCGCCGGGCAGCAGGCGCACCTCGAGGCCCGCTTCGACGGCCTCGACCACCCCACCGAGGTCCTCGGCGAGGAGGTCCGGCTCGAGGACGTCGAACTCGTCATGGTGCTCGGCGGGGACGGGACCATCCTGCGGGCGGCCGAGCTCGTCCGCCACGTCGACGTCCCGCTGCTCGGGGTCAACCTCGGCCACGTCGGGTTCCTGGCGGAGAGCGAGCGGGCCGACCTGGCCCAGACCGTCCAGTGGATCGCGTCCAAGAGCTACTCCGTCGAGGAGCGCATGACCATCGACGTGACCGTCTGGCACCACGGCACGAAGGTCGCGCACACGTGGGCCCTCAACGAGGCCGCCATCGAGAAGGCCAACCGGGAGCGCATGATCGAGGTCGTCACGGAGGTCGACGGCAAGCCGCTCACCTCGTACGGCTGCGACGGGATCGTCCTCGCGACACCGACGGGCAGCACGGCCTACGCGTTCTCCGCCGGCGGCCCCGTGGTCTGGCCCGAGGTCGAGGCCCTGCTCATCGCCCCGATCAGCGCCCACGCACTGTTCGCCAAGCCGCTCGTCGTCTCCCCGCGCTCGACCCTCGCGGTCGAGATCCTGGGCCGCACCGACGCGGCCGCGGTGCTGTGGTGCGACGGGCGCCGCTCGGTCGACCTGCCGCCGGGTTCCCGCGTCGAGGTGACGAAGTCGCCGCTGCCGGTCCGGCTCGCGAGGATCAGCACGACGCCGTTCTCGGCGCGCCTCGTGCGCAAGTTCGAACTGCCCATCCACGGCTGGCGGGGGCCGGCCCCCGGCGCCCCGCTCGCCGAGCCCGGGCCCATGGTCCCGGAGGTTCCGCCCGTGGCCTGGGCCCAGCGCGCCGCCGGGGACGTCGGCGCCATCGATCCAGCCAATGAGGAGCACGCATGATCGAGGAACTGAGAATCCGCGACCTGGGTGTCATCACGGACGCCGCCCTGCCGCTCGGACCCGGCCTGAGCGTCGTGACGGGCGAGACCGGCGCGGGCAAGACGATGGTGGTCACCGCCCTCGGGCTGCTGCTCGGCGGCCGCTCGGACGCCGGCGCCGTGCGCACGGGGGCGAAGTCCGCACTCGCGGAGGCGACCGTGAAGCTCGAGCCGGGCCACGCCGCCGTCGTCCGCGCCGAAGAGGCGGGAGCGGACGTCGAGGAGCACGACGGCGCCGCCGAGCTCCTGCTGGCACGCACCGTCGGCTCGGACGGCCGCAGCAGGGCCCACCTCGGCGGGCGTTCGGCGCCCGTGGGGGCCCTCGCCGAGGTCGGCTCCCAGCTCGTGGTCATCCACGGCCAGTCCGAGCAGCTGCGCCTGAAGGGGCCCGCCGCGCAGCGGCACGCGCTGGACACCTTCGCCGGCGCTCCGCTGGCCGAGGAGCGGGCCGCCTACGGTGCGCTCTACGCCTCGTGGACCGCTGCGCGGCGGGAGCTCGAGGAGCTGACCTCCTCCTCGCGCGAGCGGATCCGCGAGGCCGAGTCGCTGGGCGCGGCCCTCGCCGAGATCAGCGAGGTGGATCCCCAGCCGGGGGAGGACGCCGCGCTCAAGGCCGAGTCCGAGCGCCTCTCCAACGCCGAAGCCCTGCGCCTGGCCGCGCAGGAGGCCCACGAGGCCATCGTCGCCGAGGACTTCAGCGAGGTGCCCGACGCGACGACCCTCGTCGACGGCGCCCGCCGCGCGCTCGAGCACGTCGCGGAGCACGACGCCGCCCTCGGGGCCTCCGCGCAGAGGCTCGCCGATGTGGGGTACGCCCTGGCGGACATCGCCCAGGAGCTCGCCAGCTACGCCGCGTCCCTCGACACCGAGGGGCCCGGTCGCCTCGCCGAGGTCGAGGAGCGCAGGGCCGCCCTCGGCGGGCTGACCCGCAAGTACGCCCCCACGCTCGAGGAGGTCATCGCCTGGGCCGAGACGGGCCAGGCCCGCCTGTTCGAGCTCCAGGACGACGACGGGCGGATCGAGACGCTCACGGCGCAGATCGCCGACGACGAGGCCCGTCTGGTGGAGCTCGCCGGCCAGATGACGGCCCTCCGCCGGGCCGCGGCGGTGGAGCTCGCCGAGCGGGTCAGCGAGGAGCTGACGGCCCTCGCGATGCCGGACGCGTCCCTGCGGGTCGAGGTCGAGGAGACCGGGGAGCTCGGGCCGGACGGCGCGGACACGGTGGCGATCCTCCTGCAGCCGCACGCGGGCGCCCCTGCGCGCCCGCTGGGCAAGGGCGCCTCGGGCGGCGAGCTCTCGCGCGTCATGCTCGCGATCGAGGTGGTCCTGGCGGCAGTGGACCCGGTGCCCACCTTCGTCTTCGACGAGGTCGATTCCGGGGTGGGCGGCCGCGCCGCGGTCGAGATCGGGCGCAGGCTCGCCATGCTCGCCCGCCACGTCCAGGTGCTCGTCGTGACCCACCTGCCCCAGGTCGCCGCCTTCGCCGACCGGCACATCACGGTGATCAAGACCTCGCTCGCCTCGGGCCGCTCGGCGGACGGCGTCGCGGGGGTCACCTCGAGCGACGTCCGGGTCCTCGACGAGTCCGAGCGCGTCGTCGAGCTCGCGCGCATGCTGGCGGGCCAGGAGGACTCCGCCAGCGCCCGAGCGCACGCCCTCGAGCTCCTCGAGGACGCCCAGTCCTCGCGGGCGGCCGCCGCCGGCTGAGCCGCCGGCCCCGGGGACACGCGGGAGACACGCCCGCGGGCGGGAGGCTGGCCGCGGAATCGGTGATAAGCTCGAACTCCGTGGTGCAGCGAACTCATTCCCGTTTCTCAGACTCCGCCAAGACGACCAAGCAGATCTTCGTCACCGGTGGCGTGGCCTCCTCGCTCGGGAAAGGCCTGACGGCATCCAGCCTCGGCCACCTGCTGCGCGGCCGCGGCCTCTCGGTCACGATGCAGAAGCTCGATCCCTATCTCAATGTGGACCCGGGCACGATGAACCCCTTCCAGCACGGAGAGGTCTTCGTCACCGAGGACGGCGCGGAGACCGACCTCGACATCGGCCACTACGAGCGCTTCCTCGACGAGTCCCTCGACGGCTCGGCCAACGTGACCACCGGCCAGGTGTACTCGACCGTGATCGCCAAGGAGCGCCGCGGCGAGTACCTCGGCGACACCGTCCAGGTCATCCCGCACATCACCGATGAGATCAAGCGGCGCATGCGGCTGCCCTCCGAGGGCGAGAACGCCCCGGACGTGATCATCACCGAGATCGGCGGCACGGTGGGCGATATCGAGTCCCAGCCGTTCCTCGAGGCGGCCCGCCAGGTCCGCCAGGACGTGGGCCGGACGAACGTCTTCTTCGTGCACGTGTCCCTCGTGCCATACATCGGCCCGTCGCAGGAGCTCAAGACCAAGCCGACCCAGCACTCGGTCGCGGCGCTCCGCTCGATCGGCATCCAGCCGGAGGCCATTGTCATCCGCTCGGACCGCGCGATCCCGGACGCGATGCGGGACAAGATCGGCCGGATGTGCGACGTCGACACCGACGCCGTGATCAGCTGCCCCGATGCCCCGAGCATCTACGACATCCCGAAGGTGCTGCACGCCCAGGGCCTCGACTCGTACATCGTGCGGGCCCTCGACCTGCCGTTCAAGGACGTCGACTGGGCCAAGTGGGACCGGCTGCTCGAGGTGGTCCACCACCCCGCGCACCAGGTCGAGATCGCGCTCGTCGGCAAGTACATCGACCTCCCGGACGCCTACCTGTCCGTCACCGAGGCCCTGCGCGCCGGCGGCTTCGCCAACGATGCCAAGGTCAACATCCGCTGGGTCGCCTCGGACGAGTGCCAGACCCCGGCCGGGGCCAAGAAGGCCCTCGCCGGAGTGGACGCGATCCTCGTGCCCGGCGGCTTCGGCATCCGCGGCCTCGAGGGCAAGCTCGGCGCCCTGACCCTCGCCCGCCAGACCGGCCTGCCCACCCTGGGCCTGTGCCTGGGGCTGCAGTGCATGGTCATCGAGTACGCGCGCAACGTCGTGGGCCTCGAGGGCGCCTCGTCGAGCGAGTTCGAGCCCGATTCGAAGTACCCCGTGATCGCCACCATGGCCGAGCAGCTCGACATCGTCGAGGGCAAGGGCGACCTGGGCGGCACCATGCGCCTCGGCCTCTACGACGCGGTCCTCGACGAGGGCTCGGTCGTCGCGGAGACCTACGGGACCACGAAGGTCGCCGAGCGCCACCGCCACCGCTACGAGGTGAACAACGCCTACCGGGAGCAGATCGCTGCCAAGGGCCTCGTCTTCTCCGGGACCTCCCCGGACGGGAAGCTCGTCGAGTTCGTCGAGCTGCCCAAGGACGTGCACCCGTACTACGTGGCCACCCAGGCCCACCCCGAGCTCGGCTCGCGCCCCACGCGCCCGCACCCGCTGTTCGTGGGCCTCGTCAAGGCCGCCCTCGAGCGCCAGGCCGGCACCGCGGCCCCAAAGGGCCGCACCCAGGCCACCGCCGAGGCCCCCGCGGCCGCTGCGGGCAAGGGCAAGTAACGCCATGGGCACGCACGCGCCGGGAGCGCACGGCGATCCGACGTCCGGCCACCGCGCCTCGGGAGTCGAGGACGCCCTGAGTCCTCGGCGCGTGCTGTCCTCGGAGACTGTCTACCGCGGGCGCATCTGGGACGTCCGCAGCGACGCCTTCGAGCTCGCGGATGGCGCCGGCACACTCCAGCGGGACTACATCGACCACCCCGGGGCCGTGGCGATCCTGCCCATGGACGCCGAGGGCCGCATCCTGCTGCTGCGCCAGTACCGACACCCCGTCGGCATGGACCTGTGGGAGATCCCGGCCGGCCTGCTCGACGTCGAGGGCGAGCACGCGCTCGACGCGGCCGCGCGGGAGCTCGCCGAGGAGGCGGACCTGACGGCCTCCGAGTGGCACATCCTCGCCGAGTTCTTCACCTCCCCGGGGTCCTCGAGCGAGGCCATCCGGATCTTCCTCGCCCGGGGGCTGACGGAGATCCCGCACGCCGACCGGCACGAGCGCACCGACGAGGAGGCGGAGATCGAGTTCGTCTGGGTGGAGCTCGAGGACGCCGTGCAGGCCGTCCTCTCCGGCCGGCTCCACAACCCCAGTGCCGTCGTCGCGGTGCTCGCCGCGGATGCCGCGCGGCGCAGCGGGTATGCCTCGCTGCGTCCCGGGGACAGCCCGTGGCCGGCCCACCCGGCCCAGCGCTGAGCGGCGTGGCCGTGCAGGCTCCCGATCCCGCGCCTGCCGTCGCGGCAGGCGCCGCCGCCCCCGTACCTGCGCCGGTGGCAGATGTCCCCGCGGCGCTCGCACGCGCCGTCGAGGACTACCTGCGCCACCTCGCGGTCGAGCGCGGCCTCGCCGCGAACACCCTCGCGGCCTACCGGCGGGACCTCGCGCGCTACGGCGCCTATCTCGCGGGCGAGGGCGTCGTCTCGCCCCGCGGCATCGAGCGGCGCCACGTGGGCGGCTTCGCCCAGGCGCTGCGTGACGGGGCCGACGGCGGCAGCCCGCTGACCGCCCGATCCGCGGCGAGGACCGTGGTCGCGGTGCGCGGCCTGCACCGGTTCTGGGCCCTCGAGGGCACCACCGCGGACGACCCCGCCGCGGACGTCCACCCTCCGCTCGCCGGGCAGCGCCTGCCCAAGGCCATCACCGTGCACGAGGTCACCCGGATCCTCGAAGCGGCCTCGGCGGACACACCCTCCGGCCTGCGCGACCGGGCGCTCCTGGAGTTCCTGTACGCGACCGGTGCCCGCATCAGCGAGGCCGTCGGCCTCGATGTGGACGACCTGCGGCTCGAAGCGGCCGACGGCGGCCCGGCCGTGGTCCGGCTCTTCGGCAAGGGCTCCAAGGAGCGCCTCGTCCCGATCGGCTCCTACGCGGCCCGCGCGCTCGACGCCTACATCGTCCGCGGCCGCCCCGCCCTCGTGGCCAAGGGACGGGGCACGCCCGGCCTCTTCCTCAACGCCCGCGGCGGCAGGCTGAGCCGGCAGAGCGCCTGGACCATCCTCAAGGATGTCGCGGAGAAGGCCCGGATCGACCGCGACGTCTCCCCGCACACCCTCCGGCACTCCTTCGCCACCCATCTCCTCGAGGGCGGTGCGGACGTCCGCGTCGTCCAGGAGCTGCTGGGGCATGCCTCGGTGACGACCACGCAGGTGTACACCCTCGTCACCGCTGACACCCTGCGCGAGGTCTACGCGGCGGCGCACCCGAGGGCCCGCGGATGAGCGCCGGTGCCGGAACGCGCGGAGGTGCGCCCTGATGGGCGCGCCGGTGGCGCTGTGCTTCCTGCTGCGCGAGACGGCGGCGGGGCGGGAGGTCCTGCTCGGACGCAAGAAGCGCGGCTTCGGCCGGGGCAAGATCGTCGGCCTGGGCGGCCACATCGAACCGGGGGAGACCCCCGCGGAGGCCGCCGTGCGGGAGCTCGAGGAGGAGGCCGGCGTCGTGCTCGACGCCGCCGTGCTGGTGCCCGCCGGCACCGTCGACTTCCGGTTCCCCGCCCGGCCCGCATGGGACATGGCGTGCACCATGTTCACCGCGACCGTCTGGGACGGAGAGATCGGCGAGAGCGAGGAGATCGAGCCCTCGTGGTACCCGGTCGAGGCCCTGCCGGTCGAGGGCATGTGGCAGGACGCCGACCACTGGCTTCCCCTCGTCCTGGCGGGCACGGTCGCGGACTTCTACGTGGAAATGGCCGAGGACAACGAGACGGTGTTCCGTTTCGCTGTCCTCGGCCAGTGAGTCCGCGAAGGCCCTCCGAGACGGGGCCGCCCGGGCGGGTCAGTCCAGGTGGCGCTCGTCGGGGCCGTTGTAGGCCGAGAGCGGGCGGATGAGCGAGTTGCTCTCGAGCTGCTCCATCACGTGGGCGGTCCAGCCGACGATCCGGCTGGCCACGAACAGCGGCGTGAACGTGGGGATGTCGAAGCCCATGAGGTGGTAGGCCGGGCCGGTCGGGTAGTCGAGGTTCGGCTTGATGCCCTTCGCCTCGTCCATCGACTGCTCGAGCCCGTCGTACAGGCCCAGGATCTCCGGGCGGCCGTAGAAGGCGATGAGGTCGTCGAGCGCGGCCTTCATGGTGGGCACCCGCGAGTCGCCGTGCTTGTAGACGCGGTGGCCGAAACCCATGACCTTCTTCTTGGCGGCGAGGGCCTCGTCCATCCAGGCCTTCGCGCGGGTCTTGGCCTGCTCGTGGGTCTCGTCCGTCCGGATGCCGATCTCCTCGAACGTCTCCATGACGGCCTCGTTGGCCCCGCCGTGGAGCGGGCCCTTGAGGGCTCCGATCGCGGCGGTCACGGCCGAGTGGAGGTCGGAGAGGGTCGAGGTCACGACACGGGCGGTGAACGTCGAGGCGTTGAACGAGTGCTCGGCGTACAGGATCATCGAGACCTCGAACGCCCGCACCACCTCGGGGGCGGCCTCCTCGCCGAAGGTCATCCACAGGAAGTTCGCGGAATAGCCGAGGTCCTCGCGCGGCTCGACCAGCTCCTGGCCGCGGCGCCGCCGCTGGTCGTAGGCCACCACCGCGGGCATGGCCGCGAACAGCTCGACGGCCTTGGTCAGGTTCGCCTCACGGGAGGAGTCGCCGGCCCTGGGGTGGCGTGCACCCTGGATGCTCGCCGCGGTGCGGCACACGTCCATCGGGTGGCACGTGGCCGGCAGGTCGTCGATGAGCCGCTTCAGGAGCGGGTCGAGCGCCCGGCCCGACCGCTCGTGCGCCTCGAACTCGGCCAGCTGCTCGGGGGTGGGCAGCTCGCCGTGCCACAGCAGGTAGGCCACCTCCTCGAAGCTGCACCGGGCGGCGAGCTCCTGCACCGGGTAGCCCCGGTAGAGGAGCGAGTTGGTCTCAGGGTTCACCTTCGAGATGGCGGTGTAGTCCACCACCACGCCGGCAAGGCCCTTCTTGATCTCTTCGGTGTTGGGCACCTGTGTCATCGCAGGACTCCTTCGTCAATGGCCCCGTGGCCTCAGTATCGGCCGGGAACCTGAAAGTTGAACACGCCGGTGTCGAAACGGTTGTACGCCTCGTAGTCAACCAGCTCGTAGAGGCGGGAGCGAGTCAGCATGTTCGCGACCTGGGCCTCCTGGGTCCCGTCCGCGCGGATGCTCTCGAGGGTGCGTTCCGCGGCGCCCATGGCCATGCGCAGGAGGGTCACCGGGTAGATCACGAGGTTGATCCCGACGCCGGCGAGCTCCTCGGCCGTGAACAGCCGGCTCTTGCCGAACTCGGTCATGTTCGCCAGCACCGGCACGTCCACGGCGTCGCGGATCGCCCGGAACTCCTCGAGGCTGGCCATGGCCTCGGGGAAGATCGCGTCGGCTCCCGCCTCGACGAGGGCCTTCGCGCGCTCGACGGCGGCCTCCAGGCCCGCCGCCCCCTCGCCGGTGGCCCGGACATCGGTGCGGGCCATGATGAGGAAGTTCGGATCGCGGCGGGCGTCGGCCGCCGCCCTGACGCGCTGGAGCGCCGTGTCGAGGTCCACCACAGCCTTGCCGTCGAGGTGGCCGCAGCGCTTGGGGTTGACCTGGTCCTCGATGTGCATCCCGGCCAGGCCGGCGTTCTCGAGCTCCTGGACCGTCCGGGCCACGTTCATGGCCTCGCCGAATCCGGTGTCGGCGTCGACGATGGCGGGCAGGTCGGTCATCCGCGCGATCTGCCCGGCGCGGGTGGCCACCTCCGTGAGGGTGGTCAGCCCGATGTCCGGCAGGCCGAGGTCGTTGGCGAGGACCGCCCCGGAGATGTACACCCCCGGGAAGCCCTTCTCCTCGATGAGGCGCGCGGAGAGGGGGCTGAAGGCTCCCGGGAACTGCTGCAGCGTTCCCGAGCCGAGGATCTCGCGCAGCCTGACGCGCTTCTGCTCGGGGGTGGTGGTCGAGTACAGCATCAGAAGAGTCCCTTCGGGGCGGAGGCGAGATCGATCACGCCCTCCTTGGCGACGATGTTGAGCGCGTCCAGCTCCCCGGCGCCGAGCTGGGGGAGCCGCTGCACGGCGTCGAGGAAGCGCTCGATCTCCTCGGGGGCCACGGACTCGGCGGCGAGGGTCCGGAACTTGGCGATGTACTGCTCGCGGCCGAAGGGCCGCGCTCCGAGTGGATGGGCGTCCGCCACGGCGATCTCGTCCTCGATCACGGTCCCGTCCGTGAGCGTGATGACCACGGAGCCGCCGAAGGCCTTCTCCGCGATGTCGAGGGAGTGGTAGCGGCGCGTCCATTCCGGGTCCTCCTCCGTGGTGACCTTGTGCCACAGGGCCACCGTGTCGGGCCGGCCGGCGCGCTCGGGGGAGTAGGAGTCGACGTGGTGCCACGTGCCGTCCTGGAGGGCCACGGCGAAGATGTAGGGGATCGAGTGGTCCAGGGTCTCGCGGGACGCGGTCGGATCGTACTTCTGCGGGTCGTTCGCTCCGGAGCCGATGACGTAGTGGGTGTGGTGGCTGGTCCTGATGAGGATGCTGGCCACGTTCTGCGGGTCGGTCACCTCGGGGTGCTCGCGGTGCAGCTTCCGGGCCAGGTCGATCCAGGCCTGGGCCTGGTACTCGGCGGAGTGCTCCTTCGTGTAGGTGTCGAGGATGGCCCGCTTCGCCTCGCCCGGCGCGGGCAGCGGGACCTCGTAGGCCGCGTCGGGGCCGTCGAGCATCCACGCGATGACCCCGTCCTCGCCTTCGTAGATCGGCACCGGGGAGGTCTGCCCGCGCATGGCGCGGTCGACGGCCTCGACCGCCATCTTGCCGGCGAACGCGGGGGCGTGGGCCTTCCACGTGGAGATCTCGCCCTTGCGGGACTGCCGGGTCGCCGTGGTGGTGTGCAGCGCCTGGCCGACGGCCTGGAAGATGGTCTCGACGTCGAGCCCGAGCATCGTGCCGATCCCTGCGGCCGCGGAGGGACCGAGGTGGGCGACGTGGTCGATCTTGTGCTTGTGGAGGCTGATGGCCTTCACGAGGTCCACCTGGATCTCGTACCCGGTGGCGATGCCGCGGATCAGGTCCCGGCCGGTCGAGCCGACGTGCTGGGCCACCGCGAGGATCGGCGGGATGTTGTCGCCCGGGTGGGAGTACTCGGCCGCGAGGAACGTGTCGTGGTAGTCGAGCTCGCGCACGGCCACGCCGTTGGCCCAGGCGGCCCACTCCGGGGAGACCCGGTCGGTGATGCCGTAGAGGAGCGCGCCCTTCCCGCCGGACGACGGCGCGTGGGCCAGCGCCTGCGCCCGCGCGGCGACGATGGGGCCGCGGTTGAGCGAGGCGATCGCGACCGAGGCGTTGTCGATGATCCGGTTGACGATCATCTCGGTGACCTCGTCGGAGACCTCGACGGGGTCGGCAGCGACCGTGGCGATCTTGTGCGCGAGCTGGTCCTCGCGGGGGAGGTTCTCCTCGCTCTTGTAGACGCGGACCTTGTGCATCTCGACCATGGCAGACCTTCCGGTGGGGCTCAGGGGAGCGGGTGGGTGTTCTTGATGTGCTGCAGGCTGTTGCTGAGGTGGACGGCGGTGGCCGCCGCCGCGAGGTGGGCGTTGCCGTCGGCGATCGCCCCGGCGATGGCAGCGTGCTCGGAGGCTGCCTGCCTCAGGCGTGCGGCATCGTCCTTGGCCAGGCGCCGCACACGGGTGAGGTGGACGCGCAGGCCCTCGAGCGACTGGGTGAGGTAGGCATTGGCGATCGAGTCGTCGATCGCTGCATCGAGCTCTGCCGCGAGCGCGTAGTACTGGTGGCGCTGCGGGTCGTCGTCGTGCAGGAGGGTGGAGGCGGCGGCGAAGCGGTCGCGCAGCCCGGCGAACCGTGCGCGGTCCCCGCGCAGTGCTGCGAGCGCGGCCGCCTTCGCCTCGAGCGCCTCGCGCAGCTCGAACAGCTCGTCGATGTGGGCCAGGGAGATGTCGCTGACCACCACACCGCGCCCGCGCTGGGCCGAGGCGAGGCCCTCCGCGGTGAGGCGGGCCAGGGCCTCGCGCAGCGGGGTGCGCGAGACGCCGAGCCGCTCCGACTGCTCGACCTCGCCCAGCACGGTCCCGGGAGGCAGCCGCCATTCCACGATGTCCTCGCGCAGTGACGCGTAGGCGCGGTCGCTGGCCTTCACGGCTCTCCTCTCCAGACTCGTTCCCTCGTCCCTCAGTCGTTCTCTGTATACATTCGCAGGCCAGCAGGCCGAAATCAAGGCCGCTGCCCCGGATCCCAGCAGACAATGTATACAGAACCCTTGTCGTCCGCCCGGCTGCTGCCCTACGCTGAACCCCATCACGAGGAAGTGAGGAGTGCTGCCATGACCCAAGGGACAGTGACACAGGGGACGGGACCGTACGCCGAGGTCTACCGCCGGAGCCTGGCGGACCGCGAGGCCTTCTGGCTCGACGCCGCCAAGGCCGTCGACTGGGTGGAAGAGCCCACAGCAGCACTGGACGGCTCCGAGCCGCCGCTCTACCGGTGGTTTCCGGGCGGCACCCTCAACACCGCCTACAACGCCCTGGACCGCCACGTGGCCGGCGGCCGCGGCGACGCGGCCGCCCTGGTCTACGACTCCGCCGTGACCGGCACGAGGGCCACCTTGACCTATGCGCAGCTGACCGACCTCGTGGCGCGATTCGCCGGCGCCCTGGCCGCCCGCGGCGTCGGGACCGGGGACCGCGTCGTCATCTACATGCCCATGGTCCCGGAGGCCGTCGTCGCCATGCTCGCGTGTGCGCGGCTCGGAGCCGTCCACTCCGTGGTGTTCGGGGGATTCGCCCCGCGCGAG
The DNA here is from genome assembly GCF_001577305.1 of Sinomonas atrocyanea. Taxonomy (NCBI): domain Bacteria; kingdom Bacillati; phylum Actinomycetota; class Actinomycetes; order Micrococcales; family Micrococcaceae; genus Sinomonas; species Sinomonas atrocyanea. The sequence goes on from NZ_CP014518.1 coordinate 1,887,900, forward strand.
CTCGCCGCCAGGATCAGGGACGCGCGCCCCAGGCTCATCGTGACGGCCAGCGGCGGCATCGAGCCGAACCGCCGCGTCGAATACCTCCCGGCCGTCGCCGAGGCCCTGGGGATTGCGGAGCTGCCGGAGCTCCCCGTCCTCGTCAAGGTGCGCCCGGGGTTCGCGCACCAGCTCGAGGACTACCCCGGCTGGGAGGACTACGACGCCGCCCTCCGCTCCGCCGCGCCGGCAGCATGCGTGCCCGTCGCGGCCTCCCATCCGCTCTACGTGCTCTACACCTCCGGCACCACCGGCACCCCGAAGGGCGTCCAGCGGGACAATGGCGGCCATGCGGTCGCGCTCGCCTGGACCCTGAAGAACCTCTACGGAGTGGGGCCCGGAGAGGTCATGTGGACGGCCTCGGACGTCGGCTGGGTCGTGGGCCACTCCTACATCGTCTACGGGCCCCTCCTGGCCGGGGCCACGACGGTGCTGTACGAGGGCAAGCCCGTGGGCACCCCGGATGCCGGGGCGTTCTGGCGCGTCGTCGCGGACCATCGGGTCAAGGTCCTCTTCACGGCGCCCACCGCCCTGAGGGCCATCCGCCGCGCGGACCCGGAGGCCGAGCTGCTCGCCGGCTACGACATCTCCTCGCTCGAGCGCCTCTACGCCGCCGGCGAGCGCCTGGACCCCGAGACGTACCGCTGGGCCGGGGAGAAGCTGGAGGTCCCGGTGATCGACCACTGGTGGCAGACGGAGACCGGCTGGGCGATCTGCGGCAGCCCGCGCGGGCTCGAGGACCTCCCGCTCAAGGCGGGGTCGCCGTCGGTGCCGATGCCCGGCTACGACCTGGACATCCTCGATGGCGCCGGGGAGCCCGTCGCGTCCGGCGAGGAGGGCAACATCGTCCTGCGGCTGCCGCTCCCGCCCGGCACCCTCACCACGCTCTGGCACAACGACGAGCGCTACATCTCCTCCTACCTGAGCGCCTTCCCCGGCTGCTACGCGACGGGCGATTCCGGCTACCGCGACGCGGACGGGTACGTGTTCGTCATGGGCCGCACCGACGACATCATCAATGTGGCCGGCCACCGCCTCTCGACGGGGGCCATCGAGGCGGTGCTCGCGGGCCACCCGGCGGTTGCCGAGTGCGCCGTGATCGGCCTCAAGGACACGCTCAAGGGCCAGCGCGCGGTGGGCTACGTGGTGCTCAAGGCAGGCGCAGAGGTGTCCGAGGAAGCGCTCGCCTCCGAGCTCGTGGCGCTCGTGCGCTCGCAGATCGGCGCGGTGGCGGACTTCAAGCAGGCGCTCGTCGTCGACGCCCTGCCCAAGACGCGCTCGGGGAAGATCCTGCGCAAGACCATGCGGCAGATCGCCGACGGCGAGGCGTACACGGTGCCCTCCACGATCGAGGACCCGGAGGTGATCGAGCGCCTCGTCCCCGTCCTGCGCGGCGCGTGACCCCCCACGGTTACCCACGGGTAACATAGCGGCATGCACCTGCTCCTGCGAACCCTGATGCTCCTGGTCACCTCGCGCCGGCGGCCTCCGCTGAGCCTCTGGGGGACCTCGTCCCTGAAGCTGCGCGTCCTTCCCACCGACATCGACATCGCCCTGCACGTCAACAACGGGATGTACTTCTCGCTCATGGACCTCGGCAGGTTCGACCTCATGGTGCGGGCCGGGATGTGGGACCGCATGCGCGCCCGCGGCTGGAGCCCCGTGGTGAACCTCGAGACCATCACGTTCCGCAGGTCGCTGACGCTCTGGCAGGCCTACACCATCGAGACCAGGATCATCGCGTTCGACGAGAAGGCCATCTTCTTCGAGCAGCGCATGGTGGCCGGCGGCGAGATCTACGCCCGCGCCTACCTCGCCACGCGCCTGGTCTCGAAGTCCGGGCCGGTGGCCAACGAGGAGATCTTCGCCGAGACCGGCCGGCCGCCCGCAGACCTCGTGCTGCCCGAGTTCCTCCACCGCTGGCGCGAGGAGAACGCGCTGCCCAGCACGCGCCGCCCCGCACCGCACCTCTGGTAGGGCTAGCGTGGGGTGATGGACTTCACGACCCGGCCCGAGCTCGCCGGCACCTTCGGCATGGTCTCGGCGACCCACTGGATCGGCGCCCAGGCGGGCATGGCGATGCTCGAACGCGGGGGCAACGCGTTCGACGCCGCCGCTGCCGCCGGCTTCGCGCTCCAGGCCGCCGAGCCGCAGCAGAACGGCCC